>NZ_JAGL01000015.1 GCF_000526635.1 Aminobacter sp. J41
TGGGACGACGTGGAAGTCGCGCTGCGCACGGGCGACCTCGACGGCGTTGCCTGGTGCGGCTTCACCGAGACCTATGAAGTGGGTTGGGCGGACGTGTGCAAGTACGCGCTGTCGAACTCGGTCACCGGCGCCTGGTTTGGCTCCTACTTCGTCAACACCGAGAGCTGGAACAAGGTGCCGCCGCACCTGCAGCAGCTCTATCGCACGACGATTGACCAGTCGCACTACTACCGCAACGTCTGGTACTGGGGCGGCGAGGCACAGCTGCGCGTCCACGGCGAGAAGCTGGAGCAGACCGAGCTTCCGAAGGAAGAGTGGGCACAGATCGTCAAGGATGCCGAGAGCTTCTGGGACGAGATCGCGGGCGAATCCGAGCGCGCGCGCAAGGTCGTAAAGATCTTCAAGAAGTACGCTGCCGACCAGGAAAAGGCCGGCTACCCGTACCGCTAAGAGATATCAGTGCGGGAGCCTTCTCCCGCCCTGCTACTGTGTGCCTGCCGGAAATGGCCCCGGCAGGCCTATCCAGATCGGCGAGGGGTGCGCAGCCGCCCCTCGCGTCGTTTCGACAGATGTCGCCACAGATCGCGCTGATCCCTGACGACAACCCCGCAACACTTTCAGTCAGATCGCCTGGCCGCCGGAGACCTCGATGCGCTGGGCGTTGACCCAGCGGTTGTCCTCCGAAAGCAGCGAAGCGATCATCGGGCCGATGTCATCTGGAACGCCGGGGCGGCCGAGGGCGGTGAGTTCGGCGATGTGGCGGGCGACGTCCGGATTGTCGCGGACGATGCCGCCGGAAAAGTCGGTCTGGATGGCGCCGGGTGCGACGACGTTCACCGCAATGCGGCGGGGCCCGAGTTCCTTCGCCATGTAGCGCGTCATCACCTCTACCGCCCCCTTCATCGACGCGTAGACGATACGGCCCGGGTTGATGATGCGCGTCAGCCCTGACGAGATGTTCACGATCCGCCCGCCGTCGGCGATCAGGGGCAGCAACGTCTGCGTGAGGAAGAACGGCCCCTTGACGTGCACGCGGTAGGCGGCGTCGAAGTCATCCTCCGTCGCCTCATCGATCAGGCCGCTGTGCGACGTGCCAGCCATGTTGACGAGATAGTCGAAGCTATCCGCGTCCCATCCGCCGAGCACGCGCCTGACTTCCTGCGCGAAGACGGGGAACGCTTTCGTGTCGCTGGTGTCGAGCGGCAAGGTGGCGGCCCGGACGCCCTTCTTTCGGATATTTGCGACGACTTCGTCGGCTGCGGCCTGGTTGCTGTGGTAGGTAAGGATCAACGAGACGCCGCGACGCGCCAGCGCTTCTACGGTCGAGCGGCCAAGTCCGCGGCTGCCGCCGGTGACAAGAGCGATGCGGGATTGAGACATAAAAACCTCCTGTTCGTGAGGTCCCCAATCTGGGCGTTACGTGCCGCCATGATTAGACCGTGTTTTCGGTCAGCATTGTTTGGCAGGGTGGAACAATCGCATGGACAGGCTGGCAACGCTCAATCTCTTCGTCCGCATCGTCGAGCGCGGCAGCTTCAGTGCCGCGGCGGCGGACTGCGGCGTGTCGCGTCCCGTCGCGACGGCGGCCATCAAGGCGCTGGAAGAGCGGCTGGGCGCGCGGCTCCTGCAGCGCACCACCCGCCATGTCCAGCCGACGGCCGAGGGCGAAACTTATTACCGCCGCTGCGTTGCAATCCTCGCCGAACTCGAGGACGCCGACCGCAGCGCCGGCGGCGCGATCTCCGGGGTGGTGCGCGTCGACGTTGCTGGTCACCTGGCCCGCTCGATCCTGCTTCCCGAACTGCCGGCGTTCCTTGCCCGGCATCCCGGGCTCAGCGTCCACGTCGGCGAAGGCGAGCGTTTCGTCGACCTCGTTCGTGAGGGCGTGGATTGCGTCGTGCGCGCAGGCGAACTCGCAGACAGCGACATGATCGTGCGGCGGCTTGGGCTGATGGAGGAGGTGACGGTGGCGAGCCCGGCCTATCTTGCTTCGCATGGCACGCCCCGCACACCCGACGATCTCGAAGGGCATCAGATGATCGCCTTTGTTTCGTCGCGTACGGGCCAGCCGCTGCCGCTTGAATTCACCCGCGACGGCGAGGTGATCGAGGTGATGCTGCCAGCGCGTGTGCTGGTAAGTGGCGCCGACACCAATGCCGCCGCCGCGCTGCATGGTCTCGGCCTTGCCCAGGCGCCGCGCTATCGTTTCGCCGAGGATCTCGCCAGCGGTGCGCTGGCGGAAGTGTTGCCCGACTTTCCGCCGACGCCAACGCCCGTTTCGGTGCTCTATCCGAGCAACCGGCAGCTGTCGCCGCGCGTCCGGGTGTTCATCGACTGGCTGGCTGAAACGATCAGCCCGAAGCTCGACATGGGCCGCAGGGGCAAGAAGCAGGCCTAGTCGAGCGCGCGCACCCGGCCGGTCACGTCGTGGAACTCGTAGAGGTGATCGTCATCGGGCACGACGAAGGTCCTGTCCGGAAGCCGCTCGAATTTGGTGCCGAACAGCGCATTGAACAGGATGCGGTAGGTGTTCACCGGCGTGAGGTGCTCGTCGATCTCATCGGCGCCCGGAATGCTGTAGGCGCTCAATATCCCGGTCTTGATCCGCAGGATCGGGTCGGGCTGGTCCTGCCAGGCAACGTTCGGCTCGCGCGCCGGAAACGGGCCTTCGTCCGACTGGATGATGATTGCAGCCGGGTTCTGCCGGTCTGCCTGCAGGGCTGGTACCAGTTCCCGGATAATGCGCCCGGCATATTCCACCTGCTCAAGATAGCCCTTTTCGAGCCCGCGCCGTCCGGACTGCTCCATCGTCAGGCACTCGCCCTCGGGGGAAAAATTGTACGGCCCGTGCGGAACGAGGAAATGGGCGAAAACGTAGACCGGCTGATCCTGCTCGCCGATCGCCTTGATCTCTTCGATCTGCGCTTTCACCCGGTAGCACTGGGCGTTATCCCAGTCGAGGAGGCTGGTTTCCGGCGCGTCAGGCAAAAGGTGCAGAAGCGGCCGCAACACCGTACGGCGCAGGTAAAGCATGTCGAACTCGTTGAGGCCGTGTGGCCGGTTTTCGTCCGCAAGCCGGTTGTGAAACGTTCCCGTCCACCATGAGCCGAACTGGATGAAGCGGTAGCCGCGCGCCTTGAGAAAGCGCCCCGCCCGGTGGTCCGCGAGCATGGACAACACCGGCTGCCAGTTGCTGCTGCCAGCAAGGTCCGGCTTCCCGTCGAACAGGTCGAGGTAGTCCATGTAGAAGGTCGAGGCGAGCGAATGGGCGGTGCGGTGATAGTTCGAGTGCGCATCGCGCAGTACCCGAAAGCCGCGGTCCTCCAGGAAGGCGACCAGCGGGCTGTCGTCGTAACCATAATATTCGGCGAGCGTGGTCGGCGAGGCGTAGCGATCGAAGACAAAGTGGTAGATGTCGGGCGGCCGATCGCCCTGCTGCTGCGCAGGGTCAGCCGGAGGCAGTGCCTCGGCCGCCTGATAGGGGTCGTAGATGGCACGCGAAGCCCCGTTGCGCCATTCAAACGCCGCGGCCTGCAGGCCGGGCGTCGCCACCATCACCGCCGCGAGGCAGTTCAGGATGACGGCGAGAATGCGCACGACGGAGTGGGGCAGCCTTGCCGCGACGAAGGTGAGCACCACCAGTGCGGCGAGCGCGAGGGGCAGTGAGCGCACCATCTCGAATCCGCCCTCGACTAGATCGTTGAGAGCGCCAAACACCGCGGCGTAGAACAGGCTGCCGACCACCCAGATGCTGGCGATCAGCCCCGCCCGTGCGCCGTCCCGCCAGATCATAAACGCGAGCGCATAGACTGCTGCTGCGAAGACAAGCGCACCAAGGAGCGCTCCGACGACATGCATCGGCGACACCTGGTTGAGATTGCTCGCCATCAGCGCGAGCACCGAGGCTACGGCGAAGAGAAAAGGGTGTAGCGGCCAAGTGAGGATCGGGTTCGGAGCGCGGGACACCTCGGCGTTCATGGCCGGATCAGCCTGTCGTCGCCAGCCGACAAGTGCATTTCCGGTCGAGTGGAGTCCTTATCGCGCATTCGTCACCGCTGCTTGTCCCGTACCCGGGTTCTCACAGGATACCAAAATGTATGTAGGAGAAGATGGGAAGTCGGCAACACTAGCAAAGCAAGCTTCTAAAGCTTCCGGCAGGATGTGGCCCTGATCAGGATCTCGTCCTGGTCGAACTGCTTTTCGAGGTGCCGGCGGTAGTTGCGCCACCATGCTTCGTCGAGTTCCTCGACCATCACCTCGACGATGATGATTTGGTCCTTCTCGATCGTCTCGCCCGGCTTCCACAGTCCGAGGGCGGGAGAGCGGGTGAAGGCGGTCGCGCCGCCGAATTTTTCGGCAAGGCGCGTAACCAGACCTTCAAGCTCGCGACGGCCGACGCGGCGGCCGTCGCCAGTTTCCAACGGCAGGAAGACTTCGACAACGTACACTGGTTACCCCTCCGCCTGATCGCGGTTTGACCTGATGAAAATGCAGATCTGGTGGGCAAGTTCCTGCGCAGGGGCGTCCCAACCGGGACACCCCTGCATGCTTATCGTTCCGACCCGCTTGTTGTGGGCAGGGTTTCCTCTTCGCCCGTCGTCTTCCAGAGCGAATAGACGACGCCTGCGGCAATCAGCGCCAGCGTGACGCCGAGGCTCAGGAGCGGCGGGAACTTGCCGCCTCCGAGCGCAAAGTCTGCAACGAAGATTTTCGTGCCGATGAAGACCAGCACCGCAGCCAGCGCATATTTGAGGTAGTGGAACCGGTGCACCATCGCCGCCAGCGCGAAGTAGAGCGCGCGCAGGCCGAGGATCGCCATGATGTTCGACGTGTAGACGATGAAGGTGTCGGTGGTGATCGCGAAGATCGCCGGCACGCTGTCGACGGCGAAGACGAGGTCGGCAATGTTGATCACCACCAGCGCCAGGAACAGGGGCGTTGCGGCGAGCACAAATTTTCCGGTCTTTGCATCGAGTGTCCGGACAAAGAACTTCTCGCCATGCGGGGTGTGGGTCACCGGCATGTGGCGCGAGATGAACCGCACCGCCGGATTGTTGGCGACGTCAATTGGCTCGTCTCCGGTGAAGAACATCTTGATGCCGGTGAAAATCAGGAAGGCGGCAAAGAGATAGAGGACCCAGTAGAACTCGTTCACGAGCGCTGCGCCGCCGGCGATCATGATGCCGCGCAGGACGATCACGGCCATGATGCCCCAGAGGAGCGCCCGGTATTGAAATTTTCGCGGTATGGCGAAATAGGAAAAGATCAGGCTGATGACGAAGACGTTGTCGATCGATAGCGCCTTCTCGATGAAATAGCCGGTCAGGTACTGCATGCCGGGTTCAGACCCGCGCGCATACCAGATCCACCCGCCGAACATGAGCGCGATGGCGATGTAGAAGACGGACAGCTTCAGGCTTTCCGCGATGCCCATTTCGCGGTCCTCCTTGTGGAGGATGCCAAGGTCGAATGCGGTGAGTGAAATGACGAGGCCAAGGAAGGCCAGCCAGAACCATGCCGGAGTTCCCAGCCAGTCAGTAAACAGAAGTTCCACGGGATTGCTCCTCTCGAATGATGTGCTCGATCGGAACGTCCTGGAATTTGCGGGGGAGCGGACCACCGCGGCATCGGAACATTCCGATGCGGCCGACATGACGGAAGACTATGCTCCCGACAGAGGGGCCCGGTCCGCGCAGGTCAGATGGGGTGGGAATACGGAGTTTTCAATGGTCCTTACGGCAGTTTTTTGCAGTTGATCGCTAAATGCGGCCAAAGACATGGCTCGCGTGGGTTGCTGCCCTAGCGTCATTCCGGCTACAGTGTTGCGTCGGTTCTGGCCGACTCTCAGTCGAAGGCCCTCCAGAGCATGAAATATCCATACCGGGATACGGTCCCTTACTGCATCACCCAGATTTCGACGGTGTTTAACGAGGTGGTTTCAAACCGTCTCGGTGAATACGGCATATCGATCCCGAGCTACCGGGCCCTCGTGGTCCTGCAGGACGGTGTCGTGCGCACGCTGAAGGAACTGGCGCAGATCATTTCCGTCGAACAGTCGACGCTGTCGCGCCAGCTCGGAGCGATGGTCAAGGAAGGCCTCGTCACTCGTACCCGCCCCGAGGACAACGGGCGCATCGTGCGCATCGAGATCACAGATCGCGGACGGCAGGTAATCGAAAAGCTGATTCCCGCGATCCAGAACCTCGAGGAAGTCATGCTTGAGGGGATCAGGCAGGGCGGCATCGCCGACCTCAAGTCCAATCTCAAGCAGATCGCCCAGAATCTGCAGAAGTTGCGCGATACCGAGCGCAAGGTCGCGCCTGCCGAACTGCGCGAGCCAGAGCCCGCGCTCGACTAGAACAGGAAGTCGTCAGGCGGTCGAGCGTGGCGATAAGGCGACCTATCACCTCCATCGTCGACATCAGCGCCTCGGCTCCGGCGGGAAACCGCTCCTCGAGATGCTGGGTGCGCAGTATTCAGTCTGCCGGCCAGCCCGCGCTGTATCGCGGAGAGATCGACCGGCATGTCCGCTGCAAGTGCAACTGACATGATCACGCGCTTAGCTTGTGGCTCGGCGTTGATGATGGGCGACCTGCTCGAGCGGGATGATGCGGTCGACGCAGCCGCGAAACGCGGGAGGTCTGAAGAGCGAGCCTAATATCGGATGGAAACGCCCGATATAGCAGCTCCCGGCACGAAAGCGCCATGCAACCAACTTTGGCAGCGCGCGTTTGATCGCAGCTGCGGAGAGGGTTGTGGGGCCATCAATTGAACGACAAGCTGGCAGACATCTTCCCGGGGACGAGCGTGATGGCAGAAACCATGCGCGCACGGGGATGGGTGGACACGCCTCTTGGGCCACCACAGCAGTGGCCAGATGCGCTGAAGATTCCCCTGCGCATGCTGCTCACCTCACGTTTCGAGATGTGGCTCGGCTGGGGCCCTGACCTCCGGTTCTTCTACAACGACGCCTATATTCCGACGCTCGGGATCAAGCATCCGGACGCGCTCGGCAAACCGTTTCGTGAGGTCTGGTCCGAGGTCTATGAGGACGTTGCCGACCAGGTCGAGCGTGTGCGCTCGGGCGAGGCCACCTGGAACAAGGCGCTGCTTCTGTTGCTGGAACGCAGCGGCTACCCGGAGGAGACCTACCACAGCTTTTCCTACAGCCCGCTGTTCCTGCCCAACGGTGAGGTTGGCGGCCTGCTTTGTGTGGTCACGGAAGAGACGGCTCGGGTGATCAGCGAGCGGCGGCTGGAGACGCTGCGGCATCTTGGAACGTCGCTTGCCACCGCAACGGACAAGGCCGCGATCAAAAGCGCGGTGAATTCGGTTTTTGCCGCCAACCAGTGCGACTTTCCGTTCGTTGCCCTTCATCTTGCGGGCGACGAGCAGCCCGATGATTGGGAAAAGATCTTCCCCGACGCGGCCGGTCGATCCATGGATTCGTTCAGCCAGTCTGGCGAGGTGGTGCAGCTGATGCCCGATATCGACTGGCCCTGTGGTGCCTGGGACCGGCCGCCTTCAAAGGCGGTCGCGATTGCCGTACCAGGTCTTGGCGAGGGTGCCGTTGCTGGTTTGCTGGTGCTCGCGCTTAATCCCTATCGCGTCGAGGATGAGGATATCCTCAATGTCGTTCAGCTGATTGCCGGGCAGATTGGCAGTGCGCTTGCCAATGTCGTCGCGCTCGACAACGAGCGCCGCCGCGCCGACCGTCTCTGGAGCGTATCGCGCGACCTGATGCTGGTCATCGATGCCAAGGGCATTTTCCGATCCGTGAGCCCGTCATGGACCCGGATCCTCGGCCACCCGGTGGAGGAGGTCGTGGGCCAGCATTTCAGTGGCTTCATGCACCCTGAAGAGGTCGAAGAGAGCGAGGCAGCGCTGCGGCATGCGCTGCACGATCAGGAGCTTAGTAATTACGCGAACCGGCTGCGCGCGATCGATGGCAGCTATCACCTCATCGAGTGGCACACGACGATGGAGGATGGACTCGTCTACGCCTATGGCCGTGACGTGACCGAGCGCGACGAAGCCCAGCGCCAGCTTGAGCGCGCGCGCGACGCGCTGTTCCAGAGCCAGAAGATGGAGGCGATCGGTCAGCTCACGGGCGGCGTGGCGCACGACTTCAACAACCTGCTGATGGCGATCATGAGCAGCCTTGATTTGTTGCGCAAGCGCCTGCCGCCTGATCCGCTGGCGCAGCGGCTGCTCGTCAATGCGGTGGAGGGCGCACAGCGCGGGGCGACGCTGACCCAGCGCATGCTCGCCTTCGCGCGCCGCCAGGAGCTTCATCTCGATAGCGTTGATGTTGCCCAGCTGCTTGCCGGGATGAATGACCTCGTGCAGCGGTCGATCGGTCCGGAATGGCCGATCACGACGAACTTCCCGCTGCGGCTGCCCGCCGTACGCGCCGATGCGAACCAGCTGGAGATGGCGCTGCTTAACCTGATCGTGAACGCGCGTGACGCGTCCCCTCTGGGGGGCTCGATTGTCATTCTCGCAAGCGCAGAGACGATTGCTGGCAGTTCAGGAAGTGGTCTTCAGCCGGGCAACTATGTCCGCATCGTGGTGCGCGACCAGGGGACCGGCATGGACCGCGAAACGATGCGGAGGGCTACTGAGCCGTTCTTCACCACCAAGGGTGTTGGCAAGGGGACCGGCCTCGGCCTCCCCATGGTGCACGGCATGGCGCAGCAGCTTGGCGGCACATTTGAACTCGTCAGCGAGATGGGCAAGGGAACCAGCGCCATACTCTGGCTGCCGGCGGTTGAACACCACATGGTGCCGCTGCAAGCCGCTCCTGCAGAGGAGACGCCGGCCGTGAGCGAATGCCGACTGACGGTCCTCGCGGTGGACGACGACGCGCTCGTCCTGATGAACACCGCCGCACTCCTGGAAGACCTCGGGCATGAGGTCATCGAAGCGATGTCGGGTGCCGAGGCGCTGGAGAAGTTCAGGGAGCGGCCGGACATCGACCTCGTGATGACCGATCAGGCCATGCCCAACATGACAGGCATCCAGCTGGTCACGGCCCTCGAAAATTACGGCCCGGCGTCCCCGTCATCATCGCCAGCGGCTACGGGGAGGGCCTTGAAGTACCCGGGCGCGACGTCGAGCGCCTCGGCAAGCCTTTTGACCAGCGCAAGCTTGCGGAAGTCATTGCGAGGGTGATGGAGCGGGCGGACAACAAGAAGACCGAGGCTGTCCTTGCCGAGCATCCTCAGTCGGACATCCGTTAGATCCCCACCCTCCTCGTCAAAGATCGTTTCCTTGGCAACGGCTGGCTAGGATGGCCCGTGGCTTCTCGGTCACCTCCGCGCCTCGAATTCGCGCATGTGCACGACGATGCCTGCATTGGTAGAGAGCACGATGTGGTAGGCCGGGGGTTCGAAGCTGACGCGGTGCGGGCCTGAAAAGGCAAGAGCGGATTGATGGTTGGTGCTGCGCAGCGTCGTGAACGGGATGCCGCCCCAGTGACCGCTGGCGAAGATGTGCACGTGCCCTGCGAAGATGTGGCGGACGTTGCCGTGTCGCTTGAAGATTTCGAGCAGCCGGTCGGGGTCGGTCAGGCGGCAGTCATCCATCGACGCCACGCCGATCTCGAATGGCGGGTGGTGCATGACGACGAGCGCGTCGGAGGTCTTTCCCAGCTCCCGGTCTGTCCAGGCAAGGCGCTGGTCGCACAGCTGCCCGTCGACGTGGCCCGGCCAGAGCGTATCAAGGAGGAGCAAGCGCTTTCCGCCGGCATCGATCGCCGCGTGGGTGAAGCCATCTCCGCTCGCCGCCTCCGGAAAGGCCGCGATCAGCGCGGCGCGGTCGTCATGGTTGCCTGGCACTATCCGGAAGGGCGGGCGCAGAGCCTTGAGCTTCTCGGCAGCGGCCGCATAGGCGGCCGGCAGCCCGTCATTGGTGATGTCGCCGCAAAAGACGACGAGGTCGGCGTCTGCATGTTCGGCGTTGATGGATTCGATGCACGCTTCGAGATTGGCGAGCGGGTCGAAGCCGAACAGTTTTTCGCCGGGGGCGACGAGATGCAGGTCGCTGACGAGAATGAGTTTCATGTCTTTTTTCCGGAATGCCTGGCGGGAAGAAGTCTCGTTTGTGGCTGATCACGCATGCTGGGGCTCGGCGAGTGCGCTCTCGCGCTGGATGAAGGCTGCGTCCAGCTGGACCACTGAATCCGGCGCGTGCGGATTTTCGAGCCGACGCTCCAGCTGGCGGATGACCTCGGCCGCCATCTCCTCCGGGTCTTGCCGGAACGTGCTGAGACGGTAGGCGTCCCAGGACGCCTCGGGGATGTCATCGAAGCCGATAACCGAGACATCGCGCGGCACGCGAAGACCGAAGCGGTTGCGTGCTGCGTCTAGCAGGCCGAGCGCCATCAGGTCATTGACGCAGAACACAGCCTGCGGCGGGCTTACGTTGCCGAGCAGCGAGGCCGCCGCCTGCTGACCACCGGCATAGTCCGAGTCGCGCCCTCGGGCGACGGCGACACTTGCGCCAAGCATCTCAGCCGTCTCGATGAACACGCGCTCCCGTTCGACGATGCTGGGCGTGGCGGACTCGGATCCCGCAACGGCAAGACGCTTGAGGCCGAGATCGATGAACTGGCGCGCGGCACGGGCGGCAGCACCGGCATTATCGATGCGGACGTGATCGCAGCCCGGCTCAGAGCGGCCGAGCATCACCAGCGGCTGGCCGTTGCGGCGCGCAAGCTCCACGAACGAGGCTGGCGGTGAGCCGGACAGGATGATCGTGGCCTCGGCGCGGTAGCCGAACAGGGCGGTCTGTGCCGCCTCCATCTCCTGCTCGGAGCTGCCGGTGTTGATGAGAAGCGGAATGCTGCCGCGCCGGATAAGCGCCCGCGTGAGTGCGGCGACAAGATGGGCGCGAAAGCCGACTTCGGGCTTAGTCGTCACCAGCCCGACCAGCCGGCTGCGGTTGGCGAGCAATCCGCGGGCAAGGTCATTGACCTGGTAGCCGAGCTTGGCCGCCGCCTCCATCACCTTGTCGCGCGTCTCGGCGGCGATGCTCGCGCCCGGCGTGAAGGCGCGCGATACGGCCGAGCGCGATACGCCCGCGAGTTCGGCCACCTGCTGGGCGCTGACGAACCCTGACGCCTTCTGCCTACTTTTCCTGCTCAATGGCCGACCTTCGACAATACGTCCGACTTCAGGAAGCGTTCGATTACCAGCATGAACCCCACCGACGGAAGCAGCAGCAGCACGGCAGTGATGGACGCGATCTGGTAATTGCCGCCCGCGCTTGCCGTGTAGAGAAGAAGCGGCATCGTGTTCACGTCGGGTGCGCCGACGAAGTAACTGCCGGTGAATTCGTCGAGGGATTCGAGGAAGACGAAGATGGCGCTGGCGAGGAGCCCCGGTGCGGCGAGCGGCAGCGTCACATCGCGAAAGGTGCGAAGCGGCGAGGCGCCGATCGAGCGGGCGGCCTCCTCCAATTCCCGGTCAATCGAGGCAAAGGCGGCGGTCGCGATCCAAACCGCATAGACGAGACCATGGGTGACGTGGACGAGGACGACGCCCGCGACCGTGCCGTTGAGGCCGAACTGGTAGAACAGGCGGGCAATGTTCACGTAGACCGGCAGGTTCGGGAACGCCTGCGGGATGAGGAAGGTGAGCATGATCAGCGCCCGCAGCGGCAGCCGCAGCCGGGCAAGCGCGTAGCCAGCGGGAACGGCGAGAGCCATAGCCAGCGCCACTGTGAGAAACGCGACGAGGATGCTGTTGGTGAGTGACTCCATCGCCGTGCCCCGCGGCGAGAACACGCGACCCCAGTAGCTGAAGCCGTATTCGAGCGGCAGCGCGTGCGGAAAATACCATCGCTCCGTCACGGCCCACAGGAACAGGTTGGTAAGCGGGCCGAAGATGATGAAGGCGACCAGCCCGAGCGCGATCGAGCGCGGGATCCACCACAGGTCGAGGGAGAAGGCAGGGCGCGAGGCGGCGATGGTCGTCATGCCCGCTCCCTCAGGGTCTGGCGCAGGTAGAACCAGCCGACGCAACCGCTCGCGACGAGGGAAATGAGGCCGAGCGCGTTGGCGACGCCGTAGTCGCCATAGGCGTTGATGCGGAAGGCAATGTCGGCGGTGATCATCGTCGGCGACTGCGCGTTGATCATCAGCGGCACCGACAAGACCGACATCATGGTGACGAACGACAGCACCAGCCCGACCATCAGCGTGGTTGCTACCTGCGGCACGACTATCTCAATCAGGATGCGCAGGCGCGAAGCGCCGAGATTGCGCGCCGCCTCGATGGTGCTGCGGTCGAGCGCGGCCATGGCGCCGGAGACGAGCAGGGCGACAAACGGCGTCTGCTTCCAGACGAAGGCGATGACAATGCCGCGCCAGTCGAGGAAGCTGGTCGCCTGCAGCGGTGTGATCAGGCCGACCTCGATCAGGATGTTGTTCATCAACCCGTTCTTGGCGAGGAAGGTGCGCAGCACCTGGCCGACAACGATGAAGGGGATGAACAGCGGCCAGCGATAGAGCCAGCGCAGGATCGCGACTGCGCGCGGGTTCTCGCCGAGGACGAGATAGCCGCCGATCGCGATCGAGAAGATGCCGATCAGCAACGTCGACAGCGAGACGATCACCACCGTGAAGATGATGTCGGAGGTGTAGAGTTCGTACGACTTGATGAAATTGCCAAAGCCGAAGCCGCCATTGACCCTGAAGGCGCCGACCACGGAGCTGGCGAGTGGCACCACGAACAGGAGCACGATTACTGCCAGCGCAGGCAGGACGAGAAGAAGCCCGAGGATGCGGTTCGGCGTGTCGTTGGTCATCGGGGTGTCCGGCGCAAAGCGGCCGCCCGCCGCGGGGCGAGCGGCCTTCTGCTCGTGCGGTCCTAGTTGGTGACGTGGCGCTCGTAGGCTTCAAGGATCGCGTTGTTGAAGGGCGTGATCGGGAATGGCTTGCCGTAGCTGGCAAGATCCTCGGGCGTCACGTCCGTGAACAGCTTGTTCCAGGTCTCCTCGTCGAGCTCTGCCTGGACGTGCTGGGCGTCGATACCCGGGTACCAGTTGAAGCGCTTGACGATGCCTTCGGCCTGCACCTTCGGGCTGGTGGCGAGTTCGACGAACTTTTCGGCGAGCTCCTTGTTCGGCGCCTTCTCCGGGATCACGTAGTGCATTGGCTGGCCGGGCATGCCGGGCGCCGGCAGCACCAACTTGAACTCGGGCGGCAGCTGGCCGCTCGCCTGCCAGGAATAGAACATGTCGACCCAGACAGGGCCGATCGCGATCTCGCCGCGCGACAGAAGGTCGAGCGTACCGGCATTGCCCGGCGTCAGCGTTGCGTTGGTGGTGAATTCGGCGAGCTTGTCAAAGGCCGCCGACCACTTCTGCGTTTCGGCTTCCTCGAACGGGCCGTTCATCAGCTTGTTGGCGTCGCCCTCGCCGAAGGCGTAGATCCAGCCCATCACGAAGCTCACGCCCGAGGCGCCGCCCTTGATGCCGTTGTAACCGAACTGCTTCGGGTTCTCCTTCACCCACGCGGCGAGTTCCTCATAGCTCTTCGGCGGGTTCGGCAGCAGCGCCGGGTTGTAGGCAAGCGCCGTCTGGCTGTTGAACATGGGCATGACATAGCCCTTCACGTTCGTGCCGAGCGCCATGTCGGCATTGGAACGCGTCACCAACTTGCCGCTCGAGATGCGGTCGCGATAGGCGTCTAGATAGCTATTCTCGACCAGCGGCCCCACGAACTTCTCGTGCACGACAGCAACGTCGGTGTCCCAGGTCTCGCTCTTGGCCTGAGCCTGCGCGTCGAAGCGCTCGACGATCTTCTGCGACCCGGCATCACCCGGCCCGGTGCCGACGGCACGGACCTTGTGGCCCGGGTTCTGCTCCTCGAACAGCGGTCCAAGATATTCGTTGATGTAGTCGACCATGTTCTGGTCGCCTGCGGTCATGACGGTGAGTTCTGCGGCAGCAGCCGGCATGGCTGAAAGCCCCAAAGCCAGCGATGCGTGAAGGAAAGTCCTCATGATGGTTGTCTCCCGTTCGACTTCTGTCATGCGTGGGATGCTTCCAGGACGCGGGCGGCGCCACCCTCGTTCAGGGAACCTTGTTGCGGCCGCCCAGGCATGCGGCCCTGCGAATTAAAGATGAAGAGATTTTCCGCGGGGATGCGGACGCGCACTGCCTCGCCCTGGCCGAAGGCGTGAGGCGCATCGACGAGCAGAACATCGTCGCCCACCCGCACCGAATGGCGCCAGGTGCCGCCCGGATAACTCGCGGCCTCCACGCGCCCGATGAGGTCGAGCGCATCCCCGGCAGGCCGCGTGGTGCCGTCGTCGGCGAGAAGCTGGGCGCCTTCTGCGCGGAACCGCGCTTCGTACGCGCCGTCGACCAGCGTCCTCCCGTTGAGAGGAAGGTCGGCCTCTGCGTTGATGGCGCTGGGCTCGATGCGCACCTTGCCGCCGCCCGCCCTGCCGTTCAGTGCCACGACGTTCTCCGCGCCCATGAAGGCGGCGACGAAGGGCGAGGCGGGGCGGTTGAACACCTCTTCGGGAGTTCCCTGCTGGGCGATGTTGCCCGCATCCATGATGACGATCCGGTCGGCCATCACCATCGCCTCCTCCCGATCGTGGGTGACGTGGATGGCGGTGATGCCAAGGCGCTTCTGCAGCGCGCTGATGTCGTGGCGCACCTTGAGACGGATGCGCGCGTCGAGGTTCGACAGCGGTTCGTCGAGGAGCAAGATTTCGGGGTCGATCGCGAGCGCGCGTCCGAGCGCGACGCGCTGGCGCTGGCCACCTGACAGAGCCGCGGGCTTGCGCTGGCCCAGCCCCGCGAGGCCGAGCAATATTTGCAGCTCTTCGACACGGCTAGCGATTTCGGCGCGGCCCATGCCACGCAGCTTCAGCCCGTAGCCGATATTCTGCGCCACCGTCATGTGCGGCCACAGCGCGTAGGACTGGAAGACGAGCGCCATGCCGCGCTTGTCGGGTGGCTGCTGCGTCACGTCGCGGCCGTTGACGAGAATGCTCCCGGATTTCGGCTTGTTGAACCCGGCGATGGTGCGCAGCAGGGTGGTCTTGCCGCAGCCGGACGAGCCAAGCAGCGCTACGAACTCGCCCTTCCTGATCGACAGGCTGAGGTTCTTCAGGATGTCGAGCTGCCCATAGCCGACGACCACGTCCTCGACGCGGAGAAAGCCCTCTGCGCTCACGAATTTCCTCCCAGGTACAGCTCTGCCCTCCCTTGCACAGCTGTGCAATGACGATGGCAGCGGGATTACGTTAAGTCAAGGACTAGCAACGCTAGATTACAGGCGTGTGACAGTCGGCGAGAATGGGGCGCTCACAGGGAGGCGCAAGACCTCAGGGAGGCATGCGGCAACAGGGCGTGAGCGGTTGCTTACACCCTGCCAATGGCGAAAAGAGAAAGATTGTGCGCCAGAGCCTCAGACGATGTCCGCCAGCACCTCATCTACCGTCTGCAGGCGGCAGTAGCCGCCAAATGCCTTGAAGGCCCCTTGGTGGCGGGCTTCGGTGTAAGAGGCGCAGGCGTTGGTGGCGCACACCATGTAGTAGCCGCGGTCGGCGCCGTCGCGGATGGCCATGTCGACGCACTGGTCGGTGAGGAAGCCGGCGACGACAACATTTTCCGCGCCAAGATTGCGCAGCACATAGTCGATGTTGGTCGAGTTGAAGACGCCCGACGATGTCTTTGGCAGCACGATCTCGTCGTCCCGCGGCGCGACCATATCGATCACCTCTGCAAGCGGCGAGCCGCGCGGTACCAGGATGTTGGACAGCTTATGGTCGAGCGAGCGGTCCCGTCCGTCGCGGGTAAGCGCCTCGATCACCGTGTAGACCACTTCCGCGCCCTTTTCGCGGGCGCCGCCGATCAGCCGCTTCATCGCGGGTAGGGCGCGATCATGCACCGCCCGGTCAAACTCGGGATATTTCTCGAGGACTTCCGGCACCAGCTCGGCCTTCTGGGCGTCGACGATCAGAATCACCGTCCGCCCGGCCTCCAGTTTCCGGTCCCTTCCTTCGTAACGTGCAAGAGTGCTGCCCTGTCTGCTGTTCATCGACTGCCCATGGAATCTTCTGGTGCCGGCCTGGCCGGCTCTTCAACAAAGAAAAGGACAGGGCCGGCGCCCTGTCCGTGGCGTAGCGGGAGAAGGAGCTTACTCCGGACGCCAGATCTCCTCGACCTTGAACTCGCCGCCGGTGACGCTGACGATCGAGATCGGCTTCGGGGGCACCATCGAGGCGCGCGTGTAGCTGATCTCGCCGGTCACGCCCTTGAAGCCCCGGGTTTCGGCGAGCGCATCGCGGATCTTCGCCGGCTCGTCGGAATTGGCGCGGCGGATAGCGTCGGCGATCAGGTTCAGAGCGTCATAGCCGAGCGGCGCGAAGGAGTTTTCCGGCTCTATGCCGTACTCGGCCTTGTAGTCCTCGATGAACTTCGCGACTTCCGGCCGATTGTCGCCAAGATAGGTGTGGGTCGAGAAGTAGACCTTGTTGGCGAGGCTCGGTCCCGGCACCGTCGAGACGAGCTGCGTGTCAAAGCCGTCGCCCGACAGGATCGGCATGTCGATGCCCTGCTCTCGGATCTGCTTGACCGAGAGGCCTGCCTCGGACGGGATCGCCGAGATGAAGACTGCATCCGGCTTCGGCTCAACTGCGGCGAGGCGCGCGATCTGCGCCGAGAAGTCGGTGTCACCCATCATGAAGGCATCTTCGCCGACGATCTCGCCGCCCTTCTGCTTGATGCGCTCGATGAAGTACTTGCTGAGTGCCTTGGTAAAGTCCATCGAGTTGTCGGTCCACACCGCCACGCGGCGCACACCGAGCTTGTCATAGGCATAGTCGGCGATCGCGTAGGACTGGTCGTCGTCACCGAAGGCGGTCATGAACATGTGGTCGCCGACCCACTGCGGCAGCTCGGGATGGGTCGCGCCCGAGGTCAGGAAGGGGATACCCTTCTCCTGGAAGAGCGGCGCAGCGGCCATCACGAAGGTGGTGTCCGACTGGCCGAAACCGGCGACCACTCCTTCCGAGAGCACGCGCTGCGCGGAAATCGCGGTCTCCTGCTGGTCAGTCTTGCCGTCGGGAGCGATCAGTTCGATCTGCTTGCCGAGCAGACCGCCCGACGAGTTGATCTGCTTGGCGGCAAGCTGCGCACCCTTCAGCGACGGGCCATCCAGCGAGGACATGCCGCCTGTGAGGTTGTACAGGGCCCCGAGCTTGATGGCGTCCTGCGCGCTTGCTGTTCCCAGCATTGCGGCCAGCGCCAGGGCAGATAAAGAAACCAGTTTGTACATCTTTTGCTTCCCCTCGTTATGCCGTCGTCTCCGACATCCGGGAGGCCAGATGCGAAGATGTCCGGCGTTTATCCCGCAAGGATGCTCCCCTGCGTCATCTTCGTCAACAGAACGGTACATTTTTCTTCAATGAATCGAATTTGTCTGATTTGATACAGGTGAGAGGTGCATTGGAATGACAGCTAACCCGGCCGCCGACGTGCAGGAAATCTTGAGGCGCGAGCTGCCGTCCCTGAGCCAGCGCGAGGCGCGCGTGGCGCGCCACCTGCTGGCAAATTACCCAATGGCAGGCCTTGGCACGGTGGCTGAATTTGCGGATCAGAGCGGCGTCAGCACCGCTACGGTGCTGCGGCTTGTGCGCCGGCTGGGCTTTCCGGTCTACGCGGATTTTCAGGATGCGCTGCGTCGCCATCTCGAAGTTACGCTGCAGTCGCCGCTTCTGCGTTTCAGCGAGCCGCAGGACCGCCCCGCGGGGGAGGGCGCGCATTTCCTGCAGCGCTTCACCGGCAACCTCGCTGCAGCGCTGCACGAACTGGAACACGGGGTGCCCGAGGCCGAGTTCGACAAGGTAGTGGAACTGCTTGCCGATCCACGCCGCGACATTCATTTCGTCGGTGGCCGCTACTCATCCAATGTTGCAGCCTATCTCGCGGACCTGCTCGCCGCGGTTCGTGGGAAGGTCAACATTGTCGGCGGACAGACCCAGCGCTGGCCGCAGCACCTGCTCGAGATCGGGCGCAACAGCGTTGTGGTCGTCTTCGACGTGCGCCGCTATCAGCGAGACGTCATCGATTTCGCCCACAAGGCCGCGAAGGTGCAGGGCGCGACCGTCGTGCTGATCACGGATATCTGGCAGTCGCCGGTAGCGCGCGTGGCACGATACGTCCTCTCGGTTCCTGTCCAGTCACCCTCGGTGTTCGACATGCTCACCATGGGCATGGCGCTCGGCGAGGCACTGGTCGGCGCGTCAGCAGCCCGCATCGGCGGCGATGGCAAGACGCGCATGGAGCGGCTGGAGGCTTTGCGCGAGGAACTGCCGCCACAGCGGCCGGCGCGCGGCACGAAGACTTGAATAACATAATGAAAAGAGGGGTCCAGGATGAAGCGTGAAGAAATAGTCATGCTGTGTACGAACGATCTCGGAGGTCAGACGCGGGGCAAGGGCTTCCCGCTCTGCGATCTCGAAGATCGTCTGAAGAAGGGCATCGGCTGGACGCCGACCAACAGCATGATCACGTCTCACGGGCCGATCGCGCCAAGTCCCTGGGGCCCCTTCGGTGATCTCGTCCTCATCCCGGATCCGGCGAGCCGCATCCGTGTCGATTTTGGGGCCGACGCCGCGGCCGAGCATTTCATCCTTGGCGACATCATGCAGCTCGGCGGCACGCCTTGGGCGGTCTGCCCGCGCAGTTTCCTCAAGCGCGTCCTGGCCGAGATCGAGATCCGCCATGGCCTGAAGGTAAAGGCGGCTTTCGAGCACGAATTCGTCTACGAGGCGGTCGAGGAGCGGCCCAACTCGAGCTATGCGCTTGATGCCTTCCGCCGGCAGGGCCTGTTCGCTGAAAGCTATCTCGGGGCGATGAAGGAGGCGGGGCTCGCCATCGACACCTTCATGCCAGAATATGGTCCGAAGCAGTACGAGGTGACGGTGGGACCCGCCATCGGCGTTGCCGCCGCCGATCAGGCCGTCGCGGTCCGCGAGATTGCCCGCGCCGTCGCTCACAATCTCGGCGGGCGCGCCAGCTTCACGCCGATACTGCGGCCCGATGCGGTTGGCAACGGCGTCCACGTCCACTTCAGCCTCATCGATGCGGCGACCGGCGAGCCGGTCAACTACGACGCCTCGCACCCGGGCGGCATCTCAGCGCGCGCCGGCAGCTTCGTCGGCGGCATTCTTGCCAATCTGCCGGCGATCACGGCGATGACTGCCGCCGCCACCGTCTCCTATCTGCGCCTGACCCCGAACCGCTGGAGCGCGGCATACAACAATCTCGGCTACCGTGACCGCGAGGCCGGCGTGCGCATCTGCCCGGTGTTCCAGAAGAGCGAGATCGCGCGCCAGTTTCACTTCGAGTTCCGCGCCGCCGACGCAGCAGGGAGCCCCTATCTGGTGCTGGGCGCGATCCTTGCCGCGGGCCTCCAGGGCCTCAACGCCTCGCTCCCGATCCCGCAGGTTTGCGAGGGGGCGCCACAGAACCTGCCGGAACAGCGGCTTCGCGAGCTCAACATCGTGCGCCTGCCGCAGTCGCTCACCGAGGCGCTCGACCTGTTCGAGGCTGACAAGGTGCTGGAAGACACAATCGGCGCGGAGCTGAAGGCTGCCTATCTCGCCCACAAGCGCTTCGAGGCGAAGATGATGGAGGAACTGTCGCTCGAGGAGCAGTGCGTTCGGTACGCCAAGGCCTACTGACTAGGTGTTGGTGGCGGGCAACCGCCACCCCCTCCCTCACGCGAAATCGCGCTCCATGGTGGCGATCATCGAGCTCGTCGTCTCGGTTCGGCAGTAGCCCTTGAAGGCATTGAGTGCCGCCGTGTGACGCTCGCGCGTGTCGGTCGCAACGCCGTCGCTGATGCAGATCATGTGGAAGCCGCGGTCAGCACCGTCGCGAATGGTGTGGTCGACGCACTGGTCGGTGAGGAAACCCGTGACCATGATCGTGTCGATGCCGATATTGCGCATCAGGTACTCGAAATTGGTCGAGTTGAAGAGGCTGGACGAGGTTTTCGGGATCACCATCTCGTCGCGCTCCGGGCGCAGTTCATCGATAACCTTCGCATCGTGCGAGCCCTTCGGGATAAAGAAGCCCGAAAGCTTGTAGTCGAGGCTGCGGTCGCGCCCATCCTCGGTAAAATTCTCCATCACCGTGTAGACGACCTCGACCCCAAACCGGCGCGAAGCCTCAATGAGCTTTGCAATATTCGGAACGACGAATCCGCGCACATCCTCGTAGAACTCCGGTCGCGGGTGGCGGTTCTTCTCGTCCATCACCCAGTTTTGGGCGTCGATCACGAGCAGGGCCGTGCGCGCCGCCGTCAGCCGCAGCGCACGGCTCTCGAACACGTCCTGCGGGCGGGGTGAACTCATAGGTGCTTCTTTCCGTTCAGATAGTGCTTCACGAAGGCGGGCTCGTCGCTGCCGCACAGACCTCGTGGGCGTAAGTAGAGCACCAGGATCAGGCTGAGCGCCACGATCACCTGGCTCATGCCGTAGAGGCCGAAGGATTCTTCCACCGGGCGCAGCAGCTCCGATACGATGGTGATGGCAAACGCCGCGATGACTGAGCCGACGATGCTGCCCGAACCGCCGATGACGATCATCACGACGAGGTTGAAGGCAAGCACAATCGAGTAGGTGCGGGGCGTCACCACGCTGATGAGGTGCGCCATCAGCGCGCCGGCAACCGCCGCGAAGAATGCGCCGATGACGAAGGCGAGCATACGGATGCGCACCGTGTCGATGCCGGTGCATTCGGCGGCAAGGTCGTTTTCGCGCGTTGCCATCATCGCGCGCCCAAGCGAGGAAAACTTGATGCGCCAGACGGCGGCGACGGTCAGAACCATGAAGCCGAATGCCCACCAGATGTTGGATAGACGCGGAATGCCGGACAGTCCCGCCCCACCGCGGGTAATACCGTTCCAGTTGAGCGCCAGCCCCTGGACGATGACGATCAGGCCGAGCGTTGCCACGGCAAGATAGTGCCCGCGCAGGCGCAGCACCGGTAGCCCCACGAGGAGCGCGACCAGCGCGCCCGCAAGCCCGGCGATGACGGTGGCGGGCAGCAACGACAGGTCCAGGCTGGCGATGAACTCCGGCAGGTCAGGCAGCATCGATGCCTTGCGCCGCGAGGGAAAGGTGAGGATCGCCGCGACGTAGGCGCCGATGGTCATGAAGGCCGGATGACCTAGCGAGAACATGCCGGTCATGCCGTTAGTAAAGGTGAGCGACACCGCAAGCGCTGCGTTGATGAACATGACGGCGATAAGCGTCGTGAGATACGCGCTGGAACCCGCCGTCACCAGCCACAGGGCAACGGTCGCAGCCGCTATGAGCAGGGCGATGCGCAAGGGTGCGGCAAGCCATTGGCCGCCGCCCGAAGTGCCCATGGTAATGGTTTCAGGCGCGCTCTTCGACATGGCGGACAAACAGCCCCGACGGCTTGATGAGGAGGATCAGGATCAGCAGCGAGAAGACGAAGGTGTCACGGTAGCCGGCGTAGGCCTGCGGCAGCAGCCCGACAAACAGCACCTCGGCGAGGCCGAGGATATAGCCGCCAAGCATCGCCCCGCCAATCGAGCCGACGCCGCCGATGACGCAGGCAATAAACGCCTTCAGCCCCGGCACGGAGCCGAGCAGCGGATCGATTTGGCCGAACTTCCCGCCCCAAAACAGGCCGGCGACGGCGGCAAGCGCGGAGCCGATGGCAAACGCGGCAACGATCGTTCGGTTGACGCCGATGCCCATCAGCCGAGCCGCCATCAGGTTTTCCGCCGTCGCCCGCATCGCTCGTCCGAGCCGCGTACGGTAGACGATCACGAACAGGATCGCGATCAGCGTCAGGGTCAGGCCGATGATGACGAGGTCAGTGAGCGACGCGCTGACGCCGCCGAGCGAGACGCGCTGGCGCATCGCTTCCGGAAACAGGAAGTTGCGCGGCTGGCCCGACAGCAGCATCAGTGCCGAGTTCTGGATGGTGATCGAAACCGCAAGCGAGGCGATGAAGCCGGTCACCTGCGGCGCGCCCAGCATAGGCCGGAACACGACTGTCTGAATCATCGCGCCGGCCAGCGCCCCGACGAGCAGCACCACCAGCAGCGTCACTGGCCAGGGCGTCCCGTAGAACAGCATTCCGAGCGTCGCGAAAGCGCCGATCATCACAAGATCGCCGTGGGCGAAGTTGATGAGGCGGACGATGCCGTAGATCATCGAAAAGCCAATCGCGACGAGCGCGTAGAGGCTGCCGAGCGCAAGCCCGTTGATCAACTGCTGGAACAGATACTGGCTCATGCGCTCACCCCGAGATAGGCCTGCCGCACCCGGTCGTTTTCCATCAGCGACGCGCCGGTGCCGGAAAGCGTGACGCGCCCATGCTCCATGACATGCGCGCGGTCGGCGATCTCCAGTGCCATGGCCGCGTTCTGCTCGATCAGCAGGATGGTGACGCCCCGCAGCCTGAGCTCGGCGATGACGTCGAAAATCGTGTCGATCACCTTGGGCGCGAGACCGAGGGATGGCTCGTCGAGGAGAAGCAGTTTCGGTGCCCCAAGCAGTGCCCGGCCCATCGCGAGCATCATTTGCTCGCCGCCGGACAGCGCGCCTGCTGGTATCTTCTCGCGTTCGCGCAGGATGGGGAACAGCCGGTAGACCTCTTCGGTGGTCTGCGCGATCCAGTCCTTGTCGGTGCGGGTGTAGGCACCGAGCGCGAGGTTGTCGGCGACGGAGAGCGACTGAAAGATCTGCCGGCCTTCCGGGCAATGGATGAGGCCGTTGCGGACGATCGTTTCCGTGGAAGCGCGCGTAAGCTCGATCGTTCCTTCATCGGTCGTCATCCTGGCCGTGCCGGAACGGGCGGGAAGAAGCCCGGACAGTGCCAGCAGCGTCGTCGACTTGCCGGCACCATTCGCACCGATCAGCGCGACGAGCTCGCCCCTGGCGACCTCGAACGAAACATCCTTCAGCACATGGGTTGCGCCACGGAACACGTTCAGTTCGCTGACCTGGAGGATGGGTGCATCAGGCATGGGCGGCCCTTTGTCGTCGCGTGCCCAGATAGGCTTCGATTACGGCAGGATCAGCCTGCACTTCGGCGGGCGCTCCCTCGCAGACGAGTTTTCCACGATTGAGTACCTGGATGCGGCGGCACAGGCTCATGACAAGGCGCATGTCATGTTCAACCACCAGAACGCCAATGCCCATCTCCCCGTTGATGCGGCGGATGAGTTCGACGAGTGCCTGCGTTTCGCTGGGGTTCAGCCCCGCGGCGGGCTCGTCAAGAAGCAGGGCCTTCGGCTGCGTGGCAAGCGCCCGCGCTATCTCGACCCGGCGCTGGTCGCCATAGGAAAGGTCGCCGGCGCGCCGGTCGATCGCATCCGCCAGTCCCACCTCGCGGATGATCTTTGTCGCCTCTTGGGCGATCTGCCGCTCGCTGCGTCGAAATGCTGGCAGATAGGCGAGGGTAGAAAACAACGAAGAACCATGACGCAGATGCCCGCCGCACATGACGTTCTCGAGCACGGTGAGGTCCGCAAACAAGCGGATATTCTGGAAGGTGCGGGCGAGACCCGCCTGCGCGAGCTTGTGCGGCTTTTGCCCGGTCATGTCCTGCCCGCCGATCAGAATCGCTCCTTCCGAGGGCTTGTGCACCCCGGTGAGCAAATTGAACGCGGTGGTCTTTCCGGCTCCGTTCGGGCCGATCAGCCCGGCAAGGTCCTCGGACCGCAGCACCAGTGAATAGCTGTCGACGGCCACCAGCCCGCCGAAGCGTATGGAAAGGCCCTTTGCCTCGATGATTGGCTCATGGGTCATGCGTTCTAACGCTTTGACTCGCTTTGACGCGGCTCTGTTTCTGTTCCCCAGGGTGATGATAGGGGCGGGGGCGAGATGGCGTCAACGAAAAGATACAACTTGAATTCCATTCGCAGATTTGTACCATTTCAGACATTCTGCGCCGGAGACAAACCCTTGACCCGTTCAGTTCAGGCGAACGCCATTGCGATCCTCGCCGAAGACGAGCCGCATCCGCTTGAGGCGTACAACGAGAACGGGTCTTCGGATTATGTGCTGATCTGCGAGCATGCCGGGCGCCGCATTCCGCGCCGCTATGGCGACATGGGGCTGTCGGAAGAAGACCTTCAGCGTCACATCGCCTGGGACATCGGCGCAAAGGACGTCGCGCTCGAACTTTCTACGCTGCTCGACGCGCCCTTGTTCACGCAGGTCTATTCGCGCCTCGTCTGCGACTGCAACCGCCGTCCCGACGTTGCCGACTTTGCGCCGACGCGCAGCGAGGACACGGTCATTTCGGCCAATCTGGATCTCAACGAAGAGGAAAGGAAGGCTCGCGCCGACGCGATCTTCTGGCCGTTCCACAACGCGGTCACCGCCGCGCTCGACGCTCGCGCGGCCGCCGGCCGCCGCACGATCCTCGTGACCGTGCACAGCTTCACGCCAGTGTTCCTGGGCAACAGCCGCCCGTGGGAGATCGGCGTGCTCTTCAACCGCGACAATGTGCTGTCACCGGCTCTCGCCGAGTGGCTCAAAATGAACACCGCTTACTGCGTCGGCATCAACCAGCCCTACAGCGTCGGCGACGATACTGACTACGCGATCCCAATCCATGGCGAAAAGCGGGGTCTGCCCTGCGTCGAGATCGAAATCCGCAACGACCTGATCCGCACGGCCCCCGCTGCCCGTGAATGGGGCAAAGTGCTGGCAAGAGCGCTGCGGGAGACGGCGGTTAAACTTGGATGATAATCTTCGCCCGCATTAAATCGCCATCTTGAACTATACTATCTCTGTTCACCTGAGCGTGGGAAGCGTGTAGTTTTTCTTGGCAGTATTTAATGATATTGTCCGAGCAACCCCATGTTTTCATCCTGATGGAGCGGGGTGGTGGACAGTGAAGAACTTGTGGATCTGATCTATGCGGCTCTCCTTGGGGAGAGGACGTGGGAGGATTTTCTCAAGGCTCTGAGTGAGCAGCTTCCCGACGGTGTCGCGACGTTGTTTTACCATGACAGCGAGAAGTCGAGGGGCAGCTGGGACCTCGTCTACGGCGCGGATGCCTCGGCGCTGCGCGACGGCGGATATTATGCCAGCATCAATCCATGGATGAAGCGAGCCGCGACAAGGCAGGTGGGCGTCGGTGTCATTTCCGACCAGATGCTGCCGGTCAATGAGTTGAAGCGGACCGAGTTCTACACCGACTTCGTCTATGGCCGCTTTCGAACCAGGGCGGCAGTCGGGCTGACGATCGTCCGTGAGGAGGGGAAATCCTTCCTCCTGTCGGTTCTAACCAGTCGCGAGGATCCGGATGAGAACGCACGCGCGGCGGAGTTGCTGACGCAACTCGCTCCGCATCTGCGGCGTGCCTTTCATTACTTTCGCGCGGGGCCGAAGCATCGGCAGATCGCCGAGATCGCGGGCTCGCTGTTCGACAGCGCGGATGTCGGCGTTTTCGTCGTCGGCGAGGGCGGACGGCTGAAGTCGGCGTCGGCATCGGCCGAACGGATGCTGGCTGAAGGCAGGTGTGCACGGCTCAACCCGTTGGGGCGACTGCGGCTATGCGATGCGGAAGCCGCGCAGGTGCTTCAGCGGATGCTCGACCGCACCGAAGAGGATGCGCCGCGCGCGTTCACGCGTGTCATCAACGGGACCAAGGCGACCCTGGTCCGGGTCATGAAGGATCGGTTCGCGGCCTATTTCGAAGGCCCCACCGTGGTGCTGTTCCTCGAGCCGGTGCTGCGCCCTCGTGCCCTCGAGCTTGAAGATTTCGTGAAGTCGCACAAGCTCAGCTCTGCGGAAGCGCGCGCTCTGGTCGGCCTTCTGGAAGGAAAGAATGCGGCGGCCATTGCGGCCGAAGCGTCCCTGTCGCGGGAAACGGTCAGGACGCAGATCAAAAGCCTCTACGCGAAACTCGGCGCCGCCGGCCGGATCGACGTAATCAGGCAGGTGGCACAGCTCGATCTGCGCCGGGCGACAAAGTGAACGGCCCGGTTTCCTGACTGTGTTCCCGTTGCCCGCGCGCATCCCGAAAAAAAAGGCCCCCGCCCCAGATATGTCACTCAGGCAGGGAAAGGGTAGCTCATGACCGGATCGTGCGGATCACCCTGGAGGGTGAAGTACTCATCTGAAAAGCGTAGACCCGTGTTAGCTCGTGGTGTAGCTCCAGGCGATCAGGCGGCTAGCACCAGCTGCGCCGTTTTTGCCACTTCCTGTACGCGCGAATGGGCGGCGCTGATTGCCTTCTCGGCGGCTTCGGGGCCGAAGGCGAGGCCTTCGACATAGATCACCTCGACGTCGGTCATGCCCATGAAGCCGAGTACGGACTTCAGGTAGGGGACCGCGTGGTCCATGCTTTTCGCCGCTCCCTCGGAATAGACGCCGCCGGCGGCCAGCACGAGATAGACCTTCTTTCCCGTGGCAAGACCGACCGGGCCGCTTTCCGTGTAGCGGAAGGTCAAGCCCGCCCGGGCCACATTGTCGATCCAGCTTTTCAGCGTCGAGTAGATGTTGAAGTTGATGAGGCCCGTCGCGATTACCACGGCGTCGGCGGCAAGCAGTTCGTCGACGAGCTGGTCGGAATAGGCGACGGCTGCGGCTTCCTCCGCATTGCGCGCCTCGGCCGGTTTGCGGATGGCGGTGGTGGTGACCTCGTCGAGGTGGGGGACTGGGTGGGTGCCGATGTCACGATGGACGATCGCGGCGCTTGGCAAGCGATCGGCGAGCTGGTTGGCAAGATCGATCGCAAACTTGCTGGAGAGGGATTCATTGCCGCGCGGGCTGGAGGTAACGAGCAGAATGGAGGACATGGTCTCTTCCTTTCCTCAGAATCGGAGACGGGCGGTGCCCAGGTGTCGCCAAAAGCTAGGTCTGGAAGGTCATCCAGAAAACCGATAAAAGATCGAACAAAACTATCTATCAATTGGATGGATGATCATGGAAGCGCAGCCCACCTTCGACCAGCTGCAGGTGTTCCTGACCGTTGTCGAGACGGGCAGTTTTTCGGCCGCGGCCCGCGCGCTGAACCGGGCTCAGTCGGTCGTCAGCTACACGATTGCCAACCTCGAAGCGCAACTCGAGGTGCAGCTGTTCAAGCGGGCTGGCTCGCGCCATCCCCGCCTGACCGAGGCTGGAAAGGCGATGCTGACGGATGCCCGCCGCATCGCTGCTGGGCTCGAAAGCCTGCGCGCCCGTGCAAGAAGCCTTAAGGAGGGTGTCGAAGCAGAACTGTCGCTCGCCATCAGTGTCATGGTGCCGTCCGAAGCGGTCGTTGCCTCGCTGCGCGCCTTCCGCGAAAAGTTTCCGGCCGTTCCGCTCAACCTCACCGTTGGTGAGCTTGGGATGGTTCACGACCTGATCCTGAGCGGCAAGGCGGATGTGGGCTTTTCCGGCGCGCTGCTGGTCCACGACGATCGCATCACGCCGGAGAGGATCGGCCATTCCTACATGGTGCCGGTCGCTGCGCCCGATCATCCGCTAGCACGGCTCAACCGGCGGCTTACCCGAGCCGACGTGCGCGAGGAGGTGCAGATCGTGGTGATGGATTCTTCCGGCATAACGCGGGGACGCGACTTCAACGTTCACTCCTACAAGACCTGGCGCGTGAGCGACATTGTCACCAAGCACCGCCTGATCAGCGGCGGTCTCGGCTGGGGCGGCCTGCCGGACGCGGTCGTTCGCAAGGACATCGAGAAGGGCAGGCTGGTGGAATTGATGGTCGATGCCTATGAGGTGACCGAGTACCCGATCTATGTCCTGCGCAGGACGGCCAATCCGCCGGGGCCCGCCGCCAGCTGGCTGATTGCTTCCTTCCGCGAGCATCTGGCCGAGAGTTCCGGAGCTTCCCGCGGGCAGAGCTGACGCACCTCAACACGCCACGATTGCTGACAAGAGGCCGTCGACGTCGTATGGTTTTGGCGGGCGGTTGGCGCATGCTCGAGGTGGCAAATGCTTGTCGAACGGGAAGAGCCGCTGTCCGCCCTGTTCCTCGCCCTCGATGAGGCGCGCAAAGGTCAGGGTCGTGTCGCCCTCGTGATGGGCGAGGCCGGTATTGGCAAGTCGTCCGTTCTTCGCGAATTCGTCTCAAGCGCGCAAAAGGACAGCAGCGTCCATTGCGGCGCCTGCGAGGCCTTCTTCACCGCCCGTGCGCTCGGACCCCTGCACGACGTGGCACATGGCCTGGGTCCGCATGTGGCGGAGCTTCTTCGTCGGTCGGCCCCACCCGAGCAGCTTTTTCCCGCCGTTCTCGACTCATTGCAGGACAATCCGCGCACCAGCGTGCTCGTGTTTGAGGACATGCACTGGGCAGACAAGGCCTCGCTCGACCTCGTCCGTTACCTCGGCCGCCGCGCCGGGTTGCTGCGACTGCTGATGATCCTGAGTTTTCGGTCCGAGGAGGTCGGACCCGATCATCCGCTGGCGCAGGTAATCGGCGATCTGCCGTCGCAGACGGTCGCGCGCGTGCGGTTGCAGCCGCTGTCGCCGCAGGGTGTGGCGACGCTGGCGCGGGTGGCCGGACGCGTCGAGCCGGATCTTCATCGCCTGACCGCCGGCAATCCGTTCTTCGTGACGGAGATCCTCGCGAGCGACGAGCCGCTCATCAAAGGCATTCCGCCGTCGATCCGCGATGCGGTGTGGTCCCGCCTGTCGCGGCTCGACAAGGAAGACCGCGAGGCGCTGGAGGCGCTCAGCGTCGAGCCCGCCGGCATCGAGCCCTGGCTTGCCGAAGCTTTGCTGGGCCCCGACGCCGAGGTCCTCGTCGACAACTGTGTCGAACGGGGCCTGCTGGTGCGTGACATCAATGGCAACCTCCAGTTCCGGCATGAACTGGCGCGCCAGTCGACGCTGGAGAGAGTATCGGCGGCGCGGCGGCGCAAGCTCCACCGGCAGGTCCTCTCTGCGCTCGATGAGGCTGCTGCGGAATCTGGTGAGGCTTCGCTATCGCGGCGGGTACATCACGCGGCAGTGGCAGGCGAGGCAAGGCGCGTGCTGGAACTCGCGCCGCAGGCGGCCGCGCACGCCGCCAGCCTTGGCGCGCATCAGCAGGCCGCCTCCCATCTCGAAACGGCGCTGGAATATGTCGGCAAAGCGCCGCAGGAACTCGCTGCCCAGCTTTGCGAGGACTGGGCCTATGAAGCGGGGATAGCTCTCCAGATCGATGACCTCGTCATCGAGTGGCGTCACCGCGCCGTCGAGCTGTGGCGCCAGCTCGGGCGGCTCGACAAGGTTGGCGAGAACCTGCGCTGGCTCGCCCGGCTGCACTGGTATCGGGGCGATTCACAGGAAGCCGGGCGATATGCCGACGAGGCGATCCGCGTGCTCGAAAGCCTTCCCCCTGGGCCCGAACTTGCGACCGCCTATGCGCTTCGCTCGCAACTGCACATGCTGAACGATCGCTTCGCGGAGGCTGTCGGCTGGGGCAACAGGGCGATCGAGCTGGCCGAAGCTTTTAACGCTACCGAAACGCTTGCCCATGCGCTCAACACCGTGGCGACGGCGCTGCTGCATTCGGATCAGCCGGGCGGGTGCGAGATGATGGAGCGCAGCCTCGCGCTTGCCCTGCAGCACGGCCATCATGAGCAGGCCGCTCGCGCCTATACGAACTACGGGGAGTATGCCGTTCTTTTCAAGGACTTCCCCCTTGCCGAGCGGCTGCTCGCCGAGGGCATTGCCTACGACACCAAGCACGACCTCGACGCGTGGACGCACTACCTCGTCGGGCGGCTGGCGCAACTGCGGCTGGAACAGGGGCGGCTCCGCGATGCAGAGACGATTGCGGCGGGCGTGATGAAGCTTGAGCGGCTGACCCTCATCATGCAGCTGCCGGCGCTGCTGGTGCTTGGCCGTGCCCGCACGCGCCTCGGCGAGTCGGATGCTCCGCTCCTTCTGCAGCAGGCACTCAGGAACGCGCTCTCGACCGGCGAGCCGCAATATATCGCGCCGGCGCGGCTTGCGCTCGTCGAAGCTGCCTGGCTGTCAGGCGATCTGGTCGCGGCGCATGAGCAACTGGCGCAGCTTGCCGCAATGGATCTCGATGCCTTCGACCGGTGGGAGTTCGGCGAACTGGTGGTCTGGTGGCAGCGCTGTCACTGCGAGCCGCCGCAGTTCCCCGTCGATCGGGCAGCCCAGCCGCGGCTCATGGAACTGAAGGGCAATCCCGAAGGTGCTGCTGACAAGTGGCTCGGGCTGGGACTTCCTTACGAGGCGGCACTCTCCCTTATGCGGGTCGAAGGCGACGATGCGGAAGTAGCGCTCAGCCGCGCTGCCACCATTTTGCAGGAGCTTGGGGCGACGCCCGCGCTTCGCCTTGCCCGCCGCAAGGCAGAGCTTCTTGGCGTCGCCGACCGGCTGCCGAAGGTGCGGCGGGGGCCATACGCGTCTGCTCGCGCGCACCCGTTCGGCCTTACTCGTCGCGAACTGGAGGTGCTGCGGCTGATCGCCGAGGGTGCGGGCAATCGCGAGATTGCCGCTCGGCTGGTGCGCTCGCCACGCACAATCGAGCATCATGTTTCGGCAGTGCTCGCAAAGCTCAGGGCCGCCAACCGCATGGAAGTGATGCTGCGCCTTCGCAACGAACCCTGGCTGCTGCAGGAGGCCGAGCCGGGCAGGTCCGCGAAATCTGGGTACAGGTCTTCCCGAAAAATGGGGGCTGGCACCGAAGCGCCGCGGCCCAACCCCGCCTAGTCTTCCACTCTGGACAGGCCATCCGCCCAATCAACGGCGGAGGGGAGGACTTGCGGGGCCGCGACATGCGATCAGTAGCTGGTCAGGGTTCTGGTAGGCGTATCGACTAGGTGCTGGTCGCATGTGTGGTTATCATCTGGGGGCTGAGCTGGCCGGTGATGAAATCTTCGGTCGCGATCGTCCCCCCGATCTGGTTCACGGTCATCCGCTACCTCATCGGTGCGTTGGTCCTGTTTGCGATCCTGATCCCCTTCGGCCGCCTGCGGCTGCCCAGCCGTCGCGACCTGCCGGTCGTGCTCAGCGTCGGCCTGTTGCAGATGCTTATGTTCACGGCGCTCGCAGCCTCGGCGCTGCGCATCATGCCGACGGGCCGCGCGGTCGTGCTGGCCTACACCATGCCGCTCTGGGTACTGCCGATCGTTGCGATGTATCCTGGCGGGCGCATCGGCCGCCGGCAACTGTTCGCGGCCGCCCTCGGCCTCTCGGGCATTCTCCTTCTCATTGATGTGGGCGGCTTTCGCGCTTTCGGGCTCGACGGCCTTATTGCCGGCGCGCTGCTGCTGATTGCGGCGCTGTCATGGGCCGTCTGCATGGTCCACATACATCATCATCGCTGGATCGGCGCCGCACTCGACCTCGCGCCGTGGCAAATGGCGCTTGCGACCATCTGCCTGATCCCGCTCGCCTACGCGATGGAAGGCCCACCCGAAGTCTCATGGCTGCTCGAGCGGTGGGATCACCTCCTCTTCATCGGCATCCTCGCCACCGCCTTCTGCTCATGGGCGGTGGTCGAAGTCGGTACCCGCACCCGCGCCGACGTCGTCTCGATCGTCCTGCTCGGCGTGCCTGCCGTTGGCCTCATAGCTTCGCTCGCGGTTGGGCAGGAAACGCCCACGCCCAGCCTTCTCATCGGCTCGAGCGCAATCCTGGTTGCGATCGCGATGGCAGCGCTGGAGACGGCGGAGGGTTAGAGGTTGCCGCCCACCACTTTTCGCAAGGAGGCTTCGATCTGCCCGCCGCAGTAGGCGTCGCCATAGCCTGCACGTGCTCTCGCGGCCAGTTCGCGTAGTGGCGGAAGATCGGAGATGCGGCGAGCCAGGGCGCTGATGTCGGGGGCCGCTTCATCCAGCATCGCCGCGATCTTCGGGAAACGCTCGCCCATGGTTGACCAGAGTGTGGCCGTGACAATATCGGCGATACCCGGCTCCTTGCCGCCAAGGAGGAATCCCGAACCAGACGCAAGCCCGTGGCGGTGGCCGGTTGCCTCCCAGAAGGTCATCCATCGCTGCAGCCGCGGCACGAACTCCGCCCATTTCTTCTCCGTCCACATCTGCTGCCCGCCCTGAAGCGTGATCTCGTCGATCACGTCGTTGGCGTCGTTGACGATCTTCATCGTCAACGCCCTCAAGGCCGGATCGTGCGGCAACAGGCGGAGCGTATCGCCAAGATAAAGGATGATGGCCGGCATCTGGGCGATTGCGATGTTGCTTGCGTGGTCAACGAGCATCGGCGGCCCCATGAACGGGATCGGCATCTCCTCGACCGTGAGGTTCATCAGCCGACCGATTTCACCGTCGCCGGCTTCGCGCCAGCTTTTTCCGGCAAAGGCCAGCACGGCGCGGACGAACTGTCCGCGGAATGGCACCGACCAGTAGTAGAGCGTATAGTCTTCCATGAACCGCCTCCTTCGGTCGTACGACTGCCGACAACGCGCGAGCGGCCAGTCCGTTCAGCAGGCGAACGGGAACCTGCCGCTTGCTCGCTGGTTCTAGGCGGCACCCGCGACCGTCATGAAGGCGCGGGGTTTCACCGGCAGATCGGCACACGAGCCATGCTTGACTACGAGCACGCCCGGCACCAGATGGTCGACACGCAGATTGCGCGGCGCGGCATCCGTGACGAGCGCGTGCTGGAGGCAAGCCTCGCAACGGAGGGTGTGGAGCGCTTGCCCGACAAACTGCTCGATCTGGGTCTTGCGGAACGCATCGATGCGCGAGGCGCCGGGCCCCTGGCGGTGCCTCCCCAAAACCCACGCCCGATCCCAAGACCGCATCCTGAACGCCGGGGCAATTGCCGCATGGACGCCTAGGCCCAGGCTCGCCGACGCGGTGGAAACGCTGCTTGATGCTGGCGAAATTCCGGTCGTCCTGGGCGGCGATTGCACGAGCCTGCTGGGCTCGATGCTCGCGCTTCGACGGCGAGGCCGCTACGGCCTCTTCTTCATTGACGGCCATGCCGACTTCTTTCAGCCCGAGGCGGAACCCAATGGTGAAGGCGCCTCGATGGAGCTTGCTTTCAGCGCGCATGCGCGCATTGCTGACCTCAAGGCCAATAGCCACAGCGGTCTGGTGATCTTTGGAAGCAGTACGCTTTACAACGACCTGCTTGCGCACGGCCTTGTCGATGAGCTTCACCCGCTTTTGGGCAACGTCATACCCGGTGCTGGCGTGCGGACATCCGAGCCCGGCCTGAGCGGACCGGTTAAGTTGTTCTCTCTTCGCCAACTCCCCGGCTCAGACATAATAGCATTGCACTACGACTGTCGGAAACACTGACCCGTCGAGGGATCGCCCTGCATGCCGCTGCCCGGCGCTTATCAACCCCGTGCGCACCCGGAGGGCTTGAGCTAACCCCCGGCGAAGGGGCGTTCGTCGAGGTCCCTGGCCCCGTGGTCATCGACCAGATTTGTGCGGATTTTCGCGCGCTGGCACAATGGATTGCCGGGAAACTCCGCACCGATCCTGATTAATGGTGTCCGTCGCGCTGTTGACCCTGAGGCGTTGTCATGGCGGCCTATTCGGGCGATGACGATTGCGAAGTCCAACCAGTTCGTTGATCTACTGAAGGTGTGCGCCAGACAGCTCGAATGGCTGTTGCGAGAAAATCAGTAGTTCATCCTGGCGAGAGTGGTGGCGTCCGGCCCTGTCCTTTTGTCGTGGACTGGCAAAGGAGCCGACCCTTTGGGCAATGCAGTGCACGGCTTAGTCACCGTGCCTGATTGCCCTGAACTGGCCGGGCAGGTTGGCCCTTCTGCCAGCCGTCGCGAATCACCGGACATGCCCGCCGGAAACGGCGAGCTTTCTGTTTTTTGGGGAAACGCCGCACCACCCTTAATTCAGATCGCACCAAGAGGGCATCCAGCGAGGCCGGATGCCCTCGCCGATTACCTTCAGCAGTAAACAGTCTGCAGCTGAGTATATTCCTTCAGGCCCTCAGGACCGAATTCGACGCCGATGCCAGATTGTTTGGCTCCGCCGAAAGGTGCATTGGGCTGGATCGCGCCGTGCTTGTTGACCCAGACCGAGCCGCATTCCAGCCGCAGCGCAATCTCCTTTGCCTTGCTGGCGTCGGAGCTCCAGACTGAACCTCCCAGTCCATGTGGATTGTTGTTGGCAAGCTCGATCGCCTTTTCAACATCGCTGTAGCGGATGATTGGCAACACCGGGCCGAACTGCTCTTCATCGACCAGCGGATGGCCATCCGCGATGTCGGCGATCAGCGTGATCGGGTAGAAATAGCCGGGACCATTGGGCCTTGCGCCACCGGTGAGGATACGCGCACCTGACTGACGGGCGGCCTCGACATAACCGACCACCTTGTTGAACTGCATCTCGTTCTGGATCGGGCCGAGGACGTTGCCTTCGTCGAGGCCATTTCCCATCGGCATCCTGGTGGCAAGCTCGACCAGTTCGCCGCAGACCTTGTCGTAAAGGCTGTCATGGACATAGAGCCGCTTCATCGCCCCACAGGTCTGGCCGCCATTGATGAAGGCGCCCCAGAACAGCCCTTCCGCGATCGCCTTCGGGTCCGCGTCCGGGAGCACGATCCCAGCATCGTTGCCGCCGAGTTCGAGCGTTAGCCGCTTCAGTGTCTCTGCGGCAGATGCCATGACCTTGCGGCCGGTGGCGATCGAACCGGTGAACACCATCTTCGCGATACCCGTGTGCGCGGACATCGCCGCGCCGAGTGTGTCCGGGCCGGTCACGACGTTGACGACACCTGCAGGCAACACCTCGTTCATCAACTCGACCAGCCGGATCGTCGACAGCGGTGTGTAGGGTGAGGGCTTGATGACAATCGTGTTGCCAGTGCGCACGGCCGGCACGATGTGCCAGACGGCGATCAGCATCGGCCAGTTCCACGGGGTAATCGAGCCGACGACGCCGAGCGGCTTGCGGTGGACTTCGACGCGGCCCTGCTCGTTGTCCTGGATGACCTCGACCGGCAGGCCGAACTCAGCCGTCGCATGGGCCCAGCCGGCCGAACCGCCTGCCTCGAAGCGGGAGCCCAGGCCAGTGAGCGGCTTGCCCTGCTCAAGCGTGATGAGGCGGGCAAGCTCCTCCGCATGCTCCTCGATTTTCGCGCCAATGGCGTGGCAGGCTGCCTTCCGTTCCTCATCTGAAGTGCGGCTCCAGTTCTTGAAGGCTTCCGCCGCGGCGGCCACTGCGCGGTCGAGATCCGCGGGTGTGGCCACCGGCATCATGCCCACGACCTCGCCGGTTGCCGGATTGCGCACCGGCTGGTGCGAGGTCGTTTCCTCGCTCTTGCCGTTGATCAGAATGCGATACTTCTCCACGACTTCCTCCCCTTAAAGCTATCTAGTGGGTCATCTGTGATGGCAGCGCGAGCACCAGCCACGGGACAAAGACGATCAGAGCCAGCCGCAGCACATCGACGATGACGAAGGGCACGATGCCTCGGAAGATCGTTGTCAGCGGCACGTCGCGCAGCGTTGCGCGGATGATGAACAGGTTCATGCCAATCGGCGGGCAGATCAGACCGATCTCGACGACCATGACGATGACGATGCCGAACCAGATCGGGTCGAAACCAAGCCCCATCACCAGCGGGAAGAACAGGGGGATGGTCAGCAAGATCATCGCCAGCTCGTCGAATACCGAACCGAGCACGATGTAGAATGCGATCAGCGCGAAGATGACGCCGTAGGGGCTGAGTTCGAGCCCGTTGATCGCCTTGACCACCGCCGATGGCATGCCCGACACGTTGATGAAGTTCGCGAAGATCAGTGCACCGAGCAGGACCGCCATCAGCATCGCCGTCGTCCGCGCCGTGTTTGCCAGGATCTTGAACAGTACCCTGACAGATAGCCCGCCCTTGAACAGCGCGATGACAAATGCTCCGGTTGCGCCGATACCCGCTGCCTCTGTTGCGGTGAACATGCCGATGTAGATGCCGCCCATAACGATCAGGAAGAGGAGGGCGATAGCCCACACCTGGCGAAGGTGTTGCAACCGTTCCGCCCACGGCATGCGCTCGGCCGCCGGGCCCGCCTCCGGCCTTCGCCAGACGACGTACCGGACAGCGGCAAGATAGAACAGGACGCCGAGGATGCCGGGAATGATGCCGGCCATGAACAGCTTGGCTATGCTGGTCTCGGTCATAGTGCCGTAGATCACCATGATGACCGACGGGGGAATGAGGATGCCGAGCGTGCCGCCCGCTGCGACCGTCGCAGACGACAGGCTGTCGTGATAGCGGTAGCGCCGCATCGATGGCAGCGCGATCGATGACATGGTGGCGGCAGTGGCGAGGCTTGAGCCCGACACCGCTGCAAACCCGCCACTTGCCAGTATGGTCGCCATGGCGAGACCGCCCTTGCGATGGCCGATCAGCGCGTTTGACGCGTTGTAGAGGTCGGCCGAAAGGCCGGCATGGTTGATGAGATTGCCCATCAAAACGAACAGCGGCAGCACCGACAGGCTGTAAGAGGACAGGTTGTCCCAGACGATCTGTGCGCTCATGGCACCGGCGGGGTTGAATCCGACGGTCAGCGCGAAACCGACGAAGCCGATGATCGCCATTGCGAAGGCCAGCGGCATGCCGGCGAAGAGCAGCGCGAAAAGCGCGCCGAAGCCCGTGAGTGTCGCCGTCATGTCTTTGCCCCCGTTTCCCGACGCACCTCGGCAATGAAGGCCGCAAGGATCATCACGCCGCTGAGTGCAAAAGCACCAACGCCAAGCCAGGCAACGTAGCCAACCGGGAAGCGAAGCACGGAAGTCACCTCACCGAAACTGTCGAAGCGGCCGGCCAGGCGCGCAAGCCGGACGGTGATGTAGAAGCAGCACACCGCCATCGCGAGCGCGATGACGCCGTCGCGCAGGACACGCCCGATGCCCCGGAAGGAGTTCTCGAACAGGCCGGTCGTGACATGCAGCCCGCGCACGGAGACTGATGGCAGCGCGAGGAAGACGACGGTTGCCATGGCGACCTGCGTCATTTCATAGGCAAAACCGAGTGGAGCCTTGAAGAAGTAGCGACCGGCAACGTCGATGAATGTCATCAGCATCATGGCGAGGAGGACTGCCCCTGCACCAACCATGCAGGCTGCATCGGCCAGACGCAGAACAGGGTTTTCGGGAGGACGACCATGGTCGTCCTCCACCACTACGTTCTCGGAAGTACCGGTCATCGGTCCGCTACTTCATCTCGGCCACTTGCGCGCGGAAGAACTCGAGCGCGGCCTTTCCGTCGACGCTGAGCTTTCCGGCCGTCTCCACCCAGGACTCTTCCATGGAAGCGAGGCGCTCCTTGATCGCGGCCACGAACGCGTCGTCTGCTTCAAGGAACTGCGTGCCTGCCGCCTCCATCTTCGCCTTTGACTCAAGGTCAGCCTTGTCCTGTGCCTCACCGGCCAAGCGGGCAAGATGCTCGCCAGACACGGACATCACCTTCTCCTGGTCTTCCGGCGACAGGCGCGCAAAGGCATCCGGGTTGGCCGCCACGAACCAGACGGAAGAATAGAAGCCGCCCGGGACCTTGACCGAGTGCTTGATAAGCGGCTCCAGCTTGAAGCTAGGGACAGCCTCGTAAGGAAGCAGTGTGCCATCGGCGATACCTTGCGACAGCACCTCGTAGGTCTCGCCCGCCGGCACGGCGATGTTCACGCCGCCGAGCAGCGTGTTGACCTGCTGCACCAGCCCCCCGCCAACACGGAACTTCTTGCCCTGGTACTTGTCGATGTCGGTGATCGGGCCAGCCGCCTCGCCAGTCATGATGTGGCCGGTGCCATTGGCATAGATCCCGAGCAGCACCACACCCTGGTACTCGTCGGCCTTCTCGAAGAATTCCTTGTGGGTGCGCCAGAGGGCGACGGACAACTCCTCGGCGGTCTCTCCCACAAATGGCAGTTCGGCGATACCGGCGAGGTTGAAACGCCCCGGCGTGTAGCCGAGGACGCCGACGGTCAGATCGGCGATCCCGTCGACCGCGAGATCATATTGGCGAGGCGGAGCGCCGAGCGATGCATCCGTGAGCTCGATCTTGACTCTACCTTCGGTGATTTTTTCGACCTCTGCGGCCCACGGCAGGATAATGTTGTTGAGTTGCAGATGGCCCGGCGGCAACCAGTTGTTCATGCGCAAGGTGGTCTGCGCATCTGCAACACCCGCGCCGATCGCCATCCACAAGCCGGCTGTCGCAGCAAGTGCTGCGGCCCTGATCTTCCCCATAAGCATGCTGTCTCCTCCCGTTAGACCCTGAAGCGGCTATCTCCCGTTCGCCGCCTCTTCCCAAACCTTGAACGCCTCGGTGTGATCTCGTGCCCCCCCGATGGCGGCCTCGGCCTTCTCCCACCAGGCGATCGTCTGCGCGACCAGCGGCAGATCCGCCCCGAGCGACGTCGCCAGGTCAGCCGCGATGCGCACGTCTTTTGTGAGCAGCGCCAGTCCGAACCCGGAAGCAAAGCGGCCCTCCACCACTTCGCTCTTGATCGTCTTCTCGGTGCTGAAATTGCGCCCCGTGGAAACGTTCATGATTTCGAGAGCGACAGCCGGATCGAGGCCGAGTTTCTTGCCCATGATCAGCGCCTCGGAGGCGGCCGCGAAGCCGGCGGCAGCGACGTAATTGTTGAGCGCCTTCATCGCATGCCCGGTGCCGACGCTTCCCGTGCGGAACAGCAGGTTGCCCATCGACTTTAGGACGATCTCGGCGCGCGCATAGTCCTCGTCCGAGTCTGCGCCAACCATCAGGGTCAGTGTGCCGGTCGTAGCGCGCGGGACAGCGCCGGATACGGGCGCATCCACAAAGGCGATGCCTTTGTCGACAAGTGTGGAGGCAAGTTCACGCGAACCGCCCGGTACCGACGAGCTCATGTCGATCAGCATCGAGCCGCGCTTCAGAGAATGTGCAAAGCCACCAGCGCCAATCGCAGCGTCAGTAACGATCTTTCCCGTCGGCAGCATCGTGACGACGACGTCGGAATTCTCGCCAAGTTCGGCGAGCGACGATGCAGGCTTTGCGCCAATTGCTTCGGCGTGCTTCGTCGTTCGTTCCTGGTCGACGTCGTAGACGGTCAGAGCGAAGCCAGCCTTGGCAATGTTCGCCGACATCGGCGCACCCATGTTGCCGAGGCCGACGAACCCGATTTTCTCTAGGCTCATGCGCCGCCCCTACTTCACGCCGAGTTCATTCAGCGTCGCCTCACAGGCGACCATGCCGTCCACCATCAGCGGGATACCGCAGTAGGGGAATGCGTGCAGGAAGAGTTCCCGGAGCTCCTCGCGCGTGGCACCATTGGCGACTGCACCGCGAGTGTGGATCTTGATCTCGTGCGTGCGCCCGGTCGCTACCAGCATGGCGAGCGTGATGAGGCTGCGGGTCTTGTGATCGAGCACCGGCCGCTGCCAGATCTCGCCAAAGCAGATCCGCGTGACGATGTCCTGGATCGGCGCCATCATGTCCGAAGCCTTCGCATGATGATCGTCGGCCCCCTCCTTGCCGAACATCTTCCGCCTCAGCTCGATACCCGCGTCAAAATTCGATTGGTTCATATCCTGGTCTCCATCAGGCAGGCATCGCCTGCTCACGCCTCGCCGATGCGGGGCGCGCCGCCTTCCCAGCCTGTCTTTTCCTGAAGCTCCCCTCCCTGGGGATGTCCGGTCCGCCGCGCGGCCCATCCTCAAAAGCTAGCTTCCTTTGCGGAAGGTGCAACGCGGCGCCATCAAATTCTGGATTCGAAAAATTCGATCAATTAACATGTGATCGATCGGGATTGATTGCAGGGTAGGAGACGCGATTGAAGAACACAATCGATGATGGCGCACTGCTTCAGACGGATTTTGCCTCGCTTCATGTCCTGAAATGCGTCCACGACCAGCGCTCGATCCGCGGCGCGGCGGAAATGCTGGAGAAGAACCAGTCGACGGTGAGCTACACCATCGACCGGTTGCGGCAGATCTTCGGCGATCCGCTTTTCGTAAGATTGGGACGCGGCATCGAGCCGACGCCGCGCTGCACGGCCATCGTCAAGGGCGCGGAAGAACTGCTGCAGCGTTTTCAGGCGCTGCTGACCACGGAGGAATTCGATCCATCCGTCTCCAACGAACGCTTCGTGCTGTCCTGTAATTTCTACGAGCGTAGCATATTCCTGCCCAAGCTGATGCGGCGGCTGCGAAGGGAGGCACCCAACGTGCGCATCGTCGTCATCCAGGCGAACTCGGAAGGTCATCGCCACCTTGAGAACGGTGACTGCGACGTTGTCATCGCCCCGCTGACAGCCGAGACGTCTGGCATCTATGCGCGCGAGCTGATCCGCGAAAGCTATGCCTGCTTTGTTGCACCGGATTCACGTTTCACCCGCGAACCTCTGACGCTTGAGGCCTATAGCCGTGCAAAGCACATCCTTGTGCGCCATGCTCCCCACTGGCGCCCCTATTATCGCGAGACGCTCGACCGCCTCGGCGTCTCGCTCGACATCGTCCTAGAAGTGCCATCATTCGGCATCGTCGACCACATCATCGAAAATTGCGACCTGATCTTCACGGCCTCCGCCGGGTTCGAACGGATCTTCTGCCCACGCCTGACGATGATCCCGGCGCCGTTCGACTGCGACTTTCCAATCCGGATGTACTGGTCCTCCCGCACCCACAAATCCCCGGCGCACATCTGGTTTCGGTCGATGATCCAGCAGGTGGCAGACAACTTGAGATTCGACACTTGATCGTGATGCATCCTCTCCAATACTGACGTATTGGGCAGAACCTTCAAACGTCCAGTGCGTTCTTAGGGGGCCGAAGGAATGCCCCTCAAGCTGCCGGTTCGAGGTGTTGCGTCAGAACAAAGTGCCCTTCGTCGACTTCACGGTACTTCTGCGGCGGAGGGGTGAAACCAGCCTCGCGGTAGGGCGTGCGGATTTCGTCGTTGCTGAGGTGGCGTACGCGGCGACGGGTTGGGTCCGCGATCGGCACCGCGGACATCAGCTTGCGCGTATAGTCGTGCTGCGGGTTCTCGAACACGGCTTGCCGCGGGCCGATTTCGACGATCTCGCCCATGTACATCACCGCGACGCGATGGCTGATCCGCTCAACGACGGCCATGTCGTGGCTGATGAACAGATAGCCCAGTCCGAGTTGCTCCTGCAGGTCGAGCATAAGGTTGATCACTTGCGCCTTGATCGACACGTCGAGCGCGGAGACGGATTCGTCCGCGACAATGACCTTCGGGTTGAGGGCAAGGGCACGTGCGATGCAGACGCGCTGGCGCTGGCCGCCGGAGAATTCGTGAGGAAAGCGGTCGGCCATCGAAGGCGACAGCCCAACCTGTTCAAGCAGCTGTGGGACGCGCGTGCCCACTTCCGCGCGAGGCATCAGCCCGTGCGCAATTATCGGCTCGGCGATCGCGTCGCCGATGCGGATGCGCGGGTTAAGGCTCTCGAACGGGTCCTGGAAGATCATCTGTGCCAGGCGGCGGATCTCGGCGAGTTCCCGCTTGCCCGCTCTGGCAACGTCGTGGTCGCGGATCGCTACCGTCCCGGAGGTGAGTTCGGTCAGGCGAAGGATCGAGCGGCCAGTCGTCGACTTGCCGCACCCGGACTCGCCCACCAGCGACAGGGTCTCGCCTTCCCGCAGCTCGAAGGAAACATTCTCGACGGCGTGGATATTGCCCACAGTGCGGCGCAGGATCCCCTTCTTCACGGGAAAGCGGGTGACGAGATTAGCGACCCTGAGGGCAGGCGGGACGTCAAGGCGCACGGTGTCAACGGTCGGCTTTACAGGCTCGACGCTGCCGGTTGCCATGTCGACGATCGGAAAGCGCAGGGGAAGGTTCTGTCCATTCATGGAACCGAGCTGCGGCACGGCCGAAAGCAGCGCTCGTGTATAGGGATGGACGGGAGACTTGAAAATCTGCTCGGTCGTGCCGGTCTCGACCACGTCGCCGCGATACATCACGGCGGTGCGGTCCGAGATTTCCGCGACGACGCCCATGTCGTGCGTGATGAAGAGGACTGCCATCTCCTCTTCTTTCTGCAGCTCTTTGATGAGCTCGAGGATCTGCGCCTGGATGGTTACGTCGAGTGCAGTTGTGGGCTCGTCGGCGATCAGCAGCTTGGGCTCGCAGGCAAGCGCTATGGCGATGACGACGCGCTGGCGCATGCCGCCCGAAAAACTTAGCGGATATTCATTGAGCCGCTGTCGTGCCGAGGGAATGCGCACCTTCTCGAGGAGACGGGCGGCTTCAGCCATGGCTGCGGCATGGTCCAGCCCGCGATGCTCGATCAGCACCTCGGTGATCTGTTCGCCAATTTTCAGGACCGGGTTCAGCGATGTCATCGGCTCCTGGAAGATCATGCCGATCCGGTTGCCGCGGATCCTCTGCATATCTTCTTCTGGCAGTGCCAGGAGGTCCTGGCCCTCGAAGAGAATGCGCCCCGACAAGCGCGCATTGCGGCCGAGAAGGCGCATGATCGACAGCGCCGTCACGCTCTTGCCCGATCCGGACTCGCCCACGACTGCTACTGTTTCGCGCGGATGAATGTCGAGATCGACGTTGCGGATGACATCGCGCCATTCGCCGCCAACCCTGAACTCGGTGGTGAGGTTCGAGATCGAAAGAATTGGTTCGTTCATCGCTCAGCCCTCTTGACGCGGGTTGAGAATGTCGCGCAGCGCATCGCCAATCAGGTTGATGCCCACGATCAGCAGCAGCAGCGTGATGCCGGGGAAGACGCTGATCCAGTAGTCGCCTGAAAGCAGGTACTCGAAGCCATTGGAGATCAGCAAGCCGAGCGACGGCTCCGTTATAGGCAGGCCGATGCCAAGGAAGGAGAGCGTCGCCTCCAGCATGATGGCATAGGCAATGCGCATGGTCGCCACCACGATCAGCGGCGGAACGCAGTTGGGCAGGATGTGGCGGAAGATGATCCGCTTGTCCGACAGCGCCATCGAGCGCGCGGCGTCGGTATAGGCGCGGCGACTTTCGACCAGCGCCGAGCCGCGAACCGTGCGCGCATAGTAGGCCCATTGGGTTACAACGAGAGCGATGATGATCTTGTCGACGCCCTGCCCGAGGATCGCCAGGAAGATCAGCGCGACGAGGATTGCCGGGAAGCTGAGCTGGATGTCGACGATGCGCATCAGCAGCGCGTCGACACGCCCACCCGCATAAGCGCTGAGCAGGCCAACGCAGGTTCCGATGACGATTGCGACGGCTGCACTGATGATACCGACGAGGATCGAGGTGCGCAGGCCGTAGAGGATGCCGCTGAACAGGTCGCGTCCCTGATCGTCGGTTCCAAGCAGGTAGACCATGCCGTTCATGCTGGTCGCTCCCGGCGCAAGCCGTCCATCCATAATGTCGAGCTGCGCGAGGTCGTAAGGATCCTGCGGCGAAATCAGCGGAGCCACGAGGGCGAGGATCGCGAGGACGCCAACGATGATGATGCCCGTCAGCGCGCCTGGATCGCGAATGAGTGCGTGCAACGTTCGCCTGAACGGCGAGATGCGCTCGGGGGAGGCATCGCCATTGCCCGCGTGTACCGACGTTGATGGCTGCTTGCCGGAACTGCTCACCTTGAACCTCCCTCAAGCCGCACGCGCGGATCAACGATCGAATAAAGGATGTCGACCAACAGGTTGATGACGCTGAACATCACGACCGTGATCAGCAGGTAGGCCAGGATAACCGGACGGTCGAGCACTCCGATCGCGTCGATGATCAGCTTGCCCATGCCCGGCCAGGCGAAGATGGTCTCGGTAACCACCGCGAAAGCGATCAGTGAACCGAGCTCGAGGCCGATGACGGTAATTAGCGGGATGAGTGTGTTCTTGAGGACATGCACCCTCAGGATGCGCCGCTCGTTGATGCCCTTGGCGCGTGCGAAGCGGACATAGTCGAGCTGCATCACCTCCATGACGCCTGCTCGGGTCAGGCGGATCACCAGCGAGATCTTGAAGAGGGCGAGGTTGAACGCCGGCAGCACCAGGTGCGAGAGGCCGTCAAGCGTTAGGAAGCTCACTGGCACGCCCAGCACCTCCACGGTATCGCCGCGTCCGGATGCTGGCAGCCAGCCAAGATAAACGCTGAAGACCATGATCATGATCAGGCCGATCCAGAAGGTCGGCAGGCTAAAGCCAAGGATCGAGAAGGTCATGATGGTGCGCGAGACGAAGCTGTTCGGCTTCAGTCCCGCTCGAACCCCCAGCGGAATGCCGATGACCAGCGCCATCAGCAGCGCCACGAACGCGAGTTCAAGCGTGGCGGGCATGCGCTGGAAAATGAGATCGAGCGCTGGCTGGTTGAAAACGAAGGAGTTGCCAAGGTCACCCTGCAGCGCCTTGGACAGGAACACGAGGTACTGCTCCCAAACCGGGCGGTCGAGGCCGAATGACTGGATCACGTGCAAACGTTCTTCGGGCGTCGCCGAGGAACTCAGAAGCACGTCTACCGGGTTGCCAACCATGTAGAGGCCGACGAAGACGAGCACGCTCATCACGAAAAGCGTCACGATCGTCTGGAAAAGGCGGCTCAGGAGATAGCTGCTCATGCCGCGTTCTCGCCTGCAGGAGTGATGTTCGCCCCCAAATTGGCAATGCGCTCCACGAGCAGCTGCCGGAAACCCGCCTCGTTGGCTGTCTTCATGACCATCGCGTTAGCGGCGTGGTGAGACCTGCCGTAGAAATCGGCCCAGGTGTGACCTGCGGTCGGCCCGTCCACGGTGACGCCGATCGCGGTCATCTGCCCCTGGAAAAGCTCGGGCCGCACCAGCCAGGCAACAGTCATGGCGTCATGGATCGGTCCGCCGGGCCGGCCGTAACGTGCAATATCGCTTCGGTCATAAGCGCGCAGAAGGCGCGCGAGGCATTTGCCCGGCAGTCCGCCCCGCGCCTCGAAGCCGCGGAAATCCTCTTCACTGAAGAGTGCCTGCATGGTGACGTCGAGCGGGAACAGTACCAGCGGAACACCCGAGTTCCAAACGATGTCCGCCGCATGCGGGTCCGCGTGGACATTGTACTCAGACCAAGCCGTTCTATGTCCCAGCGCGCTGAAAGCACCTCCCATTACGACGATCTGCTCGATGCCGGCGGCGACGTCCGGATGGAGCAGCAGGGCAAGTGCAATATTGGTCTGCGGCCCTATCGCGCAGATGGTGATTTTATGGCCACTCGCGGCGGCTTCGCGGGCCTTGTCTGCGATAAACCGGACGGAGGAAAGCTGGCGCGGGCGCACGTCCGTGGCAGGAACGAGTGCGTCGGAGAATGCGCCAACGTTAGCATACTTGCCGAACACCTGATCGCGCACCAGCGGTCTCGCGGCCCCCGCATAGACCGGAACATCAGGTCGGCGCGCGACAGCCACCAGTTTGCAGGCGTTCCTGACGCTCGCCTCCAAGCCGACATTACCAGCGACCACCGAGATGCCGAGCAGCTCGATCTCGGAGGAGGCGAGGGCAAGCAGGATCGCAGCCGCATCGTCTACGCCCGGGTCTGTGTCGATAATGACGCGCCAGCGATTCATTGCATCACCGTATCCTGATAACGGGAGAACCGGTCGAGGAAGACCTCGATGACAGCTGCCGCGTCGACCTTCGTGACAATGGCTGTGTTCGGGTTCAGCCCGGACTTGTCGAACCAGTCGGCGATCGTCTGCCCCATGCACAGCTCGCTCTGGTACTCGATGAAGACGCGGACGCGTCTGGTCTCGAACAGATGCGGCGCGATCAGCCAGCCGATCACCAGCGGATCGTGGAGCGGACCACCACGAGAACCGTAGCGTTCGACCTGGTTGCGGTCCCAGGACGCCATGAGCTGTGAGACAGCCTGCGAGATGCGCCCGCTCACGGCCTCGAACTGCTTCACATGCGCGGGCGTCAAGATCACCTGGTGTGTCGCATCGAGCGGCAAGGCCACGATCGGAACCTCGCTTGAGAAGACGATGTGTGCGGCATGCGGGTCGGAAAGCACGTTGAACTCGGACGTCATCGAGCGGTTACCAGGCTCGCGATAGGCCCCGCCCATCATCACGATCCGCTCGATGCCGCGCGCAATCTCCGGCTCAATGCGAAGTGCCATTGCGATGTTGGTCAGCGGCCCGAGCGCGCAGATGGTGATGGGCTGTCGTTCGTTGCCTGCTCGGAGCAGGCGATCAATGAGGAACTCGACGGCCCTTTGCGGTTCGATCTTCTTTGCCGGCTCAGGGAGCACGCAGGATCCGAGCCCGGTTTCGCCGTGAAACTGGCCGCGAATTGGCGCGCGCATCAGCGGGCGATGGCTCCCGGCGTGGACAGGAATGTCCGCCCGTGCACCGAGCTCGCAGATCTTCAGCGCATTGCGCGAGGTCGTCTCGACCGGCTGGTTCCCGCAGACGGTCGTGATCGCAAGAATATCGAGCTCGGGCGACACGAACGCAGCCAGAAGCGCGATCGCGTCGTCAATCCCGGGATCGCAGTCGATGATGATCCGGGTCTTTTCCATAAGGTCTCACCTCGAATGCTTAAGGGAGACTGTGCCGGCCGATGGCGGAATGACGGCCGGCCCAATCCGGACGGCAACTGGTCTCATGTTGGCCGATGATCGAGCCTAAAGTGCACCTACCGATGCAAGCACTTCGGCGATCTCGGCCCGCGCCGCTTCGCTCAGTGGCTCCTGCGGAGCGATGGGGTCACCGACGTCGAACCCTTGCAGTTGCAGGGCACCCTTGATGCACGACGCGATTGAGTACTTCGCGAAGATCTCGTTGACCCGCCAGAGCGGACGCTGGAGATCCATGACCCGGTTCCAGTCACCCGCGCGAGCAGCATCGTAGAGTGCAATGCTCTGGCGCGGGATGATGCATGCTGGCCCCGCCATCCAACCGACGCCCCCGATTAGCAGCACGCAGGCAGGAATGTGTGCGGACGCAGAGAACACTTCCATCCGCCCGCGCGTACGCTCGATGATCGACAGCAGGCGCCCGGTATTGGTCGAGGCGTCCTTGATGTAACGAATGTTGTCGACGTGGCTCAGCCGCTCGATGACCGGCAGAGTAAGGTCGGAACGCTGGAACTGAGGGTTCGTGTAGAGCACCACGGGGCGCCCGCCAGCGGCTTCCGCAATCGCGCGGAAGTATGCCTCGACCCCCGCGTCCTTCACCGGGAAGTAAGCCTCCAGTATCGCAAGGATGCCGTCGACCCCGGCCTCGACGAGAGCCTTCGTCTGCGCGACTGCATCATGGATGGATGTGGAGGCGACGCCGGCTACCACCGGGACACGCCCGCGATTGGCATCTACCGTCGCCCGCACGACCTGCAGCCGCTGCGCGTTCGACAGATAGGCAAACTCGCCCGTGCTGCCCAGGGGAGCCAGACCATGGACACCCTGCGCTACCAGATGCTCGACCAGATCGCCGAGGACGGAGGCTTTGACCTCGCCCTCAGCGGTTGTCGGTGACACCAGGTAGGGAAATACGCCGTGGAGCGACATCGGCGATTGCCTCCTTCTGCCAGGCCTACTGAGCCTTCACGTAGAAGGGCAGGGTGTATCCATCGGAGCGGCCCTCATAAGTGAGGTCCGCCTTGGCTGCCCAGGTATTGTCGAGGAAGAACAGCGGGATGATGCCAAGGTCATACATCGCGATCTTCGTTGCCGACTTCAACAGGGCCTCGCGCTCGGCGTCATCAAGAGTCTTTCGAGCCTTGTCGAGCGCCGCGTCGAATTCCTGGTTCGAATAGCGGCCGCGATTGCCCTGGCCTGCCTTCTCGCCATACGTCTCGAGGAGCGGACCGAGGATGCCGGAGGGCTCGCCGGTTTCAATGGCCGCACCGCCCATGATGAAGCTGAACTCGCGTGCCGAGGCGCGGGTGAAGTAGACGCTGCCCGGCATGGTCTCAACCGACGTCTTCACGCCTGCGCGGGTGAAGAACTGGCCGATCGCCTGCGCAATCTTCGCATCGTTCGGGTAGCGGTCGTTTGAAGCGTGGAACGTCAGCTCAAACCCGTCCGGGTAGCCCGCATCTGCGAGCATATTCTTCGCGAGCTCGGCATCGTATGCATCCACCTTCAGTTCAGGATCGAAACCGAAATATCCCTCCGGCACGACCTGGCCCGCAGGCGTGCCCTGGCCGTCCATGACGCGGTCAACGAGAGCCTCACGGTTGATCGCATGAGAAAGCGCGCGGCGAACTTCTTTCTTGACCAGCGGATTCTTGCCGCTCGCGTCCTTCGAGAATGGAGACTCTTCGCGATCCTGATCCATGTGCAGGTACATCAGGCGATTACCCGTCGCCTTGATGACGTTGATGTCCTTGGATTCGTCCAGACGGCGGGTGTCCGCGGTCGGAATGCTCTCGATCAGATCGACATCACCAGACAGGATCGCGGCGACGCGAGCGCTGTTGTTCTTGATGATACGGAACGTAACCTTGTCCCACGCGACTTCGCCACCCCAGTAGGAGTCGTTGCGCTCGACAACCACGTCCGCATCGGGTGTCCAAGAGACAAACTTGAACGGGCCGGTGCCGATGACGCCGACGCCCTTGTTCATTTCCTCGGTGGTCGTCTTCGCGTGCTCCGCCGGAAGGATGGCGATGCGGCTGAGGTTGTTGAGGAGCAGCGGCGTCGGGCCGTCCGTCTTGATCTGGACCGTAAGCGGATCAATCGCGACGACTTCAGTGATCGCCTTCACATAAGCCGCGAACGAGCTCGGGCTGTTGGTCGAAGCGAGCGGAATACGACCGATGCTGGCAACCACGTCATCGGCCGTGAAGTCGCTGCCGTCGTGGAACTTGACGCCGGCACGCAGCCTGAACTGCCAAGTGGTGTCGTCAATTCGCTCCCAGCTTTCGGCGAGCGCAGGCTGTATCTCCTGATGAGATCCTTGATTGACGAGGCCGTCGAATATGTTACGCGCCAAAGCGCTGTTCGCTCCGCCGACATAGAACTGCGGATCCATCGACGTCGTCGAGGCGGAAAGGCCGACAGTCAGATCTCGCGCCATCGCAGAGAAGGGAACAAATGATACCGAGGCGGCGAGCGCTGCGGTCGCGAAAATCTTCATCGAATTCTCTCCCTTGAGGACCCCAGGTCCACGTTCGACGGAAATTCGCGCTAGACATATCGATCGCTACTTGTGATGAAAAATTGCATTTTAGTTTGACGCTATGACTAAATGTTATGGGAGGGGGGAGAACGATGCGACTGAAGCCGCGGCAACTTGAAGCGTTCCGGCACGTGATGAATGCCCAGGGTGTCACAGCGGCCGCCGAAGCGATGAATGTCACGCAGCCAGCGGTGAGCCGCCTGATCCGGGATCTGGAAGATGCTGTCGGCATGACGCTCTTTATTCGCGCCGGTGCGCGGCTGGTACCCACCGAGGAAGCGAACCTGCTCCTGAACGAGGTGGAGCGTCTCTACACCGGCATCGATCAGGTGGCCCGCGCGGCGGTGGACATTCGCCGGCACAAGAACGTCGTCCTGCGGATTGGCACCGTTACCTCGCTGGTGCGCCCGTTTCTTCATCAGGCAATCATCGACATAGCTGGCCCGCGGCTCGATCTGCCAATCGTCCTGGACGTCGAAAACAGCAGGCATATCTGGGACATGGTCGAGAAGAACCGTTACGACCTCGGCATCGTTTTCGGCCCGCCTCGCAGCCATCTGCAGACGGTTCACCTTCACGGTTCGGAGGCCGTCGTGGCAATGACCCCCAATCATCCGCTCGCGGAACTGGATCGTGTCACGCCTGCTGATCTTCGGGACTACCGGGTGCTGACTGCAGGCCGGAACTCGCCCCTGCGCAGTGCTCTTGACCGCGCATTTGCGCTGGCTGACCAGACGCCGCTGAACACGATGGAAAGCTCCATGCTCAATTGCTGCCACTTTGCGGCTGCGGGGATGGGAGTCGCAATCGTCGACAGGACCACGCTCCGCGCTGCCAACGTCGATCTAGTCACGCGGCCCTTTAAGCCGACGATCGGCATCTCGTATTACGCAGCACGCCCCGCCGGGAGCAGAAAAATCCAGGTACTCGACGAAATTATCGAGCACATGCGAGTGGCGCTGGAGCGGGACGCAGTGGTTCAGCAACGCAACAATTATGCGCGGTTATAGATGCAAATCGGCAGGATAAAATGGCCGAGGCTGGCATGTTCCACTGAGCTCTTGAGGCCGGCCCGAGCGAACCGGCCTCGCGGCAATCTAAGACTGTCGGCTCCTACCTCCGACCGTGCTGCAAGCCACAGGCTTTGCAGTAGGCCTCGTGCACCGGGCCCCGTCCGAGATGATGACGGAAGCTCTTCATCTCAGCGAAGTACGGGATGGGCGGGCGCACCGGACGTTCAGGCGCGTGATCGAAATCGTCGAACAGCGTCTGGATGGTGACGACAACTCGTTCGGCGTCCTCGCGGTCACGATACTGTCCGAGATCCACTTTGTACGACGCTTCAAGGTAGTCCATGCCGGCCTCCCACAGCGGACGTGCCTTGTCGGTGACGTATTGCAGGTAGTCCCGCATCTCGCGGACGTCGTCGCGAGTCGAAAGTGGCCCATGGCCTGGTACGATGGTCTCGACGTCCATATCGAGCACCATGTCACAGACATTGATCCAGCGCTCGACCGGGCCGTACCAGGCGATCGGCGTGCCGCCCGTGAAGAGGATGTCACCGGTGTAAAGCACCTTGTCATCGGGCACGTAGATCAGCGCGTCGCCCAGCGAGTGCGAGGGACCGACCTCAATTAGCTGCACCTTCTTGTCTCCGACCATTATCTCCATGGTGCCGGAGAAGGTTTCCGTCGGGGGCGTCAGCGTGATGCCGGAAAAGTCGAACGGGCGGAAGCATTCGCGGATGAAGGAGCCGGAGCTGCCGTACTGTTCGGCATTAGCGCAGATTGTCTCCAGCACTTTCGGATCGAAACGCGCGAAGTCATCGACCGTGCCCTGTGTGCCGATGATGCGCGCGCCCTCGACCAACTGGTTGCCGAAGGTGTGGTCGCCGTCAGCATGGGTGTTGACGAGGATGCCGATCTCCTTCGCTGCCGGGATGGAGGTGCGGTACTCGGCCAGCATCTGTGCCGTCAGCTTCAGGTCGAAGAGGGTGTCGACCATCAGCGTTGCGTCGCCGTCAACGATCAGCCCCGCATTCGACCAGCCCCAGCTCCCGTCGGGTTGAAGGTAGGCGTAGCAGCCATTGCCGAGGTCATGAATGCCTCGTGTGAATTGCCATTTGGCCATTGTGACCTCCTCGTTAGATTAGTGCCGTGGCGAGCCACGGGAAGAAGAAGATGAGCAGCAGCACCCCAAGCATCATGGCGGCGAAGGGGGCTGCGCCCGCGAAGATGTCATTGAGCGTAACCTGGCTGTCGGGTCCTAGTGTTGCCCTGACGACGAACACGGCGATGCCGAAAGGTGGCGTCAGCAGGCCGATCTCGACCGCGATAATGACCAGCACGCCAAGCCAGATCAGGTCGACGCCGGTCCCGGTGAGGATCGGGATCGCGATGGGCAAGGTGAGCAGCAGGATCGAAGCGGAGTCGAGGATCGTCCCGAGCAGGATGATCACCAGCATCAGCGCGACGATGATGCCGGTCGCGCCCATGCCGGACTCCATCACCCAGGTCCCGAGCCAGGACGGCATGCCCGACATCGCCAGCATGCGCGAATAGAGGCTCGCCCCCATGATCAGGAAGCAGATGGACGAGGTGGTGTGGCCGGTTTGAACCAGAACCTGCCAGAACCCCTCCCAGGTCAGCCGCCGCCTGACGAGCGCGATGACAAGGGCCCCGAGCGCACCGGCCGCGCCGGCCTCCGTCGGCGTGAAGAAACCGCCATAGATGCCGCCGATCACGACAGCGACGAGAATGACGATCGGCGCGAGCTTCACCAGCATCTCGCCGACGCCCATGTCGCGCGCGGGCTCGTCCAGGGCAGGTTGGCCGGCACCGATGAACGACGGCCACCATTTGCCCATTGCCAGGATGCCGATGCAGTAGACCACCGCGAGCAGGATGCCGGGAAGAATGCCCGCGATGAACAACGTGCCGACCGATTGCTCGGTAAGAACACCGTAGAGGATGAAGAGGAGGCTCGGCGGCAGCAACATGCCGAGCACAGAAGAGCCCGCAACGACGCCGACGGCGAAGCGTCCCGAATAGCCGTGACGCATCATCTCGGGTACCGCGACCTTGGTGAAAACGGCCGCCGATGCGATTGAAATGCCGGTGATCGCCGCAAAAACCGCGTTTGCGGCGACGGTGGCTATGCCGAGACCTCCCAGCACCTTGCGGAACAGCTGCGCCGCGACTTCAAACGTGTCGCGTCCTATTCCGGCGACAGCGACCAGCAGGCCCATCAGCACGAACAGCGGCACGACACCGAAGATGTAGTCGCTGATCGAGTCCTTGAAGGCAATGACCAGCATGTTGGAGGCAATGTCGAAATTGCCCTTCAGCAGCCATACGCCAAGGAACGACAACAGGATCAGCGCGATCGAGACGTGAAGCCCGGAATAGATCAGCAGCAGCATCACGCCGATCGAAAGGAAGGCGATGCCAATGCCGCTCATGGTCGTCCCTCCCGCACGGCCTTCGCGTCGTCATATGCAAGGATCAGGAACTGGATTGCGGTTGCCACTATGCCTAGCAGCACAATCGCAAACAGCGGCCACTGCGGCACGGTGAAGAAGCCGGGATTGCCCATGAAGTGACGCGCCGGAAATCTGAAGGCCGCGGCGAGGCTCGGCCAGAAGGTCCAGGCGACCAATGCCATCAGCAAGCCGCCGACCAGATGGAAGATGCAGAGCAGGGTCCGCCTTGCCCGCGGCGCACTGCGCTCCAGCATGTTGAGCAGAACGTCGGAGCGCGTCATCGAGCCTGAACGCAGCGTATGCGCCAGCTGAAGGAAGACGATGCCAACAATGGAGAACGACACCAGTTCGGGCACCCCGGCGATCGGTGAGTTGATGAAGCTGCGCGCGAATATGTCGGAGTTGATCAGGATCATCAGGACGATGATCCAGACTGTACCGGCGGCGTTCATGACGCTGATGATGCGGCTGAACGGCCCGAAGGGCGCAGTGGGGGGCGGCGCGTCATCGCGCGGGATTGCGGCTTCGCCAGCCATGGCAGGCTCCTGAAGTTTCCTATCCGAAGATGCCGCTCCCGCGCGTGCGGAAGCGGCAGACTGCCCGGCCCGGCAGCTACTCCGCGAGATAGTCGCGGGAGAAGGTGAAACCGGCGGCCTTCAGGTTGTCGCGATAGGCTTCGAGCACCTTTCGGCCCGGCTCGCCACGCGCTTCGGCTGCTTCTGCCCAGGCCTTGGTCGGGTTTGGCAGTGCCTTTGCCCAGGCCTCGCGTTCCGCGGCGTCCATCTCAACGACGGTGCCGCCAGCGTCGAGCATGGTCTTCTTCATCGCCTCGTAGCGCTGTTCCTGTTCGGCGAAATAGGCTTCCGAATAAGCCTTGGCGCCGGCCTTGAACGCGGCTTTCACCTCGTCGCTGAACGTATCCCACCGCTGCTGCGACACGCCGAGGCCACCGATATACATCGCGCCGAAGCCGACCTCGTTCCAGTGCGGGGCAACTTCGTAAAGCTTGGCCGGGACGGCTGCCGTCATCCAGCCGATGAAGCCGTCATACACACCCGTCTTGATGTCATTGTAGAAGCTGATGAAGGAGCCCTGTACGCCAACAGCGCCGGTCCCGGCCAGCCAGGCGAGGTTGGGGCCCGCCCCGCCGAGCTTGATTCCGTTGAAGTCGGCAACCTTGCCGAGCGGCTTGTTCGCACCGATGTTGTAACCGTCAATCGCAATGCCGCCGCCGATGTAGACGACGCCGGTTGCCTTCTCCAGCTCCGCAAGCGCACCTTCGGTTTCGACCAGCGCCTTTTCTGCGGCGTCCGTGACCTGCCGCGGATCGGTCGGGCCAAACGGCATGGCATAGGTCAGGTTGAGCAGACCAAACTGAGCCGGGCTGAACACGCCCATGACCTGACCGACATCCATGATGCCCTGCTGGAAGGCTTCCGCCTCGGAGCCGAGCTTGATGATCGTTCCGCCGTAGCCCTGGGTCCATTCAACCTTGTAGTTTCCGGTCTTGGCGAGCTCAGCGTCCACCGCCGGGATGAAGGTCTCCTTGATGTGCTTCACCCACAGGAAAACTTCAGGATGGCCCGTCGCAACGGTCAGGTTAAGCACCTCCTGCGACTGCGCGGGAGCGGCGGCGACGGTAACAGCGAGTGCAGCAACACCCGCAAGAAAAGCCTTACGGAACATGAATTTACCTCCCAAGTAAAAGCAGAGCGCCTTTGCTCTCTCCCCGCGCTCTTGAACAAACGCTAACTTGGATTGAACAAGTTGACAAGAGTTTTGATATGTCGTTCAAATCATCCAACAGAACGGCTGTGAGGCCGGGTTCCGGGATCAGACGGCAGAGATGAAAAAGACGCGCAAGACGGCGGGCGCAGATACGGAAGCAGCACAGCGCAACCCCGCTGCGACGCGCGCGCGTATCCTCCAGGCGGCAGAGGTGGAATTCGCCGATCATGGATTTGATGGCGTTTCGGTGCGCCAGATCGCGCTGCGGGCCGATGTGCCTGTCGCGTTGATCAACTATCACTTCGGCAGCAAGGAAGGTCTTTACCGCGCAATCTTCGAGATGCGCGCGTCGATGATCATCGATGACCGTATCGCCGGGCTGCGCCTGGCCGGGATGGAGCCGGATCGCGACCGCAAGGTCGAAATGATCGTCAAGGCGGTACTGGTGCCGAACCTGCATATGCGCAGCCAGGAGCGCAACTCCGCCTATTCCCGCATCCTCGCCCGCGAGGTGTCAGACCCGAAGTCCACCTCGCGCGGCATCATCGCCGAGTTTTTCGATCCGGTTGCCCACAAGGTGATGGCCGCTTTGAAGGAGGCGATGCCGGAGCGGTCGATGGAAGAGATCAACTGGGGGTATCAGGCGATGCTGGGTGTCATGGTCTACACCATGGCCGACACTGGCCGCATTGCGCGCCTGTCGGATGGCGTCTGCGATCCCGAGGACGAACTTGCCACCGCGACACATCTCGTGGCGCTGATGAAAGCAGCGCTGCTCTACAGCAAGGTGCCCCCGAAGCTGGGGGAGAGCTGATCGCAGCGCTCATCGTAGAGGGAGGAGAAGCGATGAAACTGGTTACCTACGACAGGAAGGGAACGCAGCGGGCAGGGGCCCTGGTCGATGGTGATCACAAGATCATCGACCTCAACGACGCGCACGAGGAGGTTTACGGAAAGCAGCACGAGTCCTTCCGGTCGGTGCATGACATGATCGAGGCAGGAGATGCCGCTCTCGACATGGCATACGAGCTTCTGAAGAAGGCAACAAACTCTGCGTTCCCGCGTGCGGACGTGAAGCTGCTGGCGCCCGTTCCGGTGCCGATCCAGATCCGCGACTGCCTTTGCTTCGAGACCCACCTGAAGCAGGCCTTTGACGCTGCCCGTCGCGTGCGCGCAAATGCAATGCCGGATCCCGAGAAGGCCCTTGAGGAGTTCGAGCGCACGGGCGTTCTCGCAGTGCCGAAGACGTTTTACGAACGGCCGATTTACTACAAGGCGAACCGCTTTTCCGTGGTGGGTACGGACGAGGACGTCTACTGGCCGCGCTATTCGACGATCATGGATTTCGAGCTCGAGTTCGGCTTCTTCATCCGCAAGAAGGGTGTCGACATCTCGCGCGACAAGGCGCGCGACTACATCTACGGCTATACGATCTTCAACGACTTTTCAGCCCGTGACGCGCAGACCGCCGAGATGGGCGGCCAGCTTGGCCCGGCCAAGGGCAAGGATTTCGACTTCGGCAACGCGATGGGCCCCTGCCTCGTCACGGCGGACGAGCTGAAGGACCCATACAACCTGACCATGATCTGCCGCGTCAACGGTGAGGAGTGGGGCAGGGGCAATTCCGGCTCGATGCACTGGAAGTTCGAGGATCTTCTTGCCTACATTTCCCAGTCCGAGACGATCTATCCGGGCGAGTTCTTCGGCTCGGGCACCGTCGGCAACGGCTGCGGGTTGGAACACATGCGCTTCCTCAAGCATGGCGACGTCGTCGAGCTCGAGGTCGAGAACATCGGTATCCTGCGTAACAGGGTGCTGGTGCGGCAGTAACAGCGTTTCGAGGAAATTCGATGAACGTCTATTCGCTGTTGACCGACGCCGTTCGTCGGCGTGGGCAGGACGTCGCGCTACGATACGGGGATCGGACGATCACCTATCGCGAGTTCGACGCGACCTGCGCTGCGCTAGGGCGCTGGTTTTCTGAGCATGGCTACGCGCGCGGTGATCGGGTGCTACTCTTCATCCGCAATGGCTTCGAATACCCGGCGCTGCTGCTTGGCACGATGCGGGCGGGCCTGATCGTCGTTCCCGTGAACGCCAAGCTTCATCCGCGCGAAGTTGCCTGGATTGCCGGCAACGCAGAGGCGCGACTTATCCTCGCGCACGGGGATCAGGTGGAATCGATCCGCTCCGCACTGCCTGAAGGTCACCAGCCGACGATCATCGCCATCGAGGATTTCCGATTTCCCGAGGCAGACGGACCAGCTACCCCGGTTGCGGAGGTTGAACCCGATGACCCAGCCTGGATCTTCTATACGTCCGGCACGACGGGCAAGCCGAAGGGCGCGACGCTTAGCCATCGCAACCTGGTTGCCTGCGCCAGCAACTGCATAGCCGATGTCTTTGCCTTTCAGCAGGAAGATCGCGTGCTGCACGTTGCTCCGCTTTCGCACGGTAGCGGCCTCTACCTGATTCCGGCGATGGCGCGTGGCTCTGAAAACATCATCTACGACCGCACCGGGTTCCGCGCCGATGAGGTAATCGGGACGGTGGCGGAGCTACGTGTTTCCGTGATCGCCTTCGTCGCCCCGACGATGATCGTGCGCATGCTGGAGGCAGAAACCGGAGCCGACACCTCGTCGCTGCGGGGTGTCATCTACGGCGGTGCGCCGATCCATCTCGACCACATCCGCGCGGCGGTGGCGAAGTTCGGCCCGATCTTCCACCAGCTGTACGGGCAGGGTGAGGCGCCGATGACGATCTCGTACCTGCCGGGCAGCCACCATCTTGGCGCGGACGATGAAACGCTGGTTTCGGCCGGCTATGTCCGTACCGGTGTTGAGGTGCGGATCGTCGATGAGGACGACAACGACGTCCCTGACGGCGAAGATGGCGAAATATGCGTTCGCGGCGATGTCGTGATGAAGGGCTACTGGCGCAACCCGGAGGCCAGCCAAAAGGCTCTGAAGGGCGGCTGGCTTCACACGGGGGACATGGGCCGGTTCGACAAAGGGGGGCGCCTTCGCGTCCTCGACCGGCGCCACGACACCATCATCTCGGGCGGCACCAACATCTATCCGAAGGAAGTGGAAGACGTGATCGCCGCACATCCGGCGGTGCGGGAGGTGATCGCCTTCGGGCTCCCCGATCCACAATGGGGCGAGTGCGTCGCGGTTGCAGTGGTAGCCGGTGACAGCGGCTTCGACGAGCAGGCACTGCTGGCTTATTGCAAGGAAAACCTGGCTTCCTTCAAGAAGCCCCAGCGGGTCTTCTTCCTCGACGACCTGCCGAAGAACGCCTACGGCAAGGTCCTGCGCCGCCAGCTGCGGGAGAAGTTCGGGGGCACCGGGGCGTAAGGGTCCAGGGTTCACTGCGCATCATCTCTCGACCGTTCTGCAATTGATGATCCCGACAAGCCGGAGGCCGGTGCCCGGCTTGCTGACCCCTTTGGGGCTACTCCGACGTAGTGTCACCTTGTCCCCGCTCATGCCCCTTCATTCCGACATACGGAACATGTCGGTATCAGGCTGGCTCGTCAGGGTGCCGCGGCATAAGGCTCGGTCATGCGCCGGCCTCAGGAGGCCTGAAGAGGTCCGGCGTCAAGCGGGAGAACAACAGACATGCTGAAGAAATATCTGGCCGGTGCGGCACTGGGACTGATGAGCCTTGGTCTTGCCGTGTCGGGCGCCGTGGCGCAGTCCACCTATCCTGATCGCCCGATCACGCTGGTCGTTCCGTTCGCTGCCGGCGGCGGCACCGACATCCTGGCGCGCAAGGTTGCCGACGGCATCTCCAAGAGCCTCGGCCAGCCGGTCGTCGTCGAGAACAAGCCGGGGGCGGGCAGCCTCGTCGGCGTCCAGTACGCGTCGCAGCAGAAGCCGGACGGCTACACCCTGCTGATGATGTCGTCGTCCTACGTTACCAACGTCGTCCTCAGCGACCAGAAGCCGTACGACCCGGCCACCGATTTCGAGCCGGTGACGATGGTCTCGATCTCGCCGACCGCACTCGTCGTCCACCCGAGTGTCAAGGCTGAGAACCTCAAGGAGTTCATCGACCTCGCCAAGAACGAGCCGGGCTCGGTCAACTACGGCACCTTCGGTGACCGCTCGCAGCCGCACCTGTCGTCGGTGCTTTTCGGTGCTGAAGCCGGCCTTGAGATGAATGCAATTCCTTATGGCGGCGGCGGCCCGGCCGTGACGGCCGTGGTCAGCGGCGAGGTCGACATGCTGATGCCGACTATCATGCTGGTCCAGCCGCATGTCGAGAGCGGCGCCCTGCGCGCACTGGCGATCGCGTCGTCCGAGCGCAGCCCGCTCGCGCCTGACGTCCCGACCTTCGCGGAGGCCGGTTTCCCGTTCGAGATGGGTACTTGGTTCGGCATCGCGGCCCCCGCCGGCACCGATGCGGAGATCGTCAAGAAGGTCTCGGACGCTGCCGTCGAGTTCCTGACCACGGAAGAGATGCGCAAGGAAATCGAAGGCGAAGGCTCGGTGCTGCTGGCACTTGATCCAGCCAAGACCAAGGAGTTCGTGCTCAACGAGATCGAGCGCTGGACCAAGGTCAAGGAAAAGGGCCTGTTCTAAGCCAACTCCTTCCGGGCGGCGTGAGCCGCCCGGTCTGCTTTATGGATACGACAATGACACCAAGACTGACCGGCAAGATCGCCGCCGAGCGCATCGCCACGTTCGACATTCCGCGTCCCTCGCAGGACATCATCGACGCCTTCAGGACCATCGGCTGCGATACCTCGATGGTGTCGGACGTGATGGACAAGCTGGGGCTCTTTGGCGCCATCGCCGCCTCGAAGCTACAGCCGACGATCCACGGCCAGCCGATTGTGGGACCCGCGGTGACGGTGCGCCACGAGCCGCTTCGCGGCGACGGCAACCCCAACCAGCGTGCAGCCTCTGGCTTCAACGGGATGGCTGAGATGGAGGCGCATAACCTCGCCAAGCCCGGCGATGTCGTCGTCATCCAGGGCGTCGCGGGACTATCGAACATGGGGGGCGTGTCCTCGACCATCGCCCACCGCCAGGGCGTCGTGGGTGCCATTGTCGATGGCGGCATTCGCGACCTCAACCTGTCGCGCGAGATCGGTTTCCCGAAATGGGCAACGGAGGTGACCCCCGTCACCGGCAAGTGGCGCGTCCAGACGACTGAGATCAACGGTCCGGTCAGCATCTGCGGCCTGCGTGTCAATCCGGGCGACCTGATCGTCGCCGACGACACCGGTGTCTGCGTGGTTCCGCTCGAGCACGCGCGTGCGGTCGCCGACGGCTGTCTCAAGATGTTCGAGCTGGAGGCCCGCCGCCTCGAGGCTGTGCGCGCAGGTTCGCACATTGCGGACCTGCCCAAGGCCTGATCTTTTCGCTTACGCGCCGCCCGCATCCCATTCTTCGGACGGGCGGCGAATTTTTTACCGGAGGAGCTGACATGCTGCGGTTTTTGCTGCGCAGTCCGGACGGGCAAACGGCCCTTCTGTTCGTCGCTTTCGGCCTCGCCGTCGCGTGGGGCGCAACCACCTATACGCTCGGAACGCCGGGTCGCATGGGACCGGGCTTCTTTCCGTTCGTCCTCGGTATCTTGCTTGCCCTGCTGGGACTAGGCGTGTTCGTCTCTGGCTGGGCAAAGCGCGAGCGCGAGGAATTCGGCCCGACGCCGTGGCGGGCGATCATCTTCATCACCGCCGCTGCCTTGGCAGCCGGGGTCTTGCTGGAGCGATTCGGCCTTGCGCCGGCGGTTATTGCCTCGACCTTCATCGGCGCCCTAGCCGAGCCGCGCGCCAGCTGGCTGCGCGTTGCGGCGGTTTCCGTCGCACTCGTGATCTTCGCCTGGCTCGTCTTCATCGTCGGGCTCGATCTCCGTGTGCCGGTCGTAAGGTTCTGATCCCATGGAATTCATCGACAATCTCGCGCTCGGCTTTTCCTACTCGCTGGCGCTGCACAACATCCTCTACTGTTTCATCGGCGCGCTGCTCGGTACCGCGATCGGCGTGCTGCCGGGTCTGGGGCCGCTCGCTACCATCGCGATGCTCCTGCCGCTGACTTTCACGCTCGACCCGATCTCGGCGCTGATCATGCTCGCCGGCATCTATTACGGCGCTCAGTATGGCGGCTCGACCACCGCGATCCTCGTAAACCTGCCGGGCGAGAATTCGTCGGTCGTAACGGCCATCGACGGCTACCAGATGGCGCGGCAGGGCCGCGGCGGCGCGGCTCTGGCAACGGCGGCCCTGGCTTCGGTGCTCGCCGGCGTGCTCGCTACCTTCTTCATCGCCAGCTTCTCGCCAATCCTGGCGCAAGCGGCACTGTCGTTCAAATCGCCCGAATATTTCTCGCTGATGATCGTCGGCCTGATCGCTGCAGTGATCCTCGCCAACGGCTCGATCATCAAGGCGATCGGCATGGTGGTGGTCGGGCTCATCCTCGGCACTGTCGGCACCGATCTCAACAGCGGTGTTACCCGCTTCGGCTTCGGCCTGCTGCCGCTGATGTCCGGCCTCGAGTTCGTCGCCATTTCCATGGGCCTGTTCGCCTTCGCCGAGATCATGGCCAATGTCGCACAGAAGTCGTCCGGCAAGACTGACTTGCACCGTGTGACCCGCCTGTGGCCGTCCAAGGACGATTTCCGACTTGGTACGCCGGCGGCGATCCGCGGCACGCTGCTTGGGTCCATCCTCGGCATCCTGCCGGGCGGCGGCGCGGCGCTCGCCTCCTTCTCCGCCTATTCGTTGGAAAAGAAGGTCGCGCGGGACCCTTCAGCCTTCGGCCACGGTGCGATCCAGGGCGTTGCCGGACCCGAGGCCGCCAATAATGCCGCGGCCCAGACATCGTTCATCCCGATGCTCACCCTCGCTATCCCCTCCAACGGCGTGATGGCGCTGATGATGGGCGCGATGATGGTGCACAACATTGTCCCCGGCCCGATGGTCCTGACGCAGAACGCTCCGATGTTCTGGGCTCTCGTCACCTCGATGCTGATCGGCAATGTGATCCTGGTGCTGCTCAACCTGCCACTGGTGGGCCTCTGGGTGAAGCTGATCAGCGTGCCCTATACGGTGCTTTATCCGGCGATCCTGATGTTCTGCCTGATCGGCCTATACGGGATCGAGAATTCGAGCTTCAACGTCTATGTCGCGGGCGTCTTCGGGCTCGTCGGCTTCCTCTTGCACAAGCTGAGGTGCGAGCCGGCGCCGCTGCTGCTGGGCTTCATCCTCGGCCCGCTGCTGGAAGAGAACCTGCGTCGCTCGCTGCTCTTGTCGAAGGGCGACTTCTCGATCTTCGTCAGCCGGCCGATCTCGCTGACGCTGCTGCTCCTCGCCGCCGTCCTGCTGATCTCGACCATGCTGCCGAGCCTGCGCAAGAAGCGCGAGGAAGCCTTCGCCGAAGACTGAGCGCCCGCCGTCCGGCCCTCAGGCTATGTCCTGCGGGCCGGGCAGCTCTTCGCGGCCTTCCCTCTCGCTGCGTTCGCTTGACGAGGCAGCCGGTGGCATTGCCCGCAACCGCTCCAGCATGTCCTGTGCCGTCACCTTCAGATCCTCCGCCATCCTCGCCTTGGCGTCCTCGCCGAGCGCCGAGCGGAAGAAGGTGATGCCGACGGTCGCCGCCACGCGGCCCGTACGGCAAAGGACCGGCACGGCAATCGAGTTGGTCTGCGGCTCCGTTGCTGGATCGCGCTCGGCCCAGCCCTGGCGGCGGTAGAGCTCGATGTAGGGCTCGACGAAATCGCGGCCCGCCTTGTCGAGGCGAGCGAAAAGCCGCTCGCGCTCCTCCTCCGGGCAAAAGGCGAGATAGGCGCGTCCGTGCGCCCGGTGCAGCATCGACAGCCTGCGGCTCATCGTCGAATGCTTGTGCGACAGGGGGCTGCGCGAAATCGTCGAATAACGGACCACCATGTGGTCGTAGTCCAGCACGGCCATAGCCGCCGGCCAAAGCGCCCGCTCAGTGAAGGCGTCTAGCGGCGGCGCTGCCGCCTCGACCAGCCGCGACACGGTGTTGTAGCCGTCACTCAGCGCCAGCACGCGCGACGACAGGCAGTAGCCGGCGTTGCGCTCGAGCCGTGTGACGTAGCCCCGGCTTTCCAGCACCTGCAGGATCCGCACAATGGTCGGCTTGGAATAGCCGGTCCGCGCATGAATGTCGCGCAGCCGCATGGGGCCCTGGTGGTTCATTGCCTCGAGGATTGCGAGGCCTTTCTCGAGAGAGGTTTCGGCCGCCATAGTCATCACTCAAAAATCGCCGTGTTCCGGTTCGCGGAACATTCGAGCGTCGCGCTCCTTCTCCGCGGTCATGCGCGCTATGCCGATACCACATCGCGTCAACGAGACAATGAGAGCATAGCAATGAAGCTCGGAACCATTCTTCACAACGGCCGGCGTGAACTTGTCGGTGCCTGCGGCGAGGACAAGGCAGTGCTGCTGCGTCCGCTGCTGGCCGAGGCCGGTCTTGCCGAGGCTGGCCTGTCCATGAACGACTTCATCGAGGCCGGCGCCCCGGCACTCGAGGCAGCCCGGGCGATCCTCGCTCGCAGCGACCTTCCGGCATCGTATGTGCTCTCGACGGACGGACTCGACTGGCTCGCCCCGCAGCCGCGCCCGAGCAAGATCCTTGGAGTCGCCTTCAACAATATGGGTATCCGCAAGGCCGCCTTCCGCGATCCCGGCGTGCCGAACTTCTTCCTCAAGGCGCCGTCGTCGCTCACAGGCCACGGCAAGCCGATCATCGTGCGCAAGAACTATGGCGAAACAATCCCGGAGCTTGAGCTCGCCGGTATTATCGGCAAGCGCATCAAGGACGCGACCGTGGAAGAAGCCCGTGCCGCGATCTTCGGCTTCGGCATCATCAACGACATCACCTCGCACGGGCTGAAGTTCCAGCTCGACTCGATCTCGACCTCGCGCTCGTCGGACCTGCTGCGCCCGTTCCACCTCAACTGGCGGCGCCAACATGGCGAGGAAGACCGCGACGTCCACTACGTCTACCACGCCCGCTCCAAGGCTTCGGACACCTTCGGCCCGATGGCGCCGTGGATCACGACCGCCGATGATGTGGCCGACCCTAACAACCTCTCCGTCACCGGCTGGTTCAACGGTGAGGTGTTCGCCGAGGATTCGACCTCAAACTACCGCTTCAAAGTCGAGGAAGTCGTCGCCGAAGCCTCGCGCTACTTCACGCTGGAGCCGGGCGACATGTTCTGCTTCGGCACGTCGGCGCGCGGCAACGAAAAGTTTCCGCACGGCCACCGCAGCGTGAACCTGCATGAGACACAGGGTGAGGTCGCCGTCGAGATCTCTGGCCTCGGCCGTCTCTCCAATCCCGTCATCCTGGAATAGTCCATGCTGATCGATCTGCGCGACGCGCCGCTCGCCGACCGCGGCCTGATGAACGCCATCGTCGCCCCGCGCCCGATCGCGTGGATCGGCAGCCAGGACAGGGAGGGGCGACGAAACCTCGCCCCGTTCTCCCACTTCAACGTCGCCTCCGGCGCGCCGCCGTTCATCTCAGTGTCGATGAACACGCCGGAGGACCGCCCGCGCAAGGATACCCTCGCCAACATCCTCGACACCGGGGTCTTCTCCGTGAACCTCGTCAGCGAGGATCTGCTGCGCCAAATGGTGGCAACTTCCGCGCCCCTGCCCCCGGGCACGGACGAGGCGGCAGAACTCGGCATTGCCGTGGAGCCCTGCGACTACGTCGCCGCACCACGCGTGGCGCGGGCCCCGGCAACGCTCGAATGCCGCCTCTACCGCACCATCGAAATTGAACCAGAACGCGAGGGCGACACGCTGAGCACGCTGGTGCTCGGCCGAGTCATTGCAATCCGCCTCGCCGACGAATGTCTCGACGAGAAGCAGCGCTTTGATCCGCAACGCGCCGCGCTCGTCGCTCGCGCTGCCGGCATCCAGTACCTGACGGTGCGAGAGACGGTAGCCATCCCCGCGCCATTCAAACGTGCAGGGAGCTGACCCATGCAGCCGACGCGCCATTCCTACACGCCGATCGATACGGCCGAGCCGGTGACAATGGTCGAAGGCGACGGCATTGCCGTCCGACGAATCCGCGCCGGCCACATCGGCACAAAGCTTGAAACGCCGGCGACGGGCGAAAGCATCTTCGTCCTGCTGGGAGGCAAGGCCTTCGCAACCGGCCAGCTGATGGAAGGCGAGCGGCAGCTCGCTATCGTCGCGCCGCGCTCGGACATCGCGCTTGAGCCCGGCTCGACCGGTTGGCTGATATCGCCAACCCGATCCGCTTCATCCTACAACCGCCTTGCGCCGCTGCCGGCGCTCTACGACATGGACACGCTGCAGCCACCGGCGGACAATCCGCGGCTAAAGATGCTGCAGACCGACGCGATGAGCATCAACTGGGTGCGATATGAGGGGCCGCGCAACCGCAGACAGCTCTCGCCGCATGCGCACGCCGACTTCTCGCAAGGCGGCCTCGCGCTCGAAGGCGACTTCGTCCATCACCTGCGCACGCCCTGGGGCAAGAACGCTGACGACTGGCGCGAGGACGTCCATCTTGCCGCCGCCAGCCCCAGCCTCGTCGTCATCCCGCCCACAGTCGAGCACACGACTGAAGGCACCGGCGATGGCTGGCACCTGCTGATCGACCTCTTCAATCCCCCGCGCGCCGACTTCATCGCGAAGGGCTGGATGCTAAACGCTGCGGATTATAAAGCGGCGTAGGGCGTCTTGCCGGAGGGCGGAGGCCTTGGCGAAACTGCCGACTTACCGCTACTTTTTATTCAAGATCTCCAACAATCCCCGCAGGGGGATCCCGACCCAGTCCGGGCGGTTGGCGAGTTCGTAGCCGATTTCGTAGGCCGCTTTCTGGATCAAAAAGAGATCAAGAATCGCTCGGGTGAATGGGGAAACACGATCGAAGCCTTCATTGGCTTCGGCGAGGTTGCTATCGGAGGCGTCGGAGCCGAAGTAGGCCGCGAGGAATTCGCCAGAAGTCTGGTCGCGCCACTGGCGCAACCGCGCCGCGGCTGTATCGCGGTGGGCATCACCTGGATCGTTCAGCGACCGTTCCACGGCCGCAGCTGCATAGTCGAGCGAGCGCAGCATGCCGGCAACGTCCCGTAGCGGCGAGTATTTGCCGCGTCGTTCATCGAGCGGACGATGTGGCTCGCCCTCGAAGTCGATGATGACGAAGTCACCCGATGCCACCAGCAATTGTCCGAGGTGATAATCGCCATGGATTCGGGCGCGCAGGCCTTCGGCTGGATACGAACTGGACTGCTGGATCAGCGCAAAGATTTCGTCTTCGCGGCTGAGAATCTCAGCTGCGGTCGTCGCTGAAGTGCTCTCCGTTTCGAAGGACACAGTGCGCAGGCGCTCGAGGATCCGGCGGACTTCCTCCGAGGTTTCGGCAATCCAGCCTTGGACGTCCCCGTCCGTGATGTTCTCGGGGCTGAATGCGGGGTCGGCAGTTTGGGTCGCAAGCGCCCGGTGAAACTCGGCGGTGCGCGCTCCGATCACTGCTCCGAGCGACAGCGGGAAGGAGAAATGCGCAGGCTCGGGCGGGGCTTCCGTCTCTTCGGCATGCTCCTCTCGGGCAAACTCGTCCACCTCCCGGCGCAGCGCCTCGGTGACCGCGGACCATGCGTCCCCTTGGTTGCGGACGAAGGCGAAGGCAACGGCGAGGGTCGTTTCGTTCCCATCAGGTGTGCGATGCTCGATCGAACCCAGGAAGGCCGGCGTGTTCTCGAAATGCGCTGTCTCGGTGAGGAATTTTGCCATCTCGACATCCGGCTGCACGCCGCTGCGCAGCCTGCGGTAGATCTTCAGGATCAGGCTGTCACCGAAGGCGAGCGAGACGTTGCTCTGTTCGACCCCGAGCAGCTGCGGCGCGCCCACCTCGGCAATTTCTGCAAGGCCGCTGCCTGCCCGGAAGCTGATGGTGCCGCCGTCGCTGGCCGCGATCTCGTCACCGGCGCGCAGGTGAGCAAGCAGGCTTGCCGCGAGTTCCTCGTCATAGGTGCCGTCGAGCAGCGCCCCCACGTTCGGACCCCGACGCAACTTGGCGATAGTGTAAGACAGCTTCGGCGCGCCGAAGCGGATGTGGTCCTCGCCCCATTGTGCGGAGAGCGGAAGAAGATAGCACTGCGCGCCGTCACCCGTATCAACTTCGACGATGTTAAGGAGGTATCGCCCCTCATCGAGGCTCGCGAGCGGATGCAGCGAAAGGTGACGGATCTCCTGGTCCTTGGCGGCGAACCAGCGCTGAAGCCTGAAGAATTCGGGCAACACCCCGTTGTCGAATTGCCGTGCGTCGCGGTCGGCTACGGCGGTATCAACGCGCCCGTCTCGGGTGGTCAGCGTGACGAATTCGGGCAGGATGCCGGGCATTGGCACATGCCAGTCCGGCGCCTCGGCCTCTTCGGCCAGAAGGAACCAGTAAAAGCCGTAACCAGGTAGCGTAACGAGGTAGGGGAGGCTGCCGATTGGCGGGAAGGGTGAGCGGCCGGCCAGTTCGATCGGCACGGCGCCGTTCCACTGCGACAGGTCGAGTTCCACCGCCTGCGCCGCGGCCGAGAGGTTGGCAACGCACAGGATCCGCTCGTCCTCGTATTCGCGCACATAAGCGATGATCTTGCGGTTGCGCGGGTAAAGCAGCGTCATCGTCCCGCGGCCGAAGGCGCGGTGGCTCTTGCGCACCGCCACGATGCGCCGCATCCAGTTGAGCAGCGAAGATCGGTCCCGGTCCTGGCTCTCGACGTTGATCGCCTGGTAGCCGTAGGTCGGATCCATCACTACCGGCAGGTAGAGACGATGCGGATCGGCGCGGGAAAAGCCGGCATTGCGGTCGGATGACCACTGCATCGGCGTGCGCACGCCGTCGCGGTCGCCGAGATAGTAGTTGTCGCCCATCCCGATCTCGTCGCCGTAGTAGATGATCGGCGTGCCCGGCATAGACAGCAGCAGCGAATTCATCAGCTCGATCTTGCGCCGGTCGTTCTGCATCAGTGGTGCAAGGCGGCGGCGGATGCCAAGATTGATGCGGGCGCGGCTGTCCTCGGCATAGGTCTGCCAGAGATAGTCGCGCTCGCTGTCAGTTACCATCTCGAGCGTCAGCTCGTCGTGGTTGCGCAGGAAAATGCCCCATTGGCAATTGGGCGGGATCTCCGGCGTCTGGCGGATGATATCGGTGATCGGGTGGCGGTCCTCCTGCGCGACCGCCATGTACATGCGCGGCATCAGCGGGAAGTGAAAGCCCATCTGGCATTCATCGCCGTCGCCGAAATAGGGGCGGGTGTCTTCCGGCCACTGATTGGCTTCGGCGAGCAGCATCCGGTCCGGATAGTGCGCGTCGAGCTCGGCCCGTATCTTCTTCAGGATCTCGTGCGTCTCGGGGAGGTTCTCGTTGTTGGTGCCTTCGCGCTCCACCAGATAGGGGATCGCATCGAGGCGTAGGCCGTCGACCCCCATTTCGAGCCAGAAGTGCATCACTCGCAGCACCTCGCGCAGCACGCGCGGGTTGTCGAAGTTCAGGTCGGGCTGATGCGAATAGAAGCGATGCCAGTAGAAAGCGCCGGCCACCGGATCCCACGTCCAGTTCGATTTTTCGGTGTCGAGGAAGATGATCCGTGTCTCGGGGAATTTTGTGTCAGTGTCGCTCCAGACATAGAAGTCGCGTGCTGCCGACCCCGGCCGCGAATGCCGCGCGCGCTGGAACCAGGGATGCTGATCGGAGGTGTGGTTGATGACGAGCTCGGTGATCACGCGCAGGCCGCGCCGGTGCGCCTCAGTTACGAGCGCGCGGAAGTCGGTGAGCTTGCCATAGGACGGGTTGACCGCCTTGAACTCGGCGATGTCGTAGCCGTCGTCGCGCAGCGGCGAGGGGTAGAACGGCAACATCCAGATTGCGGTTGCGCCGAGTTCCTGGATGTAATCGAGCCGCTGCATCAGGCCGGCGAAATCACCAATGCCGTCCCCATTGGAGTCCTGGAACGCCTTGACGTGCAGCTGGTAGATGATCGCGTCCTTGTACCACTCGCGGTCGTTGCGATCGATGATGCCATCACTGCGATGGGTGAAATGCTTCATCGGCCGCCCTCTCCAGGAGGGATCAGTCGCCAGATCGCGTAGGGCCGCGTTTCGGGATCAAGCCGCAGCCGGTGCAGCTTGCCGTGCCAGGTGAAGCGGTTGCCGTGGAGGAGGTCCTCGACTTCGATAGAGTCCGTGTCTTCCAGTCCGAACTCCCACAGCGGCACCTCGAACTCGGCCTCATGGGGATTGTGCGGGTCGAGGTTGACGTGGAAGAGGAGGTAGCTTCCCGCTGCGGGATCGCTCTTGCCGTAGTAGAGGATGTTCTCGTCCCAGGCGTTGTAAAAACGAAGGGACTCGTAAGCTTTCAGTGCCGAGTGCTCGCGCCTCAGCCGGTTGATGAGCGCGATGTCGTTCTTGATGTGGCCCGGCTGATCCATGTCCCAGATGCGGATCTGGTATTTCTCGGAGTCGAGATATTCCTCCTTGCCGGGCACTGCGCGCGCTTCGCATATCTCGAAGCCGTTGTAGACGCCGTAATTGCCGGCGAGTGTGGCGGCCAGCACCAGTCGCGTGCGAAAGCCCGGTCGGCCGCTCGTCTGCAGGAAGCGCGGGTTGATGTCCGGTGTGTTGACGAAGAAGTTCGGCCGCATCGTCTGGCGGTTCGGGCCCTCGACCAGTTCGGTGAGGTATGTCTCCAGTTCCTCCTTGGTGTTGCGCCAGGTGAAGTAGGAATAGGACTGGGTAAAGCCGACCTTCGCGAGCCGCGCCATCACCTTCGGTCGCGTGAACGCCTCGGCGAGGAAGATCACGTCCGGTTGCTGTTCCCGAATGTCGCTGATCAGCCACTCCCAGAACGGGAAGGGCTTCGTGTGCGGGTTGTCGACCCGGAAGATTTTCACGCCATGGTCGATCCAGAAGAGGACGATGTCGCGCAGTGCGAGCCACAGGCCAGGTATCGCATCGCGGTAGAAGTGGACGTTGACGATGTCCTCGTACTTCTTCGGCGGGTTTTCGGCGAATTTGATGGTGCCGTCGGGACGCCAGTCGAACCATTCCGGATGCTCGCGGATCCAGGGATGGTCCGGCGAACACTGGATGGCGAAGTCGAGCGCAATTTCGAGGCTATGGTCAGCCGCGGCGCTTACCAGCCGGTCGAAGTCTGCCAGCGTCCCGAGTTGCGGGTGGATCGCATCATGCCCGCCTTCCTCGGAGCCGATCGCATAAGGGCTGCCGGGATCGCCTGGCTCCGGCGTCAGGCTGTTATTGCGGCCCTTGCGGTTGGTGCGGCCGATTGGGTGGATCGGCGGGAAGTAGAGGACGTCGAAGCCAAGCTCGCGAACGTAGGGCAGGCGGGCAATCACGTCGTCGAATGTGCCATGACGCTCCGGATCATCCGTCTGTGAGCGGGGCATCAGCTCGTACCATGCGCTGAAGCCGGCAAGTTCCCGGTCAACCCATACCTCGAGGACCTTCGGGTAGACGGTGAGATTGGTGCGCGGTCCCAGCCGCTTCATTACCTCAAGCGTTTCGTCGGCCAGGAGGAAGTCTAGCGCCACCTCCTCCTGCTGAGAGTGCGGAAGCCGGTCGAGCAGGTCATGCAGCTCAAAAACCACCTGCGCTTGCCTGCCCGCCGCCTCTACCAGTTGCCGACCTTCGACAATTTCCAAAGCGACGTTCTGGCCGGCCGCCAGCTTTTTCAGCGTGTCGGCTCGCCAGGTCGCGAACAGGTCTCGCCACGCGGCGATCGACAGCTGCCATAAGCCGACCCCGTCAAAGACAGCATGTCCGGCCCAACGGTCGTTGTCGTCATAAGCCATGGGCGTTTCGCGCCAGCTGTCCTCGCCGGTCCGGCGGGTGCGAAGTGCCGCGCCCAGCACATCATGGCCGTCGCTGAAGATGTCGGCCTCGACCAGAAAGGGACGATTGATGATGGCTTTTGCCGGAAATCGGCCGCCGTCGATTTCGGCGCTGATGTTCTCGACCGCCAGGCGGTAGGGGGCGAGGCTTGCCAGCAGTTCCGGCGCTGCGGGTTGCTGCAGCTCAAGCCGTTTTCCGCGCATGTTGCGGGCGAGCGACCTCATAGCGTGCAAATCCGTGGCCTGCGGTTTGCGTGCTGGAATGGGAGGAAGTCAGGGGACTGCATGGGCGCCTCGTTTTTGCAGCCGAACCGCAACCTCCGTGCAAATGTTCCTGATCAGCCAGGCCTCGAAGATCTTCGGGGAGAGGGAACATGTCGCGCCAACGCCTGTTGGGAGCCCGACTTCCAACCCAAACCCAGGAGAACGAGATGACCGACATCAAGGACCGCGTCGATCAGTGGCTGCGCGACGCGCATGCGATGGAGGAGCAGGCTGAAACCATGCTCAATGGCCAGGCCATGCGGATCGAGAACTATCCGACGCTGAAGGCACGCATCGAGCAGCATCTGGAAGAGACCAAGCGCCAGCGTGCGCGGCTTGAAGCCTGCATCGAGAGGCGCGGCGCGTCCTCCTCAGGCATCAAGGACATGGCAATGAAGTTCACCGCCATGATGCAGAACCTGAGCGGCGTGTTCGCCGGCGATGAGGTCGTGAAGGGCGTGCTTGCCAGCTACACCTTCGAGCACATGGAAATTGCCTCCTATCGCATTCTCGTGGCCGCCGCCGAAGCCGACGGCGACATGGAAACAGCGCGTGTGTGCGAGGAAATCTGCGCCGAGGAAGAAGCGATGGCCGCGTGGCTCGAGGAGAACATGGGCGAGATCGCGATCCAGCACCTGGTGCGCCAGGAAGCCTCTCTCGAAGAAGCAAAGCGCTGAAGTGATCAGCACCACCCGAAGGACCGGCTCGCCGGTCCTTTTCTTTTTCCGCGGCCGCACCAGCGAGGAACACCACGCACTGTTGCCGGTTCGGGGGCCAGACCAGTGGATGAACAAGCATTCCCTGCAGGTCTCCCATCAGGAATTCAAAGGAGCGCAACATGAACACCAATGAGCGCACGACCGGCGCGCCGGCACCCGGAGACCCGGGCCAATTCGGCGATCGCCTCTCAAGCGAGCGGCAGTCGTTCGGGGACGCTGCATCCAGTGCGAGCGAGGCGATTTCTCGCGAGGCCGGGTCGCTGAAGGATGAAGCATCGAAGGCAGCGTCGGCTCAGGCAGACAAGGCGAAGGATGCTGCCACTTCACACCTTCAGGGTTTTGCCGGGGCCCTGCGCGCAGCCAGCGACGAGCTTTCTCGCAACAACACCGGCCCTGCGGCTGAACTCGTGTCGCACGCGGCCTCCGGCCTCGAGACTTTGTCACGCTCGATCGACGGCAAGTCGTCGGGTGAAATGCTCGATGCCGTTCGCCGTTTTGGCCGCGAGAACCCGCTTGGCTTCATAGCCGGGTCGATCCTTGCCGGCTTTGCCCTCGGACGCATTGCTTCCACTGCAACCTCGTCGTCCGGATCAAGCTCTGCCTCCGGGCGCGAGCATGCAGCCCGAACCACAAGTTTTCAGGAGGATGCGTCATGACAGTCGAACGCGATCCACGGACCATCCCTAATCTCGTGACAGACCTCGTCGAGCAACTCTCGACGCTGGTGCGTACAGAAAGCCAGCTGCTCCGCACGGAGCTCAAGGAGAATGTCGGCCGCGCAGGCAACGGCGTCATGGAGATTGCCGCGGGAGCGATGCTGCTGCTCGCGGCACTGATCGTTCTCCTGCAGGCGTTGATCGCCGGGCTCGTCAAGGCAGGACTTGAGGCAGGCTGGGCCGCCCTGATCGTCGGCGTCATCGTCGCCGTGATTGGCGCGATCCTCGTCAAGCGCGGCACGTCGAACATGTCGCCGTCCGAAATCGCACCCAGCCGCACGGCTGCGCAGCTTCGCAAGGACGGCCAACTCGCACGGGAGCAGGCACCATGACCGATCGTTCACCATCTGAACTCGAACGCGAGGCCGAGCAGGTACGCGCGGAAATCAGCGAAACCACCCGCCAGCTGCGGGACAAGATGTCCCCGGGTCAGCTCATGGATGAAGCACTTGGCTACTTCAAGGACGGAGACGCGCAGCGGTTCCTCACCAACTTCAAGGACCAGGTGCGCGACAACCCGCTGGCGCTGGCGCTTGTCGGCGGAGGCCTTGCGTGGCTGATGGCAGGTTCTGGCGTCTCGTCCTCGCGGACCTCGCACCGGCCCTCCCACACGGCCGCCACGTCCCTCTATACGGGCGAGAATGCGGGGTCCGGCTATCCGGTCGCAGATAGCGGCGATGCAGAAGGCAGCAGCTTCACATCGTCTCTGAGCGACGGGCTTTCGAGCGCAAGCGATGCTGCTTCACACGCGGCGGCCAGCGTCACCGGTACCGCAAGTAATGCTGGCCAGTATGCCCGAGAGACGATGCATGACGTGCGCGACCAGCTGCATTCGGGCGCAAGCTCGCTGCACCGGTCGGCGAGCGACTTCGGCAACCGCGCCCGTGACACATTTGCGGATGCGCTCGAGCGCGAGCCTCTGATCATCGGCGCACTCGGGCTGGCGGTCGGCGCCGCGCTTGGTGCGATGATCCCGGCCACTCGGACAGAGGAACGCTATCTCGGCTCAGCCGCCCGCACGGCCAAGGAACAGGCTGAAGGCATGCTGGCCGAAGGCGTCGAGCGCGCGAAGGAAGTTGCCGGCGACGTTTATGCGGCCGCGCGCGACGAAGCTGACCGCCAGGGCCTCACCGGCTCCGGCGAGCCTGTAAGCGAGCGGCTGTCAAAGGTGGCGAAAGCCGCCGGCGAGGAGCTGTCGCAAGCGGCACACGGGGCGCTGGGTGGCGGGGATAAGGATCTGACCCAATCCTCGTCCACCTCGCCGTCGGACGGCATCGAAGGCACTTCCGCCGACGATCCGCTCCCGGGCCGTATCTGATCCACAGGGGCGTCTGCTCTGGCAGGCGCCCATTTCATCTTCCCCCTCACCAGCAGCCCACCGGAGATACCCATGAAGGCACTCACCTGGCACGGCAAGAGCGACATTCGCTGCGAAAGCGTACCCGACCCGAAGATCCAGCACCCGCGCGACGCGATCATCAAGGTCACAGCCTGCGCCATCTGCGGCTCAGACCTGCACATCTATGACGGTGTCATCCCTGAGATGCATTCGGGCGATATCGTCGGGCACGAGACCATGGGCGAAGTGGTCGAAGTCGGCCCGGATGCAGGCGACCTCAAGGTCGGCGACCGCGTGGTGGTGCCGTTCACCATCTCCTGCGGCGAATGCTTCTTCTGCCAGCGCGGCTACTACTCCGCCTGCGAACGCTCCAACCCTGACAAGGCCAAGGCCGAGAAGATGTGGGGCTATTCGCCAGCGGGACTGTTCGGCTACTCGCACATGCTGGGCGGCTATTCTGGCGGGCAGGCAGAGTATCTGCGCGTGCCCTTTGCCGACGTGGGGCCGATAAAAGTACCGGACGGGCTCACCGATGAGCAGGTGTTGTTCCTCTCCGACATCTTTCCGACCGGCTTCATGGCGGCCGAGTTCTGCAATATCCAGCCGGGCGACACGATCGGCGTTTGGGGCTGCGGGCCCGTCGGCCAGATGGCTATCCGCAGTGCCTTCATGCTTGGCGCGGGGCGTGTCATCGCTATCGACACCGTGCCGGAACGTCTCGAGATGGCCCGGCAGAGCGGTGCCGAAACGCTCGATTTCATGGACGCCGACATCTACGAGAAGCTGTACGAAATGACGAACGGCCGCGGCGTCGATGCCGCGATCGACGCGGTCGGCGGCGAGGCGCATGCGGCGGCGAGCTTCGATTCCATCGTCGACCGCATCAAAGTTGCGACCTACATGGCGACCGATCGGCCGCACGTGCTGCGCCAGGCGATCCATTGCACCCGCAACTTCGGCATCGTCTCGATCGTCGGTGTCTATGGTGGCTTCCTCGACAAGGTGCCGATGGGCTCGGCCATCAATCGCGGCCTCACCTTCAGGATGGCGCAGACTCCGGTTCAGCGCTACTTGCCGCAACTCCTGCAGCGGATCGTCGAGGGTGAGATCGACCCGTCCTTCGTCATCACCCACCGCGGCAGCCTCGAAGATGGTCCCGACTTCTACAAAACCTTCCGCGATAAGAAGGACGGCTGCGTGAAGGTGGTGCTGAAGCCGTGACGGCTAGGCGCACCCGATCATGCGGGACTGAAGGACACTATCGATCGCCTCCACCAGCTCCCGCGCACGGGCGGAGCCGGTGTGGGTGGCCAGCACGATGCGTCGGGCGGTGTCGGCAATGTCCTGAGAGCGGGCAGCGGACGTGCGCTGCAGGATGTCGATGACCTGCTCGGTCGTGTCGGCGATCAGGATAGCCTGGCCATCCGGGAGCAGATCGGTGAGGCCGTCCCAGCGGTCACTGATGATCGGCGCACCGCAGGCGGCCGCTTCGAACAGCCGCACGCTCGGCGAATGACCCAGCGCGATCATGTCTGCGCGGGTGACGTTCAGGGTGAAACGCTGACGGCTGTAGAAGGACGGGTGCCTCAAAGGCGGCAGGTGATCGATGCGCTCGACGTTCTCCGGCCAGTCGATGTCGGCCGGATATTGCGGCCCGGCGACGACGAAGGAGAGGTCGGGCAGTCGCCGCGCCGGCTCGACCAGCAGCCGTTCGATCGCCGGCTGGCGGTCCGGGCTGTAGGTGCCGAGATAGCCAAGATCCCAGCATATCGACTCGCCGGTCGGGCCGTACTGGTCAGGATCGACCGAGCAGTAGAGCGGCACCGCCTTTTTCGCGCCGTACTCGCTCTCGAGCTTTTTCAGAGCGCGTCCGCCGGCGAAGGAAAAATAGAGGTCGAACAACGGGATCTGCCGGCGTGCGAGAAACTCTTCGTCGCCGCGGGCAAGCTTGCCCAGCGTTACCGGCGTGTCGATGTCATAGAAGGCGAGAGCCCGGGGCGTCATGGAAGCCGCGAGGTCTATGACCTCAACCCCGTCCGGAACGTAGGATCCGATGATGATCGCGTCGGCATTGGCGTGTTCGGCAAGCAGACCGCGCAGTTCGGAAAGGCTTGCGTAGAGCGTCAGCTTGCAGAAGCCGGGAGAGGGGAGGTCGCGGTTCGCCGCATACCACTCCACATCACGTTCCAGAAAGACCAGCTCGTGACCATCGGCGGCCAGCCCCTTCAGCAGCGCCCGATAGGTAGTGGCGTGGCCGTTGCCCCAGGAAGAGGACAGCGACAGGCCGACAAAGACGAGTTTCTTGGCCGTCCTCATTCTGCCGCCACCTTTCGTTCAGCGGCAAAAAACCGGCGGAAGATCGCGTCGGCCTCTTCAGCGCGGCGATCGTAGGTGTGCTCGCGCAGAACGCGTGCCCGTGCTCTCTGGCCAACTTCCTTTGCCGTCGCCGTCGTCAGGCGTTCGAGGATTTCGGCGACGTCACGGCCATCGCGCGCGGCAAAGACTTCCTCGCCATCCTTCAGGAACAGGTCGAGCCCAGCCCAGTCGTCGGTGATGAGGCAGGCGCCGGCCCCTGCTGCCTCGAACACCCGCGTCGCCGGCGAAAAACCGTTGGCCGCCATGCTTTCACGGCTGATGTTGAGGACCGCGAGCGGCGTAACGTTGAAAGCATTGTGATCGGCCGTGCGGACATGGCCGACAAGATGCACGTTTCGGGGCACTGGCTTGTCGTGCCAGCCCGAACCGCCAAGGAGGAACGCCTTTTGCGGAGCCGCATGCGCGGCACCAAGGAAGAACTCTTCGACACGAGCCTCACGGTCGGGCAAGCGGTTGCCAAGGAACGAGAGGTCCGCGTTGAAGCGCGCGACCGGAGGCACCGGATGGTGCGTCTCGGGATCGAGCGCGTTGTAGATCGGGATGCACTCGCGCGCGCCGAACGAGCGGTAACCGTAGATCACCGGGTCGCCGCCACCATAGGTGAGCACCAGATCGACGCTTTGCAGGTGATCGTGCAGCGGATGGTCAGGCTCGGCGGCGATCTGCTGCAGCGTGGCGGGAGCGTCGACGTCCCAGAAGATGCGCAGCGCGCCGGGCCGGGCGTTCCGGTAGACGAGTTCGCGCACCGTATCGTCCTCAAACCCAATTCCGCTCGTGACAACGACGATGTCAGCCTCCGCCGCATGGCGCGTAACATCGGCGATGGCCATTGCCGTGCCGGGATAGACGACGACCTGGCACCAATCCGGCTCGTCGATGTCGCGGTTCTGCTGCCGCTCGTAGACGTCAGGCTCGTAGAAGGTGATGTCATAGCCGCGCCGTGCCAGCGCATGCAGCAGTCCACGATAGTAGGTGGCGGCGCCATTCCAGTAGGACGACAGGAGGCTCGAACCGTAGAAAGCGATCTTCATTCTGCTGCTTCCTTTGCTGGAGATTTTGCTGCCTGCGGCAGGCCGAAGTTTTCGAGATGGCCCAGCAACTCCTCGACGCGATGGCGGCAGGTGTGGCGGGCACGGATCGTGGCGAGTCCCGATGCGGCGAGTTCACGCGCGGCGGACGGCTCGTGAAGGATGAGGGAAAGCTGCTGTTCCATTTCCCGGCCATCACGAGCGACAAGATAGTCTTTGCCGGGACGGAACAGGTTTTCCGCATCGTTCCACGGCGCGCAGACCAGCGGGATGCCGCAAGCAAGCGCCTCGAAAACCCGGATCGTCGGAATGCCCGGCAGCGACTCGACATAGGGCCGGCGCGGGATGTGGACCGTCACGCGGTGGCGGGCGAACACCTTTGGCACGTCGGCGTTCGCAACCCAACCGCCATAAGCGATACCAGCCTTGTTCAGCGCCGCGAGGGCAGCGTCGGGGTAACGGACTCCGTGTATTTTTGCGTTGAGTCCGAGGTTGTTGACCGGCTCGATCAGGAACCGGGTGATTTCGTCGCTGCGCTCGCCATCGCCCCAGTTGCCAATCCAGACGAGGTCGCTCTCCCAGTCGATTTCCGGCAGCGGATGGAACAGGGCGGTGTCTGCCGCCTCGTGCCAGGTGACAACCTGCCGGCCCCAGCCGGCCTGGAGGTATCGCTGGCGCAGAGCCTCGCCGAAGGCGAGCACGAGATCGTAGTCGGAAAGATCGAAGGCGGCGATTTCGGTGGTGGCTGAGACAGCGCGGTGGTGGGTGTCGTGGAAGAGCAGCCTGAACTTCGCGCCCTGCCGCTTCATCTTCCCGATGCGCGCGGCAAGCTCAGGGTCGGTCCACTCGTGCACCACAACGACGTCCATGTCAGCAAGAGCTGTTTCGTGGTCGAAATCGTCGTCATAGGTGATCGATACAAGCTGAGGAAAATCTTCGCCAAATCGCGTTTCAGCCGCATGGCCTTGGGTGGCAACGAGGTTGCTGCGGCTCCAGCTGTTTGCCCGCTCGAGCGCGATCGCTTCGTGGCCGAAGGCCATCAGCTCCCGTAGGATGCCGCGGAGAAAATGCGCATTGCCATGGTTCCAGTCGGAAACAAGGGAATGGGTGTAGAAGGCAAAGCGCATCAGGCACTCCTTGCCCGGCGCAATTCCGCGGGCGTGATAAGGAATTCGTAGAGGTGGGCCATGGCGGCCGCCTGGTTTACGGGTGTGAAGGTCCGGGACCGCCGGAGGGCCTGGCGGCCCATTTCCTCGCGCAGGACGTGATCGCGGGCGTAGCGGGCAAGCACACTGACGAGGGCTTCCCCGTCACGCGGATCAAAGAACAGAGCGCAGTCATCCCACAACTCGCGGTAGGTCGGGATGTCGGCCAGAGCGAGGGCTGCACCGGCCCGGGCGCCCTCAAGGGCGAGGAGCCCGAACGGTTCATAGAGCGAGGGAGAGACGACGATCGCGGCATGGCGGATGCGATCGATGAGGGCATCGTGGGACAGCTCGCCAAGTTGGGTGGCATGCGAGATTTCAACTTCGCCGCCGGAGGGGCTGCGGGTACTGCCTGCAAGCTCCACTTCCCACGAAGATTCTCGCGCCGCTTGGTCGAGGATCCGCGCGTTCTTGCTCTCGTCCCACCAGCGACCAGCGGCGAGCACGAACGGCTCCTTCACCGACCCGTGCAGCTCGCTCTCCATGGCATTGTAGACAACGGAGATTTCCCGCGGCAGCTGGTAGCAGGTGCGCAGCAGTGAAGCGTGGCTTTCGCTTGGCGACACGATCGCATCAGCAGCGGTAAACCCGCGTTCGTTTAGCGCCTGTTTCCAGTGCCACTCCGTGGGCAGCGGCTCTTCGCGCATGACGTGCCACCAGGTGACAACACAGGAATGCGAAACAACGAGCACTGGCCTTCGCGAGCGCAGGTTCGCAGCCTGCGAGGGCAGGTTAAGATGAAGAAGATCGACGTCATGGGCTTCTGCCATCGCCTCGATAGCGTCGCCGATACCGTCAAGTTCGCGCTCGTCATCCACCATCCAGTCGAGCGGATGCGGCTGCCACACAAGCTCGCCGATCCGCTGTGCTTCTTCGACCTGTGCGGCAGAGGGCTCAGGGCCGAAGCCAGCGAACAGCGTGTCGTAACGGTGCAATTTGAGCGATGCCGCGAGTTCCATGGCGTAGCGCCACACGCCGCCGACGGCGTCGAGCGTCATCAGGATGCGGCGCTGGCTTGGCCGCGTCATCATGCTCTGGCCCGTTGACGTTGGGGCTCGCTCGTCCCCAGGCCGCGATGTTCGCGCAGCCATGATGCGAGATCGGCAAGCCCGGCCTTCCAGCCGACCTTCGCCTTCCAGCCGAGCCGGTCCCTTAACTTCGACGTATCGGCAACGAAGTAGGGTTGGTCGCCCTGCCGCCAGTCGTCGAAGCTAAGCTGGGGGCGACGGTGGCAGAGGACACCGATCTGCTGCAACACCGTCGTCAGGCTCACCGCATTGCCGGGGCCGCCGCCGAGGTTGAAAGCCTCGCCCTTCACGCGGCCGATCTCGTCACGCAGCATCCGGTAGGCCGCGACCGCGTCGCTCACATGCAAGACGTCGCGCACCTGCTTGCCATCGCCATAAACGGTAATTGGTTCGCCTTTCAGGGCCTGGATCAGGAAATGCGCCACCCACCCCTGGTCCTCGGTGCCGAATTGGCGCGGGCCATAGATGCAGCTCATGCGCAGCACGGCTGAGGGAATGCCATAGGACTTACAGTAGTCGAGGACATACTGGTCCGCTGCACCCTTTGAACACCCATAGGGTGTGCAGAGGTCTAAGGGACGGGCCTCACCGATGCCGTGCCGACGAGTCGTTTCGTCGGCGGGGATGTAACGATCCTCCAGCTCGATCATCTCGAGGTCGGCGAGCGAGCCGTAAACCTTGTTGGTGGAGGCAAAGATGAGCGGGACTTGCCTGCCGGAGCGGCGCACCGCCTCGAGCACGTTGAGCGTGCCGCGCGCGTTAACCTCGAAGTCGTCGATCGGCTGGTCGAGGCTTGTCGTTACCGCCGTCTGGGCGGCGAGGTGGAAGACAGAAGATGCATCGGCAAAAGCTGGCTCGATCGCAGGCAGGTCGCGAATGTCGGCCAGGAAGGGATGCACCCGCTCCCCGAACTGCTCCTTCAGCCAGGCAAGGTTCTCATCGACGCCTGGGCGCGAAAGGTTGTCGAGGATGATGACCTCTTCGCCTTCAGCTAGAAGCGAGGCCGCGAGGTTGCTGCCGATGAAGCCAGCGCCTCCTGTGACGAGCGCAGGCGTCTTGCCGGAGGCGACGTAAGGCGACGCGATATCGGCAAATGCCTGAACCTGCTCGACGCCGCCTTCGATGAGCAGGCGAGCGAGCAGTTTTTTGCGCCCGCCAGCCTCGACCGCGCCGAGGTGGTAGTGGCGCGCATCGAACCAGAAACCTTCCTGAACCGGCACGTCATGCGGAACGTCCCGCCATGAATACCAGTAGACCCGGTCTGCGGGCACTTTGAGGGCGGCCGCAAAACGGCGCGCCTGTTCGAACTCGTCGTTGCGCCAGGTCGAATATCCGGTCTCGGTGACCCAGATCTCGGCGTCGGGGTTATAGCGGTCCAGGATGCGGCGCATCTCGCCGAGGTGCAGATCCCAGCCGCCCCAGCTGCCCATCTCGCTGTCCCATGTGCCGGGGAAACCATGGAATCCGACTGCGCCGCATTCGGCGAGGATGCCGCGCTCACCCATCAGGTCGACCCAGTAGGGATCGAAGGGACACGGCCCGCCAAGCACCGCCCGCCAGCCGCGCTGACGTACCCAGTAAGCAGCGGCCCCGACCATCTCGCAGAACAGGTTGAAGTCGGTGTCTTCGCGCCAGTCCCAGTCGAGCAGGTTGTTAGGCTCGTTCCAGAGCTCGACATCGCGGAAATGCTTGCCATAGCGGCTCAGCACATGATCGACGAAATCGGCATAGTCCTGCAGCCGCTGCGGCGCGCCTGACGTTCGACCTGTGCGCGACAACGACGGCGGTGTATAATGGATGCAAGGCAGGATCTCGAGTTCCTTGCCGAGCTTCGGCAGCAGCCAGTCGAACCACTCCTCGCCCCCCGGCGCGAGATATTCAGCCCAGGACAGGTGCGTGCGCAGCCATGAGGCGCCCGAGGCCTTGATTTCCGGCAAGATCGCCTCGGTGCGTTCATACTCGCCGGGGCGGAACCATTCGACGAAGCCGAAGCGCGGGGTATCCGTCATGAAACAAGTCCCCGCTCCTCGAGCTGACGGCGCATTTCGGGACCGCGGTCGGTGCCGCCAGCCTCGCGCACCCAGGCGGCAAGCTCACCGAGGCTTCCATCCAGCGGATGTTGCGGCTGATAGCCGAGCAGCTCGCGCGCCTTGGAAATGTCCGCGAAGCAGTTGCGGATATCGCCGGCGCGGGCCTTGCCAAGAATCTCCGGCGCAATCTCGGGAACGTTCATGGCCTCCGCGAGCAGCCGCGCAACCTCGGCGACGGACCAGGAAACGCCGCTGCCTATGTTGATGACATGGCCGGATGCCTGCTGCTTTTCGAGCGCGAGGCGGAAGGCGCGGGCGACATCCCGCACATGCACGAAGTCGCGCCGTTGGCGACCATCCTCGAAGATCATCGGCGGCTGGCCGGCTGCAAGGCGTGAGGCGAAATTCGCGAGAACACCGGTGTAAGGGTTGGACAGGGCCTGTCCAGGGCCGAACACGTTGAACAGGCGCAGAGCCACCGCTTCCCGGCGATAGGCCTCGGCGAAGATCATAACCGCACGCTCCTGCGCGTATTTAGTAAGCGCATAGATCGAAGCGAGGTCTACCGGCTTTTCCTCGTCGGTCGCCACCGGCGAGAGCGGCTGGCCTTGCTGATCAAGCGGTTCCCAGGCTCCGGGTCCAATCTGGAACACGTTGCGGCGCACGTTGTTGTGCAGCCGACCCTGGCTGTCCTCATAGAGACCTTCGCCATAGACGCTCATCGAGGAGGCCACGACGATGCGGCTGATCTGCGTGCGGGCGATCTCCTCGAGGAGAACAGCGGTGCCAAGGTCGTTGGCGCCGACATAGCGAGCGATCTCGTACATCGACTGGCCGACACCGACTTCGGCGGCCAGATGCACAACCATATCGATATCGATCAGCGCCGGTCGGACCACCATCGCGTCGCGCACATCACCCTGAAACAGCTCTACTCGCGGATCAAGCTGGGCTTCCGTGCCCCCGTGCACCTGGTCGATCAGGCTGTCGAGCACGCGGACCTGATAGCCATTGTCGAGGAGTTCCCTGGTCAGGTGGCGGCCGATGAACCCGCAGCCGCCAGTTACCAATACACGCTTGTTCACGGAGTGCTCCCGGGAAGGTTGTTGAAGAAGCCCCCCAACAAGGGTCCGGAAGAATTGTTCCGCCGACCCCTTTGCGGGCCGTCACCGCGCATGAGCACGATAAACGTGGTCCAACACCTGCATTGCCCGGAGATGCTTCTCGATCTGGGGATCGAACTTGTTTCCCACACCAAGCTGCTCGCCCCACTCTACGATCGCACGCCCGCCCCACAGGTCCGGCGGTTCGACCAAAGAGCGCCGCTCGGTGCCAACCAGATGCTCGGCCTGAAAGTCGTAGAACGAGCCATTAATGTTGCGGAACCGCGCTGCGCCGTTTTCGCCATAGAAGGTCGCGGAGATGTCGGCATCCTGCCCGGCGTTCAGCTTCCACGAGCAGGCAAGGATCACTTCAGCACCTGTTTCGAGCAGCATTCGTACCGTCGCGTAGTCCTCAACGTCGTTTGGCCCTGCGGTCTGGGCCTTCGCATAGAGCCGGCCGCTAACCTCCTCGACTTCGGGAAAGCCAAGCGTCCACAGAGCGAGGTCGACGAGATGGGTGCCAAGGTCCATCAGGCAGCCGCCGCCCGCGAGCTTGCGGTCATAGAACCACGGCTTGTCCGGCCCATAGGCGTTGTGGAAGGTCAGGTCCGCGGCGAAGATCCGGCCGAGGGCGTTCGACTGGATCAGGCGGCGCACTTCCTCCATGCCGCGGGTATGGCGGTAGGAAAGGTCAACGCCAAGCAGGCGGTCGGCACTTCGGGCGGCGTCCGTTACCCTGCGTGCCTCAGCTTCAGATCGGCCAAGCGGCTTCTGACAGAACACGGCAAGGCCAGCCTCAAGTGCGGCAACGGCCTGGTCCGCATGCAGGGCGCTGGGCGTGGCAACTACGATGCCGTCGAGATCGAAGGCCAGCAGATCTTCGAGCGATGTCATCGGCGTCGCATCCGGCGCCTCGATGAGCGCCGCCGTGACCATATCCGGGTTCGGATCGGCAACCGCCGCGATCTCGGCATGGCCGGAGGCAGCAAGCGCGTTCATGCGGTTGAGGCCGATCCAGCCAACGCCAAGAAAACCGACGCGGGGACGAGAGGAGGCGCCGGTCATGCGATCGTCACCGTTGCCTTGAGGAAACCGTCAGCGCGATCGCGCGTGGCGTCGAGCGCCTCACCCAACCGCTCGAGCGGGAAGGCGTGCGTCAGCAGCGGCTCGAGCAGGATCCGGCCGTCCTCGACCGCCTGTATCGCCTCGCGCAGACCGCGACGGTAGATGCGTTGATCACGCTCGTGCGCGTTGATGACGTCGATGCCGCGCCAGTTCCACTGCTGCATATCGACCATGCGCGGGCCGTCCTGATGATAGCCGGCAATGACGAGCCTCCCGCGTTCCGCGATGAGATCGCCGGCGAGATCGAGTGGCATCTGCTTGCCCGTTGCCTCGATCACCCGCTCGAACGGCATTCCCGAAGAAAGCTCGAACGTCTGGTCGCGCGAGTCAGAGCGGTCATCGAGCGGGACCGTGTGACGCGCGCCCATCACTTCGGCGATCTCACGCGAAAACGGACGGCGGGAAATAGCAACCACTTCGGCGCCCGCGAGGCTTGCCAGCCGCATCAGGATCGCGCCAAGAAAGCCGATGCCGACGATGGCGACGCGCTGGCCGGGCCGGATCGCCGCGCGGCGGAAGATGTTCATGGCGCAGGCGAGCGGCTCCCCGGGAAAGGGGCTGCCCTGAAGCGAAGCCGGCAGCTTTAGCACGGCCTCCGCGGGGCCTACATCATACTGGGCGTAGCTGCGATAGAACAGCGTTGCGACCTCGTCTCCCTCGGCAAGACCGCTAACGCCCGCGCCCACGGCATCGACAACGCCCCAGCCTTCGTGACCCAGGTCGCCGGGAGGCGTCGGGAACTTCATCCATTCCGGACCTGCCCACGGACCAAGGTTGGAGGCGCAGACGCCGCAACCCAGCATCCGGACCCGCACCTCGCCTGCTCCCGGCTGTGGCAAGGGCACGTCTTCAACGCGCACTTGCCCCGGACCCGTCAGCACCGCAGCCTGCATCAGCCTGTTGCCGAAGCGGCCCGGTCGTTGCGCATCGCGCAGCAGAATTGTCATCGTCACACCTGTTCCGGCTCGTGGGGAAGACCGGCCTAATCGCGGACGGGATCATCTTGTTCCTCTGCTGGCTCAGGAACATCAACCGAAAGTCGTGGTTAGGGCGCGTCGATAAGGGAGATCCAGATGCGCATAGCCATCATCGGTGCCGGGTATGTCGGGCTCACAACAAGTGCCTGTCTCGTGAAGCTGGGCCATCAGGTCGTCTGCTGCGACGCACTGGAGGAGCGGATTAAACGGCTTCGCTGCGGCGAGGTACCGATCTACGAGCCAGGACTCGATGAGCTGCTGCGCGACGGGATCTCTTCGGGCGAGCTCTCCTTCACGGCGTCGGCGCGCGAGTGCGTGGCCGATGCCGCTGCCGTGTTCCTCGCCGTCGGCACGCCGAGCCTCCCCAATGGCGACATCGACCTTTCCCAGCTCGATGGCGCGGCGCGCTCGGTCGCACCGCATCTCAAGAGCGGTGCCGTCGTCATCGTCAAGTCGACGGTATCAGCCGGGACCTCGTCGCGCATCCGGGAGGTGATCGCCGAGACCCGCCGCTCGCTCGACTTCAGCGTCGCCTCAAATCCGGAATTTTTGCGTGAGGGCAGCGCAATCGATGACTTCATGTGCCCTGACCGCATCGTGTTCGGCGCCGACGATCCACGCGCCAGCGCAACGCTACGCGAAATCTACGCACCGCTTGCCAAAACGGGCGTGCCGGTGCTGGCCACGACGACGACCAATGCCGAACTCATCAAGCACGCGGCAAATGCGTTCCTCGCGCTCAAGATCGGCTTCATCAACGACGTCTCGGACCTTTGCGAGCAGGCCGGCGCCGACGTGATGGCGGTGGCGGAAGGCATCGGCCTCGATCGTCGTATAGGCCAGAACTTCCTGACACCTGGTCCCGGCTTTGGCGGCTCCTGCTTTCCCAAGGACACCCGCGCCTTCGCCGCCACCGGCCGCCGCCTCGGTACCCGCCAGGGGCTGGTCGAGCTCCTGATCGAGCGCAACGAGATGCGCAAGCGCCGCCTCGCCGAGCGCATCATCTCGGAAGCAGGGCTTAGGCACGGCGCCCGAGTTGCCGTGCTCGGCCTTGCCTTCAAGGCGGGCACCGATGACGTGCGCGAGTCGCCTGCGCTGCCGATCATCGCTCACCTGCAGCGTTCCGGAATGGTTGTGCGGGCGCATGACCCGCAGGCGGCGCAAAATGCTGCCCGCTTGAACCCCGAACTTGAAATCGCGGAAACCCCTTACGACGCCGCCCGCGGCGCAGACGCGCTTGTCGTGCTGACCGAATGGAGCGACTACGCAAGCCTCGACATGCCCCGTCTCGCCGGGCTGATGCGGCGGCGCTACGTGTTCGACTTTCGTAATATCCTGCCGCTCGATCAGAAGAACCGCGCAGACTTCACCTGCGTTCGCCTCGGCCGCCGCAGCTTCCGCCCTGGCGAAACGAGCCCCGGTAGCACCGGCGCTGCCTACGCCGGACGCTCTGTCGCCGCGCCGCAGGGCTAATTATTTAGTGGTTCAGGACCTGCGACAGAGCGCTGCAGGTCCGGCACTTCGAGACGCCATAGATGCGGCTTGAGGCGTGAAACCAAAGTTTTCCGCCGCATCGACCACGCAACAAGTGGCCTCACCTTTAAGCAGACCGGGGCTCGCTTGCCCGAGTCCTATTGAGACAATCGTTACCGCCACATATAAGGCGATTCCACAAGGAGAGGCGGTCTCGTGCGGGGGCCGCCTTTTCAACAGGACGACTTCTCCGTTAGCGTCCTGCCGCAGGGTCAACAGGATTATGCTGTCTTGGCGATCCTCGTGCGGTCATATGGTCACTCTAGCTCTCAGGAGGAACGGCCCTTGAGAATTGGTGCATTACAGGAAGTCTATCCTGGCGAGCAGCGCGTTGCCCTGACGCCCGACAGCGCACGGCAGCTCGAGAAACTCGGCCATGCCTGCTTCGTGGTGGCGGGCGCAGGTGCTGCGGCCGGCATTTCGGACGATGCCTATCGTGCGGCTGGCGTGACGGTGGTGCCGGATGCGGCAGCACTTTTCAGCGAAGTCGATGTGGTGGTGAAGGTTCGCCCGCCGGCCGAAGGAGAGGTGAAACTCTTCCGCAAGGGCCAGACGCTGATCTCGTTCATCTATCCGGCCCAGAGTTCCGAGCTTCTCGAGGAGCTGAAGGAACGCGGCGTCACGACGATCGCGATGGACATGGTGCCGCGCATCTCGCGCGCGCAGAAGATGGACGCGCTGTCGTCGATGGCGAACATCGCCGGCTACCGTGCTGTCATTGAGGCGGGCAACAATTTCGGTCGCTTCTTTACCGGACAGGTGACGGCGGCGGGAAAGATCCCGCCGGCCAAGGTGCTGGTGGTGGGCGCGGGCGTTGCCGGTCTTGCGGCGATCGGTACCTCGGTCAGTCTTGGCGCGATCACCTATGCCTTTGACGTGCGCCCAGAGGTGGCCGAGCAGATCGAGTCGATGGGCGCCGAATTCGTCTTTCTCGAGTTCGAGGAAGCGCAGGATGGTGCCGCTACCGGCGGCTATGCAGCGCCCTCGAGCCCCGAATTCCGGGAAAAGCAGCTGGCAAAATTCCGCGAGCTTGCGCCCGACATGGACATCGTCATCACCACGGCACTGATCCCCGGTCGTCCGGCTCCGGTGCTATGGACGAAGGACATGGTCGAGGCGATGAAGCCGGGTTCGGTCATCGTCGACCTTGCGGCCGAGCGCGGCGGCAACTGCGAGCTGACCAGAGCCGACGAGCGCGTTGTCACCGACAACGGCGTCGTCATCATCGGCTACACCGACTTCCCGAGCCGCATGGCCTCCCAGGCCTCGATGCTCTACGCCAACAACGTCCGTCACTTCCTTTCGGATCTGACGCCTTCCAAGGACGGCGTCATCGTCCACAACATGGAAGACGATGTCATCCGCGGTGCGACCGTCACTCATGACGGGGCGATCACCTTCCCGCCGCCGCCGCCGAAAGTGCAGGCGATCGCGTCGGTAAAGAAGCAGGAAAAGCCGAAGGAACTGACGCCGGAAGAGCGCCGTGCGCAGGAGGCGGAAGCCTTCCGCAAGGCAACCGGGACGCAGGTCGGGCTACTCGCGATCGGCACCGTCCTGATCCTGCTTGTCGGCGCCTATGCGCCGCCGAGCTTCATGTCGCACTTCGTGGTGTTCATGCTGGCCTGCTTCGTCGGCTTCCAGGTGATCTGGAACGTCTCGCACTCGCTGCACACGCCGCTGATGGCGGTCACCAATGCAGTGTCCGGTATCATCATCCTCGGCGCCGTCGCGCAGATCGGCTCCTCGTCCTGGATCGTCGCCATCCTCGGTGCGATCTCGGTGCTGATTGCGACCATCAACATTGTCGGCGGCTTCCTCGTCACCCGGCGCATGCTCGCCATGTTCCAGAAGTCGTAGAGCGCGGGGAGCTAAGACATGCACAACCTCGAACAGATGTTCGCCCACATCGGCGACCCCGGCATTGTCATTGCGGCCTATATTGCCGCGGCGGTGCTGTTTATCCTCTGCCTTGGCGGACTGTCGGGCCAGGAAAGCGCCAAGCGCGCGGTCTGGTACGGCATTGCCGGCATGGCGCTCGCGGTCTGCGCGGCGATCTTCACGCCGGGCGTCGGCCATCACTGGCTGATCGTGCTGATGCTGATCGCGGGCTCCGTGCTCGGCTATCTGGTGGCGGCGCGCGTGCAGATGACCGAGATGCCGCAGTTGGTGGCGGCGCTGCACAGCTTCGTCGGCCTTGCCGCCGTCTTCATCGGCTTTTCGACCCACATCGAGCTTGCCCGCCTCGGCCATGCCATCGGCGATCCGGCGGCACTGCTTGGCCTCGAACCGCATGAGCTCAGCGCCTTTGCGGTGAAGCTTTTGGCAAAATCCCCGGCCGAGATCGCCATCCTGAAGGTCGAAACCTTTCTTGGCGTCTTCATCGGTGCGGTGACCTTTACCGGTTCCGTCATTGCCTTCGGCAAGCTCGCCGGCAAGGTCGACGGCAAGGCAAAGAAGCTGCCGGGCGGCCATGCGCTCAATGCGGGTGCTGCGATCATCTCGCTGATCCTCTTGATCGTCTATCTGAACACCGGCTCGTTCTGGGCGCTGTTCCTGATGACGCTCCTTGCCTTCTTCATCGGCTATCATCTCATCATGGGCATCGGCGGCGCCGACATGCCGGTGGTGGTGTCGATGCTGAACAGCTATTCGGGCTGGGCGGCAGCTGCGATCGGCTTCTCGCTCGGCAATGATCTGCTGATCGTCACCGGTGCGCTGGTTGGCTCGTCGGGTGCGATCCTCTCCTACATCATGTGCAAGGCGATGAACCGCTCGTTCATCTCGGTGATCCTCGGCGGCTTCGGCAATACGACCGGCCCGGCGATGGAGATCGAGGGCGAGCAGATCGCGATCGACGCCGAAGGCGTGGCGGCAGCGCTCAACGAGGCAAGCTCGATCATCATCGTGCCGGGCTACGGCATGGCAGTGGCGCAGGCACAAGGAGCCGTGAGCGAGCTGACCCGCAAGCTGCGCGCCCGCGGCAAGGAAGTGCGCTTTGCGATCCACCCGGTCGCGGGCCGTCTTCCCGGCCACATGAACGTGCTCCTCGCCGAAGCCAAGGTGCCGTACGACATCGTGCTCGAGATGGACGAGATCAACGACGACTTCCCCGACACCGACGTCGTCATCGTCATCGGCTCGAACGACATCGTCAATCCGGCCGCGCAGGAAGATCCGAACAGCCCGATCGCCGGCATGCCGGTGCTGGAAGTGTGGAAGGCGCGCCACGTCTTTGTCTCCAAGCGCGGCAAGGGTACCGGCTACTCCGGCATCGAGAACCCGCTGTTCTACAAGGAGAACACGCGCATGTTCTACGGTGACGCCAAGGACAGCATCAACGCATTGCTGCCCATGATCGAGTAGGTGAAAACGCCTTCTCAGCCAGCATTACAAATCGCCGTTCCTCACCCGAGGAGCGGCGATTTTTTTTGGATGAATGGTCAGATCAGGGATGTCACCTGACGTGAGGATTAGAGCGGCGCCGCGCGCCACTCACAGCGTCCCGACATAGCCTCGGCTTCAGGCCTGGGGAAGGCGGGGGCTTCTCAAAGCCGTCAGAGAGCAACCCGCTTCGTCGGTACACCAGCCTCACACGTGGCGCTTGGCGCGGAGCGCATCCGTATTGGCGGTGCCCCGCCGCCAACCCTTAGAAATGATACGTCAGCCCGGCGCCGATCAGGTGCGCGTCGCCGTGGCGCGCCCAGGTGCCGCGATAGAAGACGCCGGCTTCAAGCTCCTGGGTGACGTCGACATCGACACGCGCTTCGACGAGCGCCGCATCGACGCCAGGCAGCGAGGAACTGATCGCCATCTCCGGGCCGCCCGCAAAGTGGTGGCGGCTGGTGGAGCCGGCGCCGTGGAGGTTCCTCTGGTACGCAACCGCCACACTCGGCCGCACCCGCATGCCGCCCGGCGTGACATAGGTGGTTCCGGCACGCACGCCCACTTCGAGATCGGTGCGCGAGACGCGGTTGCCGCCGGAATAGAGGTTCGCTGCCCCGGCACCGCTTTCCTGAAAGCCGTCGGTGCGGGCTTCGAAATGCGAGATGCCGACATACGGCTCGACCGAAACGCCGCCGATATCGAAGTTGTAGCCGGCTTCGCCGAAGACCTCGGCCGACCAGCCTGAATAGTCGCTGGCGGCAACGCCCTGCAGCGGGCCAACGTCCACTTGCCGCTGCAGCGACGCCTGATGGCGGGCGGCCTGTGCGCCGGCGCGCAGCCGCAGATTGCCCTGCTTGTAGCTGCCGTAGACGCCAAGGCTGGCGGTGTCAACGTTGCCGCTGGTGCGGCGCGCGGGGCTCGAGATGTCGCCGCGGCCATAGCCGCCGAAGACGCCGACCGTGACGTTCTCGTTCGGCTGGAAGTCGACGCCGCCGATCACCGAGACGCTGCGAATCTCCGCCTCTGCACCATTGCCGTCGCTCTTGCGCCGGTCGCGTGCGCCCTGCGCCGTGGTCCAGACCTGAACGCCGTCGCCAGCGCGCTGGCGCAGCCGGTCAAGCACGGCCCGCCGCGCGTGGTCGCGGGCCGCCGTCATCGTGTCGAGGACATTGGCGTGGCCTTCGCCAGAGAGATTGTCGAACGCCTCGCGCGCGCTGGCCACGTTCGTTGGCAGCACCGCGTCATAGACGTCGTTGCCGCTGCTGAGCGCCTCGACGGCTTGGGCGGTGGTTCGCTGGTTCGGCGTTTGCGCCACATCCGCGAAGGCGACATTGTTGCGCTCCAGCCGGACGGAGAGCACATCCGCGCCGTAGATCACGTCGGGATCGAGGAAGGCGAAGTCGGCCTCGACCGCAGCGAAGGTGCCGGTGATCGTGCCGGCGTTGAGGATCTCGTAGGCGAAGGCTGGGTCGATCGTTCCGGCAGGGCGCAGGTCGAGCCGGCCGCCAAGGGTTGCCGTCCCGCCGACGCTGAGGCCGGCTGCGCCGGGGCCGATACTCGCTACCAGCGTGCTGCCGGGAGCAAACGAAAGATCGCCGAGGACGCTGAGGCCATCGCCGCCATAAAGCGTGCCGGCAATGGCTGCCGAGCCGACCTCGCCCGAGCCTGAGAGGGACGCGTTTCGTGCGACCGAGACGGCCGAGTTCGCGATGCTGCCGTCGACGCGCAGCGCGCCGCCGAGCACGCGGGTCGGGCCGAAATAGGCGTTTGTGCCGGCAAGGGTGAGTTCGCCGTTGCCCTGCTTGGTCAGCCCGCCGGTGCCGGTGATCGCGCCGTCGAACCGGGTCGACTGGCCGTTGCCGCCGGCAGTTAGCGTGGCGGTGGCAAGATCGACGGTGCCGGCGCCCGCGAGCGAGCCGATGGTCTGGTCGAAGGCAGCAAGCGAGAGGGTCGCGCCGCCGTCCACGGTATAGGCGGAGCTTGCGGAGAACGTATTTTCCGCTCCGGCCTCGAGCGTGCCTGCCGCAACGCGCGTTGCGCCGGAATAATTGCTCTTGCCTGACAGGTTGAGCGTTCCAGAGCCGCGCTTGACGAGGCCGCCGCCTTGTCCGCCGTCACCGATCGTTCCCGCGAAATCGACAAGCGGTGTGTCGTCGCCGACCGCGAGGGTGCGCTGGCCCAACCGGACATCGCCTGCGCCCGACAGGGAGCCAAGGCCGACATCGTTCGCAGCCGCCGAGATGTCGAGTGCCGCGCCGCTGTCGAGATGCAGCTTCGCCGAGCCGCCATCGGCATTGTCGGCGAAGGTGATCGTCGCCCCCGGCGACATGGTGATCGACGCGGCCCCGGCGCTGGCGCGGCCAGCAAACCGGAGTTCCGCGCCGCCGGAAATCTCTGCCGTGCCCGCCGAGCTGTCGTCTGAAAATGCGATGCGGCTGCCGGCATTGCCGATGATCTCGGCGCTGCCGGCGGTGCTCGCCTCGGAGAAGGCGACCTCGCCGCTCGTGGAGATGAATCCGTCGCCGGCGCTGGCGCGGCCGGCAAAGCGCAGGCTGGAGCTGGCATTGCCGGTAATTGCGCCCGAATTCAACGAGCTGTTTTCCGTGAAGGTGACTGCGCCGCTGTTTGAGATGAAGCTCGTCGTGCCGCCGCTGGCACTGCCGGAAAACGCGACCGAACTGCCCTCGTTGTTGATGATCGTTGCGCCTTGCAGCGACGCGTTGCCGGAGAAGGTCGTCTGGCCGTTGTTGGTGATCTGGGCAGTTTCTGCCCGCGAATTTCCGTCGAAGGTTAGGCTGCCGGTACCGTTGACGGTGATGACGGCGCGGTTCGCGGTCGAGCTGCCGGAAAAGCGGGTCGCGCCATTGGTGGTGACGAAGGCGGCGCCCGCCGATGCGTTTTCGGAGAAGTTCAGCTCGCCGCCGCCATTGGCGACGATGCGGGAGTCGGCCGCGGTCGATTGCCCGCTGAAGCGGATGCTGCCCCCGTCATTCGCGGTGAGCGAGGCCGAGGCGGCCGTTGCGCGGCCCTCGAAGCGGGTCGTGCCGCCATTGTTGATGATGTGGGCCGAGGACGCGGTGGCGTCGTCCCTGAAGATGACCTGTCTGCCCGGTGAGGTTTCCAGCGACCCCGAACCAGCCGAATCGTGGCCCGCGTACACCGTATCCGACGGCTCCATGGCGAAAGGCGTAACGGACTGGGCCCGGGCCGGCGAAACGGAAAGCGCGGCGATGCTGGTGCACGCCAGAAGGGCAATCTTGTTCATGGAAATCCGCCGCGAATGTACACGCCACAGCTGCTTGCGTCCGCCGGAGCCGTCAGGCCCCGGTCGCTTCAGGTCTGCTACCACCAATTGTCTGAAGAATCGACAGGTGAAGTCAGATTCCTAGCGCCAGTTGCGGCAGCGGGAGACGGCGTCCGCAAAGCGCGCCTGCCAGGCAGCCGTATCAGCATCCGGTGCCGGCAGGAATTCCTCGCCGTGCTCCGGCCGCGGCAGTTCCGCGCCGATCGCAAGACCGGCGAGCGCCGCGCAGCCGAGGCTGGTGAGCTCCGAGAAGCGGTAGGCGCGGATCGGCCTTTTGGTGACGTCGGCAAGGAAGCGGGTGAAGTAACCGTTGGTGGACAGGCCGCCATCCACCGTCACCGCGACTTCGACGCCGAGCTGCTTGTCGATGGCGCGCAGCACCTCGGACGTGCGCAGTGCTACGCCCTCGAGTGCTGACTGGACGAGGTCTTCGGCCGTCGTCTCGCCGCCCATGCCGATCCACAGGCCCGCGGCGGAGCGGTCCCAGTAGGGGCAGCCAAGTCCGGACAGGGCCGGGACGAAGGCGAGGCCGCGCGAGATCGCGGGGCCATTCGGAAACTCGGACAGGCTGACATTCTGCAGGAGGCCGATGCGACGCAGCCATTCGATGGTCGCACCCGCGTCGTAGACGCCGCCGTCGACGGCGTAGGTGGTTTCGTGCGGCAGGCTCCAGGCGACGGTCGGCAGAAGCCCGAGGTCGGGCGCGCGCAGGATCTGGGTACCGGTGACGGCGAGTGCGAAGGCGCCGGTGCCGAAGGTGATTTTGGCGTCGCCCGGCTTGCGGCAGCCGTGCCCGTAGAGCGCGGCCTGCTGGTCGACGACCGAGGCTGTCATCGGCACGCCATTGACCTCGCCCAGCACCTCGCCGGCGGTCAAGCCGATCTCGGGCAGGCATTCCATCGGCACGCCGAACAGGCGGCAAAGTTCGGGATCCCACCGCCTGGTTTCGAGGTTCATCAGCGAGGTGCGCGAGGCAGTCGTCGCGTCGGTGATGAAGCGGCCGGTGAGGCAGTTGAGGAAATAGGCGTCGGTGGTGCCGAGATGCAGGCGCCCCCTTCCCAGCGCTTCCTTCGCGGCGGGCAGGTGCTCGACGATCCAGGCGAGCTTGCTGGCGGAAAAGTACGGGTCGAGCGGCAGGCCGGCACGCGCAAGCGTGATTTCCTCGGCGCCGTCCTGGCGCAATTTTTCGATCAGGTCGGCGGTGCGGCTGTCCTGCCAGACGATCACCGGGGACAGGGGCTCAAGCGTATCAGAATCCCAGGCAAGGCAGCTTTCGCCCTGGTTGTCGATGCCGATCGCGTCGACCGGACCTGCCGCCTCGATGCAGGCGCGGACATTGGCGAGAAGCTCAAGCGGGTCATGCTCGACGCGCCCGGGACCGGGGTGGATCTGCGCGTGGCGAACCGAATGCCGGATCTCGCGCGAGCCTTCCTCATCCGCCACGAGGACGCGAGAAGAGGTTGTTCCCTGGTCAATTGCAGCTATGCGCATTCCGTTGCCCCGCTCCGGTTGTCTACGTCGGCTCATTTCGTTGGGCTGCGGGCGCCAGTATTTGCCCCTCGTCGTGGGCTTAACGGACCGGCATCCGCAGCGGCACCACGTAGCTCAGGCCACGCCGTCAGTCACGCGGATTTCGCGGTGAGGGGAGGGATCAAGAAGCAAATCCGGGGCGAGAGCGCGCTTAACTTTGAAGGTTTATTAGGTGGTTGCCCGCGCTCGTTGACCATCACCACGGCAGGGAGAATGTCTTGACGTTGGTGTAGGACTTCATCGCCTCGATGACGCCCTCCTTGTAGCCGTTGCCCGAATCCTTGATGCCGCCGAACGGGCTCATCTCGATGCGGTAGCCGGGGACTTCCCAGATGTTGACCGTACCGACCTTGAGGCCGGCAATGTACTTCTGCATGCGGCGGAAGTCGTTGGTGCAGACACCCGAGGAGAGGCCAAAGGCGGTCGAGTTGGAAAGCGCGATCAGCGCATCGTCATCGTCCGGCGCGCGGATGATGGGCACGATCGGGCCGAAGGTTTCCTCCATGACGAGCTCGGAGGAATGCGGCACGCGGTCGACGACGATCGGCGGCAGGAGCGCACCCTGGCGGCCGGGNTGNTAGAGGATCTCGGCACCGGCTTCNGCGGCCATNTANACGCGCTGTTCGAAGAGCGCNGCGGCCCTTTCGTGCACCACGGTGCCGAGCTCGGTCGCCCGGTCCATCGGATCGCCGAACTTCAGCTTCTTCGCGCGTTCGAGCACCATCGGCACGAAGCGATCGGC
>NZ_JAGL01000016.1 GCF_000526635.1 Aminobacter sp. J41
CTGATCTTGCGCGCACCCCAGTGCGGTTTCTCCTTCTTGCAGCGAACGATCATCGCCTCGACCGCAGCGGGCAACTGATTGGCGTAGCGCACCGGTCGCCGCGACCGGTCCGTCAACGCATCAATGCCATCCTCCTTGTAGCGATTGAAGATCTTGTAACCGGTCTTGCGCGAAATGCCGAAGTCCCGACACACCTCGCTCATCCCTTCGCCCTCCAGCAAGCGGGCGACAAATCGAAGACGCTCATCCATCACCGAAGTCTCTCTCCACGGCATCGGCACCTCCCGGCCCAAACCGAAAAGTGTAACCCATGTCTCCGGTACGAAATGTCACCTATCTCTCAGGTCGGGCAAAGGTCTTAGCGCGCCGCCCGGCGAACAGGTCTTCTTCCCCCTCAGATGAAGCTTGCATAGGCTACCCGCCTAGTGACGGGCGGCAGCAGGATTCTCGGGAAGTAGCCCGCAGAAAGCGAGCCTCATTCTGCTGAAACGTTGACCTTCCCTCTCGGATCACGCCTCAGGATCCAGCACATCGGCAACTTTGTCCCGCTGTCGCGCCGGCAGCAGCGTCATCGTCAGGATGAAGGCTGACAGGAAGAAGCACACCGTGTTGGTGAGGATGATCGGCCATTCGACGCGCAGGATGCCGAAGACGGTCCACAGCGCAAAACCTGCCACCGTCACCGAATACATGCGCCGGGAGATCGCGTGCGTGTCGCGCGTCTTGATCACCTTCCAGGCCTGAGGAACGAAGCTCGTCATCGAGCAAAGAGAGGCGAGGTAGCCAATCGCGAGGGTCAGATCCATGCGGTAGCCTCCGGGGCACTTGGGCGCACAAGGACCTTACGCAGCCGTCGCAGGCTGATTCTCATCTGCTTCATCTGGGTCATATTCGGCGAACCGGCCTGTCGCGCCGTTGTTCCCCTTGAACGTGCGGTTCATCCGCATCAACTTCTTTCCGCATCCTGCGGAACCACCCCCGCCCTCCGAATGTTGCTGTGCGGATTGCACCAAACGCAGGACATGATGACCCACGGGCGCGCCATCCTCCCCCACCTCGAAGTTCTGGGCTACAGTCTGACGCTGAAGGACCGAAGCGGTTTCATCGGCGACCGCGCGAGCAACCGCGCCTTCTTCTCGATCCTCGACGAACTGCGTGAACCGCTTTGCGAGGCGGGAACCGACCCGTTCGACAACAGGGCGACGGAGGACCTGACCCTCAACGATATCGACGCCGCATGGGACGCAGGTGACGTGTTCGCGGCTGGCGTGGTGTTTTCGGCGGTGGAAGAGTTTGCGCAGCGTCTGGCGCGCGTCGTGCGTGCCTACCGCCTGGCTGACGAGCACTGGGCCAAGGTCGGACGCATCGCGGTCGGCGGCGGCTTGCGCGATAGCCGCATTGGCGAGATTGCCATTGGCCGCACCACCGCCATCCTGCGGTTCGAGGGGATCACCGTCGATCTCGTGCCGATCACACAGGACCCGGACGAGGCCGCATTGCTCGGGGGACTGCGCCTCATCGAGGAAGAAAAGCTGCATGGCTTCTCGCAGATGCTCGCCGTCGATATCGGCGGCTCGAGCATTCGCGCCGGCCTGATCGAGTTTTCACCGAAGGCCCCGCACGATCTGTCCGAAGCCGCGGTTATTGCGCTCGACCAGTGGAAGTATGCGGAAGAGGACGAGGAGCCGAGCTGCGACGCGGCGGTCGAGCGTCTTGCGCAGATGCTGGGCGAGCTGAAGGCGAAAGCTGGCAAGAAGCTTGCCCCCTACCTCACCCTCGCCTGCCCCGGCTGTATTCTCGATGACGGAGGCATCCGCGACGGCGCACAGAACCTGCCGGGCGACTGGGAAGCCGATGACTTCCGCCTGCCGGAAGCACTCGCCGCGCATCTGGGCGTCGAGTTCGAAATCGTCATGCACAACGATGCGGTCGTGCAGGGACTGAGCGAAGCCGACCAGATGCAAGAAAATAACTGCTGGGCCGTCATTACGATCGGGACCGGGCTTGGCAACGCCGTCTACCGCAACCGGGACGCTTAGCCTGCTCGTCCACTCCAGTAATGTATGCTTCTGCCCCCCTCCGATCTCAAACAATCGGGAGTTCGGCCTATTCTATCGGCGCGACGGTATCCGCTACGGCGGCTCCGCGTTCGCCCATCGGCCGATCGGGACCGTGCGTCGTGTCGATAGCGGTCTGATGTTCCAGCTCGGCATTAAGCTCCGCGCCGACGAGCAAGATGATGACGGAGATCCACGTCCAGATCATGAAACCGATCACGGCGCCCAGCGAGCCATAGGTCGCGTTATAGTTGGCGAAGTTCTCCAGGTACCAAGAGAAGCCGATCGACACGACGAGCCAGAAGATGGCTGCAAGTGCCGAGCCCCAACTCACCCACCGCCATTTGGCCTTCCTGCGGCTCGGCGCCCAGCGGTAGATGAGCGAGAAGACGAGCGCCACCGCCACCAGCATCAGCGGCCAGCGCAGGATTCGGATCAGAAGTTCGGTGATGCCTTGGAGATGAAGAAAAGCAAGCACCGCCGGCACGACGCCGATCAGGATGATGAAGAAGATCGCCGCAACCAGTCCACCGAGCGTGAACGCCAGCGACATCAGGTTGTACTTGATGAAGCCGCGCTTCTCATCCTCCTCGTAGACCACGTTCATCGCGTCGAAGATTGCCTTCATGCCGCTGTTGGCGCTCCACAGCGCGACGAGCAGACCGAAGATGAAACCGAAGCTGAGTGCGCCCGCATCCTGCCGCGCCAGTGACTGCAACTGCGTTTCGATGAGGTCGGCGCCGTCCGCTGGAAGAACGCCGTCCAAAACGTCGAGATGCTCTGCGACGGTCAGCGGGTCAGCGACAAAGCCGTAGATCGAGACGAAGGCCGCGAGCGCGGGAAAGAGCGCGAGAAGCAGGTAGAAGGTCACACCCGCCGCGGTCAGCATGATCCGGTCCTGAGAGACCTCACTTACTACCCGTTTGATGACCGACCACCAGCCTCTGACCGGTATCGCTCCGGGGCTGTGGGCATCGCGCCCATGCGCGTCGCGTTCAAGGGAAGCGTCAGAGACCATCTATTACTCCGGCAGCAGGATCTTGTTATGGCTGGCGCGCTTCACGCCGCAACGATGATCACGGCCAGCACCACCAGCGAAAACGCGATTGCAGCCGCCAGGATCCATGTCTGCCGCTGGCGCTTCTCCCGAGCGGCTCTTTCCGGTTCAAACATGCGCATCGCAGTGGCATCGGTGCCGTGGTGATCCGACCGGTCTGGATTGTATTGGGCAGCGCGATCGAGCCGCACACTCTCTTCATCGAGGGGTGTGCCACCCGCCTCACCGTCGGTTTCCATCGGGGCTGCTGCCGGGTCGAAACCCGGCTTCTTGTCGCCGCTCCTGCCGCGCTGGATGTCGCCGCGAATGTTCGCTGCCGTTTCTCTTTCGGATGAAGTCATGACTCTTTCCTTTTTGAGACCGAGCAAGCGGAAGATGTTTTTGTTCCCGCACCTTGCGACAGGGCGTCGTAGGAAGATTGTCCCCACGGGGTATCCGCGCCGCGACTTTTGCGGCATTGTGGCCCCCGAGAGGGAGGCTGCGAATGGAATTGCCCCGACTGACGGACCGGCCGGCCCTGAGCCATCTCAGGCTCGCGACCGGAGAACTTCATCGGCGCCTTGAAGATCGGTTTGACGCGGTAATGGCGCTTGGTGATCCGGACCGACGGCCGCAGATCGTCGCCCGCTATCAGAGGCTCTACAGTGGAGCCTTTCAGACCCTCATGCCGTGGCTGTCGAGCATCGCGGGCCTGGAAATGGAGCGGCGCGCGGCGCTGCGCTGGCCTGAAGGATTTATAGGGCAGGAAGCAGAAAGTCCCTTCCCGAAGCCGACCAATACCCACGAGGCGCTTGGGCTGCTCTATGTCATCGAGGGATCGACACTTGGGGGGCGGCTGATCCTGAAGGCGCTAGCGCGAAAGGGGATCATCGATCGGTCGCTGTCCTTCCTCGACCCGTATGGCAATGACTCGGCGCGCATGTGGCGCGCGGTGCTCACGGTCATCGAGCATGAGGGCCAGACCGGCCCAGCAGAACTTGAGAGCATCTGCCGCGGCGGCGTTCGCGGCTTCACCCATGCGGAAAACACGCTGTGCGGAGATGCGCATGAACTTCCAGTCGCCTGACCTCACAAGCTGCGACCGCGAGCCGATCCACATCCCGGGCTCGATCCAGCCGCATGGCGTCATGCTGGTATGCAATGCGGCTTCGGGCCGGATCGCGCACGTCGCAGGGGACGTAGAAGGCAAGCTCGGCATTACGGAATGGGCAGACGCGCAACTTGCCGATCTTCTCGGGGCAGATGTCGCAGCGTCTATCATGAACCCGGGCGAGCTTTTGCCGCGCAGCATCAGGCCACCGCACGCGGCCGATGCGTTCGATGTCAGCGTCGCCCGGCAAGAAGGCGAGTTACTCATCGAACTGGAGCCGGCCGGCCCTACGCAAGAGCTTTCGACGCTTCTTCCCCGGCTGGAGGCCGCCGTTCAGGCGTTTGACAGCGCTCGCGACCTGACCGCGCTCGCGCGCGCTGCTGCGCAGGAGTTCCGGCGCCTGACCGGCTATGACCGGGTGATGGTGTACCGCTTCCTCGATGATGCCGCCGGACGCGTCATCGCGGAGGCCTCCGGCCCTGGAGCTGACTCGTTCCTCAACCACCATTTCCCGGCGAGCGACATCCCAGTACAGGCGCGCGCCCTCTACGTGCAGAACCTCGTCCGCGTCATTCCGCAGGTGGACTACGTGCCGGCGCCGCTGCGCCCCGCCCGTCCGCTTGAAAATCCGCTCGACATGAGCGACTGCGTGCTCCGCAGCGTCTCGCCCATCCACCTGCAATATCTCAGGAACATGGGCGTGGCCGCCTCCGCATCGTTCTCGATCGTCATAGACGGCGCGCTGTGGGGGCTGATCGCCTGCCACAATTTTTCGCCGCTGCAGATTCCGCTCGATGTACGATCGGGCTGCCGCGCGCTGGCGGTCAGCCTGGCGCGGCAAATCAAGGCGCGGAACAACACCGACACTTATCGCGAGCGTGTTCGCCTTCGTACCTTCGAGGACCGCATCGTCGAAATCCTCAGCCGCGAGGGCGCGATCGACGTCGCGCTGTCGAAACATCTGCGCGAAGTACAGAAGATGCTCGACGCTGATGGTGTTGCCGTCATCCGCGGCGGGGCTGTCGTTCGGGAGGGGGCCTGCCCCGGCGAAGAAGACGTGCGGATCCTGGCTGACTGGGTGGTGCGCAAGGATGGAGATCCGATATTCGCGACCCACGAACTTGAGGCGCGATCGCTCCTTTCGCCCGAAGCCGTTCCGCTCTCCGCCGGGTTGCTGGCAATGAAGCTGTCGTCCGAGCCATGGATCGTCATGTGGTTTCGTGCCGAAATCCTTGAGGAGATCAACTGGGCCGGCAATCCGCACAAGGCTGCAAACCTCGACAGCGACGGCAATCTGCGGCCGCGCGCAAGCTTCGAAGCATGGAGCGAGACGATCCGCGGCAAGGCGCGGCGCTGGAGCCTGCCGGAAATCGAGGCGGCCGAGCGGCTGTCTGTCGCGATCCGCAGCGTCTGGCAGACGCGGCAGATCCGCGATCTCAACAAGGAGCTCGTCGCTCTCCTTGAGCAGAAGGACACTTTGCTGAAGCAACGTGAATTCCTGCTCGGTGAGGTCAACCATCGCGTCCAGAACAGCCTGGCGCTGGTTGCAAGCTTTCTGTCGCTGCAGTCGCGCGAGACGGAGGAGCCGTCGACCCGGGCTGCACTCGAGGAGGCCCGACGGCGTATATCGGCCGTCTCCCTCGTCCATCGCCGCCTCTATGGCGCCAATTCGATCCGCACGGTCGAGGGCGCGCGCTATCTCGATGAACTTCTGGAGGATCTGCTGGCCGCCTCAGGCGAAGAATGGAAACAGCAGATAACGCGCGACTTCGACCCGGTGCTTTTGCCGAATGACCGGGCGATCAGCCTCGGCCTCATCGTCACCGAGCTTTTCATCAACGCGCAAAAATACGCCTACGGCGGCGCGGCAGGACCGTTGCACGTGGCGATGAAGGAGAGCGGCAGCAGGGTGATCGTCAGCGTCGGCGACCACGGTGCCGGTCGCGGCACGACGCGCACCGGTTTTGGCTCGCGTATGCTGGATGTTCTGGTCAGCCAGCTCGCCGGCACGCTCAACTACAGCGACAATCAACCCGGCACGCTGGCGACGCTGACCGCGCCGATCGATCCGATGGGGACAGGCGCCTAGTCAGAGCGCTTGTCTTCCCGCACTTTCAGTGGCATCGCAGGGGCCGACTGTTACGGAATTGCGCCTTGACCAACATAACGCCTGCGAACTCCATCCCCGTATCTTGGCTGCAGCCTCTGCCTGAAGGCTACATGATCCCGATATGGCGCTGGATCCTGTTGCCGGCAACGGCGCTGATGCTGAAGCGCCAGAAAGGCGTGTGGCGAAATGGGACGCTGCATCTCGACAGCGACAAGCTGCGCTTCGAACAGGCACGGCTGGTTAAGTCTGCTCAGGGCGCCCCGGGCTGGTCGATTCCGCTTGGCGACATCGCCGGCATTTCGTTCACGCCGGGTACGTTATCCGAGCGGCTGGAGCTTTCGACGAAAGATACCCAAGTTCGGTTCATGACGGTGCGCGCGGAACAGTTTGTCCAGCGGCTCAAGGCGGCTGTTGCAGCGGCCTGAGGCGCTGCCGGCAAGCACCCACGCGGCAGTTCCTTGCTACCGTCTGGGAGAACCTAGCAAGACTAAAGAAAGTATTTGCCGCCCATCACCATAGGTAAAATGTTTCCTGGGCCTATATTGGCTGTTGCCACTTGGCGAACTGCGATGATTGCGCTTTAGTGACAGCGGGGTCCCCTTGGGAGGAAGGGGGTGGAGGAAACGGTTTGGCTACGGACATTCTCATTGCAGAAGACGAGCCGAGCATCCTAGAGGCGCTGAGTTTCGTCCTGCAGAGAGCAGGCTGGTCGGTTCATTCCGTGACGGACGGAGAAGCCGTCATGGAGGCTGTCCTTGTGACTCAACCGCGCGTGCTGGTGCTCGATGTCATGCTGCCCAAACGGTCTGGCTTCGACGTGCTGAAGCAGATCCGGGCAAATCCGCAAACGCAAAACCTGCCAGTACTTGTCCTGACGGCAAAGGGGCAGCAGCAGGACCGACGAATCGCAGAGGAACTGGGGGCGGACATGTTCGTCACCAAGCCCTATTCCAATGCCGACGTCGTGGACGCGGTCCGCACCCTGCTCGATGTGCCGACGGCACTGGCAGGCCCATAACGCCAGGGACGCGAATCGATGACACGCCGGAAGCTCATCGCCGCTGCGCTGTTCTTCACGCTTTTCGGCGTCATCGCGCTGCTGCCACCGCTGGTGCTGCTGTTCCGCTTTGACGCGCGGATCGGCGGCGTGCCGGTGGAGACGGTCTATGTCTTTGTCCTTTGGGCGATCCTGGTGATCGGCGCGCGCTGGTTCAGCCGCGTCCTGCCGGATGACGACCAGCTGCTGCGGCACACCCAGGACCGCGAGCCATGACGCTCACCGCCGATTTCGTCATCGCCACTGCGGTCGCCTATGTCGGCCTCCTGTTCCTGGTGGCGTTCCTCGGCGACCGGCACACGCGCAACCGCCAGGGCGGGTTCCTGCGCTCGCCCTTCGTCTACACGCTGTCGATCTCCGTCTACTGCACCAGCTGGACGTTTTACGGCGCGGTCGGTACCGCCGCGCGCACCGGCCTTGAGTTCACGACAATCTATCTGGGCCCCACGCTGGTCTTCATCGGCTGGTGGTTCATCCTGCGCCGGCTGGTGCGCATCAGCCATGACCAGCGCATCACCTCGATCGCCGACCTTCTTTCGTCGCGCTTCGGCAAATCGAGCCCGCTCGGCGTGCTGGTGACGATCCTCGCTGTCATCGCCATCGCCCCCTACATCGCCCTGCAGCTCAAGGCGGTTACTTCGTCGATCCAGGCCATCGCGGGGTCGTCCGAATACGGCCACGGCAGCATCGAAGGCTGGGACGAAGTTGGCCTCGCCTTTGGTGTGGCCGCCGGCATGGCGCTGTTCACGATCCTGTTCGGCACGCGCAATGTCGACGCCAAGGAGCAGCACCACGGGGTCGTCGCGGCGATTGCGCTAGAGGCGGTCGTCAAGCTCACCGCGCTCATCGCCGTCGGCGTCTTTGTCCTCTATGCGGGCGGCGGGCTGGAAAACATCTTCACCCGCGCCGCCGAACAGGGGCTCAACATCCACGCCACCGAAACGTTCGGTGACCGCTGGATAGCCACCATGCTGCTGGCGGCTTCCGCAATCATCTGTCTGCCGCGCCAGTTCCAGGTCACGGTCGTCGAGAATTCTGACGAAAGCCACCTGCGCACCGCCAGCTGGGCGTTCCCAGCCTACATGCTGGCGATGAGCCTGTTCATCGTGCCGATCGCCCTCTATGGCCTGACAACGATGCCCGAGGGCTCCAACCCCGACATGTTTACGCTGACGCTGCCGCTGGCAGCCGGGCAGGAAGGGCTGGCGCTGTTTGCCTTCATCGGTGGCTTCTCGTCGGCGACGTCGATGATCATCCTTGAATCCATCGCCCTGTCGATCATGGTGTCCAACCATATCGTCGTGCCGGTGATGTTGCGCTTCAGCGCCGACGACAGCCCCGGCGACGGGCTCGGCGTGCGCCGCCTGATCCTCAACGCGCGGCGGTTGTCGATCCTGCTGATCCTGTTCCTCGGCTTCAGTTATTTCTCGCTTACCCGCACGTCCGATGCGCTGGCGCCGATCGGCCTGATCTCGTTCGCCGGCGTCGCGCAGTTCCTGCCGGCCATCCTCGCCGCGCTGTTCTGGCGCGACGCGTCGACCAAGGCGGCAGTGGCGGGCGTGACGATCGGCTTCATTGTGTGGTTCTGGTCGAGCTTCCTGCCGTCCTTCGCCTCCTCGTCGCCGATGGTCGCCGAGATCATGCAGAACGGCCCCGCCGGCCTCACCTGGCTGCGCCCGCAAGCGTTGTTCGGCCTCGACCGGCTCGATCCCCTCGCACACGCGGTGTTCTGGAGCCTGTTCCTCAACACGACGGTGCTGATCGTCGGCTCGCTCATCACCAGCCAGTCGGCGCTGGAGCACGTGCAGGCAGCGATCTTCCTCAATGTCGCCCGTCATGGCTCCGGCGAGCCGAACCCGCTCCGCGGCTCGGCCACCGCGGACGACCTATTCCTCGTCGCGCGGCGCGTGCTTGGTCACCAGCGCGCTTTTGACCTTTTCCGGGAGGAAGCGCGACAGACGGGGACGGCCTGGACCAGCATCGAACCGAGCCCGAACTTCATCCACCGCCTCGAACGCGAGCTCGCAGGCTCGATTGGCGCGGCCTCCGCGCACGTGATGCTGTCCAAGGTGGTTTCCGGTGGTGTCATCTCGCTGGAAGAAGTGATGCAGATGGCCGACGAGACGCAGCAGGCGATCGAGCATTCGCAGGCGCTGGAACGCGCCTCTGCGCAGCTACGTGCCACCGCTGAAAAGCTCGAAGTCGCGAACCGGCAACTGCGGCTGGTCGACCAGCAGAAGGACGAGTTCTTGAGTCAGGTGAGCCATGAGGTGCGCACGCCGATGACGGCGATCCGCGCCTTCTCGGAAATCCTGCTCTCGGAAGACGAACTTGACCAGGCCGCCAGCCGGAAGTTCATTTCCACGATCCACAAGGAGAGCCTGCGCCTCACCTCGCTGCTCGACGAAATCCTCGACCTGTCGGCGCTGGAACGCGGCGAGCGGGTGTGGGAAAGCCGGCCGATCAATGCCGAAGAGACACTCGATCAGGCGATGCGCGTGTGCGACGCCCTCGCCCGCCAGAACCGGACACGGATGGTGAGTGGCCCCCGCGCCAGTGTGGCCATCGTCTCGGCAGACGCCGACCGCCTCAGCCAGGTGCTGATCAACCTGATTTCCAATGCGATCAAGTACAACGACGCGGAGAATCCGGAGGTGGTGATCCGCTCCAGGATCGACGGCGAACAATACATCATCGAAGTGGCTGACAACGGATCCGGCATTCCGGAGGAGGAGCGCGGCCGCATCTTCGATAAGTTCTACCGCGGCCGAAATGGCGAGGCGACGTCCTACGCGGGTGCCGGCCTCGGCCTGCCGATCAGCCAGCAGATCATTGCGCGCATGCGTGGCACGCTCGAACTGGTGCCGAAAACGACCGTCGGCGCATGTTTCCGCGCCACCCTGCCACTAGCAGAGCATGAGAAGCCATCAGAGCCGGAAGAGGAAGCGCGCAAGCCGGCTTCAGAGCGCCTGCGGACAAGCGCCTGAACCTAGACGTCGAGATTGGTCTGGCCGCCGTCCCACTGCGCGACGATTTCGGCAGCCAGCGCACGGCTGACGCGGCACTTGCGCTCAAGCGCGACACGGTCGAGGCGGGCCACTGCTTCCATCGCGGCCGACAGCGATCGCTCGATGCGGCGGACGAGGAACTGAACGACATGCCGTTCGACCTCTACCTGCCGGTCTGCAAAAAGCTTCGTCACCACCGCCATCATCAGCATGTCGTCCGGCTCGTGGATCTCCACGGTCGTCACCGCCTTCAGGCGGGAGGCAAGGTCCGGCAGCCTGACGCCCCAGGCCTGTGGAAAGCGGCGCGAGACGATCAGCAGACTGGTCCCGTTCTGTCGGACAGCATTGATCAGGTGGAACATCCCGACCTCATCGAGCGGGGCGCTGTCGAGGTCGTCGACCAGCACCGGTCCCCGCTCGGCAGCCTCGACGCCCTCCTCGCCGATCCGGTCGGGGCTGATGGCCTGCGCTCCCGAGACCTCGCGCCAAATGGCGGCAAGGTGCGTCTTGCCTGATCCGGGCGGCCCGGCAAGCACGACGACGGGCGCTGGCCAGTCGGGCCAGCGGTCAATCAGAGCGACAGCCTGTTCGTTCGATGGCCCCACCACGAGGTCATCGCGATTGTGTGCGGCGTCCAGAACGAGATCCAGAGGAAGTTGTAATGGCTTTTGCACGACAAGTTGGCTCTTAGTTTTCGCGCGCCACGCCGTGACCGCGATACATGGGCGATTCCAGGTAGCGCCTTAGCATGAAACGAACGATCACACCGACCGCAGCCGCGGCTGGTACCGCTATCAACAGGCCCACGAAGCCAAAAAGTGCACCGAAGGCCACCAGCGCGAACATCAGCCAGACCGGGTGAAGGCCAACACTCTTTCCGACCAGGTTGGGCTGCAGGATGTTACCCTCGAAGAACTGGCCCGCAAAGAAGACCACGGCGACCGCCACGATCCACTGCCACTCCGGCCAGAACTGCACGGCGGCGACGCCGAGCGACAGCACCAGGCCGATGAGAGAGCCCACATACGGAATGAAACTGATAAGGCCGGCAAACAGTCCGATCAGCAGGCCGAAGTTGAGGCCAACCAGTGTCAGCCCGAGCGCATAGAAGGCACCCAAGATGAGGCAGACGGTGCCCTGCCCGCGCACGAAGCCTGCGACCGCCGTGTCGATCTCGAGGGCCAACTCGCGCACAGTGTGCAGGTGATCGCGCGGCACCCAGCTATCGACGCGAGCCACCATCTTGTCCCAGTCGATCAGCATGTAGAAGGCAACAACCGGCGTGATCACGAACAAGCCGGCAATGTCGATCAGCGTCTTGCCGGAGCTCCAGATCGAGCCGAACAGCGTGCTGACAAAGCCCGTGCCCTGGTTGAGTAAAGAGTTGATGCCATCGCGCAGCGATGCCGGGTTTACCCCGAGGCGCTCGCTCAGCCACTCCGCGTCGAAGCTGGTCACCAGTGTCTGGAGGCTGGACAGATACTCCGGCAGCTTGGCGAGGAAGTCGGTGAGCTGGGTGACGAGGATCGGAATGACCAGCATCAGCCCCAGCACCAGCAGGATCAGGAACATCACCAGGATAACGATCGCCGAGGCGATGCGCGACAAGCCCCAGCGCTCCAGCCGGTCCGCCACCGGGTCGAGGAAGTAGGCCAGGATCATGCCGGCGAAGAACGGCAGCAGGACTGACGAGAAGATGTATAGAAAGCCGATGAAGATCGTTGCAGCGACCAGCCAGAAGATGACCTGACGGCGCCAGGCCGACGCCACCATTGCTTCCGCCATCTGGTTTTCGATGTCACCGTTGCGATTGTTCATGGTGACCCATGTGCCTCAGCCATTGCACGAGATAGGCCGCTGCGGAAGCGACGGTCAAGAGGCCGCAGACAATGACAAGGCCGAGGCGCAGTGGGCCAAAGGCGGTTTCGAAGCCAAGCTCAGCCAGCACCACGATCGCCAGTACGATCTGGGCAGCGGTGTTTGCCTTGGAAACCATCAGCGGCTTCACGTCGACGGGCTGGCCCATGACGCTGGACAGCAGCACGGCGGCGATGATCAGCGCATCGCGCGAGACGACCACGATGACGAACCACAGCGGCAGCTCCTTCATCAGGCCGAGGGCAAGGAAGACAGTCACCAGCAGGATCTTGTCGGCCATCGGGTCGAGATAGGCGCCAAGTTCGGTGCGCTGGTTGAAGTGCCGCGCGACGAAGCCATCGATTGCATCAGATAGGCCGGCGGTGACGAAAAAGATCAACGCCCAGACGACGTTGTCGCTGGCCAGCGCCCAGACCACCGCCGGCACCAGCAGGAAACGAAACACCGTGATCAGATTGGCTATGGTCAAACTGGCAACTGGCTCCTCGCGCGGCGGGGTCGCGATGGCATATACATGAGGTGGTAGCCAATATGGATCAAGTGCGGCCCACGGTGGCCGCTTTCCACGGCTTTCACCCGCCACGCGACACAGCCGACGCTTGCGGCAGCGGGTGGATCATGCGAAGAGCCCGCATCGGCAATACCATCAAGGTGGACGCGCCATGAGCGACGAGAATAACGGCCTCACCTACAGCCAGGCAGGCGTCGACATCGACGCAGGAAACGAGCTGGTCGAGAAGATCAAGCCAATGGTCCGGTCGACGAGACGGCCGGGTGCGGATGGCGAAATCGGCGGATTCGGCGGCCTGTTCGACCTGCGGGCAGCAGGTTTCAACGATCCGGTTCTCGTGGCTGCGAATGATGGCGTCGGCACCAAGCTGAAAGTGGCGATCGAGGCCAACAAGCACGACACCGTCGGCATCGACCTCGTCGCCATGTGCGTCAACGACCTCGTCGTCCAGGGCGCAGAGCCGCTGTTCTTTCTCGACTATTTTGCGACCGGCAAGCTCGACCCCGAGCAGGGCGCATCGATCGTCGGCGGCATCGCGGAAGGCTGCCGCCAGGCTGGTTGCGCGCTGATCGGCGGCGAGACGGCCGAAATGCCGGGTATGTACTCGGAAGGCGACTATGACCTCGCCGGCTTCGCGGTGGGCGCGGCAGAGCGCGGCGCACTGCTGCCGACCAACGACATCGTCGAGGGCGACGTGCTGCTCGGCCTCGCCTCCTCGGGGGTCCACTCGAACGGCTTCTCGCTCGTGCGCCGCATCGTCGAGCGCTCCGGCCTTTCGTGGAACGACCCTGCCCCGTTCGACAAGCACAAGACGCTCGGCGAGGCGCTGCTGACGCCGACGCGCATCTATGTGAAGTCGATCCTGCAGGCGATCCGCTCGACCCACGGTATCAAGGCGCTGGCGCACATCACCGGCGGCGGCTTCCCCGAAAACATGCCTCGCGTGCTGCCGAAGGACTATGCCGCGGAACTCGATCTCGAGGCAATCAGTGTCCCGAAGGTGTTCTCCTGGCTTGCCAGCACCGGCGGTGTCGCGCACCATGAGATGATGCGCACGTTCAACTGCGGCATCGGCATGGTTCTCGTCGTGGCAGCCGGCCAGGCGGCACAGGTTGCCGCCGTGCTGACGCAGGCCGGCGAGACCGTCACGACCATCGGCCGGATCCTTCCGCGCCGTGATGCCGGCGTCGTCTACCGGGGAGAAATCGGGCTTTGACCACGCAGAAAAAACGCGTTGCGGTTCTCATTTCAGGGCGCGGCTCCAACATGCTGGCCCTGCTCGAGGCTGCAGGCGATCCGAACTACCCGGCGGAGATCGTCGGCGTGATTTCGGATAATCCGGACGCAAAGGGGCTCGCCATCGCGTCCGCGCATGGCATTTCGACGGCTGCCTTCCCGCGCCGCGACTATCCAAGCAAGGAAGCGCACGACGCGGCGATTGACGCTGAGCTCGAGCGCCTTGAGGCGGACATTGTCTGCCTCGCCGGATACATGCGGCTGCTCACGCCGGGCTTTGCGCGCAAGTGGGCAGGCAAGATGGTGAACATCCATCCGTCGCTGCTGCCGCTATTCAAGGGCCTCGACACGCACAACCGCGCCATCGAGAGCGGCATGCGCGTGCATGGCTGCTCGATCCACTTCGTCACGCCCGAGCTGGATGACGGCCCGGTGATCGCGCAGGCAGTCGTCCCAATCCTGCCGACCGACAACGCGGACAGCCTCGCGGCGCGCGTGCTGACCGTCGAGCACAAGCTCTATCCGCTGGCCGTGAGGCTGCTTGCTCTCGGCAAGGCGCGGATGGAGAACGACAAGGCGGTCCTGACGGGCGTTGCGGCCGAAGGCGCGCTGATGTCTCCGGGTTCAGCCCCGGACGACGTCGACATCGAAAGCCTAGCGCGGATGACGCCGTAAAGTTTCAAAGGAGCGGTCCCCGGACTGCTCCTTTTTCGTTTCAGCCGCTCACAAGGCTGATGGCCGGTTCTTCCAGCTCGGCCGCCACATCCAGCGCACGCACCCAGACCCGGTTGTCGTGGAAGGCCGCACCGCCACAAGGTGCAGCCGCATCCGCGCCGGTAAGCACGTTGATACCCTCCCCGCGCTCGTGGGCCGAGTTCGGCCAGATGCCTTCCGCAATCACGACGCCGCGCTTGACGCCGTCGAACAGCTTCGCATGCAGCACGACTTCTCCGCGCGTGTTGCCGATCTCGACGCGCGCGCCGTCGGCAATACGGAGCCGGGCCGCGTCCTCCGGGTGAAGCATCAGCTCGGGGCGCCCTTCCCGCTTGAAGGAGCCGGGCGTCTCGGTGAAGGTCGAGTTGAGGAAGGTGCGCGCTGGCGACGTCGCCAGCCGGAACGGATGCTCCTCGTCGGCAACCTCGATCAGGTCGACATGGTCCGGGAACTCCGGCAGCGCCTTAAATGGCCCCTGAAGGCCGATCGAGCGCGGCGGCGTGTTCGGAACCGCGGTGCTCTCCCACTGCGGGCGGAAGCGGAACTTTCCATCGGGATGGCCGAAGCCGTTGATGTAGTGCGCTGTCTCGAATTCCGGCTGGACGTCGACCCAACGGTTTTCCTTCAGCGACTCGTAGGTGCCGTAGTTGTGGCGCCCGAGAATGCGGTCGATGTGCTCGCGCTCGGTGAGGCCGAAGCCCGGCTGATCGGCGACGCCAAGGCGCTTCGCCAGTTCCTCGATGACATAGAGGTTCGTGCGCGGGCCTTCCGGCGGATCGATCAGCTTGGGCCCAAGCACAATGTACTGGTGGCCACCGCCCTTGTAGATGTCGTCGTGCTCCAGGAACATCGTGGCCGGCAGGACGACATCAGCGAGCTTCGCCGTGTCGGTTATGAACTGTTCGTGCACGCAGGTGAAGAGGTCGTCGCGGAGAAAACCCTGTTTCACCAGCCGCTGCTCGGGGCAGACATTGGCGGGATTGGTGTTCTGGATGAGCAATGCCGTCACCGGGGGCCCGCCATGCAGTGCCTCGGAATCGCCGGTGAGCACCCGGCCGATCTGCGACTGGTCGAGATGGCGGACGCGCGGGTCCTTCATCTTGATACCCTCGACCGTCGACAGGTCGAGGCGGTAGATCGCGCCGTTATTGTGGAAGGCGCCGCCGCCCTCGTACTGCCAGCAGCCGGTGACCGCGGCGATTGAAGCCGCCGCATGCATGTTCACCGCGCCGTTACGCTGGCGGGCAAAGCCATAGCCAAGACGGAAGAAGGTGCGCTTGGTCGTTCCGACGAGACGGGCAAAATCTTCGATCTCCTGGACCGACAGGCCGGTTATCGCCGACGCCCATTCCGGGGTGCGGGTGCGCAGATGTGCTTCCAGCCCACGCGGATCGTCGGTGTACTTTTCGAGATACTCCCAGTCGGCGTAGCCATCGCGGAAGAGCACATGCATTACTGCGCAAGCGAGCGCGCCGTCGGTGCCGGGCTTCAAGATCAGGCCCATGTCGGCCTGCTTCATCGTGGCGTTGTCGTAGATGTCGATGACGACAATCTTCGCGCCACGTTCCTTGCGGGCGCGGATGGCATGGGTCATCACGTTGACCTGGGTCGCCACCGCATTGGTGCCCCAGATGACGACGCAGTCCGACTTTGCCATCTCGCGCGGATCAGGGCCAGCAAGCCGACCCGTGCCCATCACGTAGCCGGTCCAGGCGAGGTTGGTGCAGATCGTGCTGAAGAAGCCTGAATACTTCTTCGCGTGCCGCAGCCGATTGATCGAATCGCGCTGCACGAGGCCCATCGTGCCGGCGTAGTAGTAGGGCCAGACGGTTTCGGAGCCGTAGCGAGCCTCCGCCTCGAGAAACTTCTCGGCAACGAGGTCGAGTGCGGCTTCCCAGCTCGCTTCCTTCCAGTTGCCCTCGCCCTTGGCGCCGGCGCGGATCAGCGGCTTCAGCAGCCGGTCGGGATGATGAACCCGCTCGGCATAGCGCGCGACCTTGGCGCAGATGACGCCGGCCGTGTAGTCGTTGCCCTTGGCGCCATGGATGCGACCGATGGTGCGCTTGTCGATGATCTCGACGTCGAGCGCACAGGTCGAAGGGCAGTCATGCGGGCACGCAGAGTGCCCGACGCGGATCTCGGAGGCTATGTTCATCATTGCAAACTAGCGGAATTCGCGGCCACGGAGTAGAGCCAGTCTTGCTCAATCAGGTTTGCACGGAGAGACGATGAACTACCGCCACGCCTATCACGCGGGGAATTTTGCCGACGTGATGAAGCACATCGTGCTCGCCCGCATCCTCGAATATCTGAAGCGCAAGGAAGGTGCGTTCCGCGTCATCGACACGCACGCCGGCATCGGCCTCTATGACCTCACCTCCGAGGAAGCGCAGAAGACCGGCGAATGGCTGGGCGGTATCGGCCCGCTGCTTGAAGCAGATTTGCCGACGGACGTTGCCGAACTTGTCTCGCCGTATCTCGACGCGGTGAGGAGCGTGAACGAGGAAGGTGGCGTGCGCCACTATCCTGGCTCGCCGATGGTAACGCGCTACCTGATGCGCCACATCGACCGGCTCACCGCGATCGAACTGCATCCGCAGGACAGCGCCGCCCTCAAGCAGCGCTTTGCCGGCGATTGTCAGGTGCGGGTGCTGGAGCTCGACGGCTGGCTGGCGCTTGGGGCGCATCTGCCGCCAAAGGAAAGACGCGGCATGGCGCTGGTCGATCCGCCCTTCGAACAGGAGGGCGAGTTCGAGCGGCTCGTCTCCGGACTCGTCAAGGCACACAAGCGCTGGCCGGGCGGCACCTATGCGCTGTGGTATCCGATTAAGAACCGCAAAGCGGTGGCGGCATTCCGGGAAGCACTCAAGGAAACCGGCATCCCGAAAATGCTCGACATAGCCTTCGAGATCCGCAAGCCCGGCGACGAAGCAACCTTCGACGGCAGCGGCATGGTCGTCGTCAATCCGCCTTACGTGCTCGAAGATGAAATGAAGGCCGTTCTTCCGGCATTGACCAAGGTTCTCGCTGAAGAAAACGGCGCCTATGCAGGAGCAACCTGGCTGACGGGCAAGCCTTGATCAGCGCTTGACCGGCGGTAAGTCTATGATCACACTGGCGCACCGCAAAAACGTCGGACGAATCTTCATCAATCGGATCATCACTCGGAGGCCACATATGAACCGTATCGCCAAAATGCTGCTGGCATCGATGCTCGCGGTCGGCGGCGGAAGCGTCAGCGCGTCGGCGGCCGACATGGTGATGGTGAACTATTCGGATCCCGGCATCTGCGCACAGCCGGCGGTGTTGAACCGCATCACCAATCGCTTCTCCTACCAGGTACGGCACGTGCCTAACCTGCCGCAGGTCTCGATCGTCGACTATTACGGCATCGGCGAGAGCCGTCACCTGCCGCGCATCAAGGACGTACGTCCGATCGACCGCCGCTACTGCTTCGCCAAGGCGCAGCTTTCGGATGGCCGCACCCGTGACGTCTGGTACCTGATCGAGAAGCCGCTAGGCTTCGCCGGCATCGGCAGCAACGTCGAATTCTGCGTCTCCGGCTTCGATCGCTGGCACGTCTACGGCGGACGCTGCCGCACCGTCCGCTAAGCGCAGCAATCCATGTCGAGACGCATAGCCACGCTGGCACTTGGGGTTCTCCTGAGTGCCTGCCAGCCTGATTCTGCCGGCAGCCTGCCGCAAGGCGACGGATACGACTTCTTCGTGCTGTCGCTAGCCTGGTCGCCGACCTATTGCGAAATCGAGGGCGACCGGGCAAGCCGCCAGCAATGCGGCAGCCGCGAGAGCTTCGACTTCATCGTCCACGGCCTGTGGCCGCAGTTTGAACGCGGCTGGCCAGAATTCTGCCAGTCGCGCGAGCCATCCCGCGTGCCAAACGATCTCGTCCGCGAAGTGGCCGACATCATGCCGTCGGCAGGTCTCGTAGGACACCAGTGGCGCAAGCACGGTTCCTGCGCGGGCCTCAACCAGCGCGACTATTTCTCGCTGGTGCGTGCCGCCTGGGAGAAAGTGAAGATCCCGCGGGTGTTCGAGGATACCGGCCGCGACCTGACGGTCTCGCCGGTGGAGGTCGAAAATGCTTTCCGCAGTGCCAATCCTTCCCTGCCCGCTGATGGCATTGCGGTAACCTGCGAGAACCAGATGATCAGCGAAGTACGGATCTGCATGACGACATCGCTGGAATTTCGCTCCTGCACCGAGATAGACGCCAAGGGCTGCAAGATGCCCCGCGCTTCGCTTCCGGCATCTGCACGATAGACAACAATCGGCTCTGCGCTCCAGCGAGCGCTTGTGACCGAATTTCAGGAGAGTTTCATGCCGGTCGTACTTTATTCGCCTTCATCGCCGTTCAGCGCGAAGGTCCGCATGGCGGCGCTTTGGTGCAAGGTCGATCTCGAGGCGAAGGCGGTCAACACCAGTGACGAGCCGGAAGAGCTGATCTCGGCAAATCCGCTCGGTAAGATCCCTGTCCTCCTCACCGAGGACAGCGGCGCGATCTTCGACAGCCGCGCCATCACCCAGTACCTCAACCGGATCTCGGGCAACGCCCTCTTCCCGCGCAACGCGGCGAAGCGGCTTGACGCCGAACGTCTGGAAGCTCTTGCAGACGGCCTGTGCGACTGCCTGCTGGCGCACGTCTACGAGCGCCGCTTCCGTCCGGAGGAAAAGGTGCACCAGCCGTGGCTCGACAAGCAGTGGAGCAAGGCCGTTCGCGTGCTTGACCACCTCAATGAGAACGCTCCGCGCGTGACCTCCAAGACCGACGGCGGCCAGATCGCCCTTCGAATCGCGCTCGGCTATCTCGACCTGCGCTTTGCCGACAGCAACTGGCGTCGCGGCCGGCCGAAGCTTGCTCGCTGGATCAAGCGCTTCGACGAGCGCTTCCCCGAACTGCTCACGGTACTGCCGAAGTGACCCCCTTTTTCAGGTGACCACATGGAAAAAGGCCCGGATTGCTCCGGGCCTTTTTTACTGGAGGTGGTTACGCGAACTCAGAACTTGTAACCAACGCCCAGCGTAACGCGATGGTTGCTGGAGTCGTACTCGGAGACGGTGCCGCCGAGGTTAAAGCCTTCAGAACCGTAGTCGGTGTAGCGGTATTCGCCGCGGGCGAAGACCTTCTCGGTCAGGCGAGCGTCAACACCGGCGCCGACCGTGTAGCCGAGCATGGTGTTCGAGTCGCGGTTGCCCGCGTCGTCGCTGACGCGCAGCTTCTCGGCAGCGCCACCGAACGTACCGTAGACGAGGACGTCGTCGGTTACAGCCATACCGGCGCGAGCGCGGATCGAGCCGTCGTAGCGCGAACGGGCGCGGACGCCAGCGTTGGAGCCGTCAGCGTCGTTGTAGTTGATGTCGCCCTCAAGACCGTAGACGAACTGGCCGCTCTGGAAGTTGTAGCCGCCGAAGACGCCGCCAAGGAAACCATCGGTCTCGATGTCGTTGCCCGGGGTCTCGACGCTACCGCTGAAGCCGTAGCCGAGCTGAACACCTGCGTAGGGGCCTGCCCAAGTGGCAACCGGGGCCGGCTCGTAAACCGGAGCAGGTGCCGGCGGCTCCTGATAAACAACGTCTGCCGCGAAAGCCGGAACAGCGACCAGAGCTGCAAGGCCGGCCACAGAGGCGAGAGCGAATCTCGAAGTGGTATTCATGTTGGTACTCCTTTGCCGCAAGGAAGCCGTACTCGCGCTTCCCCCTTCGCAGAGCCGCGCCGACCACTGGGAGGTAGCGGCCGTTTGCGTCTGCATGTTTCCTATCTGATGCTTGAATGCGGCGTAACCTGACCTGAAATTGGGTCATTCGCTGGCGGGATTAAGGCAGGATTTTGGCGTTGCGATTCAGCAACAGGTGCTGCCTGCGTCAGCTCTTAAGTGCGGTGATTGTAACCCCGACATACTCGCAGTCGTCGAAGACGTCGGGCTTGCGCGTCTCGACCGTGGCGGCCGCAACTCCCGGAATTGAAAGAACAAATTCCAACACGCGCTGCGCTACGGTCTCCTGCAGCTGGATGTGCGGCTCGTTCTGGAGGCCCCGGATGAAATCGCAGATCGCGTCGTAGTCGACCGTCGACCGGATGCTGTCGCTGGCCCCCGCAGGGCCTGTGTCAAGCTCGAGTTCGACGCTGACGAGAAAGCGCTGAGGCGCGGCCTTCTCGTGCGGATGGATGCCGATCGAGAGGCTGATTTCGAGATTGCGGACGACAATCGTCCTTCGGGTAACAATCATTCCTGCACCACAAATGCGACGTCACGCTGGAGCGACATGAGGTGCTGGCCTCCGTCGAGCACGATGATCTCACCATTGATCGACGCCGTGCGCCAGATGAATTCGACGGTTCGAGCTATCTCTTCGGGTGTGGCACCTGTCCCCGTTAGGCTGTGCCGCCAGCTTTTGCGGAAGTTCTCCTCGCTCTGATTGCCGCTGATGAGGGTCACCCCCGGCGCGATTCCAGCCACGCGCATACGACCGCGATAGTGCATCGCGAGCATATCGACCGCACCCTTCAAAGCGAATTTGGCGAGGCTGTAGCTGAAGAAGTCGGGATTCGGCGCGAAGACCTTGTTGTCGAGCATGTTGACGAGTACCGCCCTTGGACTCGCCACCTTCGCAAACTCGCGCGCGATCACCATTGGTGCGACGAGGTTCACCGCCAGCAGGTCTTTCATCATGGCGGCATCGAATTCGGACGGCGAATCGTACTTGAAGGTCGAGGCGCTGTTGACCAGGAGGTCGATTGGCCCCATCCGCGCCGCGACCCGCTGGACGAGCGCTGCCGCCTGGGCATCGTCGGCAAGGTCGGCCCTGAACGTTTCGGCCCGCGCACCCATCGCGGTCACTTCAGCCGCAAGGGCTTTCGCGTCGGCTTCGGACAAGTTGTGGTGGATGGCGACGTTGAAACTCGCAGCAAGGTGGCGCACCATCGCCGCGCCAAGACGGCGCGCGCCGCCCGTCACAAGACAGAGGGGACGTGCTTCATCCTTTGCCGGCAAGTGTGTTCTCCTGGGAAAGCCCCGCGCCACGACGGCGACGCAATTGAGGAATGCACATACTGACGCTATCCCGGCAAGGCTACCCTATATAAGGATGCATGCCCATATCGGGATCAGCATCAGCTGGATATGAGCCGGAACTTGATGAGTCGCCACCTGAACCAGTCCCCCGACGCGCCGGAAGACATCCTCGAAGACGACACGGAAGCAGAGGTGCTCAATGAGGGCGCCGAGGCTGCGGCGCCGGCTGTCGACTGGGATGGCGTCAAGGGCGAGCATGAGGGACTAAAAGGGCCGGAACTTATCCAGGCGCTGGTCAAGCGCCTGCCCAACGCACCAGGCGTCTATCGCATGATGGATGCCAATGGCGACGTGCTCTATGTCGGCAAGGCGCGCAGCCTCAAGAAGCGCGTAACCGCCTACGCCCAGGGCCGCTACCACACGAACCGCATCGGCCGGATGGTGCGCGAGACCTGCGCGATGGAATTCGTCGTCACCCGCACGGAGACCGAAGCGCTCCTGCTGGAAGCGAATCTCATCAAGAGGTTGCGGCCGCGCTTTAACGTGCTGATGCGGGACGACAAGTCGTTCCCCTACATCCTGATCACCGGTGACCATTCCGCGCCCGGCATCTTCAAGCACCGCGGCGCGCGCACCCGCAAGGGCGACTATTTCGGCCCGTTTGCCTCGGCAGGCGCGGTCGATCGCACCATCAACGCGCTGCAGCGCGCGTTCCTGTTGCGCTCCTGCACCGATTCCTTCTTCGAGAACCGGACGCGGCCGTGCCTGCTCTACCAGATCAAGCGCTGCTCGGGTCCCTGCACCGGCGAGATCTCGCGCGAGGACTACGCCGAGCTGGTAGCCGAAGGTAAGGCATTCCTGTCGGGCCGCTCCGGCAAGATCAAGGAAGAGATCGCCGTCGCGATGCAGCGGGCATCAGACGAACTCGATTTCGAACGTGCCGCGATCTACCGCGACCGCCTTGCCGCGCTCAGCCACATCCAGAGCCACCAGGGCATCAACCCGCAGTCGGTCGACGAAGCGGACGTCTTCGCCATTCACCACGAAGGCGGGCAGAACTGCATCGAGGTGTTCTTCTTCCGCACCGGCCAGAACTGGGGCAACCGCACCTATTTCCCGAAGGCCGACCCGCTGCTGGAGCCGGCCGAGGTGCTGGGCGCGTTCCTGGCGCAGTTCTATGACGACAAGCCGCTGCCGCGCACGATCCTGCTGTCGCACGCAGTCGAGGAGCAGGAGCTGCTCGAGGAAGCGCTGTCGACCCGGGCCGGCCGCCGCGTGTCCATTTCGGTGCCGCGCCGCGGCGAAAAGAAGGACCTCACCGACCACGCGCTGCAAAATGCGAAGCAGGCGCTCGGCAGACGGCTGGCCGAGACGTCGTCACAGGCGCGGCTGCTGCAGGGGCTGGCTGACACCTTCGGGCTCGAACGAGCCCCCCGCCGTATCGAGGTCTACGATAACTCGCACATCATGGGCACAAACGCGGTCGGCGCGATGATCGTCGCGGGGCCGGAAGGCTTCGTGAAGAACCAGTACCGCAAGTTCAACATCAAGTCGCCGGACACCACGCCCGGCGACGACTTCGGCATGATGCGCGAGGTGATGCAGCGCCGCTTCTCGCGCCTCATCAAGGAACATACGACCCCGGATCAGGAGCGGCCCGAGCTTGCCGAGGACGAACCCGAATCCGACGCCTTCCCGGCATGGCCTGACCTCATCCTCATCGACGGCGGCCAAGGTCAGATGACCGCCGTACGCGCCATCCTCAACGAGCTCGGCATCGCAGATAAGGTCAAGGCGATCGGCATCGCCAAGGGCGTTGATCGCGATGCAGGGCGCGAGCGCTTCTTTATCGAAGGCCGCGAACCCTTCATGCTGCCGCTGCGCGATCCGGTGCTCTACTTCATCCAGCGCCTGCGCGACGAGGCCCACCGCTTCGCAATCGGCTCCCACCGCGCCCGCCGCAAGAAGGAGATGGTGCGCAATCCGCTCGACGAGATCGCGGGTATCGGCCCGACCCGCAAACGCGCGCTGCTGCACCATTTCGGGACCGCGAAGGCGGTGAGCCGCGCGGCGATCGAAGATCTCATGCAGGTCGAAGGCATTTCCGAGCGCGTGGCGAAGCTGATCTATGGCCATTTCCACGAGAATGGATGAGCCAGAGGCGGCTCCGGGCGTCTTGCCGCGCTTCGCGAGGTTGACCCCGCCCCGTCCGTCCTGATTACTAGACGAAAGAATCTTTGCGAAAAGCCATGTCGAAGCGCGCGTTCAACCTGCCCAACATGCTCACCTATGCCCGGATCCTCGCAGTTCCGGCAATCGTGCTGTGCTTTTATCTCGAGGGCAGGATTCGTCCGACCGAATGGTGGCGATGGGTGTCGTTCTGGCTGTTCGTGGCGGCGAGCGTTACCGACTATTTCGACGGCTACATCGCCCGCATCTGGAAGCAGACGTCCAATATCGGCCGCATGCTCGACCCAATTGCCGACAAGCTTCTCGTCTCGGCGGTGCTTCTGTTGCTTGCCTACGACCGCACCATCGACAAATGGACGCTGTGGGCGGCGATCATCATTCTTTGCCGCGAGATCCTCGTCTCGGGCCTGCGCGAATACCTCGCCGGGCTGAAAGTGTCGGTGCCGGTCACGAAACTGGCCAAGTGGAAGACCACCCTGCAGCTGATCGCGATCGGATTCCTGCTTGCGGGCCCAGCCGGCGACCAGATGTTCCCGTATGTCACGGAAATCGGCAGCGGCCTGCTGTGGGTCTCGGCGCTGGTCACGCTCTACACCGGCTACGACTATTTCCGCGCCGGCATGAAGCATTTCGAGGACTAGGGATGGTCAAGCTCAGATACTTCGCGTGGGTGCGCGAGCGGATCGGGAAGGCCGAGGAGGACATCGTCCTTCCGGCGGAAGTGATGTCGGTGCGCGACCTGCTGCTGTGGCTGAAGGAGCGTGACGAGGGCTATGCCAACGCGCTGCAACATCCCGAGGCAATCCGCGTTGCCATCAACCAGGAGCACGCCGACCACAACGAGCCGGTCGGCAGCGCGCGGGAGATCGCCCTCTTCCCGCCGATGACCGGGGGCTGAGATGTCCGCGCGGATCGAGCCGATCGTCCGGGTGCAGGCCGAGGATTTCGACGCCGCGCAGGAGATCGCGCGGCTGACCGCGGGACGCACCGACATCGGCGCCGTGGTCACCTTCTCCGGCCTCTGCCGTGATGAAAACGGTGCTCTCTCCGCGCTCGAGCTCGAGCATTATCCCGGCATGGCGGAGGCGGAGATTTCTCGTATCGCCAATGAGGCCACCGAGCGCTGGCCGCTGACCGGCCTCACCGTCATCCACCGCTACGGCATGATGCGGCCGGGTGACAACATCGTGCTGGTGGTCGCCGCGTCCAGCCACCGGCAGGCGGCATTCGAGGCCGCATCGTTCCTGATGGATTTTCTGAAGACCCGGGCACCGTTCTGGAAGCGGGAGCATCGCGCCGACGGCACGCCCGGCGAATGGGTCGCCGCGAAGGAAGAAGACGACGCCGCGCAGGCGCGCTGGCGCTAACCGCCTTTTCTTGAATCCCTCGAAACAATCACGGCCTTCCGTCGAAAGCCGGAAAACGAAAAAGCCGGAGCTGAGCTCCGGCCCTTATTCCTTAACAGCTACAACGCGTTAGTGCCGCTTGCTGCCAATTTGATTCAGCCGACGATCTCGGTCTCGGAGAACCAGTAGCGGATCTCCTCGGCAGCCGTCTCCGGGCCGTCCGAACCGTGGACCGAGTTCTCGCCGATCGACAGCGCGAAGGTCTTGCGGATCGTGCCCTCGGCAGCCTGCTCCGGATTGGTGGCGCCCATCACTTCACGGTTCTTGGCGATTGCGTTCTCGCCCTCGAGAACCTGCACGATGGTCGGGCCCGACGACATGAACTCGACCAGCTCGCCGAAGAACGGACGTTCCTTGTGCACGGCGTAGAAACCCTCGGCCTCGCGGCGGCTCATCCACACGCGCTTGGAAGCGACCACGCGGAGGCCCGCGTCTTCCAGCATCTTGGTGATCGCGCCGGTCAGGTTGCGCCGGGTTGCGTCGGGCTTGATCATCGAAAAGGTGCGTTCGATCGCCATTGCTCGTCCTTCGGTATCTTTTGGTTGATTGGGTTGCGGGTCTATACAGGTGACGCGCGATGTTGTGAAGAGGCGGCTTGGGGCCCAAGCGCGCGGCATTTTTGAAAGACGTTATCCATGAGGCAACACTTCCGTATGTTCGCAGCCTACAACCGATGGGCCAATGCGAGGCTCTATGAAGCTGCGTCGCAACTCACGGTGGAGGAACTCAATCGCGATGTCGGCGCGTTCTTCCGGTCGATGATCGGAACGCTCAACCACATCCTCGTCGCCGACCGCATCTGGATGAAGCGGTTCACCGGCCAGGGTTCCGCCCCGAGCGAACTCAACGCCATCCTGCATCCGGATCTGCCGTCGCTCGCAGAGGCGCGTGCCGCCGAGGACGCCCGCATCGTCGACTGGATCGAATCTCTTCCGGACAAGGCGTTTGCCGGTCGCTTCACGTACCTGACGGTCACCGACATGCGCACGATCTCGCAGCGGCTGGCTCCGGCGCTCGCGCATCTGTTCAACCACCAGACACACCACCGCGGTCAGGCGCACACGATCCTCACCGCGCTCGGCAAGGACGCGCCGCCGCTCGACCTGATCTACTTCCAGCGCACCGAGGATGGCCGCGCCTTCGCATAATCCTCTAACCGCCGCTGATCGCGGTGATGATGAACACGTCGGCGCCGTGCTTCAGCGGCGTCGAGAGCGTCGAGCGCTCGCCATCGACGAAGACGTTCATGTGCTTGCGGATCGCCGGGCGCGTGTCGCAGATGCGGTCGCGCATGCCCGGCCAGCGCCGGTCAAGCTCGTCAATCACCTCCCGGACGCTTGCCGCCTCCAGCTCGACGCGGCGGGACGAGCCCGGAAACAGGTCGACCAGCAACGGCGACAATTTAACCGTGACCGTCATCAGCCCTCAATGACCAGGGTCTCGACAGAAGAGATCGACGGCAGGTGCTCTGCGATGCAGCTCCAGCTCTCGCCCTCATCGCCAGAAGCGAACAAAGCGCCGCCGGATGTGCCGAAATAGACGCCCGCGGGCTCCATCCTGTCAGTCGCCATTGCCTGTCGCAGCACGCCGAAGAAGGCGTTTTCCTGCGGCAGACCTTCGCGCAGATCCTCCCACGTGCGACCGCCATCGCGGGTGCGCCAGACGGCTGCCTTCGCGTCAGGCACAAAGCGGCCGTAAATGTCACCGTTGAGCGGCAAGAGGTAGAGCGTCTCGCGCTCGCGCGGATGGACTGCCGCCGGGAAGCCGAAGGTGGAAGGCAGCCCCTCCTCTATGCTCTGCCATGTCCTGCCGCCGTCCTCGCTGCGGTACATGCCGCAGTGGTTCTGCTGGTAGAGAAGATCGCCGCCGCCCGGCGCCTGCACGAGGCAGTGCACGCACTGGCCGAATTCGGGATAGCGTTGGTCCTCTGGCATGAAATCGGCACGGGTGCCTTTGTTGCGCGGCTCCCACGTCCGACCACCGTCCTCAGTATAGAAGACGCCGGCCGAAGAGATGCCGACCCAGATGCGGGATTCGTCGGCCGGATCGGGTACGAGTGAGTGCAGAATCAGACCCGCACCGCCCGGGTTCCATTCCGTCCGGGACGGGTGGTTGCGCAGGCCCTCCACATGGCTCCAGCTTTCCCCGCGATCGTCGCTGGCAAACAGGCCGGCGGGTTCGACGCCCGCGTAGAGCGTGCCGTTGCGAGCAGCCAGGCTCCACACCGACTTAACCGGCTCCTCGCCTTCCTTGTAGGCGAGGCCCGCGCTGGAATGGGTCCAGCTATGGCCGAGATCATCCGACTTCCACACCGCCGGGCCGAACCATTCGTTGCCGCCCGCGCCGTAGATCGTTCCCGTGTTCTGGTCGGCGATGACATGCTGCATCGGCCAGGTCTCGCAGTATGGCCCGCGCAGGTCCCACTTACGCCGGTCCGCATCGCTCTCGGCGATGAAGACGCCCTTCTTGGTGCCGATTAGTACGAGTACGCGCTCCGGCATCGGTTTTCTCCCTCCGGAATAGATTTCGTCTAGACCCCTCCTCGCGCAGCAAACTTTGCTGGACAAATATGTTGATATCAACATAAAGGAAGCATGTCAAAGCACGTATCAGCTGCCCAGTCCGAGCTCCTGCCATTCGAGGTCACGCCCTATGTGCGCGACACATGCCTGTGCCTGCATCTGCAACGGGCCGCGCGTTCGGCGGCCCGCCTATTCGACAATGCGCTGCGTCCTGTCGGCCTCACCAACGGGCAGTTTTCCCTGCTGATGTCGCTCAACCGGCCGGAGCCGCCTCTCATGCGCGATCTGACGGGCCTGCTGGCCATGGATCGCACCACGCTGACGGCAATGCTGAAGCCGCTGGAACGGCGCGGGCTGGTGGAAGTGACGCCCGACAAGGACGACCGGCGCGGCCGACGCCTCATCATTACGAGCCAAGGACGCGCGCTTCTGGCGCAGGCCCTGACGATCTGGAAGGGCACCCACGTGAAGATCGAGGCGCTGCTGCCACCAGATAGCGACGCGGACAGGCTGCGCGCGGACCTGAAGTCGCTCGGCTGATCCCTTGCGTTCCCCTCGCCGCTCGGTCAATAAGGCCGCACCATGCTCATCATCGACGACATTTCGCTGCGGATCGCAGGCCGTCTCCTTCTCGACCACGCGTCCCTGACCATTCCGGCGGGGACCAAGGCAGGTATTGTCGGACGCAACGGCACCGGCAAGACCACCCTCTTCAAGGCGATCACCGGCGAACTGCCGACCGAGACCGGCTCCATCAGCTTCCCGAAGAACACCCGCATCGGACAGGTCGCCCAGGAAGCGCCGGGCACGGAGGAGCCTCTGATCGAGATCGTGCTGAAGGCCGACAAAGAGCGCCTGGCGCTGCTGGCCGAAGCCGAGACGGCGACGGACCCGAACCGCATCGCCGAGATCCAGACGCGGCTTGCCGATATCGGCGCGCATTCAGCGGAAGCCCGCGCGGCAACGATCCTCTCGGGTCTTGGCTTCGATGCCGAGGCGCAGAGACGGCCGGCGTCCTCCTTTTCGGGCGGCTGGCGCATGCGCGTCGCACTCGCGGCGGTGCTGTTCTCCGAGCCGGACCTGCTGCTCCTTGACGAGCCGACCAACTATCTCGATCTCGAAGGTACGATGTGGCTGGAGAGCTATGTCGCACGCTATCCGCACACCGTGCTGCTGATCAGCCACGATCGTGACCTGCTCAACAAGGCGGTCAACAACATCGTCCACCTCGACCAGAAGAAGCTCACCTTCTGGCGCGGCGGCTACGACCAGTTCGAGCGCCAGCGCGCCGAGCAGCTTGAGCACCAGGAAAAGGCGCGCGTGAAGCAGGAAGCGCACCGCAAGCACATGGAGAGCTTCGTTGAGCGTTTCCGCGCCAAGGCCTCCAAGGCGCGGCAGGCGCAGTCGCGCCTGAAGGCGCTGGAAAAGCTGAAGCCGATCTCCGCGGCGGTAGAGGAGAGCGTGCGGCCATTCTCCTTCCCGGAGCCGGCGAAGACGGTCGCCTCGCCGATCATCACCATGCAGGGCGGCACAGTCGGCTACCAGCCGGGCAAGCCCATCCTGAAAAACCTCACCGTTCGCATCGACGAGGACGACCGCATCGCGCTGCTCGGCGCCAACGGCAACGGCAAGTCAACCTTCGCCAAGCTGATCGCGGGGCGTCTGTCGCTCGAAACCGGCACGATGACCATTGCGCCGGGCCTGAAAGTGTCGATGTTCGCGCAGCACCAGATGGACGACCTGCGCCCCGAAGAGACGCCGGTCGAGCATGTTCGCCGCCTGATGCCGGATGCGCCGGAAGCGAAGGTCCGCGCGCGCGTTGCGCAGATGGGCCTGACCACCGAGAAGATGGACACGAAGGCGAAAGACCTTTCAGGTGGCGAGAAGGCGCGCCTCTTGATGGGCCTTGCCACCTTCGACGGCCCGAACCTGTTTATCCTCGACGAGCCGACAAACCACCTCGACATCGACAGCCGCGAGCATCTGATGGTCGCGCTGAACGAGTTCCCCGGCGCGGTTATCCTGATCAGCCACGACCGCCACCTGATCGAGGCAACAGCGGACCGGCTCTGGATCGTACGCGACGGGACGGTGAAGCCGTATGACGGCGACCTTGCCGACTACTACCAGTACGTCACCGGCAGCAACGGCTCCGACAAGCGCGAGAAGAAGGAAGCCGAGAAAACCAACTCGAAGGCTGACAAGCGCCGCGAGGCGGCGGCCCGCCGCGCCGCGCTTGAGCCGATCGCCAAGCAGATCAAGGCCGCCGAGGCGCTGATCGACAAGGCGCGCAAGCGCATCGAGGCGATCGAGCAGCAGCTTGCCGATCCAGCCCTCTACGAAAAGAACCCGGCCAAAGCGGCGCAGCTTGCTAAGGAACGGTCCGACCTCGTCGACACCGTCGCCGAGCAGGAGGACAAGTGGCTGGAGCTTTCGGCTCAATATGAAGAGGGTATGGCGGCGGAATAGCCGCCGGCTCCCATAAGGTCAGGTCAGCCCCTGCCCCAGCGAGGCGGTGGCGGCTGCGAGTTCGGGTTGCGCTCGCGGCGGCGGCGCGCGGTCAGCGCAAAGCCGATGACACCCACGACCGTCATCATCAGGCCGGTGACCATCAGCCCGTCGTCACCACCCTCTGCCGCTTCCGTCACGATCAGGTCGATCGACTCGATCGACAGCCCATCCGTCTTCAGCGGCGTCAGCGAAGCAAGATAGGCGCGCGCGCCCGTCGGCCCGAACTTTCCGACATCGGCGCGATAGGTTGCTGACAGTGCCTGCGGGCTCGCCAGGATTTCCCGCGCCCGCGCGAAATCGACGCTCTGATGAAGGACGACCGTATCGTCGCCGGTAACGATCAGTTCCAGCACCGGCTCGCCGGCAACTGCCTGGAAGCGGCCATCGATGGTCATCGATAGCGAAAGAGTTAGCGATGCGGTGGTCTGCGGCAGCTGCACCGGCGCAAAGCCAGCCTCGCGTGAATAAAGCTGCAGCTCATGGCTGGTGACGGCCGCCGTTTCCTTGCCCAGTGACGAGTTCTGATAGGCGACCACCGCGCCCGCGATCGCCATCAGCAGCAGGAGGATGCTGAAGATGCGCCTCACGCCTTCTTCTCCCAGCGCCGGTCTGGCCCCTGCTGCCAGTAGGTGACCTGATGCCCGGCGGCCTTCATCAGCTTCCAGTGCTCACGCGCCTGCTGCAGCTGAAAGGCGTCATGGCCGTCGAACATGAAGACCGCGCGAGCATAGGGCGACAGATCCGGCGGCTCCGCGCCATCGGCGAGAAAGCGGATCTGCGCCGCGTTCGGATTGATTGGCCCGGTCGTCAGCAGCACCGGCTGACGCTCGGGAAAATTGTCGTGCTCTGACCCGTGCGCGAGGAACGAGTCGTCGCGGTAGGCCCAAAGATGCTGGTCGAGGGAATCGCGGCGCTCGGGGGTGCCAAGCTGCACCACCGCGCGCCACCCCCGTTCCAGGCTCTTTTCCAGCAAGGCAGGAAGCGCCTCTTCGAGCGTCGACTCGGTCAGATGATAGAAGAGCACTTCCGTCATGGCTGGATGCTGCGGCTCAGCCTTCGTAGTGGTCGCGGACGAGACGTTCCAGCAAGCGGACGCCGAAGCCCGAACCCCACGACTTGTTGATCTCCGACTCCGGCGAGCCCATCGCGGTGCCGGCAATGTCGAGATGCGCCCACGGCGTCTCGCCGACGAAGCGCTTCAGGAACTGCGCGGCCGTGATCGAGCCGCCATTGCGGCCGCCGATGTTCTTCATGTCGGCGTTCTTGGAATCGATCAGCTTGTCGTAGGCCGGATCGAGCGGCATGCGCCAAACCTTCTCGGCGGTCGCGAGGCCGGCTGCCGTGATGCGGCCTGCCAGCTCGTCGTCGTTCGAGAATAGGCCGGCATGCTCGGTGCCGAGTGCGACGATGATCGCGCCGGTCAGGGTCGCGAGGTTGACCATGAAGCGCGGCTTGAAGCGGTCATTGCAGTAGTAGAGCGCGTCGGCGAGCACGAGACGGCCTTCCGCGTCGGTGTTCAGAACCTCGATGGTCTGGCCCGACATAGAGGTGACGATATCGCCCGGACGCTGCGCGTTGCCGTCCACCATGTTCTCTACGAGACCGATGATGCCAACGACATTAGCCCTAGCCTTGCGCGAAGCAAGCGCGTGCATGAGTCCCGTCACCGCAGCGGCGCCGCCCATGTCGCCCTTCATGTCCTCCATACCGGCAGCCGGCTTGATCGACACGCCGCCCGAGTCGAAGACGACGCCCTTGCCGACGAACGCGACGGGCTGATCGCCTTCCTTGCCGCCCTTCCACTGCATGACGACGAGCTGTGGCGGACGGACGGAACCCTGCGCCACGCCGAGCAGCGCGCCCATGCCGAGCTTAGTCATTTCCTCGCGGCGGAGCACCTCGACCTCGACGCCAAGCGCCTCGAGTTCCTTCGCCTTCGCCGCGAACTCCTCGGTCCCGAGGATGTTGGCCGGCTCGTTGACCAGGTCGCGGGCGAGAAAGACGCCGTTGACGATGGCCTCCGCATCGCCGAACGCCTTCTTTGCCGCATCCGGATCGGCGCAGAGGATTGTAATGTTGGCGGCCTTGTCCTGTGCCGGCTTACCGTTGTCCTTCTTCGTCTTGTACTTGTCGAAGGTGTAGGAGCCGAGCAGGATGCCCTGCGCCAGCGCGGCGACATCGTCGCCGGACAGCTGCACGCCTTCGGCATCGACAATCACGGAAACGTCCTGCGCTTTCTTCACCGCGCCGTAGACTGCACCGCCAATTCGGGTCCACGCCTTGGCGTCGAGCTCCTCGGTCTTGCCGAGGCCGACAGCGGCGATGCGGTCATACTCGGTCCCAGCCGGCGCCAGCACCTCGACGCTCGACGCGATCTTGCCGTTGAACTCCGCGACTTCAAAGGCACGCGCCAGAACCCCAGAAGAATCGGCCGCCTTTGCAGCAGCGGAAAGTGTGCCACCGTCCGTCGCCAGCACGACGACGCTGCCCTTTTTCGGCGTTTCAGTCTTTGCGAAGGAAATTGTCGGTCGGATGGACATTTGAGTTCCTGTCTGGATACTTGAACTGGCTGCGCCTCCCGAAGGTGGGTTCGGCGCGGAGGGCGATAGTCGCCTTTTGAGCACGTTTGACAAGCCCGGCTCAAGCCTCGCGTTGCACAGAGGGCGTGTCGTTTCGTTAACCTTGTTTGTTGGCGATTTATTCGCCAAAGTCGATCACCTTGGCCTGCAAACAGGGTGTCGGGCGTTATCTCGGCGAAATCGGCTGCTGCGGGAACATGAAATTGCTCGCAGTCGGCCGCGTTTCCGCCAGCATGGACTGGATTATCGCGACGCATGAAAGTCGTCGAGTTCTACATATTGCGCCGCGCCACAGCGTATTTCGTCGCCACCCTGGTCTGGGTGCTCGCGATCGTCTGGACCACGCAGATCCTCGCCCGCCTGAACATCGTCACCACCAGCGGCCAGTCCGCGGCCACCTTCCTTGAACTCGCCGCACTGGTGCTTCCGTCAGTCATTCCGATCGTGCTGCCGTTCGCCGTCGGCATCGCCGTGGCGCAGACACTCTCGACGATGAACACCGATTCTGAACTCATCGTGATCAGTGCAGCGGGTGCCCCGCGCATCACGGTGATGCGGCCGATGCTGATCCTCGCGATCTTCGCCTGCATCGCATCTTTCGCCATCCAGAACGTCGTCGTTCCGCCGGCCCGCGAGCGCATCCGCTATCTCGTCGCCGAGGCGCGCGCGGACCTGATCTCGACCATCATTCAGGAAGGCACGTTCCAGAAGGTCGATGACGGCCTCTACATCCAGATCGGCGAGCGCCTGCCGGGCGGACTGCTTGGTGGCATCTTCGTTGCCGACAGTCGCGAGGAAGGGCTCGAACTCATCTACTACGCCAAGAACGGCGTGATGGTGGAACTGGGCGACGAACAAGTGCTGGTGATGCAGGACGGCGTCATCCACCGCAAAACCGCCGATGGCGTTTCGGTGATCCGCTACAAGTCCTACGCATTCGACCTGTCGGAGTTCAAGGCAAGCAGCAATTCCGAGCCGATCCTGTCGCCAAAGGATCGCTCCCTGCCCTACCTGCTCTCGCCCGATCCCAACGACCCATATTTCCAGGGCAAGCCGCTCTCATTCAGCGCCGAGCTGCACCGCCGCCTGACGGAATGGCTCTATCCGCTCGTCTTTGCGCTGATCGGCCTCGCCGTCGCCGGCGATTCCCGATCCTTCCGCGAGGCGCGCATCCACCCGCTGCTGACGACAATGACGATCGCCATGTTCGTGCGCTGGGGCGGCTTCTATTTCGAGAACCGAATCTCCAAGGACGCATCGGTCACCGCAGGCATCTATATCGTGCCGGCGCTGGCGATCGCGGTTGCGGCCTACTTCATCGCCACCAACAGGGTGTTGGAGTTGCCCACCTCAGTCATCGAAAAGATCGGCAACCTGTGGAGCCGCGCGCGGAGGCGAACTCTTTCCCTGCGCTCGGGCGTGCCCGCCGCGCGCACGGAGGGCCAACCATGATCGGCTTCACCCTGGGGCGCTACTTCTTCATGCGCTACCTCTCGATCACCTTCTGGTTCTTCCTCGGTGTCGCTGGTCTCGTCTTCATCATCAGCTTCACCGAATTTGCCGGCCGCGCCGGCGGTCTGCCGAACTACAGCGCGGGCTACGCGTTAGCATTCGCCGCGCTGCAGACGCCGATGATCATGCAGCAGGCAGTCCCGTTCATCTGCCTGATCTCCGGCATCGTGACCCTGGTGTCACTCAACCGCCGCTACGAACTGGTCGTGACGCGCTCGGCAGGCATTTCGGCCTGGCAGTTCCTGTTCCCGATCTGCCTCGCTGCGTTCTTCTGCGGGGTCCTGGCGCTTGCCGCTCTCAATCCGTTCGCGGCCTACGGCGTCGAGCGCAGCGAGAGCATCGAGACCAACTTGCGCGGCAATCAGCCGAAGGCGATGCCGGACACGCCGTGGATCAAGCAGCGCACCAGCGAAGGCGAGACGATCATCGGCGCGCAGTCTGCGCTCAACCTCGGTCTTGAACTGCACGGCGCGACCTTCCTGCGTATCAACCAGAACGGCGAGATCGGCGAGCGAATCGACGCGCGCGTCGCCCACCTGCGCGAAGGCCACTGGGAGCTGCTTGAAGCCACCCGTTATGGCGAAGGCGGACTGCCTGAGCATGTGGACATGCTCCAGGTTCCGACCAACCTCACACCGGAGTACGTGCTCGAGCGGCTCGCGAATCCGGAGTCGATTCCGTTCTATGAACTGCCGCGCAAGATCGCGGCGGCGCGCTCGTTTGGCCTCAGCGCCGACGCGTTCGCCATGCACTTCCACTCACTCGCGGCACTGCCCGCCCTGCTGGTAACCATGACTCTGATTGCAGCCACTGTTTCCATGCGTTTTGCGCGGATGGGCCAGTCCGTAACGATTATTCTGGGTGGCGTCCTCGCCGGCTTTCTGCTTTATGTCGTTTCTGTTTTAGTACAGGCATTTGGAAGCGCCGGATTCGTGCCGCCCATCGCTGCGGCGTGGTTTCCGGTGATAGTTGCGGGTTTCTTCGGGGTGACATTTCTCTTGTACAGGGAGGACGGCTAGTGAGGGGGGCGCTGGCGGCACAACGCAGCTCGGCCCGCAGGTTGCACCTTTGGGGAGCGACCGCACTGGCCTGCATCATGTCATGCGTCGTCCTTCCGGGCGTGTCCTTTGCGCAGGACATTGACCTGGTCGCCGCGACCGGGGTGTCGACCGACAGCGAAATGCTGCTCGAGGCGGACACGATCGTCTATGACCACGACCAGGCCACCGTCACCGCAGTTGGCGGCGTGCAGATCGACTACGACGGCTATCGCCTCGTGGCGCAGCGCGTTGCCTACAACCAGAACACGTCGCGCCTGATCGCCAGCGGTCGGGTCGAGATCGTCTCCCCGGACGGCACCAAGATCTACTCGGAAGAGATCGACATCACCGACGACTTCCGGGACGGCTTCGTCAACGCGCTGCGCGTGCAGACAGCCGACAACACCTATTTCGCCGCGGAGAACGCGGATCGACGCGAAGGCAACATCACGACCTTCACCCGCGGCGTCTACACCGCCTGCGAGCCTTGTGAGGAAAAGCCCGACCAGCCGCCGATCTGGCGCATCAAGGCGCAGAAGATCATCTGGAACGGCAAGGCAAAGACCGTCCGCTTCGAGAAGTCGCGCTTCGAGATGTTCGGCATGCCGCTGGCCTTCCTGCCGGCATTCGAGATTGCTGATCCGACGGTCAAGCAGAAGTCCGGCTTCCTGTTCCCGCGCTACAAGTCCGGCAGCCGTCTCGGCTATGGCGCTGAGGTTCCGTATTACTGGGCAGTGTCGCCGACGGCGGACCTGACCTTCAAGCCGGCCTGGTATTCGAAGCAAGGCTTCCTCGCGAACGCCGAGTGGCGCCAGAAGTTCGACAATGGCGAGTACTCGATCACGGTTGCCGGCATCCGCCAGCGCAGCCCGGAGGAGTTTTATACCTCGAATGACCCGACCGGTCTCTTTAGGTCGGACAACGAGAAGACCCGCGCGATGATCGGCACAAAGGGCCGGTTCCAGATCAATTCGCGCTGGACGGCCGGATGGGACATTCTTGCCCAGTCTGACAAGAACTTTGCCTATCGCTATGGCATCGACGGCTACGACCAGCACAGCCGGACGAACCAGATCTACCTGACCGGACTAAACGACCGGAACTATTTCGACCTGCGCGGCTATAAGTTCGACGTGCAGGAACAGGAGACCAACTTCAGTCGCGCAACGGGGGTGCAGAACCCGGACGCGCGTAATGCGCGTGACGCTCGCCAGCCGTGGGTCCTGCCCTCCTTCGACTATTCGTACATTCCGGATCAGAGCATTGCCGGGGGCGAGTTGTCGATCGACGTCAACTCGCAGAGCCTCTATCGCCGTCTTGCCGATTTCCCGGACAAGGATCCCGCAGCGAACAATGGCCGCCTTCCTGGCATTGAAGGCTGGTCTGGCCGCGTGACGGCCGAAGCCGAATGGAAGCGTTCGCTCATTGCGCCGGGCGGCCTGATGCTGACCCCGCTGCTGCATGCGCGCGGCGATGCAATCGGTGTCGACTTCCAGGGCGACTCACTTGATCGCATCAACGATCTTGGCGTCGCATCCGACATCCGCTCCGCCTACTATCGCGCTATGGCGACTGCTGGCCTCGAGGCACGCTGGCCGGTGCTGTTCTCGACCACCAGCTCCACCCACGTACTCGAGCCGATGGCGCAGATCTTTGCCCGTCCGAACGAGCCGCACGGCACCAGCCTCGGCATCCCGAATGAGGATGCGCAGAGCATGGTCTTCGACGCGTCGAACCTCTTCGAGCGCGACAAGTTCTCCGGCTACGACCGCATTGAGGGCGGCGTGCGCGCCAATGTCGGTCTGCGCTACTCGGGCAACTTCGACAATGGCTGGTCGGCGCACGGCCTGTTCGGCCAGTCGTTCCACCTCGCCGGCCGCAATCCTTACGCGCAGCTGGACTACGTGAATGTTGGCGCAGCCTCCGGCCTCGAGACGGCCCGCTCGGACTATGTCGGCTCCTTCGGCGTCGTCAGCCCGATTGGCTTCAACGCCAGCATCGGCGCCCGCTTCGATGAGGAAAGCTTCGAAGTTCGCCGCACGGATCTGACTGCGGGTTACGCATCGCGTCCGGTTTCGGTCTCGGCCGCCTACTCGTTCATCGAGAAGCAGCCTGACTACGGCTTTGCCGCGGACCGTCACGAGGTTCGTGGTTCGGCGTCGGTTCGCCTCCACGAGAACTGGCGCGTTTTCGGCAGCGGCACCTACGACATCACCAACGAGGTGATGGTCAGGAAGGCGATCGGCTTCGCCTACGACGATGAGTGCTTCTCGTACACGATCAGCGCGGCCGAATACATCAATCGCGACAACACGAGCGACAAGCGACGCACGTTGGGTTTCCAGATTTCCTTGCGTACGCTCGGGGATTTTGCGACATCCACCTCTATCAGCCAGAACTGACCCCCTTTGTGCGCGGGCGTCACGCTTTCGCCGCACAAAGGAGGCAGGGATCGTCACGATCCTTGCGTCTGGCACCACAGGAGACTTTTCGGATGAAAACGTTCGGCAGCGTCCTGCGCAGCACCACTCTCGCCTTGAGCCTTGCGCTCGCCGGGGCCGCAGTTCCGCTCATGGCGCCTGTCGCTCATGCCAGCGAGATCAAGTACATCGTCAACAACCAGCCCATCACAAGCTACGACATCCAGCGCCGCGCCGCCTTCCTGCGGTTGCAGAACCGTCGCGGCAACGTTCAGACTGCGGCTGCCGAGGAAATGATCGACCAGGCGGTGCGTATGGCGGAAGCCAAGCGCATGCGCATCAACATCTCCGACGACATGGTCGCCGGCGCCTACGAGCGCTTCGCCAAGTCGAACAACATGTCGGCCAAGCAGATGGACCAGATCCTCAATCAGGCCGGCGTAACCAAGGCTCACTTCCGCGAATACATTCGCGCTCAGATGGCATGGTCGCAGGTTCTGCAGCAGCGCTCGCAAGCTGGCCGCGTCAGCGAGCAGGACGCCGTGCAGCGCATGTTGCAGCAGGGCGGCAACAAGCCGTCGGCGACCGAGTACATGCTGCAGCAGGTGATCTTCGTCGTTCCGGCCAAGGAGCGCGGCAAATTGGGCGTGCGCAAACGCGAGGCTGAGGCACTGCGCCAGCGCTTCCAGAACTGCGCCACGACGCGCGAATTTGCCAAGGGCTTGATCGACGTCACCGTCCGCGACCTCGGCCGCATTTTGGAGCCGCAGCTGCCCCCCGACTGGGCAGAGCACATCAAGCAGACCAAGCCGGGCCAGGCCACGCGCGTGCGTGAAACCGAGCGCGGGGTCGAGTTCATCGGCGTCTGCAGCGCCCGCGAGGTTTCGGACGATAGCGTCGCCCAGATGGTGTTCCAATCCGAAAAGGGCGGTGGCGGCAGCCAGGACGACCAGTCGAAGAAGCTGACTGAGGAACTCCGCGCCAAGGCGCAGATCGTCCGTCGCTGATCGGCTTTCGGCCGGTCGTCTGCAAGGAGGCGCAGTTTGGGCTTGCTAGCGCTCACATCGGGCGATCCGGCCGGCATCGGGCCGGAGATCGCCCTCAAGGCATGGCTTGAGCGGGAGGAGCTGAACACTCCTGCATTCTATCTCCTCACCGATCCGGACGCTCTGCAGGCGCAGGCTGCCAAGCTTGGCCTGAAGGTGCCTGTCGAGACGACGACGCCTGAAAGCGCCGCCGATGTCTTCGCCAGGGCGCTTCCGGTCGTTCCGCTCAAGGCACGCTATGAGAACGAGCCGGGCGCACCGAGCGCGAACAATGCCGCTGGCATCATCGAGTCGATCGAGCGCGCGGTAGAACACGTCAACGCCGGTCGCGCCGATGCCCTCGTCACCTGCCCGATCGCAAAGAAGCCGCTCTACGACGCCGGTTTCCGCTATCCTGGGCACACCGAATTCCTCGGCCATCTCGCGGGCGGCGTGAAGCCGGTGATGATGCTTGCAGGACCAGAGCTGCGCGCAGTGCCGGTGACGATCCACATTGCGCTTTCCGAGGTTCCACAGATCCTCAAGACAGAGGAAATCGTCGAGACGGCCGCTGTAACCGCAGCCGACCTGCGCGAGAAGTTCGGTATAGACGAGCCGCGCGTCGCGATTTCCGGTCTTAACCCCCACGCGGGCGAAGGCGGGGCCATGGGGCGCGAGGAAATAGAGATCATCCAGCCGGCGATAGATGAGCTGCGCCGTCGCGGCATCAATGTGCGCGGGCCGCTGCCCGCCGACACGATGTTCCATCCGCAAGCGCGCGCGTCGTACGATGCGGCCGTCTGCATGTATCACGACCAGGCGCTGATCCCGGCCAAGGCGCTCGCCTTCGACGAGACGGTCAACGTCACCCTTGGCTTACCCTTCATCCGCACGTCGCCCGACCACGGCACGGCGTTCGACATCGCCGGCAAGGGCATCGCGCGGCCAGACAGCCTCGTCGCAGCGCTGAGGCTCGCCCGTTTCATGGCCGACAGGAAGGCGGCACGCGCATGAGCTTCGACGGATTGCCCCCGCTCAAGGACGTAGTCGACCGGTTCGAACTGCGCGCCAAGAAGAACCTTGGCCAGAACTTTCTGTTCGACCTCAACATCACCAACAAGATCGCCCGCTCGGCCGGGGACCTGACGAAGAGCACCGTCATTGAGGTCGGTCCCGGCCCGGGCGGCCTGACCCGCGCGCTTCTCGCCAACGGCGCTCATCGCGTCGTCGCTGTCGAGCGTGACGAACGCTGCCTGCCGGCGCTGGAGGAAATTTCCGCGCACTATCCCGGCCGACTTGAGGTGATTGCGGGCGATGCGATGGAGACGGATTTTGCGGCGCTGGCAAGCGGCGCAGAGAACGTGCGGATCGTCGCGAACCTGCCCTACAACATCGGCACCGAACTACTGATCCGCTGGCTAACCGGTCCGCAATGGCCACCGTTCTGGACCTCAATGACGCTGATGTTCCAAAAGGAAGTCGCGCAGCGCATCGTGGCGAAACCCGGCGATGACGCTTATGGTCGGCTGGGGGTACTAGCGGGCTGGCGCACGCGCGCCAACATCGTCTTTGACCTGCCGCCGCAGGCCTTCTCGCCGCCGCCGAAGGTCAATTCCGCCGTTGTGCACCTCGAACCGCGGGAAAAGCCTCTTGAGGCCAACGAGCGCACTCTTGCGAAGGTTACAGAGGCCGCTTTCGGCCAGCGCCGGAAAATGCTGCGGCAAAGCCTGAAGTCGCTCGGCGGCGAGGCGCTGCTGCAACAGGCGGATATCGAGCCGACCCGGCGCGCCGAGACTCTAAGCGTCGAGGAATTCGTTGCGTTGTCGCGACTGGTGGATGGGAAAACCGGCACATGAAGTTGATCTGCGGGATTGTCGTTGCCGTTCTGGGTTTCCTCGTTCCCGCAGCAGCCAGCGCCGCTACCCTCTGCACCGTGATCGCGGACGGAACCTCCGGAAAAGTCCTGCTCGAAGAAGGCGACTGCCGCACGCGCGTGACGCCTGCCTCCACCTTCAAGATCCCCCTTGCGGTGATCGGGTTTGACTCTGGCTTCCTCAAGGACGAGAACAACCCTGCCCTGCCCTTCAAAAAGGGTTATGCGGACTGGGGCGGGCCGGACTGGAAGCAGACCACCACGCCGGCGCGCTGGCTGAAACATTCGGTCGTCTGGTACTCGCAGCAGATTTCGCACGCTCTTGGCAAGGAAAGGCTTGCTGCCTACACGGCTGCATTCGGCTACGGCAATTCCGACTGGTCCGGCGACAAGGGAAAGGACAACGCGCTCGACCGCGCCTGGATCGGCTCGTCGCTGAAGATCTCACCGGCGGAACAGGTCGAGTTCCTTCGGCAACTCATGAACCGGCAGCTGCCGGTTTCCAGGGACGCCATGGACAAGACGGACCGGATCATCGAACGTTCGACCGCGGCCGGCTGGACGGTCGCCGGGAAAACCGGCTCGGCATTCCCGCGCAAGCGCGACGGATCTCTCGACCGCGCGCGCGGTTGGGGCTGGTATGTCGGCTGGGCCAAGAAGAATGGCCGCACGCTGGTCTTTGCCCGGCTAAATCAGGACGAGACGCTGATCCGCGCGCCGGGCGGCCTGAGGGCGCGAAAAGAATTCCTGGAAGGCTGGGACCAGCTTGTGAAGCGGCTGCCCGACTGAACAGGCAGCCTCCCAGTCGCTAACCGAGCTTCTCGTCCAGCAGGCCGGTGACGAAGTCGAACAGGCCCGGACGGCGGTCGCGGCGCAGGCGTTCGGCGGTGACGATTGCCCGCACCTCGGCAAACGCCTTCTGCAGATCCTCGTTGATGACGATGTAGTCGTAGTCGAGCCAGTGCTCGATTTCGGTGCGTGCGTTCTTGAGGCGCGCCTCAATCACCTCTTCCGCATCCTCAGCGCGCCGACGCAGGCGCTCCTTCAGTTCACGCATCGACGGCGGCAGGATGAAGATCGAGACGACATCGCCGCGCATCTTCTCGCGCAGCTGCTCTGCTCCCTGCCAGTCGATGTCGAACAGCATGTCGCGGCCTTCCGCGAGCGCGCGCTCGGCCGGCGCGCGTGGCGTAGCGTAGTAGTTGCCGTGGACCTCGGCCCACTCCAGCAACTCATCATTGTCGCGCATCAGCTCGAATTCGCGCTTGGTGCGGAAATGATAGTGATGGCCATCGATCTCGCTGCCGCGGCGCGCGCGCGTGGTGACGCTGACCGACAGCTCGAAGCCCTTGTCCTCTTCAAGCAGGCTGCGCGCAATGGTGGACTTGCCCGCGCCCGACGGCGACGACAGCACCAGCATCAACCCGCGCCTGCGGATTGTTGCGTTGAGCGGCGTATCGGCCATGATCTACTCCAAATTCTGCACTTGCTCGCGAAACTGATCGACGACCGCCTTCAGCTCCAGGCCGATGGCCGTAACAGAAGCTGCGTTCGATTTCGAGCAAAGCGTGTTCGTTTCACGATTGAATTCCTGGGACAGGAAGTCGAGCTTCCTGCCGATCGCTCCGCCGCCGGCGATGTGCGCGCGGCCAGCCGCAATATGCGTCTTGAGCCGGTCGATCTCCTCGCGGATGTCGGCCTTGGTCGCGAGAAACGCCGCCTCCATATGGAGCCGCGCCTCATCAAGTGGTGCGTTCGTCTCAAGCAGCAGTGCTACCTGCTCGGCCAAACGCTTGCGGATGGAAGCAGGCTCGCGCGAGGGGTCTGCCTCGGCACGCAGCGTCAGCGCCTCGATGGTATCGAGGTGGGCAAGGAGCACTTTCGCGAGTGCCTGGCCCTCGTTTTCTCGAGCCTGCTGCAGGCCGTCGAGAGCTTCATCCAGCGAAGCGAGAATCGCGGCATCGAGTGCGGCTCTGCTTTCCTCGTCTTCAAGCGTCTCCGGCGAATCCAACACTCCGCGCAGCGCGAGCAGGCCATCGGCAGTCGCGGGCGCCACGCCGAACTGCTCTTCCAGCCGCCTGGCGAGACCAGCGAGGTCCTTGAGAAAATCCTCGTTCACAACCGGCTGCGCCAGCGAGCCGGTGCGAGTGAGGTTCAGCGAAGCCTGAATGTTGCCGCGTGAAAATCGCTTCTGGATAGCGGGACGAACCGCCTGTTCGAGCCGCTCAAGACCGGCGGGCAGGCGCAAGCGAACCTCGAGCCCTTTGCCGTTGACCGACTTCAGTTCCCAGACGAAAACAGCACCGTTGTGCTCTCCGGCGGCCCGGCCGAAGCCGGTCATACTCTGCAAACTCATAACGCTACCCCCTGTCCCCGCCGACTAGCTTACTGTGCCGGAGTTTCTCCTCCCGACGACTGAGAAGCTGCAGCCCGCTCGCGTTCGATACGGCGCCAGCGCGCGACGTTTTCGTTGTGCTCTTCCAGTGTCTCGGCAAAGACGTGTCCACCCGACCCGTCCGCCACAAAATAAAGATCGTTGGTCTTCGATGGATTGGCGACCGCCTCCAGCGACGCGCGACCGGGGATCGCGATCGGTCCGGGCGGCAGGCGATCGATGACGTAGGTGTTATAGGGCGTCGGCTTCTCGATGTCCGAGCGATAGATCGGACGGTCTGACGGCTTGCCGTCGCCACCGAACAAACCATAGACGATGGTCGGATCGGACTGGAGCCGCATGCCCTTCTTGAGGCGGTTGATGAACACCGCTGCCACGCGCGAGCGCTCGTCGCCGCGGGCCGTCTCCTTCTCGACGATCGAGGCGAGCGTGACGAACTCGTTGATGTCGTTGATCGGCAAGCCCTCGGCACGGCGCGCCCAGATGCTTTCCACCAGCGCTTTCTGGTCGGCCATAAGGCGCTTGACGACTTCCTCGCGCTTCATGCCGCGCGTGAAGCGGATGGTGTCGGCAGCAATCCACCCCTCTCCCGGCAGTTCGGCAGGAAGATCGCCCTCAAGCTCCTCGACCTCGGCGATGCGCTTGAGCGCCTGCTTGACGGTAAGCCCCTCGGGAACGGTCACCGAATGCAGGATCGAGCGCCCACTCACCAGCAGGTCCATGATGTCGTGCATCGAAGCCGCTGCCGGAATGGCGTATTCGCCAGCCTTCAGCTTGCCGTCATTGCCGTAGGCACGCAGGCCAAGGCGGAAGATGCGCGCATCGGAGATAATGCCCTTGCGCTCAAGCAAATCGGCGATCTCACCGACGCCCGTCGAAGGACGGATCAGAATCGTGTCGGCGGCAGCGAGCGGGCCAGGGCCTTCAAATTCGGCCTTACCGTACCAGACGGCCGCGAATGCCGCGATCGCCACGAAGACGATCACCGACATGACGAAGTTCATGAAGACGACGAACTGGCTGCGCGAGCGGCGCGACCGTACCGGCGGCGGCGTACCGGCCTGCGGCCGCAGCGCTTCGCTTGCGGTTTTGGGCACTATCGGCTTCGCCGACGCGGGCGAAGGAGTCGCTGGCGAGGTACCCTGATCCGCGGAATCGGTCGTCATAGGCCTTGCGGCTCTCCATTGAAAAATAAGGTCCGAGTCGGTTCCCGAACCTAAGCCCGAATGTGGCAGAAATGGCGGCGCACCGCGCCGCCGAAGACGTTACGCAATGTAACGACGGAACACCAGAGACGCGTTGGTGCCACCAAAGCCAAACGAGTTGGACAGCGCCACATCGATCTGCCGCTGGCGCGGCTTGTGAGGAACCAGATCGATGGCCGTTTCACGCTCCGGATTATCGAGATTGATCGTCGGCGGAGCGATGTTGTCGCGGATTGCGAGGACCGAGAAGATCGCTTCCGCTGCACCGGCAGCACCGAGCAGGTGGCCGATCGCCGACTTTGTCGACGACATCGAGATCTTCGACGCCGCATCACCCACCAGCCGCTCGACTGCGCCGAGCTCGATGGTGTCGGCCATGGTCGAAGTGCCATGGGCGTTAATGTAATCGATATCCGACGGAGCAAGCCCTGCCCGCTTCAGCGCGTTGGTCATGCAGCGGAACGCACCGTCGCCATCCTCGGACGGAGCGGTGATGTGGTAGGCGTCGCCCGACAGACCGTAACCGACGACCTCGGCGTAGATCTTCGCGCCGCGTGCCTTGGCGTGCTCGAGTTCCTCGAGAACCACGACGCCTGCGCCCTCGCCCATGACGAAACCGTCACGGTCGCGGTCGTAAGGACGGGAAGCCCTGGTGGGCTCGTCGTTGCGCTCGGTGGACAGTGCGCGGCAGGCAGCGAAGCCAGCCAGCGACAGACGGGTCACCGGAGCTTCCGCACCACCAGCCACCATGACGTCTGCGTCGCCGAACATGATGAGGCGTGCGGCATCTCCGATGGCATGCGCGCCGGTCGAGCAGGCGGTGACGACTGCGTGGTTCGGGCCCTTCAATCCGTGGCGGATCGAGACGTGGCCGGAGACCAGATTGATGATGTTGCCCGGAATGAAGAACGGGCTGATGCGGCGCGGACCCTTTTCCTTCAGGATCATCGCATTCTCGGCGATGCCCTCGATGCCGCCGATGCCGGAACCGATCAGGACGCCGGTAGCCTCCTGCTCTTCCGTGGTCTGCGGCTTCCAGCCCGAATCGGCCAGCGCCATGTCTGCGGCGGCGATACCGTAGATGATGTAGTCGCCAACCTTGCGCTGCTCCTTCGGCTCCATGAAGTCGTCAGGATTGAACGCATTCTCCCCGCCGTCGCGAGGAATGACGTGGGCGATCTTGCAAGCAAGATCGTCCACCTCAAATGTCTCAACGCGACGCGCCGCGCTCTTTCCGGCCAGAAGCTCTTTCCAAGTGTGCTCTGCTCCGACGCCAAAAGGCGACAGCAGGCCCACGCCAGTGACGACAACTCGTCTCATAGCTCGACGCTCAGGTCTGTTTCAGTGCGGCGCGGACGCGAGATCAGGCCGAGGCCTTCTCGATGAACTTGACGGCGTCGCCGACGGTCAGGATCGTCTCAGCGGCATCGTCCGGGATCTCAACGCCGAACTCTTCTTCGAAAGCCATGACCAGCTCGACGGTGTCGAGGCTGTCTGCGCCGAGGTCGTCGATGAAGCTCGCGCCTTCGGTGACCTTGTCGGCATCGACGCCCAGATGCTCGACAACGATTTTCTTGACGCGTTCTGCGGTATCGCTCATTTGCAAACCCTCGACTTCTGAAAGTTGATGGAACTTCGTTAACGGCACGATTGCCGGTAATCAAGATGAAAGATCGGAGCAGAGGCGGCCCATAAACCCGTTTTCTTGTGGTTAGTTCCGCCGATCAGGCTGCTGCCAGACTGCTCCTGGAGATGGTTATCTACCCTCTGCTGCGGCGCCCGATACCAGAAACGGTAACGGGAACCAAGGCAAAAAGACGTCCCTCCGTGCTGATCCTCAGATCATCGCCATGCCACCGTTGACGTGAAGCGTCTGACCGGTGACGTAGCCGGCCTCGTTGGAGGCAAGATACAGCACTGAGGCGGCGATGTCCTCGCCCGTGCCCATCTTGCGCATCGGGATGGCGCCCATGATCGCCTCCTTCTGCTTCTCATTGAGCTTGTCGGTCATGGCCGATTCGATGAAACCCGGCGCAACGCAGTTCACGGTGACGTTGCGGGTCGCGATTTCCTGGGCCAGCGACTTCGAGAAGCCGATCAGGCCGGCCTTGGAGGCGCAGTAGTTCGCCTGGCCTGGATTGCCGGTCACGCCGACCACCGAGGAGATGTTGATGATGCGGCCGAAGCGGCGGCGCATCATCGGGTGGGTCAGCTCGCGGGTCAGACGGAAGACGGCGCTCAAATTGACGTTGATTACCGCGTCCCAGTCATCGTCCGACATCCGGACGAACAGGCCGTCGCGGGTGATTCCCGCGTTGTTGACGAGGATGTCGACGCCCTCAAGCTCAGCCTCGGCCTTCTGACCGAGTGCTTTGACCTCATCCTTATCGGAGAGGTTTGCCGGGAAGATCTTCACGCGGTCGCCGAGCTCTGAAGCCAGCGCCTCGAGCTTCTCGACGCGGGTGCCGTGCAGGCCGACGGTCGCGCCAGCGGAATGGAGCACACGTGCAACGGCTTCGCCAATGCCGCCGGTTGCACCGGTAATGAGCGCCTTGCGGCCGGTCAGATCGAACATCTTTCTAATCCCTTCGTGATCGGGCCCACTCCCCTGCTAAGGGAGCGCCGCCGGAAGCATCAGGCCAGTTCGGCGAGAACGGCGTCGATATCGCTCGCCGTGCCGATATTGGCGGTCGCGATGTTGCGGTCAATACGCCGCGCGAGGCCCGTCAGGACCTTGCCGGAGCCGACTTCATAAAGCGTGGTCACGCCGTTGGCGCCGAACCACTCGACGGTCTCGCGCCAGCGCACGCGGCCGGTGACCTGCTCAACAAGACGGGCGACGATGTCCTGCGGGTCGGTGATCGGCGAAACGGTCACGTTTGCCACAACCGGAACGACCGGCGCGTTTACCGTTACCTTCGACAGGGCTTCGCGCATTGCGTCTGCGGCCGTCTGCATCAGCGCCGAATGGAAGGGCGCGGAGACCTGCAGCATCAGCGCGCGCTTGGCGCCCTTTTCGGTGCAGATGCGAGCGGCGTGCTCGACGGCAGGCTTCGCGCCGGAGATCACCAGCTGGCCACCGCCATTGTCGTTGGCGATCTGGCAAACAGAGCCCTGCGCGGCCTCGGCACACGCGGCCTCGACCTGATCCTGCTCGAGGCCGATGATCGCGGCCATCGCGCCCTCGCCCACCGGAACAGCTGCCTGCATGGCATTACCGCGGATGCGCAGGAGACGCGCGGTATCGCCGATCGAGAACGCACCGGCAGCGGCGAGCGCCGAGTATTCGCCAAGCGAGTGGCCGGCAACGTAGGTGACCTTGTCCTTCAGCGAGAAGCCGCGCGCTTCAAGCACGCGGATCGCGGCCAGCGAAACAGCCATCAGCGCCGGCTGCGCGTTGGCAGTCAGCGTCAGCTCATCTTCAGGACCTTCCCACATCAGCGTGGAAAGCTTCTGGCCCAGCGCATCGTCAACTTCGGCGAATACGGCACGGGCTTCCGGGAAGGCATCGGCAAGATCCTTGCCCATCCCCACGGCCTGGCTACCCTGGCCCGGAAAGGTAAAGGCGATCGTCATGACGGCGTTTCTCCAGCCTGTTGTCGAGCGAGCGTGTGGCGCAAGGAGCCAGTGAGGTCAAGGCCGCAATGCAACGTCGGCGCGGCTTGTCCCAGCGCATTTCGCCTCCGCAGGTTCCCTTTGGATGAGTTTTCTGGCTGTTTATTGACGCAGATGTCCCTTTCGATGGCGGGGCAAACTTGCGTTCGGCGCAAAAACCTGTATAGACGCCCGCAATCTGCCGGTCCCAGCTGGGGGCTGAACGGAGGGCTGTTGCCGTTTCGAATAGAGGCGGCCACATGTGAGGGCAAGTCTCTCCGCCTCCCGTGTCTCCGCTCTCGACCGTCTCGTCATGCTCCTTTCTTCGGCCGCTTCGCGGACAAGAGAAGTTGCAGAGGCTTAGCCGCCGGGCCCGACAGAGAAACGAAGAAAGGCAAGAGAATATGGCTCTTTACGAACACACGTTCCTTGCCCGGCAGGATCTCTCCGCGCAGCAGGTCGAAGCCCTTGTCGAGCAGTACAAGGCAGTGATCGAATCGCTGGGCGGCACGGTTGGCCGGGTTGAGAACTGGGGACTGAAGTCCCTCACTTACCGCATCAACAAGAACCGCAAGGCGCACTACACGCTCATGGACATCTCGGCTCCGGCCGCTGCCATCCAGGAGCTCGAGCGCCAGGAGCGTCTGTCGGAAGACGTCCTCCGCTTCCTGACCGTCCGCGTCGAAGCGCACGAGGAAGGCCCGTCGGCAATGATGCAGAAGCGCGATGACCGTGAGCGTGAAGGACGCTTTGGCGACCGTCCTCGCTTCGGCGATCGTGATCGTGGTCCGCGCCGTCCGCGCGAACAGGCTGAAGGAGCAGCGGAATAATGGTCGACATCAACCAGATCCCGACTCGGCGTCCGTTCCACCGCCGCCGCAAGACCTGCCCGTTCTCCGGCGCGAACGCACCGAAGATCGACTACAAGGACGTCCGTCTGCTGCAGCGCTACATCTCGGAGCGCGGCAAGATCGTTCCGTCCCGCATCACGGCTGTCAGCCAGAAGAAGCAGCGCGAGCTCGCCAAGGCGATCAAGCGCGCCCGCTTCCTCGGCCTGCTTCCGTACGTCGTGAAGTAAGACTTTCCGGGGCGGCTCTCCGCCCCGGCTTCCACCCTCGCGGTCGGCGCGTCGGTGTGATCCTCAAAATCCGAGTTGGGCCGCATGGCCCTAACTGCCAACGCGGCAGGACAGCGACCCGGGCACCCTGCCCCACTTGATGTCCTGCCTTTCATGTCCTGGCCGCAAGCGGCCATGAAGGAGCAAGACAATGCAGGTTATTCTTCTCGAGCGTATCGCACGCCTTGGTCAGATGGGCGACACCGTCCGCGTCAAGGACGGTTTTGCACGCAACTACCTTCTGCCGCAGGGCAAGGCGCTCCGTGCGACCGAAGCCAACATGAAGAAGTTCGAGGCTCAGCGTGCCCAGCTCGAAGCCCGCAACCAGGAGCGCAAGGCCGAGGCTTCCAAGGTCGCCGAAGGTCTCGACGGCAAGAGCTTCGTCATCATCCGCTCGGCTGGTGAAACCGGCCAGCTTTACGGCTCGGTCTCGACCCGCGACATCGCCGACCTGCTGGTCGCCGAGGGCTTCAACGTTTCGCGCAACCAGGTTGAGCTGAACCACCCGATCAAGGCGATCGGCATCTCCGACATCGTCGTTTCGCTGCACCCGGAAGTCCAGGTCACGATCCAGCTGAACATCGCCCGTACGGCTGAGGAAGCCGAGCGTCAGGCAGCCGGCGAGAAGCTCGATTCGGCTGAGGCCATCTACGGCGAGGACATCAACGAGAACGCACGTCCTGAGTCGTTCTTCGATCCGAACGCCGAAGGCTTCGAAGACGAAGAATAAGAATTCGCCGCTTGGCGGTGAGTGCAGGCTCGTCCGGGTAACCGGGCGGGCCTTTTGTTTTCGAACCTTTTTTCTCCGCCGAAGTTGTGCAAGCATGGAGCTTGTTGTTCGGAGGCGGAGGACATGAACCGTTTACTTCATGGTGTCGTCGAGCGGCTGGTTCGTACCGGAAATCTTTCTCTCACGTATCCGGACGGTACGACTGAACACTTTGGGGACGGCACCGGCCAGCGTATCCACGTTGCCATCAAGACCAAGCACGCACAGCGCGCGATCTTGTTCGATCCCTGGCTCGCGGTGCCTGAAGCCTACATGGACGGCGAACTGGAAATCCTAGAGGGCGACGTCCTCTCGTTCCTGAAGATCGCCTATGAGAACATGGGGCCGTGGAGTTACGGCAACGCGTGGGCCAAGGCGCTGGAAAGCGTCCGTGTCGCCCTGCGCCGCTTCCACCAGATCAACACCGCGCACCGGTCACGCAAGAACGTCGAACACCACTACGACCTGTCGCGCGAGTTCTACCGCCTCTTCCTCGACGAGGATATGCAATACTCCTGCGCCTATTTCGAGCGGCCCGACATGACGCTCGAGGAAGCGCAGCTCGCCAAGAAGCGCCACCTGGCAGCGAAGCTCGACCTGAAACCCGGCCAGCAAGTACTCGACATCGGTTCGGGCTGGGGCGGCCTTGGCCTCTACCTTGCCCAGAATTTCGACGTCGACGTCCTTGGCGTCACGCTCTCCACCGAACAGCACGCGGTGGCCACCGATCGCGCGCACGACCTCGGCCTTGATCGCCACGTCCATTTCGAGCTTCGCGACTATCGCAGCCTGCAGGAGCGGTTCGACCGCATCGTTTCGGTCGGCATGTTCGAGCATGTCGGTGTCAATCACTACCGCACCTTCTTCGAGAAATGCGCGTCGCTGCTCAAGCCCGACGGCGTGATGGTGCTGCACTCGATCGGTCGCGCCGGCCCGCCCGCCGCGACCAATGCCTTTATCCGCAAGCACATCTTCCCGGGCGGCTATATCCCTGCCCTTTCCGAGGTGCTGCCACACATCGAAAAGGCCGGCCTGTTCGTCACCGACACGGAGATCCTGCGGATCCACTACGCCGAGACGCTGCGTCACTGGCGCGAGCGCTTCATGGCGAACCGCGACAAGGTGATCGAGATCTATGACGAGCGCTTCGCTCGGATGTGGGAATTCTACCTCGCAGGCTCCGAGGCCGCGTTCCGCTGGCAGGACATGATGGTGTTCCAGCTGCAGCTTTCGCCACGCAACGACACCCTGCCGCTGACACGCGACTACATCACCCTCGCCGAGAAGGAGATCGCCAAGCGCGATGGCGCTGCCCCAAGCGGGGGAGCCCCGGCTGCGGCATCTTCGGCGAAGGGGAAAAAGGTGACGGGAAAGGGCTGATCGCCCCTTAACCGGGACGGGCTGCGCGGCTATGCTCCCGCCGCAAACGGGTCAAGCGCGAATCAGTGACTCGCTCCATCGAGCTGTGAACTTCTGTGGATCACGGTAGCGATCTGGGGCGTGTCCAAAGCTCCGGTAGCTTGGTGCTTTGAATGTCCGCCCATGCGGTCTAGGACTGTTTCGGAGATGATGCCGGAGCCAGTCTCGCGTGCCGGCCCGACAATGGCAATTGGAACCGGCATGGCGGAAGCAGCACGCAAATTCAGCTCAGCGGAGACGCCTCTCTATCGTGAGGCGCCCAATAACATCGAAGCCGAGCAGGCTCTCCTCGGTGCTATCCTTGTCAACAACGACGCGTTCTATCGCGTCTCGGACTTCCTGAAGCCGACTCACTTCTACGAGCCGCTTCACCGCAAGATCTACGAAGTCGTCTCGGACCTGATCCGGATGGGCAAGATGGCCAATCCGGTGACGATCAAGACGTTCCTGCCCGCCGACGAGAAGGTCGGCGACATGACAGTCGCGCAGTACCTTGCACGCCTCGCGGCAGAGGCCGTCACCGTCATCAATGCGAGCGATTATGGTCGTGCGATCTACGACCTCGCAACGCGCCGCGCGCTGATCCAGGTTGGCGAGGACATGGTCAACATCGCCTATGATGCGCCTGTCGACATGTCCCCGTCCGACCAGATCCAGGACGCGGAACGCCGCCTGTTCGAGCTCGCCGAAAGCGGACGCTATGACGGCGGCTTTGAAAGCTTCTCCGACGCGCTCAAGACCGCGATTGATATGGCAAGCGCGGCCTACATGCGCGACGGCCATCTGTCGGGCATCTCGACCGGCCTGCATGACCTCGACGCCCGCATGGGCGGCCTGCAGCCTTCGGACCTTATTGTCCTCGCCGGCCGTCCGGGTATGGGTAAGACGTCGCTTGCGACCAACATCGCCTTCAACATTGCTGCGGCCTATGAGCCGGAGCAGCAGGCAGACGGCTCGTTCAAGGCCAAGAACGGCGGCGTGATCGGCTTCTTCTCGCTGGAAATGTCGGCAGAGCAGCTGGCAACGCGTATCATTTCCGAGCAGGCGGAAGTGCCTTCGTCGAAGATTCGCCGCGGTGATCTCACCGAGGCCGACTTCGAGAAGCTGGTCAGTTGCACCCAGACGCTGCAGAAGATCCCGCTCTACATCGACTCGACCGGTGGCATCTCCATCGCGCAGCTTGCGGCACGTTCGCGCCGCCTCAAGCGCCAGCGCGGCCTCGACGTCCTGGTGATCGACTATATTCAGCTCATGCAGGGCTCGTCCGCGCGAGCCTCGCAGAACCGCGTGCAGGAAATCACTGAAATCACCACCGGCCTCAAGGCGCTGGCGAAGGAGCTGTCGGTTCCGATCATCGCGCTCTCCCAGCTGTCGCGTCAGGTGGAATCGCGTGACGATAAGCGCCCGCAGCTCTCCGACCTTCGTGAATCGGGCTCGATCGAGCAGGACGCGGACGTCGTGCTGTTCGTGTATCGCGACGAGTACTACCTGCAGAACAAGCAGCCCGAGGAAGGCACCCCCGAATACGAGGAATGGCGCCTCAAGTACGAGCGCGCCAAGGGCAAGGCGGAAGTCATCATCGCCAAGCAGCGTCACGGTCCTACGGGCACCGTCGAACTCGCCTTCGAGGGCCAGTACACCCGCTTCTCGGATCTGGCGGACGAAGACCGTCTGCCCGAGCGCTTTGAGTAGTGCCTTGAGAAGCTGGTCGTTCCAGTCGACGCGCGCCCATGGCTAAGTCGCGCACGCAATTCATCTGCCAGAACTGCGGCACGGTTCACGCCCGCTGGGCTGGAAAGTGCGACGCGTGCGGCGAATGGAACACGCTGATCGAGGAAGGCACGTCCAGTGGCATCGGCGCCGGGCCTTCAAGCCTGCGTAGTGCGCGCAAGGGCCGGCCGGTAGCACTCACAACCCTCTCGGGCGAGATCGAGGAAGCGCCACGCATCGTCTCCGGTATCAGCGAGCTGGACCGCGCGACGGGAGGCGGCTTCGTGCGCGGTTCGGCGCTGCTGATCGGCGGCGATCCAGGTATTGGCAAGTCGACCCTGCTGACGCAGGCCGCGGCTGCGCTCGCATTGCGCGGTCATCGCGTCGTCTACGTCTCCGGTGAGGAGGCGGTAGCGCAGATCCGTCTGCGCGCGCAGCGGCTCGGCGCCGACAAAACGCCGGTCGAACTCGCGGCGGAGACGAATGTCGAGGACATTCTGGCGACGGTTGCCGAAGGCAAGCGCCCGGACCTCCTGATCCTCGACTCGATCCAGACCCTGTGGACCGACATGGCCGATTCCGCCCCTGGCACAGTGACGCAGGTGCGCGCGGCATCGCAGGCGATGATCCGCTATGCAAAATCGACCGGTGCCGCGGTCGTTCTCGTCGGCCACGTCACCAAGGAAGGCCAGATCGCCGGCCCGCGCGTGGTCGAGCACATGGTCGACGGCGTGCTCTATTTCGAGGGCGAAGGCGGCCACCACTATCGCATCCTGCGGACGGTGAAGAACCGCTTCGGCCCAACCGACGAAATCGGCGTCTTCGAGATGTCCGACCGAGGCCTGCGTGAAGTCGCCAACCCGTCTGAACTCTTCCTTGGCGAGCGCAGTGCAGCCGCGCCCGGCGCAGCAGTCTTCGCCGGCATGGAAGGCACGCGGCCGGTGCTGGTGGAAATCCAGGCGCTGGTTGCCCCCTCGCCGCTCGGCACGCCGCGCCGAGCCGTGGTTGGCTGGGATTCCTCGCGCCTGTCGATGGTGCTGGCGGTGCTGGAAGCCCATTGTGGCGTCCGCTTCTCGCAGCACGACGTCTACCTCAATGTCGCAGGCGGCTACCGGATCACCGAGCCGGCAGCGGATCTTGCCGTTGCGGCAGCTCTGGTTTCGTCGCTCACCGGTCTTGCCCTTCCAGCCGATTGCGTTTATTTCGGCGAAATCAGCCTTTCGGGGGCGATACGGCCAGTCGCACACGCCCAGCAGCGCCTGAAAGAGGCGGAAAAGCTGGGTTTCGCAAGGGCGGTGATGCCGCCCTCGAATGGTGACGAGCCAGGTGGCGGCGCGCGGGGAAACTTTCAGCCGTCTACGCTTTCGGAACTCGTCGCGCGGATCGCCGGAGCGCGTGCGCGGGACGCAGATGGTTGATGAAACTGGCGGCGCATGCGCCATGATGGAGTGACAGCTCGAATGCCAATCACCCTGCTGGACGGTATCCTCGTCGGCTTCACGCTGGTTTCCGCCATGCTGGCGATGGTCCGCGGATTTTCCCGCGAGGTTCTGTCGATCGCGTCATGGGTGGCTGCGGCCGCTGCGGCATATTTCTTCCACCCCATTGTTCTGCCTTACGTTCAGCCCTACATAGACCACGCACAGGTACAGCTCGCCGTCGCGGCAGCCATCGTGTTCTTCGTCGCGCTGATCGTGGTGACCATTATCACCATGAAAATCGCCGACTTCATCATCGATTCGCGCATCGGCGCGCTCGATCGCACGCTTGGCTTCCTTTACGGCGCTGCCCGTGGCGTGCTGGTGGTTGCAGTGGGCCTGCTTTTCTTCTCGTGGCTCGTCGGACCGAACGCCCCGACATGGATTTCCGAGGCGAAGTCGCTGCCGCTGCTGGAAGGTGTGGGAGACTGGCTGGAAAGCATCCTGCCGGACGACCCGGAAAACTCCATCCTTGATCGTATCAAGGGAGATGGCGCAGGCGAAGCGCCAGCCGAGAACTAGGACCAGTCCCCAAAGGGACAAGAACACAACGCACATAGAGCGGTATGAAGGGCGCAGACCAATGGCTGACGCAGACGATACTCCGTTTTCCTCAGGTGCCGACGACCGCTTTCATGACGAATGCGGCGTTTTCGGCATCTTCGGCAGGCCCGACGCGGCAGCCATCGTAACGCTGGGACTGCACGCGCTGCAGCACCGCGGACAGGAGGCGGCGGGCATCGTCTCCTTTGACGGCCACAAGTTCTTCGTCGAGCGGCACATTGGCCTGATCGGTGACAACTTCACCAAGCAGTCGGTCCTCGACCGCCTCAAAGGCAACCGCGCTATCGGCCATACCCGCTACGCGACCACCGGCGGCGCCAGCATCCGCAACATCCAGCCGCTGTTCGCCGAACTCGCCGAAGGCGGCATCGCCGTTGCCCACAACGGCAACCTCACCAACGCGATGACGGTGCAGCGCGCACTGCAGAAGCAGGGCGCGATCTTCACCTCGACCTCCGACACCGAGACGATCCTCCACCTCATCGCCATGAGCCGTGAGGCGGACATCAACTCGCGTTTCATTGATGCTGTCCGTCAGATCGAAGGCGCCTTCTCGCTGGTCGCGCTGACCGCGAAGAAGATGATCGGCTGCCGCGATCCGCTCGGCATCCGCCCTCTAGTGCTCGGTGACCTCGACGGCGCCTGGATCCTCGCGTCGGAAACCTGCGCGCTCGACATCATCGGCGCCCGCTTCGTCCGCGACATCGAGCCGGGCGAGATGGTGGTCATCACCAGCAAGGGAATCGAGAGCTTCTATCCGTTCGAGAAGCAGAAGGCGCGGTTCTGCATCTTCGAATACGTCTACTTCGCCCGCCCCGACTCCACGATCGAGGGCCGCAACGTCTACACGGTGCGCAAGCAGATCGGCGTTGAACTCGCCCGCGAGAACCCGGTCGACGCAGACATCGTCGTTCCGGTTCCGGATTCGGGCACGCCCGCTGCCATCGGCTTCAGCCAGGCCTCGGGGATTCCGTTCGAACTCGGCATCATCCGCAACCACTACGTGGGCCGCACCTTCATCCAGCCTGGCGACTCCATCCGTCACATGGGCGTGAAGCTGAAGCACAACGCCAACCGCAAGATGATCGAAGGCAAGCGCGTCGTCCTCGTTGACGACTCGATCGTTCGTGGCACCACCAGCCAGAAGATCGTGCAGATGGTGCGCGACGCCGGCGCCCGCGAGGTGCACATGCGCATCGCGTCGCCTCCGACCCGCGCCTCGTGCTTCTACGGCGTCGACACGCCGGAGAAGTCGAAGCTGCTCGCCTCGCGGATGACCGTCGAGGAAATGGCCGACTTCATCCGTGTCGATTCGCTCGGCTTCCTGACGATCGACGGTCTCTACCGCGCGGTCGGCGAGGCAGCCCGCGACAACGCGCTGCCCCAGTACTGCGACGCCTGCTTCACAGGCGAGTACCCGACTCGCCTTGCCGACATGGAAGGTTCGGAAAACGTCCGCACCCTGTCGCTGCTGGCCAGCAACTCCTGATCAGGGCGATACCAGCTTAAGGCCGATGATGCCGGCCGCAATCATGACGATGCAGAGAATGCGCATGATTTCGGCCGGCTCAGAAAACAGCAGGATGCCGAGGATCGCGGTGCCGATGGTGCCGATGCCGGTCCAGATGGCATAAGCCGTGCCGAGCGGCAGCGTGCGCAGGGCAAGGCCCAACAAAAACAGGCTCACGCCCATTGCGCCGACGGTGAACAAGCTCGGTACGAGCTTCGAGAATCCGTGGGTGTATTTGAGGCCGACCGCCCAGGCCACTTCGAACAATCCGGCGAAAAACAGATAAATCCAGGCCATTGCCCGTCTCCTTTGAGGAGATGGGGCCGTCCCCATCTGTTGTCCGAAGACCGGGTCGTCCCGGCCGGGCAGATATGGGACGCACCGTCAGGAAGGTCAAGCGGGTTCCCCTCCCGCCCCGATTAGGCTAAGTCGGCTCGTGAACTGGCCGAAGCGCCACAATCAACCATGGGAATTATCATGTCCGAAGCCCCTGATCTGTCCGGCCGCATCGCTCTTGTTACCGGCGCCTCCCGCGGCATCGGATATTTTATCGCGAAGGAACTCGCCGCTGCCGGCGCGCATGTGATCGCCGTTGCGCGCACCGTGGGCGGGCTGGAAGAGCTCGACGACGAGATCAAGGCATCGGGCGGCCAGGCAACCCTGGTGCCGCTCGACCTCACCGACATGGCCGGCATCGACCGCCTTGGCGGCGCAATTCACGAACGCTGGGGCAAGCTCGACATCCTCGTTGCCAACGCCGCGATCCTCGGCGTCATTGCGCCGCTTGGCCACGTTGAGGCGAAGACCTTCGAGAAGGTGATGAACATCAACGTCACCGCGACCTGGCGGCTGATCCGATCGGTCGACCCGCTGCTGCGCCTCTCCGACGCTGGCCGCGCCATCATCATGTCCTCGGGCGCCGCCCATAGCGCGAAGGCCTACTGGGGGCCCTACGCGGCCTCCAAGGCGGCAGTCGAAGCCATGGCGCGCTCCTGGGCCGACGAGACCAAGAATCTTGCGCTGAGGGTCAACTGCGTGAACCCGGGCCGCACGCGCACCGCGATGCGCGCGCTGGCGATGCCGGGCGAGGATCCCAAGACGGTCCCGCATCCGTCAGAGGTCGCCCCCAAGATCATCCCGCTCGCCAGCCCGACGCTGACCGAAACCGGCGCGATCTACGACGTGCGCGCGGAGAAATTCCTGCGATACTCCATGCCGCAGTAACCCTGCGTCACACTATCGACCGGGTTTCCCGCCCATGCTAAGCATCTGAACGTTGCTTGCATCTTCGAGACAGCTGGAAACCCCACATGAAGACTTCTCTGCTCTTTGCGCTTGGTCTTGCGGTCGCCGCGGTCGTTCCCGCCCAGGCGGACGTCTTCAGCTCGCAGAGCTTCGACGGCAGTCCGTCGACGTCGGATGCCCTGCCGGGCGTTAATCTCGACGTCGTGCCGGGTGTAACTTCCGGCAGCAACTGCAAGGAAGAGATGGTTCCGTCCTATTCGGGCAACCTCGCCGGTGAGACCAGGGCGACGACCTGCCAGTTCGGCAATTTCTCGATCACGACCACCGGCCAGTCGCAGGCGCGGAAGTACCTCGACCTCACCTATGGCGGCAACCCGCCACCGTGGGAGCAGGGCTGGAGGCCCTAAACACAATTTTCGCGTGAGCGGCGATTGACGCGTCAGGTCCTTGCGCTACCCTTCCCTCCTGCTCAGCCTGGCGACGTTCGACTGAACCGGAGGCGAACTTGATCCTGATCGGACTCATCATCGCCGCCGTAGCTGCGGCATGGCTTGCCGCGGCCTTCTGGTTTTCCCGCCGGCATAAGATCAGCTTCCATCAGGCGGCGCTCTACGTGCCGCTGGCGGCGCTGTGGCGCGTCGATGCGACGGCGCTGGAGGATACGGCCGATGATGAAGGTCCAATCCTCTATATCGTCTCGCACCAGTCGCGGCTCGATCCGGCATTGATGCTGAGCCTCCTGCCGGAGGACACGCTCCATATTCTCGACGACCGGGCAGCACGCTCGATCTGGCTGGAGCCCTGGCGGGAGCTCGCCCGCACCATCGCCTTTAATCCGGAGCATGTCTTCGTCAGCCGGCGGCTGGTGCGCGTGCTGCGTAGCAAGGGGCGTCTCTGCGTCTACCTCGCGGCCGACATGGACCCAAACTCTCGCGCCTTCCGCCTCTACCGTGCGGTTGCGCGCATCGCGCTGCGCGCCGAGGCGCGGGTGCAGCCGATCCATGTCGAGGGGGCCGACAGGCTGACGTCGTCGTTTGTCGAAAGCAGCACCGGCAAGCGCCAGCTGTTTCCACAGCTGACAGTGAGAACCCTGAAGCCGATCACCCTCGAGGAACTTGTCGCGCGCGATCCGGAGATAAACACCTCCTCCGCGGCGCTTTACGCACGCTGCGAAGAGCTGCGCCGGCGCGAGGCGGCTGCCGCCGCCTGAGCCGCGGTCAGAAGTCTTCTTCGCCCTTCGGCTCTTCCTGCAAGGCGGCTTCCAGCCTGGCGGCCTCGACCTTCTCGCGGCGCTTGTAGGCGACAGCACTGAACGGGAGGAAGATCAGATAGGCAATTGCCGACGCGGCCATCGTCTCCCAACTGAAGCTGAAGAACAGCGCGACGTAGAGGACGATGCCGAGCATCAGCGGCATGACCAGGTCGCGGCGAACGCGGATGCCGGTCTTGCCGGAATAGACCGGAAGCTGGCTGACCATCAGCAGGGCGACGACCACCGAATAGGCGCTGGCGCAGAAGGCCGTGACCTCGTTGCGGGGCATGCCGAGGAAGCCGAGATAGAGCGGCAGCAGGACGAGCAGAGCGCCCGCCGGTGCCGGAACGCCGACGAAATAGTCCGCCTTCCAGGCCGGCCGGTTCGGGTCTTCCAGCATCACGTTGAAGCGCGCCAGGCGCAGGCAGCAGGCAATGGCAAACAGCAGCGCCGCGATCCAGCCGAACGCCCCTGCCCCGTCGAGCATGTAGGCGTAGAGGAGCAGCGCCGGTGCTGCGCCAAAATTGACGATGTCCGCGAGCGAATCCATCTGCGCGCCGAAGTTCGAGGTGCCCTTCAGCATGCGGGCGATGCGGCCATCGACGGCGTCGAGAAGGGCCGCGACCAGCACCATCGTGACGGCAAGCTCGAAACGGCCTTCAAATGCCAGGCGAACGCCGGTGAGGCCGGCGCAGATCGCCAGCACCGTCATCAGGTTCGGGACGAGCACGCGCAACGGAATGCCGCGCAGGCTGCGGCCGCGGCTGCCGGGTCCTTCAGCTTGAGGATCGACGTCCATGGGTCACGACACCCTGACCAGCGGCGTCCGCGGCGCGCCAAATTCGGCGATGATCGTCTCACCGGCGACTGCGGACTGGCCGACCGCAACCATCGGGGCGAAGCCCTCAGGAAGGTAGATGTCGACACGCGAGCCGAAGCGGATCAGGCCGAAGCGCTCGCCCGTTGAAATGTCATTGCCCTGCTCCGCCCAGCACAGGATGCGGCGCGCAACGAGGCCCGCCACCTGCACGACGCCGATGCGGCCGTTGGGGCTGTCGATGACGAGACCATTGCGCTCGTTCTCGACGCTCGCCTTGTCCAGCTCGGCGTTGAGGAACTTTCCGGGGCGATGGTCAATCGTCGCGATGCGACCACGCACCGGCGAGCGGTTCACGTGGCAGGAGAAGACATTCATGAACACGGAGATGCGAAGCATCTCGCTGTTGCTGAGGCCGAGCTCGCGTGGCGGCACTGCGGGACCAACGGCAGACACGATGCCGTCGGCCGAGCTGATGACGAGCCGGTCATCGATCGGAGTCACACGCTCGGGATCGCGGAAGAAGTAGGCGCACCACGCGGTCAGGATCGCCCCGATCCAGAACAGGCTGGTCGAGAAGAAGCCGAGGATGATGGCAACGGCAGCAAAGGCGGCAATAAAAGGCCATCCTTCGCGGCGCACCGGCACCAGTGTGTTCCTGATCGTGTCGGCGATGCTCATGCGGCCTGACTTCTCCCTCTCGAGACTGGAGGTGGACCTTTAACGGATTGACGCACCAAGGGCAACGTGACCCGTGGACGCCGGAAGCCGGCATCCGGGGCCGCGCGCGAGCGCGGTGCCATCAGGGCGCGGGCGCTCAGCCCTGTTCCGGTTCGACCTCGGGGGTGCGGCGACGGACGAGGATTCCCATCTCGTCTTCCTCGCGTGCGCGCCGCAATGCCTCCTCGGCCTCGGTCGCCTCGCGCTGACGATCCCACATTTGGGCATAGAGGCCGCGCCTTGCAAGGAGCTCGGCGTGGCGGCCGCGCTCGGCGATCTGGCCGTCCTTCAGCACGATGATCTCGTCGGCGCTGATTACCGTCGACAGGCGGTGGGCGATAACGAGTGTCGTCCTGCCCTGGCTGACGAGGTCGAGCGCTGCCTGGATCTCCTGCTCGGTCTGGGTGTCGAGCGCGGAGGTCGCCTCGTCGAGCATCAGGATCGGCGGCGCCTTGAGAATGGTGCGGGCAATCGCCACGCGCTGCTTCTCGCCGCCGGAAAGCTTCAGGCCGCGCTCGCCGACCATCGTCTTGAAGCCATCCGGGAGCTGCAGGATGAAGTCCCTGATCTGCGCGAGCTCGGCTGCGCGTGCCACCTCCTCTTCCGTGGCCGACATGCGGCCATAACGGATGTTGTAGAGGATGGTGTCGTTGAACAGCACCGTGTCCTGAGGAACCATGCCGATCGCCGCGCGCAGGCTCTCCTGCGTCACGTCGCGGATGTCCTGGCCATCGATGCGGATCGAGCCGGACTGGATGTCGTAGAAGCGGAACAGCAGTCGCGAGATGGTCGACTTGCCGGCACCCGACGGGCCAACGATCGCAACCGTCTTGCCGGCGGGAACCTCGAAGGAAATGCCCTTGAGGATCGGGCGCTCCGGATCGTAGGCGAAGTGAACGTTCTCGAAGGTGACGGTGCCGTCCCTGACTTCCAGGGGCCTTGCGTCTTCCTTGTCCTTCACCTCCGGCTTCACGTCGAGCAGGTCGAACATCTGTTCGATGTCGGTCAGCGCCTGGCGGATTTCGCGGTAGATGAAGCCAATGAAGTTGAGCGGGATGGACAGCTGCATCAGCATCGCGTTGACGAAGACGAAGTCGCCGATCGTGTGCGTGCCGCGCATGACTTCCCAGGCCGACAGCGCCATCACGGCTGCCATCCCGACGCCGAAGATCACGCCCTGGCCGAAGTTCAGCCAGCCGAGCGAGGTCCAGGTGCGGGTCGCGGCGTCCTCGTAGCGCGCCATCGAGCGGTCGAAGCGCTCCGCCTCCATCTTCTCGTTCGAGAAGTACTTTACCGTCTCGTAGTTGAGCAGCGAATCGACAGCCTTGGTGTTGGCGTCTGTGTCGCTCTCGTTCATTTCGCGGCGGATGGAGATGCGCCAGTCGCTCGCCTTGACTGTGAACCAGGTGTACACCCAGACCGTCACGGCGATAATGGCGACATAGATCCAGCCGTAGACCACCCAGAAGATGATCGCCGTCAGCGCGAACTCGAGCACGGTTGGCGCCGTATTGAGGATGGTGAAGCGGACGATCGTCTCGATGCCCTTCACGCCACGCTCGATGATGCGCGACAGGCCGCCCGTGCGGCGCTCGAGGTGGAAGCGCAGCGACAGGTTGTGCATGTGCACGAAGGTCCGGTAGCCAAGCTGGCGCACCGCGTTCTGGCCGACGCGGGCAAACAGCGCGTCACGCAGCTGGTTGAAGCCGAGCTGGACGATGCGGACGAAGTTGTACGCCAGCACCAGCATGATCGGCGCAACGAGCAGCGACGGGATCCATGGGTAGGGCTGGAACTCGCCCGTCAGGGCGTCGGTCGACCACTTGAAGAAGTAGGGGACCAGAACGAGGATCAGCTTGGAGATGACGAGGAAAAACGTCGCCCACAGCACGCGGACTTTGAGGTCCGGACGTCCCGCCGGCCACATGTAGGGCCACAGGTTTGCCAGCGTGCTGAATGTCGAGCCGGAATCAGCTGAAACAGTCTTGGAAGCCAAAATATTCGTCCTGTAATCGGTCAGTCCCGCGCGGCCGGCTTGTCGGCACAGCAGGAGGAAAGCAAACCGCTGATCGCGGCGGAAAGTTCTGCAAGGGCGGCCCGGTCCGCCTCATAACGGGAGCGCTGCCGCTCGGGCGTCACGCGCACCAAACCGGCATCGACCAGAACCTTGAGATGTTGCGAGACGGTCGATTGCGCAAGGTCCAGCCGCTCCACGACGTCCTTGCAACAGCAAGCATCAACGCCGGCAAGGTGCTGCAGGATGTCGATGCGGGCAGGATGCGAGAGCGCCGCGAGCTTCGCCGCGATCGCAACACTATCGCAGGCAGGCCTGATATCAGATGCAGCGGAACAATTCATCGTCTATCGCCGATAGACGATGAATGTGCGAAAAACAAGGCGGCGGAGAAATTTCTTCCTCCGCCGCCGACTTTCGCACTGTTCTTACTGCGGCTTCACGACCTGATCGGCGATCGCGTCGAGGTCGGCCTGCTCGCCTTCCTCGGTCACCTGCGGCACCGTGAAGACCTGTCCGGGCCAGATCAGGTTCGGATTGCGTATCTGATCCTGGTTGGCGAGGTAGATGGTCGAGTAGCGGACGCCGCGACCATAGACGCGGCGCGAGATGCGCCAAAGCGAGTCGCCGCGACGGATGATGACCGATCCGTCTACACGCTGCAGAGCCGGAGCGGTCAGGTCGCCCGACTGGGTGTCCGATGCCGCGGCCTGCGTGTCAGAGCCGGATGCACTAGGATCTGCAGCATCCGTCGAACCAGCCGCCTGCCCTGCTGCGGACGGCGCCGTGCTGTCAGACGGCTGCTGCATGGCAACAGCCGAAAGCGTCTCTCCAGCCTCGCGCTCGAACGGCACCGCTGCGCGGGCAATCACACTGCCGTCGCGCGCAAGCAGATCAGCGCGGATCACGTAGCTGCCAACCGGAAGGTCGCGCTTGGCTTCGACCAGGAAACGGCCGGCCTTCGAGGAAACGCTGTCGCCCAGCAGGATGTCGCCGGCATAGACGCGCACGGTGAAGCCGGGATCGGCATGACCCGCCACGAAGATGGTGTCGCCCTCGATCTCGACGGCCTCGACCACAACCTGCCCCGTCTGCGCTGGCTGCGGCTCGGGTGCCGATTGCGGCTCAGGCGACGCGGCGGCGACTTCCTGTTCGGTAGAGCTCTGATCGGTATCGGGTTCGGCGGCTGAAGCGTCGCTCTCAGCCTCATCTTCCGCCGCGGCGACAGTACGCTGCTCGGCGGCAGGCGCCTCGGAGGCCGGCGAGGCTTCTTCGGAAGCGGCTACGGCTGGCTCATCCGTGGAGGATGCGCTCTCCTCGGCCTGCGCAGGCGCGGCCGGCTCTTCGGATTCCTTCTTTGCTTCGGGAACGGCCATCAGCTGCGCGGCTGCGCCCGGTTCCTGCACCATGGCGAGGACCTGGCCGTCCTTCTTCTCAGGGATCGAGACGACGGCCGTCTCGCTAGATTCGATCACCTCGCCTTCCGGCGTCGTCGCGCGTAGCGACAGGACGTAGTCGCCCGGAGCCAGCGGGTTATCGAAGACGATCACGAACTCGCCGCCTTCGTTCGCCTCGGTACCGGCAAGCTGCGTGTCGCCATGCAGCACCTCGACCTTTGCCTTGGCGGGAGCAGTACCGGCGACCACCACGGAGCCGTCGGCTTCTACGCGGAGAACATCGAAATTCGGAGCAGGAAGACGAGCCTCTTTTTCCGTCGTCTGCGGCTCGGCAGGTTCCTTGGCTGTTTCGGTTGCAGGCTGCTGCGCCTCGGGCTGCGGTTCCGTCTTCGCCGGCTGTTGCGGTGCCGGCTGATTTGCGGAAGTTTCCGCCACTGATGCCGGCTGCCGACCCAGCCACGGATCGAGAGCGCCTGTCACATAAGCGGCCCCTGTCGCTGCAACCACGCCTCCCCCCACGAACAGGAGCGCCTTGAGCCAGACTGGCATCATGATAGAGCTTTCCTTTGCCTGCGTTTTCCTGCGTCTAGCCTGTTTTTCAGGTACCTACAACAAAAACACCTTGATGCCTTGACCATCACCCAAGCGTAGTCACCAATCTCCTTCATGAATATGATTCGTTCAATTTGCGTGTACTGCGGCTCCTCGCCCGGACGCAGTGAAACGTACGTCGAAGCCGGCTACGCCCTCGGCAGGGCGATCGCCGCGTCAAAGCTGCGTCTCGTCTATGGCGGCGGCACCAAGGGCATCATGGGCGCGGTTGCGCGCGGGACCCTCGAAGGCCGGGGCCAGGTGCTCGGCATCATTCCGCAATTCCTGATGAACAAGGAAGCGACGGAAGAAGGCCTCGGGGAGCTATCGCAGCTGGTGGTCACCGAGAACATGCACGAGCGCAAGCGCAAGATGTTCTTCGAATCCGATGCTTTTGTGGCGCTGCCCGGTGGTATCGGTACGCTCGAGGAAATCGTCGAGATCATGACCTGGGCGCAGCTCGGCAGGCACCGCAAGCCGATCGTGTTCGCAAACATCGAAGGCTTCTGGAATCCGATGCTGGCGCTGCTCGACCACATGCGCGACGCGGGCTTCGTGCACACGTCGCATCTGGTTCAGCCGCTGGTGGTGGACTCCGTCGACAAGATCGTTCCGGCGATCCTGTCGGAAGCCGCCTCCTCCGGAACTCCCAGCGAAGGCGACCCAAAGGTCATCGACCGTCTTTAGGCTCGGGCTTCGCGCCGAACAGCATCGACCATGTATAGAGCACGAGCGCGCTGACGATCAGCGCGAAGGCGATCATGCGCCCGGTACCGAACGGCTCGCCGAACAGGAAGACACCGATCAGCGCGATCATCGTCGGCGCGAGGTATTGCATGATGCCGATGGTCGAGATGCGCAGGAGCTTGGCACCAAAGGCAAACAGGATCAGCGGAACCGCTGTGACGATGCCGGAGGCGAGCAGCATGAGGAAGTTGAAGCTGCTGTCGAAGAAGTGCCCCTGCCCCGTCTCCTCTAGCCAGAAGATGTAGGCAAGGCACGGCAGGCACAGGATCAGCACCTCGAGGAAGAAGCCCTGGCTGGGGCCCACCGGCAGCGTCTTGCGCAGGAAACCATAGATCGCGAACGAGAAGGCGAGCACCAGCGACACCCACGGCAGACCACCGGCGTCGAGCGTCAGGACGACGACCGCCAAGGTCGCCAGCATCAGCGCCACCATCTGGAGGCGCGTGAAGCGCTCCTTCAGGAACAGCGCGCCGAACACCATGCTGACGAGCGGATTGATGTAGTAGCCGAGCGCCGTTTCGACGGCGCGATCGGCCGCAATCGCCCAGACATAAACGCCCCAGTTGATGGTGATGATCGCCGCGGTGAGCGCGGCCATCGCCAGCGTGCGCGGCTGGCGGAATGCGATCTTGATATCGCCCGTACGGCCAAGCATCAGCAGCACGATGCCAGCCACCGGTACCGACCAGACAATGCGGTGAGCGATGATCTCCACTGGCGGGATGTACGAGATCGCCTTCATGTAGAGGGGAAGGAAGCCCCACATCAGGTAAGCGAAAAGCGCGAAGAAGAAGCCGCGCGTCGCGTCAGGCATACGCGACACCCCTTCGGTGGCGGGCGCCAGCTTCACATGTTCCTGCATTCAGATGCGTTTCCTTTGGGGCAATCTCCTACACCCGCAGGTGAAGAGCTACCAACGCGATTTTCTGATCAACCGATCAAAAGGACTGCACGGTTCCCTGATCAGGCGGCTGCGACCTTCATGTCCTCGCGGTTCTTGACCAGCTTGTAGATGATCGAGTCCATCAGCGCCTGGAACGAGGCATCGATGATGTTCTCGGACACGCCCACCGTCCACCAGCGCGCGCCGGTCGCATCGTGCGACTCAATGAGCACGCGGGTGATGGCCTCGGTGCCGCCGTTGAGAATGCGCACCTTGAAGTCGGTTAGCGAAAGATCGGCGATCTCGTCCTGGAACTTGCCGAGGTCCTTGCGCAGCGCAATGTCGAGCGCGTTGACCGGGCCATCGCCCTCAGCGACCGACATCTTCTGCTCACCGTCGATGACGAGCTTCACGATGGCTTCCGAGACAGTCTTCAGCTTGCCGGTGGCGTCGTAGCGGCGCTCGACCATGCAGCGGAAACCGGTGACGTGGAAGAAATTCGGCACTGAGCCAAGCGTGCGGCGGGCAAGCAGCTCGAAGCTCGCGTCGGCGCCCTCATAAGCGTAGCCCTGCGCCTCGCGCTCCTTGACCAGAGCGATGAGCGTATCGAGGCGCGGGTCGTCCTTGGCGACGTTGATGCCGCGGCGCTTGAGTTCGGCAATGAAGTTCGATTTTCCGCCCTGGTCTGAGACCATGACCTTACGGCTGTTGCCGACTGACTGCGGCGGTACATGCTCGTAGGTCTCTGGCTCCTTGAGAATCGCGGAGGCGTGGATGCCGGCCTTGGTCGCAAAGGCTGACGAGCCAACATAGGGCGCCTGCGCATCCGGCGCGCGGTTGAGAAGCTCGTCGAAAGCGTGCGACAGGCGCGAGATGCCCTTGAGCTTCTCGCGAGAAACGCCGGTCTCGAAGCGTTCGGCAAAACGAGGCTTGAGAACGAGCGTCGGCAGGATCGAAATCAGGTTGGCATTGCCGCAGCGCTCGCCGATGCCATTGAGCGTGCCCTGGATCTGACGCACGCCCGCCTCAACGGCTGCCAGCGAATTGGCGATTGCCTGGCCCGTGTCGTCATGGGCGTGGATGCCAAGATTTTCGCCGGGGATACCGCCGGCGATTACTTTCCCCACGATCTCGCGGATCTCGGACGGTAGCGTGCCGCCATTGGTGTCGCACAGCACGACCCAGCGCGCGCCGGCATCGTAGGCCGCCTTCGCGCACGCCATCGCGTATTCCGGGTTCGCCTTGAAGCCGTCGAAGAAGTGCTCGCAGTCGACCATCGGCTCCTTGCCGACAACCTTGGCGGCCTCCACCGACTCACGGATCGACTCGAGGTTTTCCTCGTTGGTGCAGCCGAGCGCGACGCGGACGTGATAATCCCAGCTCTTGGCAACAAAGCAGATGCAGTCAGAGTTCGCCTGCAGCAGCGCGGCAAGTCCCGGATCGTTCGAAGCGGAAATGCCCGCGCGCTTGGTCATGCCAAAGGCGACAAAACGCGACTTCGACGTACGCTTCTTTTCGAAGAAGGCGGTGTCCGTCGGATTGGCGCCCGGATAACCGCCCTCGACATAGTCGAAGCCGAACTCATCCAGCATGTTCGCGATGACAATCTTGTCCTCGACCGAAAAATCGACGCCCGGCGTCTGCTGGCCGTCCCGAAGGGTCGTGTCGAAGAGATAGATGCGCTTGCGTGTCATGCTTTGCCTGCAAATTTGTCGGTAGCATAGATGAGGCGATCGAGGATGCCGGGCTCGTTGTAGGCGTGCCCGGCCCCTTCGATCAGGTAAAATTCAGCGTCCGGCCAGGCTTTCGACAGCAGCCAGGCATATTTCGCCGGGCACGGCATGTCGTAGCGGCCGTGGACGATCAAGCCCGGAATGCCCCGAAGCTTGTGGGCATCGCGCAGAAGCTGGCCTTCGTCGAGCCAGGCGCCATGCGTGAAGAAGTGGTTCTCGATGCGCGCGAAGGCGAGCGCATAGTCGTCCTCACCGAAGCTGGCGGCGTTCGGATTGGGCAACAGCGTGATCGTCTCGCCTTCCCACAGACTCCAGGCCCGGGCGGCCTCAAGCTGCACCTTGCGGTCGGGATGCGTCAGGCGCTTGCGGTACGCCGCCATCAGGTCGCCGCGCTCTTCCTCGGGGATGGGCGCCAGGAAACGCTCCCACTTGTCCGGAAACATTTCAGAGACGCCGAACTGGTAGTACCAGTCGAGCTCGGGCTTGGTCAGCGTATAGACGCCGCGCACAACCAGTTCGCTGACGCGATCCGGATGCGTTTCGGAATAGGTCAGCGCCAGCGTCGAGCCCCACGAACCGCCGAACACCAGCCACTTCTCGAAGCCCGCCATCTCGCGCAACCGTTCGATGTCGGCGACGAGATGCCAGGTCGTGTTCGCCTCGAGCTCGGCATGCGGAGTCGAGCGCCCGCAGCCGCGCTGGTCGAACAGGATCACGTCGTAGAGCTCCGGATCGAACAGGCGGCGATGGGTCGGCGCTATACCGCCGCCCGGACCGCCGTGCAGAAACACCGCTGGTTTCGCGGCCCTGGTGCCGACGCGCTCCCAGTAGATCCTGTGCCCGTCGCCCACATCGAGAAAGCCGGTCTCGAACGGTTCGATTTCAGGATAAAGCGTACGCAGTGCGCTCAAAGCTGAAGCCCCCGGGCTGGCCAGTGCTCGGTCTCGTGGTCGGGATGCTGGAACGAGATTATTGATTCCTGCCGGGTATTTGCCGTGGTTTCCTCAAGAACCTCCGCCTCGAAGATGTGCTCCACCCATGGCAGCCGCCACTTGTAGTTCACCTGGATCTGCGGCTGCAGGTCCGAACGGTCGTCGAACGAACCGATTGAGATCTCCAGGCGTCCCGGATGGCGGTAGGTGAGCGGCGTGCCGCAGCGGCGGCAGAAGCCGCGCGAGATGTTCACGGACGACTGGTAGTAGGTCGGCTCTTCGCGGATCCATTCGACGCCGTCCTTCGGCGCCGTCACGAAGGCCGAGAAGAACGAGCCGAACTGCTTCTGGCACATGCGGCAGTGGCAGATCGAGGGCCTGCCGAGCTGCCCGTGGATGCGGTAACGCACCGCCCCGCACTGGCAGCCACCCGTTCTGACGGTGTCATTCATGACTTCTCCTCCCGAGGCCAAGTGTCTGTGTCGTGATCTGGATGCTGGTAGCTGACGATCGAAGCCAGGAACGTGGATGCCTCGACGTCTTCCTCCGTCAGGCGCCGCGGCAGCTTGTGAATGCTGTCCACGTAAGGGAGCTTCATCTCGACGCCGAACTGCACCGTCGGCGCGATGGTTTCCGGGGCATCAAAGGCGCCGATCGCGAGCGCGATTCCGTCCGGCGCCTCATAGGTCAGCGGAGTGCCGCACTCGCCGCAGAAGCCGCGCTGGACATGATTGGACGAACGAAACCGTTTCGGTTCACCGCGGGTCCAGGTGAGGCTCTCCTGCCGAACAGTCACCAGCGGAGCATAGAAATTGCCGAACGCCTTCTGGCACATGCGACAGTGGCACACGGAAGCGCCAGCCAGCGCACCCTCGACGCGAAACCGCACGGCACCGCACTGGCACCCGCCGGTGTAAATCGGCTTGTTGTCCAAAGTCATCGCTTCAACTCCCTGAAACGAGTGCCAGTATCCAGTCGACAGCCTAACCGTTTCTCTAGCGACTCTCTTGCGAAACTTCCGGGTGGTGACAGACTGCCTCGACGTTGTTGCCGTCAGGATCGATCACGAAGGCCCCATAGTAGTGCTCGTGGTAGTGCGGGCGCGGTCCGGGAGCGCCATTGTCGCGCCCTCCGGCAGCGATTGCCGAGGCATAGAAGGCATCGACCTCAGCGCGGCTATTCGCGCTGAAGGCGTAGTGCCTGCCCGGTCCCACTTCAGAACTGTGGTGCAGCCAGAATTCGGGCTTGGTGCGGCCGTAGCCGCCAACCTTCTGGCCACCGGTGTACTGCTCCGGCACGATGTAAAGCATCGAAATACCGAGCGGCGCCAGCGCCGCATCGTAAAAGGCCTTCGACTTTTCCCAGTCCGCGACCGGGATGCCGGTGTGATCGATCATCGCTTCACCTCCCAGGTTGTAACGCGTTCCCCCGTCACCGGATCCTTGCCGTCCTTGAGCTGAACCCCCTGTGCAAGCAGTTCGTCGCGGATGCGGTCTGCCTCCGCCCAGTTCTTCTCGCGGATCGCCGCCAGACGCTTCTCGACGAAGGACGCGACATCGATGTCGGTCTTGAGTGGCGAGAGGTCGATTCCAATGAGGGCTGCGGCAGAAAAGAGTTGCGACGGGGGCAGGTCCGAGTTCAGCAGGCGCAGGTATTCGGCCATGTCGAGGTCGTCGGCGAGTGCCGCGACGAACTCCTCACCGACCGGCTCAAGACTGCCGCCCTCGGCGCGGCGGCGCCACTTGGTGATGAGGCTTTCGGCCTCCTCCAGCTTGCGAACGGAGAAGTCGATCGGCTCGCGATAGTGGGTCGTGAGCATGGCAAGGCGCAGGACTTCGCCGGGCCACTTGCGGCCACCGAATTTTTCCGTTTCGAGCAGCTCGTGGATGGTGACGAAGTTGCCTTCCGACTTCGACATCTTGCGGCCTTCGACCTGCAGAAAGCCGTTGTGCATCCACACGTTGGCCATGCGGTCGGAACCAAAGGCGGAACAGGACTGCGCGATCTCGTTCTCATGGTGCGGGAAGACGAGGTCGATGCCGCCGCCATGAATGTCGAAGACGTTCTTCATCGGGTCGTCGCAGCGCAGGCCGCCACCGAACGGCTCGAGAAGCTTGGCCATCGACATGGCCGAACATTCGATGTGCCAGCCCGGACGGCCAAGCGTCGCAATGCCGGCGGGCGACGGCCAGCCCGGCTCGCCTTCCTTGGACGGCTTCCAGAGGACGAAATCCATCTCGTCGCGCTTGTAAGAGGCGACGTCCACGCGCGCGCCGGCGAGCATTTCGTCGAGCGGGCGGCGAGACAGGGCGCCATAGCGCGGGCCGGATCGCGCGTTCATCGCGGACGGCGAGAACAGCACATGGCCTTCGGCGACGTAGGCGACGCCCTTCACAACCAGCGTCTCGATCATCGCCTTCATCGCCTCGATGTGCTCGGTGGCGCGCGGCTGCGAATCCGGTTCACGACAGCCCAACGCCTTCACGTCGGACTGGAATTGCGCGTTGGTCGCCTCAGTGACCTTGCGGATCGCCTCGTTGAGCGGAAGGTCCGGATAGTCGCGCGCGGCGCGGGCGTTGATCTTGTCGTCCACGTCCGTGATGTTGCGAACGTAGGTTACATGCTCCTCGCCATAGACATGGCACAGCAGACGGTTGAGCACGTCGAACACGATCACCGGACGGGCATTGCCGATGTGGGCGTAGTCATAAACCGTCGGCCCGCACACATACATGCGCACGTTCCGCCGATCGATCGGCTCAAACACTTCCTTGGTGCGCGTCAGCGTGTTGTAGAGCCGAAGCTGCGGTTCTGACATACAATCCCCCTGGCCTGCTGGCCGGGGCGTTTTCTCGTTTCTGTCGGGAGAGCGAAAACGGCCGGACCAGCGAGAGCGCTAGTCGATAATGCAAATGCCGGTAATGGCGAAAGGCGTTTTCATGTGCCCGCTTATCGCGCTGCTCGCAGTTGACGTCAAGTGACCGGGCCTTCCCCGCGCGTCATTTTCACGGGCGCATATCGATAAGACTTGATTAAACATGTTCGCAAAATTGCCAGGTGATGCCCCGGCTGCGCCTACGGAAATCCACGCTGCCGCCCGAATTGAAAACGAGGCTTTCCGCATCGACAACGCGCCCGCCCTACGGCGCAAGTGACGGAGCGGCACGACATGGAAAAGCAAACCCCTTTGGAAGCGGAACAAGAACGCGCACAACGCGCCCGCTACGCGGAGCTCACCCAGCACTACGGCGACATCGGCCCGGCCGCGATCCTCGCTGCCCTTGCCTGCTCGCACCGGGAGGAAAAGCAGGAAGCAGGGATCGACAAGATCGGCAAGGCCAGGCGCCGAATTGCGGCCTGAGGCCTAGAACAGGCTGAGCTGGTCGTCGCGCTTCGGCTTCGGTTCCGACGCTGGGGCGACTTCCGGCACACGCTCCTGCAGGTCCGGTCCGACATTGGCGACCTTGTTGACCTTGTCGGAAACCGGAATCGCCTCGAAGAAGTCCGGCTGCACCGGCTTCATGATGTCGGAGACGTCGCGTGGCTCCTGCGTGATGCAGTCGAGCCAGCGCGAATAATCCTCTGGCTGAACCACCACCGGGGCGCGATCGTGAACCTTCGCGATCTCGCCGGAAGCGCCCGTGGTCAGGATTGCACCGGTATCGATCTCCGATCCGCCCGGCTCGGCGTAAGTCTCCACCAGCCCGGCAAAGGCGATCACGCCGCCATGGCGCGGCCTGATCCAATAGGGCTGGGTCTTCTTTCCCGGCAGCTTGCGCCACTCATAGAATCCCGAAGCCGGGATCAACACCCGGCGATGGCGCATTGCCGCCCGGAACGACGCCTTTTCGGCCGCCGTTTCGGAGCGGGCGTTGATGAGCATCGGAAACTCGCGAACGTCCTTGACCCAGGACGGAATAAAACCCCAGCGGACGAGGTAGGCGTGGCGCAGGGGTTGGTTCGAGCCCTGCTCGCGCGTCGGCGCCGGGCCGATCACCATGATCGGCTGCGTTGGCGCGATGTTGTAGCGCGGCGGGAATGCGTCGACGCCGGAGGCGGCGAAGTGTTCCTCCACCACCAACGGATCCTCGATGAGCGCAAACCGGCCGCACATGTCACAATCCCCTTGGCTAGCTGTCCTTGAAACGCCGTGGCGCTCGCCAGAGGTATAGGCTCGTTCGACAGACACAGCCAGTGCATCCCTTCTGTGGCTAGCGCCCGGGAAAGCCGATTCCCTATAGGCTTCGACACAGTGCGGCTGGTAGTCTCGACTCTACTTTGTCTTTCAAGGTGATTTGCCGCTTGTCTTCCGCTGCCCCAGCCGGACCGAACGCATCCCTGCCCATCGAGGCCGTGTCGGTGGCGATTCTGCATGAGGGCCGGTTCCTGCTGGTCAGGCGCGGGCGCGCACCGGCCAAGGGGCTCTATGCCTTTCCGGGCGGGCGCGTCGAGGCCGGCGAAACCCGCGAGCAGGCGGTGATCCGCGAGACGCTGGAGGAAACAGGCGCACAACTCGCCAATGTCGCCCATGTCGTTGACCTCGCGATTCCGGCCGAAAATGATGATCGGATCGAATTCGTGCTGAGCGTCCATTCCGCGAGCTATGCCGGCGGCACGGTTGTTGCCGGAGACGATGCGGATGCCGCCGTCTGGGTCACGGTCGATGAAATGGAGCAACTGCCGCTGGCAGGCTCCGTGCTCGAGATCGCACGGCAGCTCGCGGCCGAGATTAAGACGGCGCAGTCATGATCCGAAAGCTGGGATGCACTGCAACGGCCCTGCTCCTGGCAGCCGCAATCGCCGCACAACCGGTGCGCGCCGCTGACTCGCCGTTCGAGAACCAGTTGCTGCGCCTTGCCGAGATTCTTGGCGCTCTCCACTACCTTCGCAATCTTTGCGGGGAGGAGAGCGTTGAATGGCGCGACCGGATGAATACCCTGCTGGAAGTCGAGAATCCTGACGAATCGCGCCGCGCGAGATTCGTGGCGAGCTTCAACAAGGGCTACCGGAGCTACCAGCAAAGCTATGCGACTTGCACCACTTCGGCCGTCGAAGCGATCAATCGCTACATGCGCGAAGGCGAAGCTCTCACGCGCGACACAGCGACGCGCTTTGGAAATTAACCATAACAGCTATTCATACAGCTTTTGTTAACTTTTACACTAATGTGGCGCGCTCCGCCGCATTTCGTGTGGTAGGGGATTAACGAGACATTAAGAACGCTGCTTCGTCGATTCGAGACGGGCAGCCTGCATGGGTGGATCGAATGGATCAGAGCCTCGCCGACATCGATACATTGATACGTGAAGAGAAGCGTCTGTCGGCTGTCGAAAGTTGCGAAGATGCGTGGGCCGATGGTCTCGCTGCCGGTATCGAGCCCGACATCATGGCTGAAGCGGCCATTTCGACTGCACTGACCGAACTTCTGCAGAGCAGCGGCGAAGCCACTGCCCTGGCCTTGATCGAACGCATGCGCGAGCGCCTGCTTGCCGGCGAGTTCGACCGCAATCTGAGCGTGCACTAACTCCGCAGCGCCACCCGGAGGCGCGGGCGGACCATCTTCCCGCGCATCATTGGGATATGAGCCAGCGGATTTTGGGGAGCAACCGCAGCCCGATGATGAAGACGCTGTCACACCTGCCAGACGCCATCCGGCTGAAAACGGGCGTGGCCGCGCTTGCGCTCGCGCTGCTTTTCCCTGCGGCCTCCCCCTCCTGGGCGCTGAGCGAGCTGCAGCGCGAGGATGTGCCGATCCCCGAGGATGCCGAGGGCGCCAGCGACGAGGACGTCATTCGCGAGCAGCTGCCGCCCCCGGAAGGTGCCGAGCAGGCACCTCCCCGGGCCGCCCCAGATGCTGGTGGTGAAGATCAAGGCGAAGCTGCACCGGATGCCGCGCCGCAGCCCGAAGGCGAGAGGGAAGCACCGGCCGCGCGCCAGCGCCAGATAGGGCCTGTGCCCTTCCCCGACCCGATCGTGATCCCGCAGGACACGCGCAAGCAGGTTGCGGAACCTGAGACACCGGAAGTGGACGACGACGTGCCGGTTCCGGAAGTGCAATACGACGTTTCCAAACTGCCGGAGCCCGTTCGCCGCCTGCGGGAGAAGATCATGGAGGCGTGCCTCACCGGCGACATCGAGCAGTTGCGTCCGCTGCTGCAGACCGGCCCGGATGGAACACAACTGTCGTTCAACCCCGAGCAGGTCGATCCGATCGAGTTCCTGAAGAGCGTGTCCGGTGACGGCGAAGGCCAGGAAATCCTGGCGATTCTCTACGAGGTGCTCGACAGCGGCTACGTCATCGAGGAAATCGAAAACGACCAGATGTACATCTGGCCGTACTTCTACTCCGTTCCCCTCGACACGCTGACGCCAAGGCAGCGCGTCGAGCTGTTCAAGCTGGTGACTGCCGGCGATTACCAGGACATGACGTCCTTCGGCGGCTACATCTTCTACCGCGTCGGCATCACGCCTGACGGCCGCTGGCAGTTCTTCGTCGCCGGCGACTAGCCTGTCCGTTGACCAGGCGGCATGGCTTGCCGCCAGCGCGCCGGGAGCCTACGTAGAGGCCTCACCTGGTAACGGACGGATTCGCGATGCCTACAGTGCATTTACCCGATCGGATTCTTATCCGGCTCGACGGCCCTGACGCGGAGCATTTTCTGCAAAACATCGTCACGACCGATCTCGACCAACTCGCCGCTGGCGAGGCGAAACCGGGCGCGCTGCTGACGCCGCAGGGCAAGGTCCTGTTCGATTTCCTCGTTTCGCGCGACGGCGACACAGCGTTCCTGCTCGAGTGCCGGACCGATATCGCCGACGATTTCCTGCGGCGGCTGATGATGTACCGCATGCGGGCCAAGGTGGAAATTGCGAAGCCGGATCAGCTGGTTGTGCTCGCTTCATGGCAAGCTGATTCAAGCGGTTCAGAAAACGATTCAACGGCAGGCGCTGGCCTTCGCGATCTTCGTTTCCCGGCTGAGCTCGGCGTCTTCCGCGTGTACGCCGCAGAGGCAAAGGGCGACGCAAATATTGAAGCCTATCACCAGCTGCGAATTGAGAACGGGGTTGTCGAAAGCGGCAGCGACTACCAGCTTGGCGATGCCTTCCCGCATGACATCCTGCTCGACCTTTCTGGCGGCGTAGGCGTCCGCAAGGGCTGTTATGTCGGCCAGGAAGTCGTATCGCGCATGCAGCATCGAGGCACCGCGCGCCGGCGCGTCATGCTGGTGAAGGGGCAAGCTCCCCTGCCCTCAAGCGGGACGGAACTCACCGTCAACGGCCGCACCATCGGCACCCTCGGCAGTGTCGCCGGGACGGACGGCCTAGCGATCGTGCGCATCGACCGCGTCAAGGACGCTCTCGATTCCGGCACACCGATCGAGGCCAGCGGCGTCACGGTGACGTTGTCGATCCCGGCATGGGCAGGCTACACACTGCCAGAGTCGGCAACGGGCGATCAGGACTGATGGCAGACAAGGCAGGGGCACCGCCGCGCGCATGGCAACGGATGCTGTCGGGCCGCAGGCTCGATTTGCTCGATCCGTCACCGCTCGACGTAGAGATTTCTGACATCGCGCACGGACTTGCGCGCGTCGCACGCTGGAACGGCCAGACGCAGGGCGAGCACGCTTATTCAGTGGCGCAGCACTCGCTGCTGGTCGAGGACATCTTCTGCCAGATATCGCCGTCCTGCTCGCCATCCGACCGCATGGCGGCACTGCTGCATGACGCGCCCGAATATGTAATTGGTGACATGATTTCGCCGTTCAAGGCGGTCGTCGGTGGCGGGTACAAGGAGGTGGAGCTTCGCCTGCAGCGCGCGATCCACTTGCGCTTCTCGCTCTCGGCCGACCTGCCGGAACGGCTGATGAAAACGATCAAGCGGGCAGACCACATCGCGGCCTGGTTCGAGGCAACGACGCTCGCGCGTTTCACAGAAGCCGAAGCGGCCAAATTCTTCGGTCGCCCGCGCGGGATCACGCACGACAGGCTGCCGCTCGATCCCCTGCCCGCCTCCGTGGTGCAGGATGCGTTCCTCACCCGGTTTTCGGAAATCGACCGTCTTCGACGCTAGCAATCTGCCTCATCAGGCACGACTTATGGTGAAGACGCAGCAAGCGACATTTCGGGCGCTGCGGCCGCCATTCGCATGATAGAGTGCAGCAATGTCCAGGTTTCTTCTCGCTGCCGCGGTCGTCCTCGGCATTTCGGTTCCCGCTGCCCAAGCCGCGTGCCCGGCTCGCGTCGGGGTTGCCTATGGCGACACGCTGCAGTCGATCGCGGCTGCGTGCGGCGTCAATGTCGAGGCGCTGAAGGATATGAATCCGGGCCTGCGTGCCGATACACTGCGCGCCGGGACCTTCATCAACATTCCCCGACCTGTCGTGCGGGTGACGCCGCCAGTCATTGGTCGGCCTTCAATCCAGCCATTCCCGTCGCTGGTGAACCCCTCGCTCGGCGGCGACGGCCATTCGACGGTGATCCTGCCGCCCGAGCAGCCGCCAGTTCCGCAGCAGCATATCCTGCGTGGCTTCGGCAACCAGCCGGGGCAACTGCCGCTCCCGCCCGGACACAGCAACCCGTTCAACAACTTCCCACATCAAGCAAATTGAAGGGTCAACGCGTTCAATTCATTTCCGGTGGCGGGAAAATGCTATTAGCGTGCGGCGATACGCCTGAGGATTCTCTGTCATGGTTACGCACGTTTCTCCCCAGACCACCACGGCACGCCTGCCGTGGCTCATCATCATTTGCGGCTGTCTGATCGCACTTATGACCTTCGGCCCCCGCTCGGCGATGGGCTTCTTCCAGCTGCCGATGCTAGCCGAAAAGGGCTGGGACCGCACGACGTTTGGCCTTGCCATGGCGATCCAGAACCTTGCCTGGGGTCTCGGCACGCCAATCTTCGGCGCACTGGCCGATAAGTACGGAACGTGGCGCGTGCTGGCGCTGTCCGGCATCATGTACGCCAGCGGCCTGATCCTCATGGCCGTGTCGACCTCTCCGACGCTGCTGCACATCGGCGGCGGCGTGCTCGTTGGCCTCGGCGTTGCCTCCGGCTCATTCGGCATCATCCTCGCGGCCTTTGCCCGCAATGTCGCGGCGGAGCAGCGCAGCTTCGTCTTCGGCCTCGGCACGGCGGCCGGCTCCGCTGGCATGTTCCTGTTCGCGCCGCTGAGCCAGGGGCTGATCTCGCAATATGGCTGGTACGACGCGCTGGTCATCATGAGCGCGATGATGCTGGTGATTCCGCTGCTTGCCATACCGCTGCGGGGCAATTCGTCCTCCGGCATCACGCCCATCACCTACAAGCAGACGGCTGGCGAAGCCCTGCGCGAAGCCCTGGGCCATCGCAGCTATCTGCTGCTGACCTCCGGCTTTTTCGTCTGCGGGTTCCAGGTTGCGTTCATCACGGCGCACTTCCCCGCATACATTTCCGACATCGGCATCGACGCAAAGTATGCGGTGATCGCGCTGGCACTGATCGGCTTCTTCAACATCATCGGCTCGCTGGCCGCCGGCTACATCGGCCAGCGCTATTCCAAGCCGATCTTCCTCGCCTGGATCTATCTCGGCCGCTCGATCCTGGTCACCGCCTTCGTGCTGCTGCCGCAGACGCCGGCGACAGTGATCGTCTTCGCGATCATCATGGGCCTGCTGTGGCTGTCGACGGTGCCGCCTACCAATGCGCTGGTCGCGATCATGTTCGGCACCGCGCATCTCGGCATGCTGGGCGGCGTGGTGTTCTTCTCGCACCAGGTCGGCTCATTCCTGGGCGTCTGGCTCGGCGGCTATCTGTACGACCATTTCGGCAGCTATGACGGCGTGTGGTGGCTGGGCGTGGCGCTCGGCGTCTTCGCCGCCTTCGTGCACTGGCCGATCCAGGAGCGGCCGATCGAGCGTCCGATGCTCGCCGCGGCCGAATAACCCTCTTACCTGGCGGCCCTGCTTGCGTAATGGCGACGCAGGGCCGCAAGAAACCCGGCTCGCGCTTCCGGAGCAACGATGCCTCGTGGCTGGTAGACGTGGCGCTCCAGAAAGAAGGCTGTCAGCCGGTAGGCATCTTCCAGTGCTGTTGGATCAGCGTGCAGCCGCGCGCCCCGCTGGAGGAAGGCCGGCAGAGGCAGCATCCTGTCGGCCCACGGCTTTCCGGCTTCGCGAGACACCGCACGACCGCTCTTGGGTGATACATAGGCGAGATCCTCGACCTGCCCCGTGGCGGCGCAGCGCGCGAGGTCGAGGCCGAAGCCGAGCGCTTCCAGAAGCAGTAACTCGAACCGTACAACCAGCTCGCCCGCAACCTCCGGTTCCTCCAGGTGCTCCAGAAGCACCAGCAGCGTGTCGTAGAGGTTCGCGTGCGGGTCGCGTTCCGGCAGCAGCCGCAGATGAGCAGCGAGTGTCTGCAGGCCATAGACGGCGCAGGCACTGTCAAAAAGCCGCGCTGCATGCAGCTCCAGCGGCTCTACCTGAAAAAAGCCAAGATGTTCGTCGAGACGAGCTCTCCAGACGAGGTCGACGCGATTCCCGGGCTGCAGCAGCGGCTGCATCTTGCGCGAGCGGCCTCCCTTCACCATTCCAAGATGACGCCCGCGGGCACGCGTCATCACTTCCAGAATGGCGCTGGTTTCGCCATGCTTTCTCGTGCCCAGAATGATTCCTTCGTCGCGCCATTCCATCGGTGCAGCCTTCCATCAAGGAGCGTACGATTTCAAGGCGAAGCAGGACGCAACCTAAGGCGGCAACCCGTAGTTAAATGGTCGCTCAAGAACCGGAGTAACCAATGACAGGCCCGCAGATCGCGATATCGCCGGAGTCGCCTTACAGCGAGGATGCGCTGCACTGCATCGAGGCGTATTACCGCGAGCTCGATGCGCGGTTCGATGGCGGTTTCCGCCCGCAGGAGGGCGGATATGCCAAGGCGGCGGAACCGGCCAGCTTCCTGATCGTCCGCTACGAGGGCCGTCCTGTCGGCTGCGGTGCGCTACATGTTCTCGACAATCAGACCGGCGAGATCAAGCAGATGTGGATCGCGCCGGAAATGCGCGGCCGGGGGATCGCCCGGCTGCTGCTCGAAGCGCTCGAAGCGGAGGCGCGTGAACTGGAACTTCAACGCGTCCGCCTCGACACCAACCGCTCGCTGACAGAGGCGCAGTCGCTCTACTTCAAAGCAGGCTATGTCGAGATCGAGCGCTACAACGACAACGCCTACGCCGACATGTTCTTCGAGAAGATCCTCGAGGACTGACAATCAGCTTGGGAAGTCGAGCCCCATCTCGCGATAGCGCTCTGGATCGTTGCCCCAGTCCTCGCGCACCTTGACGAACAGGAACAGGTGCACCGGACGCTCCATGATCTCTGTCAGTTCCTTGCGGGACGCCTGACCGATCGCGCGGATGGTCTCGCCCTTGTGGCCGAGCACGATCTTCTTCTGGCTGTCGCGCTCGACATAGATGACCTGCTCGATGCGTACGGAGCCGTCCTTCTTCTCTTCCCATCGCTCAGTTTCGACATGCGACGAGTACGGGATTTCCTGGTGCAGCCGCAGGAACAGTTTTTCGCGCGTGATTTCCGCCGCCAGCTGACGCATCGGCAGGTCGGATACCTCGTCTTCCGGGTAGTACCAGGGGCCTTCCGGCAGCGCCTTGGCCAGATGGTTCAGCAGGTCCTGACAGCCCGAACCGGTCAACGCCGAGATCATGAAGGTCCGCTCAAACGGCACACGCGCGTTGATCTCGGCGGTGAGCTTCAGCAGGTTCTCCGGCTTCACCCGGTCAACCTTGTTCAGGACGAGGATCTTCGGCTGGCGCACGTCGCCGAGGTTTTCAAGCAGCGCTTCCGCATCGCCCTTCAGCCCGCGTTCGGAATCGATCAGCACGAGGACGATGTCGGCATCCTTGGCGCCGCCCCAAGCAGTCGACACCATCGCGCGGTCGAGCCGGCGGCGTGGCGAGAAAATGCCAGGCGTGTCGACGAAGACGATTTGCGCGTCCTCATGGGTGGCAATGCCGCGTACGATCGAACGCGTCGTCTGCACCTTGTGAGTGACGATGGAAACCTTGGTTCCGACGAGTTGGTTGACCAAGGTCGACTTACCAGCGTTCGGCGCACCGATGAGGGCGACGAAGCCCGAGCGTGTCTTTTTTTGTTCTGTCTCGCTCATGCGCGTGACTCCTCTTTCCAGACGCCCTCGCGCACCAGGATGGCAGTTGCTGCAGCCTGTTCGGCCTCGCGTTTAGAACGGCCTGACCCGGTGGCAGGCGCATATCCGGCTACCCTGACCGAAACGTCGAAGACCGGATCGTGATCCGGCCCGTCGCGCCTGTCGACCACGTAGGTCGGCGCGGACTTGGTCATCTGGTGAGCCCATTCCTGCAGTTCCGTCTTGGGATCGCGGCGGGCGGCCGTCGGCGCCTTAGAGCGCTTCTCCCAGTAACGGCGGATGAAGTTGCGGGCCGTCTCCAGCCCTGCCTCGAGATAGATGGCGGCGATCAGCGCTTCCATGACGTCGGCGCGCAGGTTGACGCGCTTGCGGCCGGTAACGGTGCGCAACTCGCTGCCGGCGACGATCAACTCCGAAAGGCCAACCTCGTCGGCGATCTCGGCCAGGGTCTCGGCGTTTACCAGCGCGTTGAGCCGCAGCGATAGCTCGCCTTCCGGCGCATTGGCATTCGCCTCAAACACCATCTGCGCCACGACGAGGCCGAGGACCCGATCGCCCAGGAATTCGAGACGCTGGTAATTGCCGCGCTCGCCGCCCTTGGCGCTCGCATGCGTGAGCGCGCGGCGCAGCAGGTCGCGGTCCTGGAAGGCGTGACCGGTGATCGCCTCGACCTTGCGGACGAGGTCTTCCTCAAACTTTGCCTTGGCCTTCATCGACCTAGCGTACCATGTTGAACAGGCGCGACGCACGCAGTTCGGTCGGCCATCTCCAGATCTCCAGCGGGCTCGCGCCGCCAGCGATCGAGAAGAAGATGATGTTGGCGCGACCTACCAGATTCTCCTCCGGAACGAAGCCGACGGAGAAGCGGCTGTCGGTGGAGTTGTCGCGGTTGTCGCCCATCATGAAGTAGTGGCCCTCCGGGACGACGAACTCCCGCGTGTTGTCGCCGATGCCGTTCGGCGTCAGGTCGAGCGTGTCGTAGGATACGCCGTTCGGCAGCGTCTCGCGCCATACCTCGACCGGACGGTTGACCTCGGTGATATCCGGGTTGTTGATCTCGCCTACCTTCTCGCGGCGCACCGGCTCATCGTTGATGTAGAGCTGGCCGCTGCGCATCTGGATGCGGTCGCCCGGAAGGCCAATGACGCGCTTGATGTAGTCGAGCGACGGGTTCGGCGGGAACTTGAAGACAACGACGTCGCCGCGCTCGGGCTGGCTGCCCCAGATGCGGCCTTCGAACAGGTCCGGCGAGAACGGGAACGAGTGCTTCGAGAAGCCGTAGGCCCACTTGGTGACGAACAGATAGTCGCCTTCAAGGAGGGTTGGCCGCATCGAACCCGACGGGATCGAGAAGGGCTGGAAGAGGAAGGTCCTGATCACCAGCGCAAGCAGCAACGCCTGCACAATCACGCTGATCGTTTCGCCAAGTCCGCCGGATTTCTTCTGCGATGTATCGGCCACGCTCGTTTCGTCCTGTTGTTCGTCGGCGTCCGTCTTAGCCGCTTGCCCGCGCCGGGGCAACGCGGGAAGCGTCAGCGCATCAGTGGCAGCGCTTCGATGATGACGAAAGCCTGCGCCAGAGGGTAATCGTCGGTGATCGTCAGATGCACGACTGCCTCGTGCCCCTCCGGCACCATTTCGGCAAGCCGTTCGGCGGCACCGCCGGTCAGCTTCATGGTGGGCTTGCCTGAAGGCAGATTTACGACGCCCATGTCTCGCCAGAAGACACCGCGCGAAAGGCCTGTGCCCAGCGCCTTGGCGCAGGCCTCCTTGGCGGCGAAGCGCTTGGCGTAGGAGGCGGCGCGCTCCTTGCGGCGCTCCGATTTCGCCCGCTCAACGTCTGTAAAGACGCGTTCAACGAACCGCTCAGGGTGCCGCTCGAGCGTCTGCTCGATGCGGCGGATGTCGATGAGGTCACTGCCGATGCCGATGATCATAGCGCCATCCTAACCGTTGACGCGCCGCACGGCGCTCACGCTCGGGCAATCCTTCAGCTCCCGAATGAGGTTGTTCAGGTGCTTGAGGTCCCACACCTCAAGGTCGAACAGCATCTCGGTGAAGTCGGCTGCGGTTTGCACCATCGACAGGCTGTGGATGTTGGCGTCGTTCGACGCCACCACCTGCGCGATCGCCGCAAGCGACCCTGGCTCGTTTATGGCGGTGACCGTGATCCGCGCCGGGAAGCGCTCCTTCGCTTCCTCGTCCATGTCCCAGCGGACGTCGATCCACCGCTCTGGCTGGTCGTCGAAGGCCGTCAGCGCCGGCGACTGGATCGGATAGATGGTGATGCCCTTGCCGGGCTCGAGGATGCCAACGATGCGGTCGCCCGGCACCGCACCTTCCGGTGCGAACGAGACCGGCAGGTCGCCGCGCACGCCGCGGATAGGTACCGCGCCCCTGTTGTCGCCAGAGTTCTTGCGAGGCGTCTTGAGGCCCGGGATCTGGAACAGCATGCCCGCGGCGTTGCGCAGGTTGAACCAGCCCTCCTCCCGGGGCTTGGCGGAAGCCTGCTCGGGCTTGTGATCCGGGAACACTGCGCGCATCACGTCGACCGACGACAACTCGCCGCGACCGACTGCCGCCAGCACGTCCTCGACGTCCTTGCGGGCAAGACGATGAAGTACCGGCTTGATCTGCTCGCGCGAGAAGGTCTTGCCGGCACGCTCGAAGGCGCGCTCGAGGATGCGCACGCCCAGGCCCGAATACTGCTTGCGGATCGCGTTCTTGGTCGCCCTGCGGATGGCCGAGCGCGCCTTGCCGGTGACGACGATCGATTCCCAGGCAGCCGGCGGGACCTGCGCCTTGGAACGGATGATCTCGACCTCGTCGCCGTTCTTGAGCTCGGTCATCAGCGGCATGACGCGGCCGTTGATCTTTGCACCAACGCAGGTGTCGCCGACGTCGGTATGGACCGCGTAGGCGAAGTCAATCGGGGTTGCGCCGCGCGGCAGCGCGATCAGACGGCCCTTCGGCGTGAAGGCGAACACCTGATCCTGGAACAGCTCGAGCTTGGTGTTCTCGAGGAACTCTTCCGGATTGTCGCCCTCTGCGAGCGCCTGGATCGTCTGGCGCAGCCATGCATAGGCGTTGCTGTCCTTGGACAGCAAGTGGCCGCCGGCGCTCGTGGTCGAGCCATGATCCTTGTAGATGGAGTGCGCGGCAACGCCGTACTCGGCCACCGTGTCCATCTCCTGCGTGCGGATCTGCAGCTCGACGCGCTGGCGCGACGGGCCAACCACGGTCGTATGGATCGAACGGTAATCGTTCTGCTTCGGCGTCGAGATGTAGTCCTTGAAGCGGCCCGGCACCATCGCCCAGGTGGTGTGGATCGCCCCCAGCGTGCGATAGCAGTCGTCCACATTCGCAACGATGACGCGGAAGCCGATCAGGTCCGACAGCTGCTCGAAGGAGATCGCCTTGGTCTCCATCTTGCGGAACACCGACCACGGCTTCTTGCGCCGGCTCTTCACCTCGGCATAGAGCGCGCGCTCGATGAAGAGGTTCGTCAGCGCCTGCTCGACTTCCTCGATGACGTGCTGGTTCCGATCGAAGAATTCGTCGAGGCGTTCGGTGACCGCCTTGTGCGCCTCGGGGTTGATGGTGCGGAAGGCGAGTTCCTCGAGCTCCTCGCGCATGTCCTGCATGCCCATGCGCCCGGCGAGCGGCGCATAGATATCCATCGTCTCCTCGGCGATGCGCAGGCGCTTGTCGGGCCGCATTGCGCCCAGCGTGCGCATGTTGTGCAGCCGGTCCGCGAGCTTGACGAGCAGGACGCGCACGTCCTCGGCAATCGCCAGCAGCAGCTTGCGAAGGTTCTCGGCCTGCTCCGCCTTTTTGGAAACGAGATCAAGCTTCTTGAGCTTGGTCAGCCCCTCAACCAGCTTGCCCATCTCGGGGCCAAACAGCTGGTCGATCTCCTGCCGCGTGGCAGTCGTGTCCTCGATGGTGTCATGAAGGAGCGCGACGGCAATTGTCGCCTCGTCCATGCGCATTTCGGTGAGGATCGCCGCAACCTCCAGCGGATGCGAAAAATATGGGTCGCCCGACGCACGCTTCTGGTGGCCATGCTTCTGCATGGCGTAAACATAAGCTTTGTTCAGAAGCGCCTCGTTGACATCCGGCTTGTAGCGCTGGACGCGCTCCACAAGCTCGTACTGTCGCATCATTGGCGCGTTTCCTATCACTTAAAACAAGACATGCGCCGGGCGGGTGCACGGCGCATGTCTAGATAATCACGAATGCGCCGCCGATAAAGTGGCGAACGCTATGCCAGCGATCAGAAGTCGTCGTTCTTTTCCGGAGCGACGAGGCCTTCGATACCGGCAAGGAGATCTTCCTCGCTCATGCGGTCGAAGACGATGTTCTCTTCCGGAGCGTCGTCAGATTCAGCAGCAACCGGCAGAGCATCCGGAACGTCATTCTCCGGCTCGTCGACCTCGACGTGCTTCTGCAGCGAGTGAATCAGGTCCTCGCGCAGATCCTCGGGCGACAGCGTCTCGTCGGCGATTTCGCGAAGCGCGACGACGGGGTTTTTGTCGTTGTCCCGATCGACAGTGATCGGAGCGCCCTGGCTGATCAGGCGGGCGCGGTGTCCTGCGAGCAGGACGAGCTCGAAGCGATTGTCGACCTTGTCGATGCAATCCTCAACAGTTACGCGGGCCATGCATTGCCCCTTTCTTCGATGGAATGTCGGAGAGTCTGGCGGTCCTTATCGTGAAAAGGCGCGAAAGACAAGCAGGTTGCCCAACGCGCCAGCCTGCACGCACGGGATCGTGTCGCTCACGAAAGCCCACCTCCCCTTGGAAAGTGAATCATATCGCGTTATCTCATTTATATTGGTGACAAACGGATACTTTCAATATGTTCGATCCACGGGAGAAGATTGGACTTTTCATTGATGGCGCCAATCTCTACGCCACATCCCGATCTCTCGGCTTTGATATAGATTATCGCAGATTGCTGACAGCGTTTAAGAGCCGCGGCTACCTCCTGCGCGCCTACTATTATACTGCCCTCGTCGAGGACCAGGAGTACTCGTCGATCCGCCCGCTCATCGACTGGCTGGACTACAACGGCTACAAGGTCGTGACGAAGCCGGCCAAGGAATTCACAGATGCGAGCGGCCGGCGCAAGATCAAGGGCAACATGGACATCGAGCTGGCGGTAGATACGCTTAGCCTTGTCGATGTCATCGACCACTATGTCATCTTCTCGGGCGACGGAGACTTCCGCACGCTGGTCGACGCGCTGCAGCGCAAGGGCCGCAAGGTCTCGATCGTTTCGACGCTTGCCTCCCAGCCGCCGATGATTTCCGACGAACTTCGCCGTCAGGCTGACAACTTCATTGACCTGCTCTCGCTCAAGAACGAAATAGGGCGTGAGCCCGGCGAGCGCCCTGCCCGCCGGCAGGAACCTGAACCCGACTACGACGAAGACGATCTGTGATTCCCGAGAAGCTGTCGGAGCCGCCGCGCGATTGCCCGCTGTGCCCGCGCCTGCACCAATTCATTGCCGAATGGCGAACGCGCGAGCCCGACTGGTTCAACGCGCCCGTGCCGACCTTCTTCTCGCGCGATGGCGATGACAGCGTCCGGCTGCTGATTGTCGGCCTCGCGCCTGGCCTGCGGGGAGCAAACCGCACCGGCCGCCCCTTCACCGGCGACTATGCCGGCGAGCTTCTCTATGCGACGCTGAAGAGCTTCGGCTTCTCTACCGGAGAGTTCCAGGCGCGTCCGGATGACGGCGTCGAGCTGATCGACACAGCGCTGACCAACGCGGTGCGCTGCGTGCCGCCGGAGAACAAGCCGGTCGGCGCGGAGATCAACACCTGCCGCAGCTTCCTGAAGCTGACGATCCAGCGGTTTCGCAACCTGCAGGCCATCGTGACGCTCGGCACCATCGCGCATCAGTCGACCATCCGCGCGCTCGGCGCACGAGTCGGCGATCATCCGTTCAGCCATGGCGGGCGCGCGGATGTCGGCAACATCGCCGTGTTCTCGAGCTATCACTGCTCGCGCTACAACACGAATACCGGCCGGCTGACGGAAGAAATGTTCGTCGACGTGTTCAGGAACGTCGCGGAGTACCTGGCGGCGAAACGCGGCTGAAGATCAGCCGCGCTCCTTGAGCAGCCTGCCCTTTTCGCGATCCCAGTCGCGCCGCTTCTCGGTCTCGCGCTTGTCGTGCAGCTTCTTGCCGCGGGCGATCGCCAGCAGCAGCTTCGCGCGGCCGCGCTCGTTGAAGTAGATCTTCAACGGCACCATCGTCATGCCTTCGCGATCCACGGCCTGCGTCAGCTTGGCAATCTCCCGCTTGTTCAGCAGGAGTTTGCGGCGCCGGCGCGGCTCATGGTTGAAGCGGTTGCCCTGCAGGTATTCAGGCAGGTACGAGTTGATCAGCCAGATCTCGCCGCCTTCGTTGGAGGCGTAGCTTTCCTGGATGTTCGCATGCCCCTCACGCAGAGACTTGACCTCGGTTCCGGTCAGGACAAGCCCAGCCTCGTAGGTGTCGATAATCTCGTAGGAAAATCGCGCCTTGCGATTCTCGGCAACCGTCTTGCCGGTGGGCTTTTTCTCCTTGCTCATGATCTCCGCGCGTGCCTGCCGTGCCTCAATTCAAAAGACCGGCGTGAATCATCGCCGCGTCGATCCGCTCCGCCGTCGAGGTCTCGACGGTCATCAAAGGCGAGCGGACGACGTTCTCCACCTTGCCGAGACGCGACAGCGCATACTTCGCACCCGAGACACCCGGCTCGATGAAGATAGCCTTATGTAGGGGCATCAGACGATCATGCAACTCGAGCGCCTTCTCCTTGTCGCCAGCCAGCGAAGCAGCCTGGAACTCGGCGCAAAGACGCGGCGCGACATTGGACGTGACCGAGATCGCGCCAACACCGCCATGGGCATTGAAGCCGAGCGCAGTCGCATCCTCGCCGGAGAGCTGGATGAAGTCCTTGCCGCAGGTGATGCGCTGTTCGGACACGCGCTCGATCTTGCCGGTCGCATCCTTGACGCCGACGATGTTCTTGAAGTCGTTGGCGAGGCGTCCCATCGTCTCCGGCGTCATGTCGATCACCGAGCGCGGCGGGATGTTGTAGATAATGATGGGCAGCTTCGTCGAACGCGCGATCGCCGCGAAGTGCGCGTAGAGGCCGCGCTGGGTCGGCTTGTTGTAGTAAGGAGTGACGACGAGAACGGCATCCGCGCCTACCTTCTCGGCGTGGCGGACCAGCTCGATGGCCTCGACCGTGTTGTTCGAGCCGGCACCGGCGATGACCGGGACGCGACCGCGGGCAGCCTTCACTGCAAGCTCCACGACCTCGCGATGCTCCTCGTGGCTGAGCGTCGGCGATTCACCCGTGGTGCCAACAGGCACGAGGCCCGAGGTTCCCTCATCGATCTGCCACTCGCACAGCGCGCGGAATGCATCTTTGTCCAGAGCGCCTTCGCGCGTGAACGGCGTGACGAGCGCGGTCAGGGACCCTCTGAACATGATGTGCTCCGAAACTTTCTTGGACGTTGAGCGTGACGATCTTGAGCTGGCTTCATAGTATCGCCCCAAGCGGTCCGCAAGATGGCGCGCGATTGGGTCGATACAATCAGCCGTTCTGCGCTAACCATTCGTTTACGACATCTTCACCGCTTCCGTGCGAGGCTCCTCATGCCCAAACCATTCTCGTACCTTGTCTGGATCAGGGACCTCTCATGAAAGACACGACACGCGCCCGCGCGGCACTCGTGGGACTTGCCTTCCTTACCAGCACCAGTTCCGCCCTGGCTTTCACGAGCCTTCCCGATTCCGGTCCCCTGCCCTTCGACCGGCCCTATAAAGCTGCCGGTCAGCGGCTGATCGACAGCGCCACCACCGGCTCGATCGCCGCGGGTGCTGCGGCGGGGATGATGGCAACTAACATCACCACGCAGGGCAACATCGAGCGCCTGAAGGCGGGTCTCGATGCCCTGTCATCCGGCAACATTGCCAAAGCCCGTGTCGCACGCGACAACCTGCCGTCCAACTCGCTCGACCGCCACATCCTGATGTGGGCGATCGCCACCTCCGGCAGCCCGGACGTTAGCAGTGGCGAGATCGCCGAGGCGGCAAGGTTGCTTGCCGGCTGGCCTGGCATGGCGACGCTGCGCGCCAACTCGGAGCGCGCGCTGTATCGTGAAAATGCTGCACCGCGCACTGTGCTCGAAGCGTTCGGCAACACGCAGCCGCAAACCTATCAGGGAGCAATCGCGCTTGCCCGCGCGCACCTCGCCGTCGGCAACACGGACAAGGCCCGCGCTGTGCTCGGCCGCATGTGGCGCACCGAAAAGCTCGAGGCCAAGGACGAGCAGGCGATCATTCGCGAGTTCGGCCGGGTCATCTCGCCCGCCGACCACCGCTTCCGCGCGGAGCGGATGCTCTATTCCGACCGTGTATCCTCGGCCGAGCGCGTCGCCGCACTTGCCGGCGCGAAGGAACTCGTCGCGGCCTTCGCCGCCGTCACCCGCAACGACAAGAACGCGGCAAAGCTCCTTCAGGCCGTTCCAAAGTCGCAGCGTGGTGCAGCCTACATCTTCGCGCAAGCACGGCACCTTCGCCGCAACGAGCGCTTCAAGGAAGCGGCAAAGGTCATGCTGAGCGCCCCGCGCGAGCCTGCAGCGCTGGTCGATCCGGACGCATGGTGGATCGAGCGTCGCGTGCTTTCCCGCGAACTGCTCGACCATGGCGACCCCGCAACCGCCTACAAGATTGCCGCGGCGCATTCGGCCGAGAGCCCGGCGCAGGCGGTCGACGCCGAGTTCCATGCCGGGTGGTACGCCTTCCGCGGTCTGGGCGACGCGCGCACCGGCGCCAAGCATTTCGCGCGAATCGCGGAGATCGCCGACGGGCCGATCTCGCTGTCACGTGCCTATTACTGGCTGGGCCGCACCGCCGAAGCCGGCGGCCCCGGGAACGCGCGACAGTATTTCGAGCGCGCGGCCCAGTACGGTACGGCTTTCTACGGGCAGCTCGCGGCCGCAAAGCTTAGCCGCAGCGCGATCCCGGCCGCCTACCCTGCCGCGTCTGACGGCGACCGCGCCAATTTCGAGCGCCGGCAAGCCGTGCAGGCAATCAGGCGTCTCGAACAGGCTGGTCATGCCCGTCGGGCCGACAGCCTCTACAAGGCGCTGGCACAGGAGCTGAGCAGCCCCGGAGAACTTGCGCTGCTCGCGGTGATGGCAGAACGCCAGGGCAACCACTATCTCGCCCTCCGGGTCGGCAAGTGGGCCGCCTCACGCGGCCTGCCCGTCGGTGCGCTTGCCCATCCGGTCGGCGCGATTCCGTCCAATGCCAACATTTCGGGTGCCGGCAAGGCCCTCGCCTACGCCATCGCGCGCCAGGAAAGCGAGTTCAACATCTCGGCAAAGTCGGGCGCGGGGGCGCTCGGCCTGCTGCAGCTGATGCCGGGCACCGCTAAGGCAATGGCCAAGAAGGCCGGCATGTCATTTGCGCCCGAGAAGCTGACGCGGGATCCCGCCTACAACGCAACACTCGGCTCGCACTATCTCAATGACCAGCTCGAGCGCTTCAATGGCTCCTATGTGCTGACATTCGCGGGCTACAATGCCGGCCCGCGCCGCGCCAAGGAATGGATCCAGCGCTATGGCGACCCGCGCGGGAAATCGGTCGAGGAAGTGGTGGACTGGATCGAGCGCATCCCGTTCAGCGAGACCCGCTCCTACGTCCAGCGCGTGATGGAGAATTATCAGGTCTACAAGATGCGGCTGACGGGCCAGATGGACATCGCCCGCGACCTCGTGCACGGGCGGCGGTCGTAACGCCGCTGTCACCACATCTTTCAACCCACGCGAAGCGCCCTTTCCCGGGCGCTTTTTCTTTGGGCGGCACCCAAACGCTGTCGCGTCTGCGCCCGGCCCTCAAAAGAAAAACCCGGCGGTTGCCCGCCGGGTTTCCCTAAACCAGTTCTGAGAACCGATTAGAACGAACGCTGGAAGCGCAGACGGCCTTCCCAAGCCTCGACGTCACCACCGCCGAGCAGGTCAGCCTTGGTGTAGCGGACTTCCGGGATGATGTTCAGGCCGGTGACCGGAGCCCAGTCGAGGCCGCCGGTGATCTGCCAAGCGTCGTCGAAGCCGCCAACGCCATCGAACCACTGAACCTGCAGCTTGGCACCGAGGGTGTCGACCAGCTTCGCACGAGCGTAACCGGCAACCGACCACTCGCTGGTCAGGTTCGAGCCGAAGACGCCGTCGACGTAACGAGCGCCGTAGGCGCTGGAAGCGTCGCTGCCGTACTGGACCTGGAGGCCAACGGTGACCGGGTTGAAGGTCAGCTCGCCAGCAACCTTTGCGCCCCACTCGTCAACTTCGTTGTCGTAGCCAGCTGCGCCGACCAGAAGGCCCCAGCCCTGGCTGTAGCGAACGACGGCTTCAACGTTCGGCTCGAACTCGGTGTTGCCGGTGTTCTCGACAGCGCCGAGGGTGAGCGACAGGCCGTTGCCCGGAGCGAAGGTGTAGTAGACGACGCCCGTGTTGGTGTCGTTGTTGTCAGCGTTGTCGCCGCGGGTCTCGAAGATGCCGCCGACGTTCGGGCCGCCCAGGTGAGCAGCGTGGAACGGGGTGTCGGTCTTACCAACGAGGAAGAGGTGCGGGCCGTTCTCGAGCGAGATGTAGGCATGCTCAAGCGCGGTCGAGTTGCCGTCGCCGGAGATGTTGCCGCTACCCCAGTTGAAGAAGACCTGGCCGAACGAACGCAGCGTGCCCCACTCGGTCGACGAACGGGCGTCGAAGGTCGGGGAGAAGCGAGCGAACTTCGAGAAGCGGTAGTCCGGGTCGCCGTCGCGATCGCGGTAGCGCATCTCGTAACGGACGTAGCCGCCGATCTTCAGGCAGGTCTCGGTGCCCGGGATGTAGAAGAAGCCCGTGCCGTAGGTGTCGCAGATGCGGACATATTCCATCGGCTCCGGCTCAGCGACGACGATTGCGTCAGCAGCCTGAGCCGAGCCAGCGACAACAGCTGCCGCCGAGCCGAGAAGAAGGCTCTTGATGTTCATTTCTGACCTCCAGTCAAAGTTACAAAGCGGGTCTGGGTATCTTTTTTCGCTGAAGGACAGCTGTTTCCTGCCCCATCCCCAATCCGAAGAGAACGATTCCGCCCTCTTCGACGGTGAGAATACGCAGGTCCCGGTGCCGATCAACAAAGTTCGACGGCTGGATACCCGGCTACCATATGGTATGAGGTCGGTCTGTGGCAGAAAGGTCACGATTTTTTGGTGGACCTTAACAGAGGCTTAACAGCGGTGCCTCGCCGACGCGGAGAACGCGCCACTTGCCGCGATGTCGCGCCATTCGATCGAAGCGGAAGATTCGCTCCGCAGTCAACTCCACGTGCCTGTGCGCGCATTCAACGGCCACGAGCCTGCAGGGGGGTCTCATCCCGCTTCCGCGTGACTGCAGTCGAGACGTCTCAAGTCTCTACCGTTGATCCGGGAACCAGATGCGCCTCCCTCTACGAGCACGGACCGGATCCTGCCTCTATATAAGAATGGCTCCGAAGGCAGCTGAGCACCTCCTATGGAGAACGACACCGCGCTCAGATAAGCGGATGCGCGGGTGACGTCCCCGGACGTGGTGTAGCTGGGTAGCGCGGCGGTCATCGGCGCTTTCCGGTAGGGTCTGGTTGCGAGACCAACCCCTTTCCGGAAGGAACACCGATGACCGACGACATGATGAACCTGCGCGCGCTGGTGGAGAAGACCCCCGACGCCGATCTCCTGCGCGAGATGATCGGCTTTGCCGCCGAGCGGTTGATGGAGATGGAGGTGGGTGCGGCCACCGGCGCCGCTTATGGCGAGAAGAACCCGCTTCGTCTGGCCCAGCGCAACGGCTATCGCGACCGGGACTGGGAGACGCGGGCC
>NZ_JAGL01000017.1 GCF_000526635.1 Aminobacter sp. J41
GCAAAGTCCTGCAGCGCCTCGAAGCGGTTGGCCACGCGCCGGTAGCGGCTGCTTTCGGGATCGAAGAGATCGAGGGTGTCCTTGGAGACGTCGCAGCCGATGAAGTTTGGGTGTAAGGTCATGGGGCCTGTTCCTGTGGTGCGAGGTCTGGGTAAGCAGCCTCGTGCAACTGTTCAGGTTCAAAGCAGCACTGCGGGAAGGGGCCAGGCCATGCCACGGTCTGCTTTCCCAAGCGGAGGCGACCAGGATNCCNNCGGCCTCCTTCCCGCAACCATTCTACACCTCCGCAAACACACAGGACCCCCGGTCGAGCCCGAGGGTGACGAGGGAAAAAAGTTTCGGAACAGGTCTGCGGCGTTGGCGCGTTCCATCAGGTAGTTTAGCGGGTGAGAACTTGATAAGGGTTTGGGGCCTTCCCTGCTCTGTCACTCGCGGGCTGCGGTAGCCGATCCCGCAACGCTGGCACGCTGCCGAAGCGTTCCGGCATGGACCCTCGGGTCAAGCCCGAGGGTGACGATAGGAAGAATGTTTCGGAACAAGTCGGCAGCGTCGGCGCGTCCCAATGGGCGTTCGGGAGTCAAGGGGTTAGAGGCTCCCGACCGAAACTACATTTGCGGCTTCTCCCCCGCTGCGTCAGATGAGGGTTGCAGCTCCTCCCCGCTCGTCACCCTCGGGCTTGACACGAGGGCCCATGCCTGAAGGGCAAAGGTGAACCGGCGGGGCAGGTATGACCGCGGTGCGGCGGCGTTTTCGGGATCGCGACCCGAAGCTCGCGGATTGCCGCTGCGCCGGCATAACGGCTTTTCAGGCCACGTCACTACCCCTCGTCACGCCGCCTCGCCGAATGCCGAGGCGCCCTGATCGGCGCGGGAGGCAAGGGCGCGCATGCCGGCAAACAGTTCGCGGCCGAAACCGAAGCTGTTGCCGGAAAGGTCGGCGACGGCAGGCTCGCGCGCGGAAAATTCGGCCTCATTGACCTTCACTTCCAGCGTACCGGCTTCCGCGTCGAGGCGGATGATGTCGCCATTGCGGATGCGAGAGATGGGGCCGCCGTCGAGCGCCTCGGGCGTGACGTGGATCGCCGCCGGGACCTTGCCGGAGGCGCCCGACATGCGCCCGTCGGTGACGAGCGCGACCTTGAGGCCGCGATCCTGCAGCACGCCAAGCACGGTGGTCAGGCGGTGAAGCTCTGGCATGCCGTTCGCCTTAGGGCCCTGGAAGCGCACCACCGCGACGAAGTCGCTGGTAAGCTCGCCCGCCTTGAAGGCGGCGTTGAGCTCTTCCTGGCTATGGAAGACGCGCGCAGGGGCCTCGATGATGCGGCGCTCCGGCTTCACGGCCGACGTCTTGATGATCGCGGCGCCCAGATTGCCCTTGAGCACCTTGAGGCCGCCGGTCGGCTGGAACGGCGCGCTGGCGGTCGTCAGCACCTTCGGATCGCCGCTGACAGCAGGTGCCGGCACGCGGGCGACGGTGCCGTCGTCGGCAAGATGTGGCTCGATCGTGTAGGCGCGCAGGCCATCGCCCCAGACGGTCTTGACGTCCTCGTGCAGGTAGCCGGCGTCGAGCAATTCGCGGATCAGGAAGCCCATGCCGCCGGCCGCGTGGAAGTGGTTCACGTCGGCAAGGCCGTTCGGATAGACGCGCGCCAGCAGCGGTACGACGTCGGAGAGATCAGAAATGTCCTGCCAGGTCAGCCGGATGCCAGCAGCAGCCGCCATCGCGATCAGGTGGATGGTGTGGTTGGTCGAGCCGCCGGTGGCGTGCAGCCCGACGACGCCGTTGACGATCGAGCGCTCGTCGATCATGCGACCGACAGGCGTGAACTCGTTGCCGAGCGCAGTGATCGCGAGCGCGCGCTTTGCCGCCTCGCGGGTGAGCGCATCGCGCAGAGTCGTGTTCGGGTTGACGAAGGACGAGCCCGGCGTGTGCAGGCCCATGATCTCCATCAGCATCTGGTTGGAGTTGGCCGTGCCGTAGAAGGTGCAGGTGCCGGGGCCGTGATAGGACTTCGACTCGGCCTCGAGTAGCTCGGCGCGTCCGACCTTGCCCTCGGCGTAAAGCTGGCGCACGCGCGCCTTCTCGTCATTCGGCAGGCCGGAGGTCATCGGCCCGGCGGGGATGAACACAGCCGGCAGGTGGCCGAAGGTGAGCGCGGCAATGACGAGGCCGGGCACGATCTTGTCACAGACGCCGAGGAAGACGGCCGCGTCGAACATGTTGTGCGACAGGCCGACAGCCGCCGCCATCGCGATCACGTCGCGCGAGAACAGCGACAGCTCCATGCCCGGCATGCCCTGGGTGACGCCATCGCACATTGCTGGCACGCCACCCGCGACCTGCGCGACGCCGCCGGCTTCCGCGGCTGCCTGCTTGATTAGCGCCGGGAAGGTCTCGAACGGCTGGTGCGCCGAGAGCATATCGTTATAGGCGGTGATGATGCCGAGGTTGGGCACGCGGTCGGCGGCAAGCAGCGCCTTGTCGACGGCGCCGCAGGCGGCAAAGCCGTGGGCGAGGTTGCCGCACGAAAGGGTGGTGCGATGCGGGCCCTGCTCGATCGCGGCGTCGATGCGCGCAAGATAGGCTTCACGCGTTGGCTTCGAGCGCTCGGCAATGCGGGCCGTGATCGCTGCGATTTCCTGTCTGACTGTCATGGCGTCACCGATTGCTCAGCCGGCCCAGTAGACCGGCAAGGGTTCCCGTGCGTGCCTCAGGACGGCGCTGACCGGGAGTTCCGATCCTGGCTGCATCGCCGCGTCCAGCACGCTGCGCTTTTCCTCCCCTTCGATATGCAATGCGACGAAGCCGGCCTCGATCAGCCGGGCAAGCGGCAAGGTCAGGCGCGGCTCTCCTCCCGCAACCGTGTCGACCGCTTCCACCAGCGTCGGACGCGCCGGGTCGAGCAAGGCGGCCAGATTTGGCGCGTCCGGAAAGAACGATGCCGTGTGGCCATCCGTGCCCATGCCGAGGATCGCGACGTCGAGTGGCCAATTTTGGACGACGAGGTCCTCGGATGCCTGATGCGCGGCAGAATTCGCGTCGCGCGCATTGTGGTAGAGGCCGATGAAGCGGGCCGCCGCCGCCTCGTTCTGCAAAAGGTTCCTGCGCACCAGCGAGGCGTTGGAACGGTCGGACGCTTCATCGACAAAGCGCTCGTCGACGAGGGTGACGGTCACCTTCGCCCAGTCGAGCGGCTTGCGCGACAGCGCCGCGAAGAACTTCTTCGGCGTCGAGCCGCCCGAGACGGCGATGAACGCGCCGCCGCGCGTGGCGATGGCCTCGCCGAGCTTCGCGGCGACGGTCGAGGCGAGTGCCTCGGCAAGCGCCGCGGAATCCGGATAGGTCTGCCAGTTCACCTGCATCTCAGACACTCTCATGCCAGGTGCGGCCGTCGCGCTCGATCAGCGCGATCGACGAGGAGGGCCCCCAGGTGCCGGCGGTGTAGCCCTGCGCGCTCTGCTGGTTGGTCGCCCATGCCGCATGGATCGGATCGATCCACTCCCACGCCGCCTCGATCTCGTCGCGGCGCATGAACAGCGTCTGGTTGCCGCGCACGACATCCATGATCAGGCGCTCATAGGCATCCGGATTGCGGACCTCGAAGGCGTCGGCGAAGCTCATGTCGAGCGGAACGTGGCGCAGGCGCATGCCGCCCGGGCCCGGATCCTTGATCATGATCCACTGCTTGACGCCTTCGTCCGGCTGCAGGCGGATCACGAGCTGGTTGGCCTGCATCACCCCGGCGCTTTCCGGGAAGAGGAGGTGCGGCACCGGCTTGAACTGGATGCAGATTTCCGAGACGCGCTCGGCAAGTCGCTTGCCGGTACGCAGGTAGAACGGCACACCCGCCCAGCGCCAGTTGCCTACTTCGGCCTTGATGGCGACGAAGGTTTCGGTGTCGCTGGGGGCGCCGAGCTCCTCGGCATAACCCTTGACCACGCCGCTGGAGGAAGCGCCGGCGCGGTACTGGCCGCGCACGGTGAGCTTGGCCGCGTCACGCTCGGAGATGCGACGCAGCGAGCGCAGGATCTTCAGCTTCTCGTCGCGCACGGCATCGGCGTCCATCGAGGACGGCGGCTCCATGGCGGTGAGGCACAGCAGCTGCAGCATGTGGTTCTGCACCATGTCGCGCAGCGCACCTGCCTTGTCGTAGTAGCTGACGCGGTCCTCGAGGCCGACGGTTTCGGCGACCGTGATCTGCACGTGGTCGATATGCGCCGAGTTCCACAGCGGCTCGTAGAGCGCGTTGGCAAAGCGCAGCGCCATCAGGTTCTGCACCGTCTCCTTGCCGAGATAGTGGTCGATGCGGAAGATCTGGTGCTCGCTGAAGACGCTGCCGATGGCGTCGTTCAGCTGCTTGGCGGTCTCAAGGTCGCGGCCGATCGGCTTTTCGACGACGATGCGGACATTGCCCCGGTTGAGTTCGTGCGCGGCAAGGTTCTTCGCGATGTCGCCGAACAGGCTTGGCGCGACGGCCAGGTAGAATACCCGAACAGCTTCGCTGGTGCCGAGCGCCTGCTTGAGATTGTCGAAACCCTCGCCGCTCCTGGCGTCGACCTGCTGGTAGCTCAGCCTTGCGAGGAAGGATTCGAGCTGGCCATTGTCGATCTCTTCCTTCTTCACGAAGGAAGTGATGGCGGTGCGGGCAAAATCCCTGTAGGCGTCGTCGCTGAGCGGCGAGCGCGAAGCGCCGATGATCCGGGTAGGTTCCTGGAACTGGCCTGCCATCTGGCGCTGGTAGAGAGCCGGCAGAAGCTTACGTTCGGCGAGGTCACCGGTCCCTCCGAAGATGACGAAGTCGAACGGGTCGACGGGGATGATCTGGCTGCTCATGTAGGTCGTGAATCCTGCTTCCGCATTTGCAATGCGGTATAATCTAATCGATTTAATAAGGCCAGAGCGAATTGCCTGACCGCGTTAGGTCTCGGCCTTTCTCTTGACACTACGGCGTGCGCTGGTTTTGTCACGAGTAAGAACTGGTCCATGGTCCGCCGGCTTTCAAGCCGCTATGGGCAGGGACAACGGGAGGATATTGGCATGGGTACAGCCCTTTCGCAGACCGTCGCCGAAGGCGTGGCCTTCATGAACCTCATCGACGGCAAGTCGGTCGACGCATTGTCCGGCGAGCGAATCGACGTCATCTGCCCGTCAGACGGCAAGGTGTTTTCCTCGATCCCGGCCTCCGGTGCCGCGGACGTCGACCGCGCGGTCAGGGCCGCGCACAAGGCGTTCTATGAAGGCCCGTGGAGCAAGATGCCCGCGGTTGAGCGCGGCCGGTGCCTGACGCGGCTTTTCCATCTGGTCGAGAAGCACGGCGACGAGCTCGCGGCACTCGAATCCCGCGACACCGGCAAGCCGGTGCGCCAGGGCAAGGCAGACGTCGTAGCCACCATGCGCTACTACGAGTTCTATGGGGGCGCGGGCGACAAGATCCACGGTGACACGATACCGTTCCTCGATGGCTATACGGCGCTGACGCTGCGCGAGCCGCACGGCGTGGTCGCCGGCATCATCCCGTGGAACTACCCGATGCAGATCCTCGCCCGCGTGGCGGGCGCGGCACTCGCCATGGGCAATACGCTGGTGGTGAAGCCGGCCGAGGATGCCTCGCTGACGGCGATCCGCATCGCCCAGCTGGCGCTCGAAGCCGGTGTGCCGGAGGGCGTGTTCAACGTTATTACCGGCTATGGCCGCGACGCGGGCGCGGCGCTTTCCTCGCATCCGCTCGTCGATTACGTGACCTTTACCGGCTCGACCGTGACCGGCACGGCGATCCAGCAGGCAGCTGCGGTCAACAACCGCGGCACGACGATGGAGCTCGGCGGCAAGTCGGCGCAGATCGTCTTTGCCGATGCAGACATCGAGGCGGCACTGCCGGTGCTCGTCAACGCCATCATCCAGAACGCCGGCCAGACCTGCTCGGCAGGCAGCCGCGTGCTGATCGAAAAGTCGATCTACGAGCAGGTTGCATCGGCGTTGGCTGATCGGTTTTCCAGGCTCGTCGCCGGCCCGCACGAGGCCGATCTTGACCTTGGCCCGCTCATCAACGCCAAGCAGCGCGACCGCGTCGCCGGCATGGTGAATGCCGCGCGCGAGGCCGGCATTCCGGTGCTCGCCGAAGGGTCGATCCATCCGGATGCGCCGGAAGACGGCTTCTACCACCCGGCGGTGCTGTTCGGTTCGGTAGATCCGAACGCGACAATCGCGCAGGAGGAAGTGTTCGGGCCGGTGCTGTCGCTGTTCTCGTTCGAGGGCGAGGAGGAGGCCGTTAGCCTTGCCAACGGCACCGACTATGGTCTCGTTGCCGGCGTCTGGACGAAGGATGGCGCGCGCCAGCACCGCGTCGCCAAGCGCGTGCGCGCGGGACAGGTCTTCGTCAATGGCTACGGCGCGGGCGGTGGCATCGAACTCCCGTTCGGCGGCTTCAAGAAGTCTGGCTTCGGGCGCGAGAAGGGTTTTGAAGCACTCTACGACATGAGCGCGACCAAGACGGTCGTGTTCAACCACGGCTAGGGGGAATTAATGGCACGTCTGAAAGACAAGGTTGCGATCGTCACTGGTGGTGCGTCCGGCTTCGGAGAGGGGATCGCCAAGCGTTTTGCCGAAGAGGGCGCGAAGGTGGTGGTGGCGGACCTCAACGCCAAGGGCGCGGAACGCGTGGCCGAGGAAATCGGCGAGAATGCCGTCTGGGTGCAGACCGACGTGTCCATGAAGTCCGAGATCGACGAGATGGTCGCCAAGGCGATGGACGCCTTCGGCCGCATCGACATCATGGTCAACAACGCCGGCTTCACGCACCGCAACGGCGACCTGCTGGGCGTCAGCGAGGACACCTTCGACCTCATCAATGCCGTCAACATGAAGGCGATCTACTATTCGACGCTGGCGGTGGTGCCGATCCTGGAAAAGCAGGGCGGCGGCTCGATCATCAGCACCGCCTCGACGGCGGGCCTGCGGCCACGTCCGGGGCTGACCTGGTACAACGCCTCCAAGGGGTGGGTCATTACCGCGACCAAGTCGATGGCGGTGGAGCTCGCCCCGAAGAACATCCGCGTCAACTGCCTCTGCCCGGTGGCGGGCGAGACCGGCATGCTGGCGCAGTTCATGGGCGCCGACACGCCGGAGCTTCGCGAGAAGTTCAGGTCCTCGATCCCGCTTGGCCGTCTGTCGACCCCGCTCGACATCGCAAATGCCGCGCTGTGGCTGGCCTCGGAAGAAGCGGCCTTTATCACCGGCGTCGCGCTCGAGGTCGACGGCGGCCGCTGCATCTAAATTTGCAAGATTGCGATGGGCCGTGCCTGCAGGCGCGGCCCATTTTGCTCAGAACCTGTCGCGCAGGGCGTACCAGTTGAGTGCCAGGAACAGCAGCGGCGTGCGCAGCTTCGTGCCGCCCGGGAATGGCGGGATCTTCAGTTCCTCGAACAGTTTCAGCCGCTCGCGATTGCCCAGCACCGTCTCGGCGAACAGCTTGCCAACGAAGTTCGACAGCATCACGCCGTGACCCGAATAGCCGCCGACCGAGATGACGTTCGGCATCACCTCACGCACGAACGGCGTGCGCGGCATCGTGATGCCGACATAGCCGCCCCAGGTGTGAGTGAGCTCGACGTCCTTGAGCTGCGGGTAGACCTCGACGATCTGCCTCCGGATCGGCCCGTGCAGGTCCTTCGGATCGCCCGGCGCGTAGATCTCGCGGCCGCCGAACAGCAGCCTGCCATCCTTCGAGCGGCGGAAGTAGCGGACGACGAAGCGTGAGTCGTCGACGGATTCGAAGCCCGGCAGGATCGGACTGTCGTCGCCGAGCGGCGGCGTCGCGCCGATGAAGGAGCCGATCGGCATCACATGCGCGGAGGTGATCGGCTCGAGCTTCTCGTTGTAGGCGTTGACGGCGATCAGCGCCTTTGACGCAGCGATGGTGCCGCGCGCGGTCGTCACGCGCACCTTGCCGCCCTGCGAAGTGATACCGTTGGCACGCGTCTTTTCATGCAGCCGCGCGCCGGCCGCCGCGGCCACCTCGGCCGTTCCGACGAGCAGCTTCAGCGGGTGGATATGGCCGGTGCCGGTGTCGCGAATGCCGCCATAGTAGTGGGTCGAGCCCAGCCGCTCCGCCGTCTCCTTCTGGTCCATGAAGGAAATGTGCGGGTAGCCGTAGCGCGTCGCCATGACTTCGGCATGCTCGCGGTAGTGGCGCACGTAGCGCGGCTTGTGCGCGACCGAAAGCTGGCCCGGCATGAAGTCGATATCGATGCCGTTGCTCTGCGCAAAGGAGAGGAGGTGCGACTTGGCTTCCTCAGCAAGGTCGAACAACGCCTTGGCGCGGGTAAAGCCGAGCGCGGCTTCCGTATCCTCGGCCCATTCGCGCTGGCCGGTGCCCATCTGACCACCATTGCGGCCCGACGCGCCGTCGCCGAAGCGATGTTCCTCGATGAGGACGACACTTGTGCCGGCTCTGGCGAGATGAGCAGCCGCGGACAGTCCGGTAAACCCGCCACCGATGATGACGACGTCAGCGGTCACATCGCCGTCGAGCGGCGGATATTCCGGCCGCTCGCCGACGGTGTCCTCGTACCAGGAATAGCCGGGCGAGATTGGGGAGAGGTACTTGGGTGAATGGGACATTAGGTGCTTCGGGGCTTAGGTGAATAAGTGAGTAGGTGCTTAGGGACTTATGTAATTAGGTAGCTAGGGCTGATCGGGCACGAGTTTCCAGATCAGAAGTCGTAGTAGCTTGCCGACACTTTCCGTTTGGGCCAGCAGCGGCTCAATTTCGGCCTCAGGAGCAATTTCGACGCGGACAGCGAGCAGCACGTGTGTCTCCAGTTCCTTCAGCGATCCCTGCGCAATGCGGAGGAACTGGACGTAGGAACCGCGGTTCCCCCGTCCAAAGCCCTCGGCAATGTTGGCCGGAACTGAAGCTGCTGCTCGCCGGGCCTGGCTGGTCAGGCCGTACAGTTCTTCCTTCGGCCAGCGGGCAGTGAGGCGGTAGGTGTCGGCGGCGAGCTGCATGGCCTGCTGCCAGACCAGAAGATCCTTGTATGACCTGATCTTCTCGACGCTTCCAGCCACTCCCTAACGCCCCTAGCCCCCTAAGCCCCTACTCCCCTAAATCATCACACGTTCAGCAGCAGATACTCTCTCTCCCACGGGCTGATGACCTCCATGAAGGTCTCGAACTCGGCCTTCTTGATCGCGGCGTAGGTGGTGACGAACGAGTCGCCGAGGATTTCACGCAGCGTCGTGTCCTTCTCGAACAGTTCGACCGCTTCGAGCAGGCCGCGCGGCAGGTCGATGGCGTCCTCGTTGGCGGCTGACTGCACCGGCTGGTCGCAGGCCTCGTTCAGCACCATGCCGATCAGGCCGCAGGCGAGCGATGCCGCGAGCGCCAGATACGGATTGGCGTCCGACGACGGGATGCGGTTTTCGACGCGGCGCGCGGCCGGGTCCGAACGCGGCACGCGGAAGGCGACCGTGCGGTTGTCGTAGCCCCACTTGGTGTTGACCGGTGCCGATGCTGCCTGGGTGAGGCGGCGGTAGGAGTTCACGTACGGAGCCAGCATCACCAGCGCATTCGGGATATGCTTCTGCATGCCGCCGATGAAGTTGCGGAATTCGTCGGTTTCCTCGCCGTTCCGGCCGGTGAAGATGTTCTGGCCCGTCTTGATGTCGACGATCGACTGGTGAATGTGCATCGCCGAACCGGGCTGGCCCTGAATGGGCTTTGCCATGAAGGTCGCGTAGGTGCCGTGCTTCAGCGCCGCTTCGCGGATCGTGCGCTTGAACATGAATACCTGGTCGGCGAGCTCGATCGGGTCGCCATGGCGTAGGTTGATCTCGAGCTGTCCGGCGCCTTCTTCATGGATGAGCGTGTCGATCTCGAGGCCCTGGCCTTCCGAGAAGTGGTAGATGTCGTCGATCAGTTCGTCGAACTCGTTGACGCCGGCGATGGAATAGCCCTGTCCGCCACCGATGGCGCGACCGCTGCGTCCCACTGGCGGCTCCAGCGGATAGTCCGGGTCGGGGTTCATGCGCACGAGATAGAATTCAATCTCCGGCGCGACGACCGGCTTCAGGCCGCGCTTTGCATAGGCATCGACTACGCGGCGCAGCACATTGCGCGGCGTAAATTCGACGAAGCGGCCGTCCTGGTGGACGAGGTCGCAGATCACTTGCGCGGTCGGGTCCGTTTCCCACGGCACTACCGACAGCGTCGACAGGTCCGGCATCAGCTTCAGGTCGCCGTCGTCTTCCGGATAGACGAAGCCGTCGCCATCCTCCGGATAGCGGCCGGAGATCGTGGTCATAAAGACCGCCGAAGGAAGCGCCAGCGAGGTATTGGAGGTGAACTTCTTCGTCGGCATCATCTTGCCGCGGGCCACACCGGCCTGATCGGGCGTGATGCACTCGATGTCTTCGATGCCCCGCCATTCAAGCCAGGACGAGGCTTCCTGCCAGTTCTTCACGCCTCGCTGCTTTTCGACGAATTCCGGGACGCGCGGACGGGCACCGCGATTTGAGGAGCGGATTTCCTTTTTCTTGACTGACATCAATCACCAATAGAGTTGGAATGATGCGACTATAAACGCGGCATGCGAGGAAAGGGAAGGGTGACAAACCGCGCTACTGGAAGTCAAAAGCGCTCAGTCCCGTCACCATTTCATCAAGCCCCAACGGTCGCGTCACCGGCGGTTCCGCGCGGGCAAGGCAGCCGACACGCTCGCACAGCCGGCAGGCCGGGCCGATCGGCGTTGGCGGCGAAGCAAAGGGCAGGGCGGCGGCATAGACGATTTCGTCGCAGTGCTCGATCTCGCAGCCGATCAGGATCGCGGTGCGGCGCGGCCGCTCGTTGAACGCGCCCTGCGGGCCTTCGAGGGTGCGGGCGATGGTAAGGAACTTCCCTCCGTCCGGCATCTCGACCACCTCGACCAGCACCTGGCCCGGCTGGGCAAAGGCAGCATGCACGGCGAGCTTCGGGCAGCCGCCGCCGAAGCGGCCATGCGGAAAGCCCTCCGCGCCGGCGCGGCGAAAGCGGTTGCCGGCATTGTCGACCTCCTGCATGAAGAACGGAACGCCGGACGCGCCCTTGCGCTGCAGGGTCGTCAGCCGGTTCGCGGCCTGTTCGAACGAGACGCCGAAGCGCGAGCGCAGCACGTCGATGTCGTAGCGGGCGCGCTGGGCAGCGGAGAGGAACGGCTGGTAGGGCATCATCAGCGCATGCGCGGCGTAGCGGGCGAGCTCGAAGCGGGCGAGGCGCCGTGCTTCATCGCTCGATAGCTTCAGCGCCTTGAGTTCGGCGGCGATCGCCACCTGCATGCGGATGAGGCACGCTTCCATCGCTACTTCGCGCAGCTGATCGAACGGCGACAGCCGCTCGGAGATGAACAGGCGCTGCGAGTGGCGGTCATAGCGGCGACGCCAGTTCGGCATTGTGGCGACTGGGAGCGTGCGCACGACGATGCCGTATTCGCGCTTCAGCCATTCTTTCAGCGCGCCGAACAAATCATCGCCCGGATCGAGCAGCTGGACGAAGGCCTCGGCCTCTTCCTCGATCGACTGGAAATAGTTGGGCCGGCGCTCGAACGTCTCGCGCACCTCGTCGACCGGCAGCCGCGCCGAGATCAGCGACGTCGCGCGGCCCTCGCGCGCAAGCATTTCGGAGAGGTCCGACAGCCGCTCGGCCTGCTCCTTGTAGGCGCGAAAGAGCTTCACCATCGCCGCCGCCGCATTGGGTGCCGAGTCGGCCACCTCGATCAGCTCCTGGTCGCCGGGTAGTTCGCCGACCAGGAGGGGATCGGCGAACACCTCGCGCAGCGCCGTGACCGTGCCGCCAGCCTCGCCCTGCAGCTCCTCGGGTTCGACGCCGTAGACGGAGGAGAGTTTCAGCAGCAGCTGCACGGTGAGCGGCCGCTGGTTGCGCTCGATGAGGTTGAGATAAGAGGGCGAGATGCCCAGCCCCTCGGCCATCGCCGTCTGGGTCAGCCCCTTGGCGAGGCGCACGCGGCGGATGCGGGGGCCCGCGAAGATCTTCTGCTCGGCCATAACGACGCCTTTTGTATGAGCGTTTTACAGCTGCGGCTGATGCTCATGTTTTACAGTTTTCACAAATTTACAACCGGCATCTGTGAACCGCAATACAAGTTCACCCGAATTTTCGGAGCCGAAATCGCATTTTCCTCGTTGGTTTTCGCACCGCAATGTAAATCAAGGCACGAGAGAGGCGCGGGCAAGGGCGCTTCCGACGACGAACGCCAGCGACGGAGTAATTTCATCATGACTGATTTTTACAACTTGATCCCGGGTGCAGCTGAAGGCCGCTTCGACGGCATCGAGCGGCCGTACACGCCGGCGGATGTCGAGCGGCTGCGCGGCTCGGTCCAGATCAAGTACACGCTCGCGGAGCAGGGGGCGAACCGCCTGTGGAAGCTCATTCACGAGGAAGATTTCGTCAACGCGCTGGGCGCCCTGTCGGGCAACCAGGCGATGCAGATGGTTCGCGCCGGCCTCAAGGCGATCTATCTCTCCGGCTGGCAGGTCGCTGCTGACGCCAACACCGCGTCGGCGATGTATCCGGACCAGTCGCTCTATCCGGCGAACGCGGCTCCTGAGCTGGCGAAGCGCATCAACCGCACCCTGCAGCGCGCAGACCAGATCGAGGTTTCGGAGGGCAAGGGCCTGTCGGTCGAGACCTGGTTCGCGCCAATCGTCGCCGACGCGGAGGCCGGCTTCGGCGGCCCGCTGAATGCCTTTGAGATCATGAAGGCCTTCATCGAGGCCGGTGCCGCTGGCGTTCACTTCGAGGACCAGCTGGCTTCGGAAAAGAAGTGCGGCCACCTCGGTGGCAAGGTGCTGATCCCGACCGCGGCGCACATCCGCAACCTCAACGCGGCGCGTCTTGCGGCTGATGTGATGGGTGTGCCGACGCTGATCATTGCGCGCACCGATGCGGAAGCGGCGAAGCTGCTGACCTCGGACATCGATGAGCGCGACCGTCCGTTCGTGGACTACGATGCCGGCCGCACGGTCGAAGGCTTCTACCAGGTGAAGAACGGTCTCGAGCCGTGCATCGCCCGCGCCATCGCCTACGCGCCGCACTGCGACATGATCTGGATGGAGACCGGCAAGCCGGATCTCGAGCAGGCGCGCAAGTTCGCCGAGGCCGTGCACAAGGTGCATCCGGGCAAGAAGCTCGCCTACAACTGCTCGCCGTCGTTCAACTGGAAGAAGAACCTCGACGACGCGACGATCGCCAAGTTCCAGCGGGAGCTGGGCGCGATGGGCTACAAGTTCCAGTTCATCACGCTCGCCGGCTTCCACCAGCTGAACTATGGCATGTTCGAGCTGGCCAAGGGCTACAAGGAGCGCCAGATGGCGGCCTACTCCGAACTGCAGGAAGCCGAGTTCGCGGCCGAGGCCTATGGCTACACCGCGACCAAGCACCAGCGCGAGGTTGGCACCGGCTACTTCGACGCCGTTTCGCTCGCCATCACCGGCGGTCAGTCCTCGACCACGGCGATGAAGGAATCCACCGAACACGAACAGTTCCGCCCGGCGGCGGAGTAACAAGCTCCAGGAAGGAGAGCATCATGAACACGACACCCAGGACACGCGTCAGGGAAAGGGCGGAGGAACAGGCCTCGGCCATGAACGAGGACCAGCAGGTGGTCATCCGCATGGTGGCAAACGACCTCCATCGCCTGAACCAGTCGGTGATGAAGGCGGTGGAAGCCGGGGTGTCCGTCGAGCTGGTGCGCTCCGCCCGTCATCACAGCGGCGAAGGCAACTGGGGAGATCTTCTGATCCCGGTGATCGTAACCCAATCGCGCAACGCGGCCTGAAAACGGCCTGTGCACATGCGTCCCGGCACCATTGCCGGCAGGTAGGGTATGAGGAGCACCCAAGGAGCGGCATGTCATCCATGCTGCTCTTGCCTGTTTATTGTTAAGTAATGTTCATATTCGCAAATACGAACGGTTGACTTTACGTCACCCGTGAAAACAATGCCGCCATTCCGTCTGAGTAGAATCCCAATCACGACTTCAGAAGAAGTGGTGGCAGTCTCATGCCGAACCAAAACATGGCCGGTTCCGATATAAAGGAACCGCGTTTTCCTCTGCCAGATACGAAGCTCGCGCTTATCGTCGGGTCTTCGCGGGTAAATCAGATCGTCGTCGCCAAGATCGCCGAGCGCGCGGGTCTGAAAGTACTGAGCGAATCACCTGACAAGGCGCGGCTTGTTCTTCCGGCAAAGGAGCCAGGCTTCGTCATAATTGACGCCGGTCAAGACGAAAAGGAATGGGAGCATCTTCTGACCCCGCTGGCCGAACGCCGGCGCGAGCGAGCACAAAAGCTTCCCTATGTGATCATCCTCTGCACCTCGCCGCACTGTCCGCGCGCCGCGGACAATGACACCATCTTCGACGCCGTCGTGGTGAAGCCGATCACGCCCGAACGCCTGCAGCCCGTCATCGAGAGCCTCCTCGTCCGCATTTCCGACTAAGCGGGCGAGTGGCCCGCAGCAGGGAATTTTCGGCCCCGTCGCGTGTGCCAATCCGCCGGTCGCTTTTGGACCACCAAGGCGACCGTGGAACTCGCTAGCGATCGTCCCGATAGTTCTCGATCCGGGCCCCTCCGATGACCAGCGTAGTCTCCCCGACACCGGCGCCTGCCACTCAGGATGAGCGGCTGGGGTTCGTCCTCGTCTTCCTTTCGGCGTTGTGCTGGAGCTTCGGCGGCACGGTGGCTCGCTTCATCGAGACGGGTGACTCCTGGACCGTGATCTTCTGGCGCTCTTTCTGGGCTGCTTCCTTCCTGTTCGGCTTCATGGTCTGGCGCGACGGTCTGCGCGGCACGCTCAGCCTGTTTCGCGGCATGGGGCTCGTCGGCGTCGCGGTGGCGGCGTGCCTTGCCGTCTGCACTTCCTCGTTCGTGGTGGCGCTTGGCCATACCACGGTCGCCAACATCCTTCTCATCCAGGCTGGCACACCGCTGGTTGCCGCGCTGCTCTCGTTCATTTTCCTTGGCGAGCGTATCTCGCTTTCGACCTGGATCGCGATCTTCGCCGTGATCTTCGGCGTTGGCGTCATGGTATCGGACTCGCTCGGCTCCGACACTTCGCTGATCGGCAACGGGCTTGCGGTCCTGATCGTCATCATGTTCGCCATCGTGACCGTGCTGACGCGCCGCTTCTCCAACGTGCGCATGACCCCGGCGATGTGCCTCGGAACGGCGCTGGCGGGCGCGTTTGCAGCGAGCCAGGCGTCAGGACTTGCGGTATCCGGCCAGGACATGGGCTTCCTGTTCGCCTTCGGCGCGGTGACGCTTGGCCTCGGCCTTGCCCTGTTCGCCACGGGCGCGCGCATGATCGCTGCCTCCTATGCCGCGCTGCTTGGCACCTTCGAGACGCTGCTTGGTCCCGTGTGGGTCTGGCTGGTCCATGGCGAGGTGCCGGCGACGCGCACGCTGATCGGCGGCGCGATCGTGCTCGGCGCACTCATGTCGCATATCCTGCTTCAGTTCGCGCGAATGTCTCGTCCGCAACGTCCCGGCGTAACCGGTATTGCGGGGCCGAAGTAGCAAAGGTTTGCCCCGTTGACAGCCGCAAGACGCACGGGCACCCTGCTATAATCGGCAACAACGATACAGGTTTATCTTGCGAGAAACTTTAGCTGGGGCTCCTGGAAGCGGGAGTCTGAAACTTGCGGAAATAGAGAGAAAAGCCCCTGAACTAGAAAATACCAAAACCGTCGATCCCGGCGGCTCAAGCGGTCCGGGTATGTGCGAACATGAGCACGAATATCACGCCTTCATGCAGGAACATCCTGACCTTGAGGCGGTAGAATTTCTGCTCGTTGACCCGAACGGGGTCATGCGGGGGAAATGGGCGCCCGCAGACGCGCTCAAGAAGGCCTTCCGGGAGGGCGTTAATTTCCCGATGTCGCTGCATGGCCTCGACGTCTGGGGCCGCGAAGTTACCGAAACAGGGCTTCATATCGAGACTGGCGACCAGGACGGCTACTGCCGTGCCACGCGAGACACCCTCGCCATCGTTCCCTGGGCCAAGCGCAAGACTGCTCAGGTCCTTCTCCAGACCTTCACGCCCGAGGGCGAGCCGTTCCTGGCCGACCCGCGCCAGGTGCTCAAGAAGAAGGTTGCCGAGGTGAACGCCAAGGGTTTTTACCCGGTCGTCGCCTTCGAGCTCGAATTTTATCTCCTCGATCCGGAAACCGACTGGGACGACGGCATGCCGGCGCCGGTGGGCGCGATGGCAGGCCCGGACCGGTTGCGCATGTACGGCCTCGACGATCTCGCCGAGCATGCCGACCTGTTCGAGATGATCCGCGACGCGGCCCAGGCGCAAAAACTGCCGATCGACACGATCATCAAGGAGGCGGCTCCCGGCCAGTTCGAGGTCAATCTCAAGCACCGCGCCGATCCGCTCAAGGCGGCCGATGACGTCATCCTGCTGCGCCGCATCGTGATGGGCTGCGCCCGCGCGCATGGGCTGACCGCGACGTTCATGGCGAAGCCTTTCCTGGAATATGCCGGTAACGGCATGCATGTGCACGCTTCGATCCTCGATGCCGAAGGCAAGAACATCTTCGCCGGCAAGGAAGGGCGCCCCGTGCTGGAGTCGGCGGTTGCCGGGCTCCTCAAGACCATGCCGGAGTCGCTGCTTCTCTTCATCAACACGTGGAACGGCTTCCGCCGCATCACCCCCGGCTCGTATGCGCCGACCCGTGCAGTCTGGGCCGAGAACAACCGGTCGGTCGCGCTGCGCATTCCAGTGTCGAACGACGAGAACCGGCGTGTCGAGCACCGCATCGCCGGTGCGGATGCCAACCCCTATCTCGTCATGGCCGCGGTCATCCAGGGCATGATCGAAGGCATCGAGAACAAGCAGGTCCCGCCGCCGCCGATCCAGGGCAATGCCTATGACGACGAAGGCCTGCATCTGCCCGACGACATGGACGAAGCGCTTCAGCTGATGGAGAAGGGAGACTTTGCCGAACGGGCTCTCGGGCCGCTGCTAGCCAAGGTGTACAAGGACCTTAAGCGTGCGGAAATCATGGCATTTTGGGGCGAAATCACTCCGCTGGAACGAACAACTTATCTTTGAAGTTGAATGACGTTTTTCCCGCTTGTCGCACTGCAAAAACGTCAATAGGCTTTCCACAAAATGCAGCGGGAGGGCAGGGTGTCGGCCCGGGGCAAAAACACTTTTCAGAGGAGAACATCATGATCCGCAAAGCGCTGTTGCTTTCGTCGGCTGCACTCGCCGCTGTGGCTTTTTCGGCGGCAGCTCAGGCACAGGACCGCGTCGTCAACGTCTACAACTGGTCCGACTACATCGACGATTCCATCATCAGCGAGTTCCAGGAGAAGACCGGCATCCGCGTCGTCTACGACGTGTTCGATTCCAACGAGCTTCTGGAAACCAAGCTTCTGTCGGGCGGCTCGGGCTATGACGTCGTCGTGCCGACCGGCAACTTCCTCTCGCGCCAGATTCAGGCGGGCGTGTTCCAGAAGCTGCAGAAGGACAAGCTGCCGAACCTCAAGCACATGTGGGACTTCGTCAGCCAGCAGACCGACAAGTACGATCCGGGCGGCGACTACTCGATCAACTACATGTGGGGCACGATCGGTCTGGGCTACAACGTCCAGAAGATGACCGAGATCATGGGCACCGACAAGATCGACTCGTGGGACGTCCTCTTCAAGCCGGAGAACGCGGCGAAGTTCGCCGACTGCGGCGTCTACATGCTGGATTCCCCGAGCGACATGGTGCCGATCGTGCTGCAGTATCTCGGCATCGATCCGAACAGCCATGAGGCCGAGGACCTGGCCAAGGCCGAGGAAGTGCTGCTGTCGATCCGTCCGCACATCCGCAAGTTCCACTCGTCGGAATACATCAACGCGCTCGCCAATGGCGACATCTGCCTGGCCGTCGGCTGGTCGGGTGACGTGCTGCAGGCGCGCGACCGTGCCGCCGAGGCCGACCAGGGCGTGACCGTCGCCTATGTGGCGCCGAAGGAAGGAACCCAGATGTGGTTCGACCAGATGGCGATCCCGGCCGACGCGCCGCACATCGAGGAAGCGCACGAGTTCCTGAACTTCATCATGGAGCCGGAAGTCATCGCCAAGGCGACCAACTACGTCTACTTCGCGAACGGCAACCTCGCCTCGCAGGAATTCATCGACGAGGAAGTCCTCGAAGACACGGCGATCTATCCGGACGACGAGGCGAAGAAGACGCTCTTCACGCACCTGCCGTATGACAGCCGCACGCAGCGTCTGGTGACGCGCCTGTGGACCAAGGTCGTCACCGGCCAGTAAGCAACATAGCGCGGCGCCGGCACAAGCTGCCGGCGCTGCCTTGCCAGCGCAATGATCGGGACGGGGAACCTCGACAATGAAATCGCTTGGTAGCATCCGCAGGAGCTTCGCACCCTGGAATGATCCACAGGCGCGGCCCTACATCTCGTTCCAGAATGTGACCAAGCGTTTTGGCGACTTCACCGCGGTCAACGACCTGTCGCTGGACATCTACGAACGCGAGTTCTTTGCGCTGCTCGGCGCGTCCGGCTGCGGCAAGTCCACGCTGCTGCGCATGCTGGCCGGCTTCGAGACGCCGACTTCGGGTCGCATCCTGCTCGACGGCCAGGACCTTGCCGGCATTCCACCCTACAAGCGGCCGGTCAACATGATGTTCCAGTCCTATGCGCTTTTCCCGCATATGACCGTGGAAGCCAATATCGCCTTCGGCCTCAAGCAGGACGGCATGCCGAAGGCTCAGATTGCCGAACGTGTCGCCGAAATGCTCAAGCTCGTCCGGCTCGAGCAGTTCGCCAAGCGCAAGCCACATCAGCTGTCGGGCGGCCAGCGCCAGCGCGTCGCGCTTGCCCGCTCGGTCGCCAAGCGCCCGAAGGTGCTGCTCCTCGACGAACCCCTCGGCGCGCTCGACAAGAAGCTGCGCGAGGCAACCCAGTTCGAACTCATGGACCTGCAGCAGGATCTGGGCCTTACCTTCGTCGTCGTCACGCACGACCAGGAGGAGGCCATGACCATGGCCGACCGCATCGCCATCATGGACAAGGGCAAGGTGATGCAGGTCGCAACGCCCGCCGAAATCTACGAAGCGCCGAGCTCGCGCTTCGTCGCCGATTTCGTCGGCAGCGTGAACATGCTGGAAGGAACCGTCACCAGCCGCAACGGCAACAGCGTCGTCATCAAGGGTAACAGCGGCGCGCAGATTTCGGTCGAGAACGCCGGCGACGCCGCCCCCGGCGCGGACGTCGCGTTTGCGATCCGTCCGGAAAAGATCAGGGTCACGTCCAAGCGGCCGGAGACCGCCGCCAACGCGATGGAAGGCGAGGTCTGGGATATCGCCTATCTCGGCGACATGACGGTCTACCACATCAAGCTCGGCGACGGTCAGGTCGTGAAGGCGAGCGCGCTTAACAGCGCCCGCGTCAGCGAGGACCCGCTGACCTGGTCCGATCGGGCATGGATTTCCTTCGCGCCGGATGCCGGCGTGGTTCTGACCCGCTAGCCTGGAGTAGATGACATGTCCCAGGCGAGCGCAGTGACCCGACCGGCGAGCGAGGCAAGTGCTTCGCACGGGCCGGGCGGAATCGTCCTGTCGGCTATCCTCAGCCGGCTGGTGATCGTCGTCCCCTATCTCTGGCTGCTGGTCTTCTTCCTCGCGCCCTTCGCGATCGTCTTCAAGATTTCGCTGTCGGAGACGGCGATCTCCATGCCGCCGTATTTCCCGGTGTTCAGCTGGGAGGACGGGCTTTCGGGTTTCTGGGAGAACGTGAAGGAGCTGTCCTTCGCCAACTATCTGTGGCTGGTTGACGATCCGCTCTACTTCAACGCCTACATCTCCAGCGTCGTCATCGCCGCGATCTCGACCTTCCTTGCGTTATTGGTCGGCTATCCGATGGCCTATGCTATGGCGCGCGCGCCGAGCTCGATCCGCATGGTGCTGCTGATGCTGGTCATCCTGCCGTTCTGGACGAGCTTCCTGATCCGCGTCTACGCCTGGATCGGCATCCTCAAGCCGGAGGGCCTCCTCAACCAGTTCCTGATGTGGGCCGGCGTCATCGACTCGCCGCTGCAGATCATGAACACGCACACGGCGATCTACATCGGCATCGTCTATTCGTACCTGCCGTTCATGGTGCTGCCGCTCTACGCTACGCTCGAGAAGATGGACTTCTCGCTGATCGAGGCGGCGCAGGACCTCGGCTGTCCGCCGATCTCCGCCTTCTGGAAGATCACTTTCCCGCTGTCGCTGCCGGGCGTCGTCGCGGGCTGCCTGCTGGTGTTCATCCCGGCTGTCGGCGAGTTCGTCATCCCCGACCTACTCGGCGGCTCGCAGACGCTGATGATCGGCAAGACGCTGTGGAACGAGTTCTTCGGCAACCGCGACTGGCCCGTGGCATCGGCGGTGGCGGTGGTCCTGCTTTTGATCCTGGTGGTGCCAATGATGTTCTTCCAGCGTGCCCAGGCGCGTTCTCAGGAACAGGAGCGCTGACATGCAGGGCAAGCTCAGCCGCTTCAACATCACCGCGCTCGTCCTCGGCTTTGCCTTCCTTTACCTGCCGATCGTGCTGCTGGTGATCTATTCGTTCAACGACTCCAAGCTGGTCACGGTCTGGGGAGGGTTCTCGACGAGGTGGTACGCCTCGCTGCTGTCGAACCACCTTCTGCTGGATGCGGCATGGGTTACGGCGCGCGTCGCCTTCATCTCGGCGACGGTTGCCACGGTGCTCGGCACGCTCGCGGCCCTTGCGCTCGTGCGCTACACACGCTTCCGCGGCCGTTTCCTGTTCTCCGGCATGGTATTCGCGCCGCTGGTGATGCCGGAGGTGATCACCGGCCTGTCGCTGCTGCTGCTGTTCGTGGCAGTCGGCCTCGATCGCGGGTTCCTGACCATCGTTCTCGCGCACATCACATTCACCATGTGCTTCGTGGCGGTGGTGGTGCAGTCGCGCCTGATGAGCTTCGACCGTTCGCTCGAGGAAGCGGCGATGGACCTTGGCGCCACGCCGTTCAGGACCTTCATCCATGTCACGCTGCCGGTGATCCTGCCTGCGGTCGTTTCCGGCTGGATGCTGGCCTTCACCCTGTCGCTCGACGACCTGGTGATCGCGAGCTTCACCTCGGGTCCAGGCGCAACCACGCTGCCGATGCGCATCTACAGCCAGGTCCGCCTCGGCGTGACGCCGGAAATCAATGCGGTCTGCACGCTGCTGATCGGGGTGGTGACGATCGGCGTGCTGGCGGCGGCGATCGTCAACAAGCGGCGCGACATCCAGCGCCAGCGCGACGAGCAGGCGGCGGCGCAGGCAAACTAGGCCTGCGCTCTACTGCTGCTGTTCTGCCTGCGGTTGTGGCCGGGCCTCTTCCTGCTGCTCAGAGGGAACGACCGGCGCGACATAAGGCGAATCCCAAGCCCCACCGATGAAGAACGGCAGCTCGGCAAGGCCGCGCGTGCCGTCCGGCAGGATCGGCTCGAGCTTGCCTGAGATTGCAAGCGCGCGCCCGAAATAGGGGATGATGCCAGTAAAGGAGAAGACGCGCTGGTCGTCGAGGAAGACGTCCGCCTTCTCGATCCGCGCAACGCCACCGGTCACCTTGGCCTTGAAGTCGGCACCCTTGAGGGCGATGGGACCGCCCGCCACTTCCGACAGCGCGAAGAAGCCGCCGGCCGCCCAGCGGTTGCGGAACTTGGCGAGGTCGAGGCCGCCGAGTGAGCCCTGGCCAAGGGTTGTGGTGACGGAGCCTTCCGCCGAGCCAAGCACGGCGTTCCAGTCATCTCCGGTGCCCTTGAGCATGACGGAAATATTGGTACGGCCCTGCGGCAGCAGCTTTTCTGCTCCCGCCGCCTTTGCAAGCTGCAGCGCCTCCACCTCGGTGGCTATCATTCGGATCTCGACTGTCTTCTTGTCGTCGGCCTTGTCGATGCGAAGGCCCGCCTGCAACTCGCCGCCGAAGCCGTTGGCGTGCGACAGGTCGAGCGCCATCAGCGGCCCCTTGACCTGCGTCGAGGCGGCGACGTCGGTGAGCTCGGCGTTGCCGAGCGTGGCCGTTGCCGCAGACAGCCGCAGGTCGAGGGCCATCTGGTGGGCGATGCCGGTCTCAAGCGGTTGCGACAGGCTGCCCCTGCCGGTTGCGATGGAGGTGAAGCCGGCGAGGTAGGTGCGAAGGTCCAGCTTGTCGAAGGCGAGCGTGCCGGAGATCGCGGGAACGGGATCGGCAAAGGCGATGTCGATGACACCGGTGCCGTTATTGCCGCCGAAGTTGAGCGCCACAGATTCAAGACGCACGCGCTGGGCGTTGCCCCGGATGTTGCTGGTCAGCGTAACCGGGCCGATGGTGCCGCTCGGCGTGATCGGTATCTGCGCCCAATCAAGCATGCGCCGCAGCGCTGGCGTGTTGATCTGCCCGTTGCCTTCGAAGAAGCGCTCGCCGCTGAAGTTGACCTTGCCCTCGAACGAGGCTTCGACCAGCGCAGATTTGAGCGACGCTGTCACGTCGCCGCTGCCGCCGCCCATCAAGATCAGCGGCGTCGCCGCCGACGCTTCGACATTGACGGATTCCCCCCGCCAGACGCCGTTCGCGGTGACGCGCAGCGTGCGGTTGAGCGCCGGCCAGGTGATCTTGCCGCTGAGGTTCGTCAGGCTCTCGACACTGTCGCCGTCAACTAGGGCGATCCTGCCGTCAGAGAATTCCACGGTGCCGAAGGCGTCAGAGGGGAGGGAGGTGACATCCGGGTTCTTCGGATCCGCGGTGATCAGCCGTTTGGCCGCCTGGATCGCCTGAACAATGCGGCCGCCGCCGGGGGAAGCGGGGAGCTCCAGTGAGGTCTCGGTACGCGTAAGCCGCAGCGACGGGCGGTACATCGAGATCGCGGACATCTCGATGCGCCCGCGTACCGCCGCAAGCGGCGACAGCGACACGACGAGCCGGTCAGCTTCGAGGACCGCCTGCGATTCGCCCGACCATTCGTGGAACGAGACGTCGCGCAGGGTCGCGCGGAAGGCAGGCCACACCTCAAGCTGCGGCGCCTCGCCGAGCGCGACGCGATAACCGCTCCAGAGGGAGAGCTCATAGGCGATGCGGTCGCGCACGATCTGTGTCGACGCGATCCATGGCAGGATAGTCACGAATAGCAACGCGAGCAGAAGGAGCAGTGCGAGCGCAGCGATACCCTTCTTGACCGTAGACAAGCCCATCCGACCTCGCATTCACCCTGAGCGTGGAGCGTATTACGCCCTTTCGTTCCCACCTATAGGCAATTTCAACCTTTTGTGGCCCCGAGGTGGCGTTTTCCAACAGGACATCTGCCGGTCGGGTGCTTGCGTAGTCCGTTCGGCCTGTGCTTAGTCCGACGCGACATGCATTTGGAGGAAGGCATATGTCGCAAGCATCCCCGCTCTGGAGTCCGTCACCCGAGGCTATCGCAAGCGCCGCGATCAGCCATTTTGCAAGGCGGGCAGAACAGCTAAGCGGCACGAAGCTGGACAGCTACCGGGCCCTCCACGACTGGTCGATCAACGAGCGCGAGGCCTTCTGGTCGCTCATTTGGGATTATTGCGGCATCGTCGGCGAGCGTGGCGAGCGGGTGCTGGTCGACGGCGACAAGATGCCGGGCGCAAAGTTCTTCCCCGACGCGAAGCTGAACTTCGCGGAAAACCTCTTGAAGAAGAGCGGCAGCGCGGAGGCGATCGTCTTCCGCGGTGAGGACAAGGTTGAACGCGTACTGTCGTGGGACGAGCTGCGCGCGCTGGTCTCGCGCATGCAGCAGCTGTTCCGCGCTCATGGGGTCAAGGCGGGCGACCGCATCGCGGCGATGATGCCGAACATGCCGGAGACGGTTGCGGGCATGCTGGCGGCTGCATCGCTGGGGGCGATCTGGTCGTCCTGTTCGCCCGACTTTGGCGAGCAGGGTGTGCTTGACCGCTTCGGCCAGATCGAGCCGGTGCTGTTCATTGCGCCCGATGGCTACTGGTATGCCGGCAAACGCATCGAAGTCGGCGCCAAGATTGCGGCGGTGCTCGACAAGCTGCCGACGGCGCGCGCGGCATTTGTCGTCGACTATCTGGGAGAGGCGGCAAGCGTTGCTGCGAAAATCGACAAGGCCGAGGCGCTTGAGGCGGCGCTTGCACCTTATCAGCCTGCGGAACTTACCTTCGAGCGGCTGCCGTTCAGCCACCCGCTTTACATCCTGTTTTCGTCGGGTACGACCGGCGTGCCGAAGTGCATCGTCCATTCGGCCGGCGGCACGCTGCTGCAGCATGTGAAGGAGCACCGGCTGCACGCCGGGATTCGCGACGGCGACCGCTTCTTCTACTTCACCACCTGCGGCTGGATGATGTGGAACTGGCTGGTCACCGGCCTTGCCTCCGGCGCGACGCTGCTGCTCTACGACGGTTCGCCTTTCCATCCGGATGGCAATGTCATCTTCGACTACGCCCGCGACTGGAAGATGACCTACTTCGGCACCTCGGCGAAGTTCATTGACAGCGTACGTAAGGCGGGCCTGCGCCCGATCGACACGCACGACCTTTCGTCGGTTCGCGTCATCTCGTCGACGGGCTCGCCGCTTGCGCCCGAGTGCTTCCGCTTTGTTTACGAAGGCATCAAGGAAGACGTGCATATTGCCTCGATCTCGGGCGGCACCGACATCGTCTCCTGCTTCGTGCTCGGCGTGCCAACGCTGCCCGTGTGGATCGGCGAGATCCAGGGGCCGGGCCTCGGCATGGCGGTGGACGTGTGGAATGACGACGGCAAGCCGGTGCGCCTGGAGAAGGGCGAGCTCGTTTGCACGAAGGCGTTCCCGTCGATGCCGGTGATGTTCTGGAACGACCCGGAGGGGAAAAAGTACCGGTCGGCCTACTTCGAGCGCTTCGACAATGTCTGGTGCCATGGCGACTTCGCCGAATGGACCGAGCACGACGGCATGATCATCCATGGACGCTCGGACGCGACGCTCAATCCGGGCGGTGTGCGCATCGGAACGGCGGAAATCTACAACCAGGTCGAGCAGCTCGACGAGGTCCTCGAGGCGATCTGCATCGGTCAGGACTGGGAGGGCGACGTGCGCGTCGTCCTGTTCGTGCGGCTGGCGCCGGGCGTGACGCTCGATGCGGCACTCGAGCAGAAGATCCGCACGAAAATCCGCACCGGGGCGAGCCCCCGCCACGTGCCGGCGAAGATCGTTACCGTCGCCGACATTCCTCGCACCAAGTCCGGCAAGATCACTGAGCTGGCGGTACGTGACGTCGTTCACGGCCGCGAAGTGAAGAACAAGGAGGCGCTGGCAAATCCCGAGGCGCTGGAGCTTTTCCGCGACCTGCCGGAACTGCAGAACTAAGGGTTAACGGTTCCTTGCCCCGGAATTTACCTAGATTTCAGGGAGACTATCGATCGGTAAAACTGTCAGGACCCCGGCAAGGATTTGTTAACTCCGGCGGCCCGATAGTCGCACACAACTTGAGGGACATTGTTGTCCGTCGCTCCGGCGAAGGGTCGCTCAAGCCCTTGTGTGACAGCCTTTCTGAGAAAACTTTTCAGGCGCTCCTTCGGGAGCGCTTTTTTTTATTGCTTAGCGGGTTAAGCAAGTAGTTCTGGTAGCAGAATGGGCCGTTCCGAATAAAACTTGAACTTCTCGCTCATCTAATGTACCGGTCTTTCAGGGCATCTAAAGGAGAGGATGGTTGTCCCGCCGTGATGCTCCCAATGTCATCTGTTCAACCTTGAACTGGAGCATGAGCATGAGGAGCCTTATCGCAGGTTTTATTGCGCTGGCGCTAAGTATTCCGGCTGCTGTACAGGCGCAGGAACTGACGATCTATTCCGGTCGCGGCGAGGCGCTGATCGGCCCTGTCATCAAGAAGTTCGAGGAAGATACCGGCATCAAGGCCAACGTCCGCTATGCCGGCACGGCCGAGCTCGCGACGCTTCTGCAGGAAGAGGGCGATCAGTCGCCGGCCGACGTGTTCTGGGCGCAGGATGGCGGCGCGCTTGGTGCCATTGCCCCGCTGTTTGCTGACCTTCCGCCCGAGATGAGCCAGGGCGTGGCCGAGGCCTTCAGGAACGTCAACAACAAGTGGGTTCCGACCAGCGGCCGCTCGCGCGTGCTCGTCTACTCGAAGGAGCGCGTGCAAGAGGCCGATCTCCCGGCCTCGATCGATGACCTGACCGACCCTAAGTACAAGGGCAAGGTTGCCTGGGCGCCGACCAATGGTTCGTTCCAGGCGTTCGTGACCGCCTACCGCGTCGCCCATGGCGATGATGCCGCCAAGAAGTGGCTCGAAGGCATGATCGCCAACGAGGCCAAGGTCTACAAGAACAACGGCGCGCAGATCGAGGGCATCGCCAATGGCGAAGTCGATTTCGGGCTGGTGAACAACTACTACCTTGGCCGCTACCTTGCGACGGATCCGGACTATCCGGTGGCGATGACGCACTTCAAGGCGGGTGACATCGGCAACCTTTTGAACGTCGCCGGTGCCGGCATCGTCAAGGCGAGCGACAACCAGGAGAACGCGAAGAAATTCCTCGAATATCTCCTGTCGCCGGTCGCGCAGCAGTACATCACGCTGCAGGGCAACGAGTATCCGGTGATCCCGGGCCTCATCGTCAACACGACGCTGGAATCCTTCGCGACCGTGCAGGAAATCAGCCCCAAGATCGACATCGACCAGATCAGCGACCTTGAAGGAACGCTGGCTCTGCTGCGTGAAGTAGGCCTGCTCTGACAACCATGCTTGCATCCTTGCGGGCGTCGCAGAAGCGGCGCCCGCATCTGTTTCTGCTGGTCCCTGCCGTGATTGTAGCAGCGGGGATGCTTTTGCCCTTCGTCTACCTCGTTGCCCGCTCACTCGAGGCCGACGCCGCGACGCTTGCCGAGATTGTCTTCCGCGAGCGCAATCTGCTTCTCCTGCGCAACACGCTGGCGCTCACGCTCGGCGTCCTGTTGGCGACCACCTTCATCGCGCTTCCGCTTGCCTGGCTCGTCGTGCGCAGCGACCTGAAGTTCAAGAAGTTCCACGCCATCATGGGCGTGCTGCCGCTGGCGGTGCCCGGCTACGTCATGGCCTATGCGCTCATCGGCCTGTCGGGCTACTATGGCTTTGCGAGCCACTTCTTCGGCATCCGCCTGCCGCGCCCGGAGGGCCTGACGGGCTCGGTGCTGGCGCTGTCCCTCTACACCTTTCCTTATCTGTTTCTGAACCTGCGCGCCTCGCTGCTCGGTCTCGACCCGGGCCTGGAGGAAACCGCGCGCAGCCTCGGCCGCACGCCGTGGCAGACCTTCTTCGCGGTGGTCGTGCCGCACCTTGTGCCAGCGCTGCTTTCCGGCTGGCTGGTCATCGGCCTCTATGTCCTCGGCGACTTCGGTGTCATCGCGCTGATGCGCTACGAGGTGTTCAGCTACGCCATCTACACGCAGTATTCCGGCGCCTTCGACCGTGTCTATGCGGCCTGGCTGTCACTGATGCTGATGGCGGTGACGCTCTCCTTCATCATGATCGAGGCGAGGCTGCGTGGCCGTCGCTATGTCCGCACCGGCAAGGGCGCGGCGCGACAGGCTGCACCGATTCCCCTCGGCCGGGCGCGACCGCTGGTCTGGCTGTTCCTCACTTCAGTCTACATTGCCTCGATCGGCCTGCCGCTGATGGTGCTGAGCTACTGGATCTGGCGCGCCGGCCCGCTCGTCGACCCGGTCGAGGTCGCGACCGCCTTCTACCGGACCGCGCTGGTCGCCGTGCCGGCGGCACTGATTGCAATCTCGCTCGCGGTGCCGGTGGTGTACCTCACCGTCCGCTTCCCGTCGGCAGCCTCCTCCGCGCTCGACCGGCTGGTCTATCTCGGCTACGCGGTCCCGCCGCTCGCCTTTGCGCTGTCGATGGCGTTCTTCGCGCTGCGCGCCGCACCCTGGCTCTACCAGACCGCGACGCTGCTGATCTTTGCCTATGTGATGACGTTTCTTGCGCTCGCGATCGGCCCGGTGCGCAGCCGCCTGCTGCAGATCGGCCCGCGCTATGAGGAGGTGTCGCGCTCGCTGGGCCACGGCCCCTTCGCGTCCTTCATGCTGACGACCTTCCCGCTGCTGCGCACCTCGATGCTGTCCGGCGCGCTGCTGGTCTTCATCATGATCGTGAAGGAACTGCCGATCACCTTCCTGCTCGCGCCGATCGGCTACAGCACGCTGGCGACGACCGTGTTCTCCCGCACGTCGGAAGGCATGATGGCGGAGGCGGCTCCGCACGCGCTGATGATCGTGCTGTTCTCCAGCCTGTTCGTAGGGCTGATCCTGCGCCACGAAGGCCGCAGATAGGCTCACTATTCTGCGAGGACGCGGGTCGACGGGAAGACGACTTCCACCATCGTGCCTTCGCCCGGCGTCGAGGTGATCGAGAACCGGGCGCGGTTGGCTTCCACCATGGCCTTCGTCAGCGGCAGCCCGAGGCCGGTCCCGTCGCGGCGGCCGCGCTTGAGCGCATTGATCTGCTTGAACGGCTTCAGCGCCTGGTCGATCTCGGCGAGCGTCATGCCGATGCCGGTGTCGCGCACCCGCATCACCACATCGCCCGACGGCTCGTAGGAGGTGGAGACGATCACCTGGCCGCCCGCCTGCGTGTAGCGGATCGCGTTGGACAGAAGGTTCAGCGCGATCTGGCGCACGCTGCGCAGGTCCGCCACCACTTCCGGCAGGTTCGAGGCGAGCGAGGAGCGGATGATGACGCGCTCGCGATTGGCCTGCGGCTGCATCATCGCCACCGTCTCGGCGAGCGAGTCGTTCAGAGACACTGCCTCGTAGTGCATCTCCTGCTCGCCTGCCTCGATCTTGGAGATGTCGAGGAGGTCGTTGACGAGGTCGAGCACGTGATTGCCCGAGCGGTTGATGTCGCGCAGGTAGTCGCGGTAGCGGTCGGAGCCGATCGGCCCGAACTTTTCGTCCATCATCAGCTCGGAGAAGCCGATGATGGCGTTCAGCGGCGTGCGGATCTCGTGGCTGACGCGCGCGAGGAATTCCGTCTTCTGCGACGAGGCGCGCTCGGCCTGAGCCCGGGCCTGCGTCAGCTGCTCCTCGGCGCGCTTCCACTGGGTGATGTCGCGCAGAACCGCGCAGTAGCCGCTGTCTTCCGGCAGCTTGCCGATGGTCATGAACAGCGGGATGAACCGGCCCTGCGCCTCGCGGCCAATCACCTCGCGCCCGTCATTGAGGATGCTGGCAACGCCGTTGCCGTAGAGGCCGGCGAGGTAGTCCTGCGCCGCCTTGCGGCTTTCGATGGCAAACAGCGTGTGGAATGGCTTGCCTTCCACCTGCGCGCTGTCGAAGCCGAACAGGGCCTCGGCCGGCTTCGAGATCGAGCGGATGGTGGCGTCCGGATTGATGAGCACGACGCCGTCGGTGGCCGTGTCGATGATGGTGCGCAGCATAGCGACATCGCGGTCGATGTCTTCCTGCAGCAGTTCCGCCGTGCGCACCGGCTCGGGCTGCTGCACGATCACCTGTTCCGGCTCCTTGCGGCGCAGCGACAAAAGCAGCGCCGAGCGGCCGTACCAGCGCACCGACTGCAGGTGCGCGTCGACGGGGATTTCCTCGCCGCCGAGGGTGCGAACGGTGACGCGACCGGCGTGGCCCTCGCGCTCCTCGCCATTGCAATCGACGAACAGCCGGTCGAGCCCGCCCTCGCGACGGATCTGGTCGAGGCTGGCGTAGCCCGTCAGCGACAGGAACTCGCGGTTGGCGAAATAGAGCTCGTCGCCGGCGTGGATCAGCAGCGGGATCGGCAGCCCGGCGATCAGCTCGGGATCGACGCTCGGACGTCCGCCACTGCGGGCGAAGGCTGAGGGCATCAGGCCCTGAAGCGTTGGTGGCGTCGGCGTCTCGGCCTCAACAGGTTGCGGCCGAACTGGCTCGAGCGCTGGCTGGGCCGGTTCCTCGGCTCTTACGGTTTCGGCTGGCTCTTCGGCGTTCTCGGCCTCGACTGGCTCGTCTGCATGTTCTGGCGACTGAGGCTCCTCAGTGACCTCCGCGTCGGAGCCGCCGTCCATTTCGGTCACGTGATTGACGGGCTCGGTGTGCTCTTCCTGCGGCGCGGAAGTCTCAAGCCGGATTTCCTCGGGAAGCTCGGCGATCGCCCCGGCCTCTGGTTCCTCAGCCGAAGCCTCAGCTTCTTTCGCGGCCTCCTGCTCAGCCTTTTTCTCGGCCTCGCTGGCAAGAAAATCCTGCTGCAGCCGCGCGCGGATTTCCTCAAACGCCGAGCGGTCAGAGGGCGACAGACGGCGTTCATGCCGCTGCTGCGAGCGGTGCTCGGCGAGGCGGATCACCTTGTTGTCGTTGGTCTTCCCAACCGGCGGTGCCGCTGTTTCTTCAGGCGCAGCGTCGGCCGTAACCGCAGGCTGCTCCGATTCGGCCGGCGGCTCCTCCTCGGCTGTTTGCGGGACCTCGAACGCCGGGGGGCGAAGTTTCAGGCCGCGCGCTGCCGGATCCTCCACGGCATCGCCGATACGCACGACGCCAAACCCGCGAAAGCCTTCGAACACCCGGTCGCGGTTGTAGACCGGCAGTGCGGCGAGATCGACGGGTGCGGCGCGGTCAGTGCCGGCAATTGGCCACAGCACCGTGCGGCCCGACCAGGTATCGCGCCGCTGCAAGAGCTTGATGATCTCGCCCGACGGGTCCAGCGCCAGCTGTTCGGACACTTCCCCGAACGGGCGGCCGATCACGTTCGCCGCCTCGGGGCCGACTGCCTGCACGAACTCATCGGATATAGAGCTGAACGCGTCGTTCGCGTCCGTGCGCCAGACGAAGCGGACCGGGTCCGGCTTTGCCGGGGCAGGGGCGGGCGAAGAACTGACGGTGTCGTCCGCTTCAGCGTCCGGTTCCGCTCCCTGCTTGTCGCCGGCAAAGTACCAGTCGTCGGGTTCGCCGGGGGCCGCAGCTTCCAAACGCGGCGCTTCCGGAGCCGGTGCAGCCTCTGCAACGAGATCGGGAAGGTCGGCATCGGAAGGGAGGGGAAGATCGTCCGCCGGCTCTGATTCGGAAACCGGCTCGACCGGCGCGGCTGCCGCTTCCTGCGCGGGGGCGGGGATCTCCGCCTCCGTCTCCACCGGCGTCTGTGCCGTGATCAACAGGTGAGTCGCCGGCTCGTCGGTGAGGCGGGCAAGACCCGCCGGAATCATCCCGCCCCTAGCTGGGATGAGACGCTTGACCAGCCGGTCGCGCTCCTGCGCGACGTCGGCGACCAGCGTCTCCAGCGTCGCGGGTGAAATACCGAGCTCGCCGAAGCCGGGGGACGAGGCTGACAGCCTGCCGGATGCATCCAGCATCGCGGCGAAATAGCCGGCCTCGCCAAAACCCTGGATCGCCCGCGCAGCCGCTTCCGATTCGTCGAGCGAGGTGCTGACCTTGGCGGGCTCCGCCAGCAGGATCACCGGTGTTCCGTCAGGAAGGGTGATGCCGCTTGCAAGGAAGGGCACGAGCCGGCTGCCGGTGCCGCTGGCAAGGCGCACGGCAACAGGCCGGTTGCGGCCGATTCGCGGGAAGCCGGGCGTTGCCTCGATCTGCCGACGTGCGGCGAGAGTGAGACCGGGCGAAGCGCCCATCACCGTTTCGATGTCGGGGTAGCCGAGCAGCGCGGCGCCGGGGCCATTGGCCCAGATCACCTCCTCAAGGTCGATCGACAGAATCGCCAGCGCATCGCCCGCAGCAAAGCGCGCCCGTACATCTTCCAGGACGGCGATGTCGATAAACGAGACTGCACCAGACGCCATTCACGAACCTGAACTGCTCGGGCCGCAGGGCCCCGACACTTAACTGATTGTTAATAAAGGGCCCAAGCCCCAACGTCCAGAAAACGCGCTGTTGTGCGCCTTCAATTCTCGCGTGTTGGTTAACGCAGGCGAGGTTGTTGCTTTGTGCGTCGCAACATCATTGTTGCAATGCAGCAAAGAATGTCCTATATAGCATTCAACATGTTCTGCGGCGCCTATCCTGCTGTTGACACAGAGAGTTTGAAGGACAGAGCTATGAATAAAGCCACTGCCAATACCGCCGAGACTATCGAATTCCCGACCTTTGATGCCGCCAGGACCACGGAACAGTTCCGTGCCTTCACCGAGCAGAGCGTCGAACAGTCGAAGGAAGCCTACGCCAAGTTCAAGTCCGGCGTCGAGACCGCACAGAAGGCCTTCGAATCGACCTTCGAGACCGCCCGTAACGCCGGCACCGAGATTTCGCTGAAGTCGATTGCTGCCGCCCGCGCCAACACCGAGGCCGGTTTCTCGCATCTCGAGGCGCTGGCGAAGGCCCGCACGTTCTCGGAAGTGATCGAGCTGCAGACTTCGTACTTCCGCAAGGCGGCCGAATCGGTTGCCGAGCAGGCCAAGGAGTTCCAGTCGCTGACCCAGAAAGCCGCGGCGGACGTCTCCAAGCCAATGAAGGACGCTTTCGACACCACCCTGGCGGAACTTAAGTTCGCCTGAGGCATTAGTTCGACAAGTTCCCTGCGAGACGGATCCTCCTCCCTCCCGATCGCAGGATAGAAGGCCGGCTCCTCCTCCCGCCGGTCTCTCACAGAGAAAGGCCGGGTCCTCCTCCCCCCGGCCTTTTTCTATTTCTCTACAAACTTCGTGCGGAACGGGCTTGAAATCTGATCCGATAGCCCGTAATAGCCAGCCAGCCCGTGAGGCTGCCGTGTGCGGTTGTAGCTCAGCTGGTTAGAGCGCCGGATTGTGGATCCGGAGGTCGCTGGTTCGATCCCAGCCAACCGTACCATCTCTTCCCCCGGACATTCAGTTTTCCAAGGCATTTCCTGCCTTTGGTCGTTCGCGTCCCACCTCCGTGGTGATCCCGCCGTGGAGCGGAAGGGCAAGGCGAGGAACATTAGGCGGCGCTAGTCTGTTCGGTGCTCCCAGGATGAAAGGGCTCCGACATGAAACTTTTTAAGACGATGACGCTCGCAGCTGCGCTCACGGCTTTGCCAATGGGCATGGCGATGGCCGACTGTGTCGATCCAACCACCAGCGCCAGCACCTCAGACCAGCCGAAGACGGCACCGGTCGCCAAGGACGGCTCGACCGCGCCGCTCGAAACCGAGGCAACCAGCAACTCCACCACGACCGCAAATCCGCCCGCTCAGGAAGAATCGGCCCAGAAGGACGGCGGCACCATGCCGTTGGCCTCTCAAGAAGGTGGCGGCAACACCGACATCGCCACCTCGCAGCAGGACGTGGAAGCGCAGCAGGAAGGCGAGGAAACCGCGGCAGCCAAGGCCGCAGATCAGGCCGAGAACTGCCCGGATAAGGGATAGCTCCGCCTAGAACAGCGAACCCTGCTCGCCACCTGGCGCTTTTGCGGCGGGTTTTACCTTCGGCTTTGGGGGCTGGCCGCCGCCGGAGGCGATGACCGCGACCTTGCCGTCGCAGAATTCGAGCGCCAGCTCGTCGCCGCGCGAAACATTCGCGGCGCGGCGGACGAGTTCGCCGGAAGGGGTTGTCACCAGCGCAAAGCCACGGTCGAGGATCGACTGGTAGGAAACGCTGCGCAGCAGGCGTCCGGCCTGTTCAAGCCGGCGGCGGCGTTCGCGCAGCTGGACTTCGATGGGTTCGATGCGCAGTCGCAGCGATGCGCGATGCAGGCGCTCGGCAGAGCGTTCCAGACGGCGCTCGAGGCAGGCGTCGCCCCGGCGCGTCAGCAGGGAAAGCGACTGTGCGTGCTGGGAAAGTCGTCGTGACAGCGCTGCCGGCGAAACCCGGGCCGCGTCGCGGTCAAAGCGGCGACGCGCTTCCCGAACGCGGCGGTCGAGGATAGCCGGTGAAAGCCGCAGGCCGCGCAGCTGCAGACGCTTGGCCTCGGTGTTCGCGACAAGTGCGCGTTCCAGCCGGCTCGACGCTTCGTCGAAGCGGCGGCGCGGCAGAGCAAGCAACTGGTCGGGCGAGGGCAGGGCGCGCGCGGCAGCGCGCAGGGATTGCCGCTTGCGGTCGGTGCAGCGGGAGATCGCGCCTTTGAGACGCGCCGCAAGGCTCGCCACCGTAGCTTCGAGTTCTGCTTTCACCGGGACCGCAAGCTCGGCCGCACCCGTCGGTGTCGGTGCACGCACATCGGCAGCGTGGTCGATCAGGGTCCAGTCGGTTTCGTGACCCACCGCGGAAATAACGGGGATGGCAGACGCAGCGACTGCCCGCACCACCGCCTCATCATTGAAACCCCAAAGATCCTCAAGGCTGCCGCCGCCGCGCGCCACGATCAGCACGTCGGGGCGCGGGATCGGCCCGTTCGGGTCGAGCGCGTTGAAGCCGGCAACAGCCGCGGAGACTTCCGCGCCGGTCGTCTCGCCCTGCACGGGCACCGGCCAGACGATGACGTGCAGCGGGAAGCGGTCGGAGATGCGGTGGATGATGTCGCGGATGACGGCGCCCGTCGGCGAGGTCACCACGCCGACGACCATCGGCATGAATGGCAGCCGCCGCTTGCGGGTGTCGTCGAACAGGCCCTCGGCGGCAAGCTTGCGGCGGCGCTCTTCGATGAGCGCCATCAGCGCGCCGGCGCCGGCGGGCTCGAGGCTTTCAATGACGATCTGGTATTTTGAAGAGCCCGGATAGGTGGTCAGCTTGCCGTGAGCGATGACCTCCATGCCCTCTTCGGGCCGAAATTTCAGGCGGGCGAAGCTGCCCTTCCAGATCACCGCCTCAAGGCGGGCACGCTCGTCCTTCAGCGCAAAATAGGCGTGGCCCGATGAGTGTGGGCCGCGATAGCCGGAGATTTCGCCGCGGACCCGTACATTGCCAAACGTGTCCTCGACGGTGCGCTTCAGCGCGCCGGAGATCTCGCTGACCGTGTATTCGGCAGCGTTGGTCGGCGAATCGTTGCCGGGGAAGAAATCGCTCATCCGCTGATTGGGCAGAGCGGGGCACGTGAGGTCAAGTCACCATCCCGGCAATATGTGGCTGGGGCGCAGGCGTTTTCCCCGGCCATAGGTAACGCCGGCGAAGTCGAACTGGCCTGCCTCGTCGACCTGCGGCAGCGAGATGTTGTCGAGGCTTTCGGCGATGTGGCGCGCAAGCGCGTCGACCAGCTCCGGCTGGCTGGTGTGGCCGCGCATGATGCCGATGCGCACGTCGGGCAGCTGGCCGAAGCCGTCTGCCTCGCCAAGCACGCGCATGCCGGGACGGAGCGCGCATTCCGGCAGCACCGAGACCGCCTGGCCGGACAGCACGGCGGCGATGATGACCGTCGCCGACCAGCTGGTGAAGAGGATGCGGTAGTCGCGCCCCATCGCGTCGAGCATGTCGCAGGCAGCGCGACGCCACATGCAGGTGGTGCGCCCGACCGCGATGGGCAGAACCTCTTCCTTATGGATCGAATGGTTCGCCGAGGTGACCCACAGCAGCGGCTCGCGCCGGACGACCTCGGACGTGCCGCGGTCGTTGTCATGCGTCACTATGGCGATGTCGAGCTGGCCGCGCCGGATCTGCTCCTGCAGGTTGATCGTCGGCTCGCAGGTCACCGAAAGTTCGACGCGAGGATTGGAGCGGGCAAATCTCGCCATGATCTCGGGGAGGAACCGGTCGGCATAGTCGTCCGGCGTGCCGATGCGGATGCTGCCCTCCAGGCTGGTGTCATCGAAGGCGGCAAGGATTTCGCGGTTGAGGCGCAAAAGGCGTCGCGCATAGGTCAGCAGACGCTCGCCTTCTTCGGTAAGACGGTTGGTGCGTCCCTCCTTGACGAAGAGGTCCTTGCCGATCCGCTCCTCGAGCCGGCGCATCTGCATCGAGACGGCCGACTGGGTGCGGTGAACCTCTTCCGCAGCTTTGGTGAAGCTGCCGGAGTCGGCAATGGCGACGAATGTCTGCAACTGGTCGAGGTCGAGCGGCGCGGGCATTTGAGCAATCCATCAAAAATGCTGACCCCAAACATTAAAAACATTCGTTGGATTAATCAATGCGCCTGTGCGATCCATAATTCGCACAATAGCTGGCATTGAGAGAGTTTTTTCAGCGCTGCGGGATGGTCCCGGAGAACGGCTCTGATCGTGCCTTCGTCAAAGAGGAGAAAGACGATGATCGCCCTGGAATCCGTCCCGAAGGTAGCCGCCGCACCTGCGCGTCCGGTTACGACCTGGGAGCAGGTATTCAACGGCCTGCGCGCCATTATGCGTGCGCTCATCAATCGTCGTCATCTCAGCGAACTCAATGACATGACGGATATTCAGCTCGAGGACATCGGCCTGGACCGCGAAGACCTGCGCGCGGCAATGAACATGCCGCTGCATGTCGATCCGACAACCCAGCTTGGCCGCCTCGCACACGAGCGCGCGCAGATCATGGCCGCCGCACGGCATGTCTGCTGACAAAGGTTTACGCAGGCACAGAGCTCCCAAGCCCCGATGTCCCCTTCGGAATGCCTGCAGCCTGCCCGGCCGTCGCAAGATGGCCGGGCTTTTTTATTGAAGCCTAGTTGCGCCTCATGCCCTGCAGGAACTGGTCGAAGATCGAGCCGACATTCTTCTCGTAGTCGTCGCGCGTCTTGCGGCCGGCCTCGAACATGTCGCCGAACAGGTCGTCGTAAGGACTGCGCTGGCGCCCGCTGGGGTTCGCGCGCGGCTGGGCGCGCTGCGTCGTCTGGCGCGGCGCAGGCTCGGGCTCGTCTTCCTCGGCCTGCCGGCCGCGCAGCATGTCGCTGAAAATCTTGCCGAGCGGATTGTCGGCGAACGGGTCCTGCGGCTGCGTCCGCGTCGTCCGCGGCTGCGGCTCGCTGGTCTGGCCGCCGCCGAACATGCCCTCAAGAATCTTGCCAAGCGGATTGTCGAAGGGGGAAGCCTGTTGTTCGGGTTCCGGCTCCGGCGCGCGGCGCTGCTGTTGGGGAGATGCCCCGCCGCCTGCCTGGCGCATCATCTGCTCGATGATTTCCTGCAGCGGATTGCCTTGACCGCCAAAGCCGGCCGCCGCCTGCGTCTGGCCGGCGGTCTGCTTGAACAGTCCGCCCATGATCATGGTGGCGAGCGCGGGCAGCATCTGCTTTAGGATTTCCTGGCCGATGCCGGTCATCTGGGAAGCCTGCGCGGCAACTGCGCGCGAAAGGTCCTTGGACCCGAACAGGTGGCTGAGGATGCCGTTGCCCTCGGCGACGCCCTGCGGCGAGAAAGCGTTGGTCGCGTCCTCGAAGTACCTGGCGTGCTGGCCGGAGGCGAGCGCCTGGAGGAAGGAGCCGAGGTCGTAGGGGTTTGACGCGTTGCGCTTCAGCCCCTGACTGAAAGCAGGCAGCAACGCTTCCAGCGCGGCCTCAACCTGCTGTTGCGAAAGGCCGAACTGGCGGGCCATCTGCTGGATGGCCTGGCCGTTCTGCGCGCTGGTCAGCATGTCGAATAGTGACGACATGGCACTCTCCCTCGTTGTCGATCCGAGGGAGCGTAGCGCAATCGCGCCGGACTCAATAGGCGAATTCGAGGAACACCGGCTCGATCGAACCGCCCCAGCGCGTGTGGAAGGCCTTGACCATTTCCTCGGCGCTGGTGGTGCCGCGCGCGACGATTTCCTCAAGCGGGGCGAGATAGCCGGTCTCGTCGTAGCCCTCGCGGTTCTTCTGGTTGCGGGCGGCAAGGCCCGAACGGGAAATTTCCAGAACCTCGCGGGCGACTTCGCGCAGCGTGCGGTTGCGCAGCTTGGTGGCGAGCCCCTGGGCCGGCACCTCGTCGCGCATCTGGATGACCTCTTCGTAGGTCCAGTCGCTCGTCAGCGTCTCGGCGGCATCGAGTGCGGCGTCGTCGTAGAGCAGGCCGACCCAGAAGGCAGGCAGCGCGCAGATGCGCCGCCACGGGCCGCCGTCCGCGCCGCGCATCTCGAGGAAGCGCTTCAGGCGCACATCCGGGAACAGGGTCGACAGGTGGTTCGCCCAGTCGCCCATGGTCGGGACGCCGTTCGGGATTTCGTCCTTCAGCGCGCCATTCATGAACTGGCGGAAGGTAACGTGGGTGGCGTCGAAATAGCGGCCCTCGCGGATGATGAAATACATCGGCACGTCGAGCGCCCACTCGACATAGTCGGCAAAGCCGAAGTTCGGCGCGAGGAAGAACTCCTTGATGCCGGCCCGCGCATTGTCGGTGTCGCGCCAGATGTCGCCGCGCCAGCTCTGCAGGCCATTCGTCGTGCCCTCAGTGAAGGGCGAGCTTGCAAACAGCGCCGTCGCAAGCGGCTGCAGCTTCAGCGAGGTCTGCATCTTGTGGCGCATGTCGGCTTCCGACGAGAAGTCGAGATTCACCTGGATCGTGCAGGTGCGGTACATCATGTCGAGGCCCTTGGTGCCGACCTTCGGCATGTAGGCAGTCATGATGTCGTAGCGCGATTTCGGCATGCGCGGCGTTTCCGCCAGCGTCCATTTGGGGCTGCCGCCGAGGCCGAGGAAACGGATGCCGAGCGGCTCGGCGATCTCGCGCAGCTGCGCGAGGTGGGCGTTGCCCTCGCGGCAGGTCTGGTGGATCGTCTTCAGCGGTGCGCCGGACAGCTCGAACTGGCCGCCGGGCTCGAGGCTGATCGCCCCCTGGCCGGTCGGCTCGACAAGGCCGATGATGTGGCCGGCATCGATGATCGGCTCCCAGCCGAGCAGGCGCTGCATGCCTTCGAGCAGGGCACGGATGCCCTTGTCCCCGCCATAGGGGACCGGCCGGTTGCCGTCGACGTAGAATGGGAACTTCTCGTGCTCGGTGCCGATTCGCCACTCTTCCTTGGGCTTGTTGCCGGCTGCGAGGTAGGAAACGAGTTCGTCAAACCCCTCAATCGGCCGAAAATCGGTCGTGTCACGCGCCATTTCGTTTCCTCAACTCGTGGGGCCGCCCTCAATACACGGCAGCGAGGCGAGTGTTGACCGCAAGAGAGGCTGGCGATCAAGTGAAAAATCCTGAGCGTCCGATGACAGGAAGTTGATCCTGATCCTCTATCGCCAGTCGCCCAGCATCGCCTGCACAACCGCCATCGCCGCAACCGCTGCCGTATCGGCGCGCAGGATGCGCGGCCCGAGCGGGATCGCCGTCACGAAGGGCAGGGCGGTCAGCATCTTCCGCTCCTCCTCCGAAAATCCGCCTTCAGGGCCGACCAGCAGGCCGAGTTTCCTTTCCTCTATGGTCTGCAGAATCGGCAGCGGATTGTCGCCCGCTGCGCTTTCGTCGCAGAAGATCAGCCGCCGGTCTTTTTCCCATTCGGCGAGCAGCCGCTCCAGCTTCACCGGCTGGCGCACTGCCGGGACTGCCAGCACGCCGCACTGTTCGGCTGCCTCGATGACGTTGGCCTCGTATTTCTCGACCGGCACTTTCGGCGCCTGCGTGTGCTGGGTCAGCGTCGGCTGCAAAACGCCCGCGCCCATCTCAACCGCCTTCTGTACGAGATAGTCGAGGCGGCCCACCTTTAGCGGCGCGAAGGCGTAGATGAGGTCCGGCGTTTCGGGCTGCGGGCGGGTCTGCTCCTCGACGGAAAGCTGTACCGCCTTCTTGCCCACCGCCTTGACGCTAGCCTTCCACTCGCCGTCGCGGCCGTTGAATACCAAAAGCTCCGCGCCTTCGGCCATGCGAAGGACGTGAGCGAGGTAGTGGCTCTGGCTCTTGTCGGCGTCGAAGAAAACACCGGCAGCGAGGTCATGCGGCACGAACAGCCGCTGAAGACGATAGTTTGCACGCATCGGCTGGTGATGCGGCGCGCGCGCGGCCGGGTCAAGTCCCGGCGCGCATGCAGCGATTAGTTCGCCTTGACGAGTACGACGCGACGGTTCTTGGCACGGCCCTCCTCGGTGTCGTTAGTGGCGACGGGCGCCATCATCCCGGCGCCTGCAGTTGCGATGCGCTTGCCATCCGCGCCGTGCTTCGAGATAAGTGCGTTCTTCACCGCAGTGGCGCGGCGGGCGGAGAGGTCAAGGTTGTAGTCGAACTTGCCCTGGCTGTCGGTGTGGCCGACGACGAGGATGGCAAGGTTTGGATTGTTACTGAGCAGCGCGGCGATCTCCTTTAGCGTCGGATCTGACTCGGGCTTCAGGTCTGTCTTGTCGGTGTCGAAATAGATGCCATAGAGCGCGATGCTGCCGTCGAGATCGATGGCGTTCTGCATTTCCTTCGCCTCGACCAGTACCATCTTCTTGTCGCGTTCCATCGGCTCCAGCACATGGACGATCGCGACGGTGCGGTCCTTCAGCGCCGTGCAGTAGTTGCCCGGCACTACGGTGTAGGTCTGGACGGTGATCCACGCATCGCCCGCTTCCTGCGGAATTCGCGCCGAGAAGAATCGCTGGTCGGAAATCTTGGAGGTGACGGCGCAGGAGCCGGTCGAAAGTTCGGGGTCCTTGATGTCGGTGTCGTAAAAGAAGTGCTGGGTGAGGCTCATCTTGTTGCCGCCACCATAGGCTGCGCGGGTGGCGTCGCCGCCGCAGTCCTCTGCCTTGCACTCGAACTCGACCGTGCCGCCTGCCGTTTCCGCCACATCCTCATAGTTGCGCAGCACCTCGAGCGGCGAACGGCCTTCGGGCATGACGTAGACGAGGCGGGTGAGCGCGCCCTCGACGTCGACGCTGCGCTCGGGACGGAACACGGAGTTGTTCTTCTTGTCGCGCTCGTCGGGATTGTCGCTGCGCTTGAGCGGTGCCAGCGGCACGCTGAAGTCGGTGTAGGCTTGCTGCTCGTACGAGACGATGAACGAGCCCTCGTAGCGCTTGGAAAGCGGATGGTCCGCGGAGCCCGGCGTATCGTCGGTCGGGATGGTGGCGTCGGAAAAGGATGGCTGCGAAGCGGAAAGGACGATCGAACCGGCGAACAAAAGCGCGCGGAGTATGCGAATGCGCATCAGGCTCCCCCCAAACACGGAATTTGTGTGCGTCTTTTACCATTGGTTGAAAATTGCGTCGATTGGTCAGGGGGCTCCAGCCGCACTGGAGTGCCAATTAGGAGTGTAACCGTTCTTCAGGGCGGTGACGGTCGCCGATGGTGTGAGAAGCTGGTAGTCAGCATTCTTCGCAACAGGCATCGGGCCGCCGTACCCGCCGAAGCTCCACGGAAGCAGCTGGCCGGAGCGAACAGCAAATGCTCTTTCGCTGTCCGCAACGAATGCACCCTCCGGCAGAGCGGCGACCTCGGCGGTCGAAAGCTGCTGCGCAGTGCCGCCGCTTGCGAGTCGTTCCGCATGGAGGATGGCGTCCATTTCCGGCGCGGACGGCGAGCCGGAAAAGCACTGACGAAACTGCTTCGCCGCCTCGCGCCGGCAGTAGAAGCAAGGGCGATGCCCGGCAGCAAGGGCAGTCGGCTCGTCGAGAAAGAAAAGCTCGGTCCAGCCCGCGCCGCCGGAAGGCGAGTTCCTGCCCATCGGCTCGCGGCGGATGCCTTGCGGATGTTCGAGCGAACAGATGATCCAGGCCTTCGTCGTCCATCGCCGCCGAAGCAACGTGCGGGTTTCTGGATCGTGGATGACGCCTCGGTTGCCGGTGAATATCCCGCGCGCGTGTGTCGCATGAATTTGTCCGTACGGATCCACCCGATTTTGCAGTGGCACAGGCCATCTCTCTTTCTGTCGCGCGAGCCTCATGCTATCGCTCGCAGCGCTTTTTGCACCACATGAAGAAGAGGCTTTGATGCGCGTCCTTGTCGTCCAGAATTTCCAGGGCACTGGTCTTGGTCTTCTCGGAACAGCACTGGATGAAGCCAATGCGCAAGTAGAGACGATTTTCCCGTATCTCGGCGACCCGTTGCCGAAGGATGCCTCGGCGCATGATGCGCTGATCGTGCTCGGCGGCGGCCAGAATGCGCTTGCGGACGACACCCATCCCTACTTCCCGGACCTGCTCAAGCTTATCCGCAAGTTCACCGACGCGGGTCGCTCGGTGCTGGGCATCTGCCTCGGCAGCCAGCTGGTCGCCCGTGCCTACAACGCCGAAAACATCATCGGCGGCGCGACCGAATTCGGCTGGCAGAACATCGAGCTGAATGACGAGGGCGAGGCCGATCCGATCTTCAGGGGCGTCGACCCGTCCTTCCCGATCTTCCAGTGGCACGATGACACCTTCATCCTGCCGCGCGGTGCGACCCGCCTTGCCGGCTCGATCAAGGTGCACAATCAGGCGTTCCGCCTTGGCCGCGCCACATATGGCATCCAGTTTCACTTCGAGGCTGACCGTAAGGTCGTCGAGCAGTGGAGCGCCGACTTCGCAGACTGGATTGCGGAGAAGCAGCCCGACTGGCCCGAGCGCCACCCGCAGGATGCCGCGCGTTTCGGCCCGGCTGCCGATGCGGTGGGCCTGAAGATCGCCCGCAACTGGGTGGCGACGATCAGGCGTTCTTCCGCCCGGTAACCAAAACGTTGCCCTCGATATTGACTCCCCTTGGGCCCCTCACTATCTCTCGCGGCATGTTAGCACTCTCCCTCGGTGAGTGCTAAACGTCCGGCGCCCTGCCGGAAGAGGGAACCTTTATCCTGTTGAGGAACCAAGAGATGGCAAATACGAATTTCCGCCCGCTCCATGACCGTGTCGTTGTGCGCCGGGTTGAGTCCGAGGAGCGGACTGCTGGCGGCATCATCATTCCGGACACCGCCAAGGAAAAGCCGCAGGAAGGCGAAGTCATCGCGGTTGGCTCGGGCGCTCGCGACGAGACCGGCAAGCTGCTTCCGCTGGACGTCAAGGTTGGTGACCGCGTCCTGTTCGGCAAGTGGTCGGGCACCGAGGTCAAGCTCAATGGTCAGGACCTCCTGATCATGAAGGAATCCGACATCATGGGCATCATCGGCTGATTTCAGGCCGATCCCTCTCGAATTCTCATTTCTCATTCCGGCTGGTTCGCTTCGCGCACGGCCGTGAAAACTGGAGCTGAATATGGCTGCTAAAGAAGTACGTTTCTCCCGTGATGCTCGTGAGCGCATGCTGCGCGGCGTCAACATCCTCGCCGATGCGGTGAAGGTTACCCTCGGCCCGAAGGGCCGCAACGTCGTCATCGACAAGTCGTTCGGCGCTCCGCGCATCACCAAGGACGGCGTTTCGGTTGCCAAGGAAATCGAGCTTGAGGACAAGTTCGAGAACATGGGCGCCCAGCTGGTCCGCGAAGTCGCTTCGAAGACCAACGACCTCGCTGGTGACGGCACCACCACCGCGACCGTTCTCGCCCAGGCAATCGTCCAGGAAGGCCACAAGGCTGTCGCAGCCGGCATGAACCCGATGGACCTGAAGCGCGGTATCGACCTCGCTGTCGCTGACGTCGTCGCACAGCTGGCCGCTGCCACGAAGAAGATCAACACCTCGGAAGAGGTTGCTCAGGTCGGCACCATCTCGGCTAACGGCGAGAAGGAAATCGGCGAGATGATCGCGTCGGCCATGCAGAAGGTCGGCAATGAGGGCGTCATCACCGTCGAGGAAGCCAAGACCGCCGAGACCGAGCTCGAGGTCGTCGAGGGCATGCAGTTCGACCGCGGCTACCTGTCGCCGTACTTCGTGACCAACCCGGAGAAGATGGTCGCCGATCTCGAGGATGCCTACATCCTCCTGCACGAGAAGAAGCTCTCCAACCTGCAGTCGATGCTGCCGGTCCTCGAGGCTGTCGTTCAGACCTCGAAGCCGCTGGTTATCATCGCTGAGGACGTCGAGGGCGAGGCTCTGGCCACGCTCGTCGTCAACAAGCTGCGCGGCGGCCTCAAGATCGCTGCCGTCAAGGCTCCGGGCTTCGGCGACCGCCGCAAGGCCATGCTCGAGGACATCGCGATCCTCACCGGCGGCCAGGTGATCTCGGAAGACCTCGGCATCAAGCTCGAGAACGTCACGCTCGACATGCTCGGCCGTGCGAAGAAGGTGCAGATCTCCAAGGAGAACACCACCATCGTCGACGGCGCCGGCCAGAAGGCCGAGATCGAGGGCCGCGTTGCCCAGATCAAGCAGCAGATCGAAGAGACCACTTCGGACTACGACCGTGAGAAGCTCCAGGAGCGTCTCGCCAAGCTCGCTGGCGGCGTTGCCGTCATCCGCGTCGGCGGTGCGACCGAGGTTGAGGTCAAGGAGAAGAAGGACCGCGTCGACGACGCTCTGAACGCAACCCGCGCCGCTGTGGAAGAGGGTATCGTTCCGGGTGGTGGCACCGCGCTCCTGCGCGCTTCGGCCAACCTCTCGGCCAAGGGCGCCAACGCTGACCAGGAAGCCGGCATCAACATCATCCGTCGCGCTCTGCAGGCTCCGGCTCGCCAGATCGCCACGAACGCTGGTGACGAGGCTTCGGTCGTTGTCGGCAAGATCCTCGAGAACGCGTCGTCCACCTTCGGCTACAACGCCCAGACCGGCGAGTTCGGCGACATGATCGCTGCCGGTATCGTCGACCCGACCAAGGTTGTCCGTACCGCTCTGCAGGACGCTGCTTCGGTTGCCGGCCTGCTGATCACCACCGAGGCGATGATCGCCGAGGCTCCGAAGAAGGACTCCCCGGCTCCGGCAATGCCGGGCGGTATGGGTGGCATGGGCGGCATGGACTTCTAATAAGTCCGGCTACCAGCCAGTTATCAGCGGGGCGGCAGCAATGCCGCCCCGTTTTTTTGTGCCCGCGCGCAACCAAAGCGACATGAGTCCGTTTTCCTGCACGGCCGCGATCGGCTGTTATGAAGGATGGAAATCATGCCCAATACAGATCAGGTCAAAGGTGTGGCCAAGCAGGCCAAAGGTGCGGTGAAGGAAGCAGCCGGCAAGGCGACCGGCTCCCGCAAGATGGAAGCTGAAGGCAAGGTAGATCAGGTCGCTGGCAAGGCGCAGAAGGCTTACGGCGACGTCAAGGACAAGGTTAAGAAGGCGCTCTGAGGCGTCCCACTCAGGCAACGTAAACTGAGGAGCGATCCTAACGGTTCGCTCCTTTTTACATTTCGCGGTGGACCTGCTGCTGCCTGCCAGCTAACCACGTCCGGTGTTCACCGACGCTTCCCTTATTGGCCTTGCGCTTTCCGCCTTCACCTCGGCGACGATCCTGCCCGGGGCGTCGGAGGCGGTGCTGGCGGCAATGCATGCCGCCGAAGTGCGGCCTGCGGGGATGCTGCTTGCCGTAGCCAGCATCGGGAACATCACCGGCTCGTGCATTAACTGGCTCCTAGGCCGCTATCTCTCCCGTTTTTCGGACCGCCGCTGGTTCCCGGTTTCGCCCGCCCAGTTGGAACGCGCGAGTGGCTGGTACCGCCGCTACGGCTGGCCGAGCCTGTTGTTTTCCTGGCTTCCGGTCATAGGTGATCCATTGACCGTGGTTGCCGGCCTTCTGCGCACGCCGTTTCCGGTGTTTCTTTTGGTGGTGGCAATCGCCAAGACGGCGCGGTATGCAGCAGTACTGTGGCTGATCGACCAGATTTGACCACCCACTGCCGGCCTCGCCAGCCAACGGACGAGCAAGCCAAGGACGGCTCTGAACTGGAGACCGACATGAGCAGTACCCGCACCGAAACAGATACCTTTGGCCCGATTGAGGTTCCCGCCGATCGCTACTGGGGCGCGCAGGCGCAGCGTTCGCTGGGCAATTTCAAGATCGGCTGGGAAAAGCAGCCGCAGCCGGTCATCCGTGCGCTCGGCATCGTCAAGCGCGCCGCCGCCGAAGCCAACCGCGAGCTCAGCAAGCTGGACGCACAACTTGCCGACGCCATCATCGCCGCGGCGCAGGAGGTAATCGACGGCAAGCTCGACGATCATTTCCCGCTGGTCGTCTGGCAGACCGGTTCGGGCACGCAGTCGAACATGAACGCCAACGAGGTGATCTCGAACCGCGCGATCGAGATGCTTGGCGGCGAGAAGGGCTCGAAGAAGCCGGTCCATCCCAACGACCACGTCAACATGAGCCAGTCTTCGAACGACACCTATCCGACAGCGATGCATGTTGCCTGTGCTGAGGAGATCGTTCACCGCCTGCTGCCGGCGCTGAAGAAGCTGCACGCCGCGCTCGACGCCAAGGCGCAGGCCTGGAACCACATCATCAAGATCGGCCGCACCCACACGCAGGACGCGACCCCGCTGACGCTCGGCCAGGAGTTTTCGGGCTACGCGGCGCAGGTCGCGAACGGCATCGCCCGCATCGAATCTACGCTTCCCGGCCTGATGCAGCTCGCGCAGGGCGGCACCGCTGTCGGCACCGGCCTCAACGCGCCGATCGGCTTTGCCGAGAAGGTGGCGGAACGGATCGCGTCGATCACCGGCCTGCCGTTCACCTCGGCGCCGAACAAGTTCGAGGCGCTGGCGGCACACGACGCGATGGTGTTCTCGCACGGCGCGATCAACACGGTCGCGGCCTCGCTGTTCAAGATCGCCAACGACATCCGCTTCCTCGGCTCCGGCCCGCGCGCGGGTCTCGGCGAGCTGGCGCTACCGGAAAACGAGCCGGGCTCGTCGATCATGCCGGGCAAGGTGAACCCCACCCAGTGCGAGGCGATGACGCAGGTCTGTGTGCAGATCTTCGGCAATCACGCCGCGCTCACCTTCGCCGGCAGCCAGGGCCATTTCGAGCTCAACGTCTACAACCCGGTGATGGCCTACAACTTCCTGCAGTCGGTGCGGCTGATGGCCGACGCGGCCGTCTCCTTCACCGATAATTGCGTGGTTGGCATAGAGCCGCGCGAGGACAACATCCGGGCAGGCGTCGAGCGCTCGCTGATGCTGGTCACGGCGCTGGCGCCGAAGATCGGCTACGACAATGCGGCAAAGATCGCCAAGACCGCGCACAAGAATGGCACCACGCTGCGCGAGGAAGCGCTGGCGACCGGGCTGGTGACGGCGGAAGAGTATGACGCGATCGTGCGCCCGGAGGCGATGACTCGTCCGGGCTGAGCAACACAAAAATCTGTGAACGACCGTTTACCTGCCGTTCTCTTTTTGTGAACGATGAGTTCGGCATTAGCTGGCTTGTTGTTGCGTCGGAAAGCTTTATTTCCGGCGGGACCAAACGGAGAGCCTTTGCATGTCCAACGCCAACGATATTCTTCTTCTTGCTGCCCGCATTCTGCTGGCGCTGATGTTCCTCGTCTCGGGCTTCCCGATGATCTTCGGTGCGGCTGGATTTGCCGGCTACCTCGGCAGCCTCGGCATGCCGATGCCGCTGGTCGTGACCTGGCTGGTCATCGCCCTCAAGGTCCTCGGCGGCATTGCCCTCGTCATCGGCTTCCAGACGCGCCTCGTCTCGTGGGCGTTCATCGCCTTCTGTGTCGCCACCGCCTTCATCGGCCACTTCCCGGCGGAAATGACGGTGTTCTGGAAGAACATTGCCGTTGCCGGCGGCTTCCTCGCCCTTATCGCCGCAGGCCCCGGCGCGCTGTCGGTCGACAAGCGCTAGGCGGCTGCAGCACTGAACACGAAAGGCCCGGAGCGATCCGGGCCTTTTTTGTCTGTGGGCGCGGGTCTGATTTGCGCCTGGCTTCGGACGCGTTGCGAGTGGAGAGGTTCAGGCCTGGATGCCCCGGTCGAGCCGGGGCATGACGAAGAAGGAGAGGCAGGCGTGAAGGTCGGTAGTGGAGAGGGGTGCGCTCATCTCACGGCTTTTGCGCGCCAGATCTCAGCCTTCGTCATCCTCGGCCTTGAGCCGAGGATCCATGCCGGAACGTTTGCCGTAGAACGAAGCGGTGGAGACTACCTGCCGTTCAGCGCCGCGAAGACCGAGGTGATCGTTGCCTCGTCCTCGGCGTTGCGCGGCTTGAGCGACTGCACCAGGCAGGCTTCCGAGCGCAGAATGACGCCATCCTCGAGAATCTTCAGCTTGTTCGCGCGCAGCGTCGAGCCGGTCGAGGTGATGTCGACGATGACGTCTGCCGAGCCTGCCGCCGGGGCGCCCTCGGTCGCGCCGAGGCTTTCGACGATGCGATAGACCTGGATTCCGTGCTGGCTGGAGAAAAACCTTTGCGTCAGCCGCCAGTACTTCGTCGCAATCCGCAGCCGGCGGCCATGCCGCTGGCGGAATTCTGCTGCCACGTCATCGAGGTCGGCCATTGTGTCGACGTCGAGCCAGGCTTCCGGCACCGCAACGATGACGTCGGCACGGCCAAAACCGAGCCGTGCGCCGATGGCGACGCGGTTCTCCCAGTCGGCGATGGTTTCCTGCACCAGGTCCTCGCCGGTAACGCCGAGGTCGATCGTGCCGGCGCCAAGCTCGCGCGCGATCTCCGAGGCCGACATGAAGGCGATCTCAACGTCGCTGCGGCCCTCGACCGTGGCGCGGTAGCTGCGTGCATCGGTCGGCGCGTTGACCTTCAGCCCCGCACGTTCGAGCGAGGCGATCGACTCGTCCTTGAGGCGGCCCTTGGAGGGGAGGGCGATCGTGATCGTCATGCCGCGTCTCCCCTGAGGTTGGCGATGCGGTCGAGCCACACCGAGAAGCCGACGCCGGGGATCGGCTCCTTCGCGCCCAGCATGGTGAGCAGGCGGTCGTAGCGGCCGCCGCCGATCAGCGGGCGTCCGTCGCCCGAGGTGATCTCGAAGACGAGGCCGGTGTAGTAGTCGAGCGGGCGGCCGAAGGCGGCGTCGTAGACGACCAGCCCTTGCGGCAACTCATGCGCGGCGATCGCCGCCGCGCGGGCGCAGAACAGCTCCATCGCCGAGCCCAGCGACACGCCGGTGTCCTTCGCGAAGGCTTCGAGCGCGTCGGTCGCCTGCTCCAGCGGCGCGCGGATGGCGAGGAAGGTCTTCAGCGCGTCGAGCGCTTCCTTCGACAGGCGCACGCTGCGCAGCTGCTGCTTTTCGGTGAGGCGCTGGGCGATTTCCTGCGGCGTGCGGCCGGCGGAGGCGGAAAGCCCTGCTTCCTCCATTCGCTCGGTCACATAGCGCACCAGCCCGTCGTGGTCGCCCATGGCGATCAGTTCCGCCGCCTTCTGGTCGGTGGTCGCCGAGTGCGACGGGTTCGCAAGGTCTTCGAGCGCGCTGGCAAGCTGCGGTGCCGAACCGAAGGCGCGCGCAAGGCGCTTCTGCCAGCCGCGCGGCAGCCCAAGAGCAGCAAGCACCGCTTCGAACACGCGCTGGTCGCCAAGCGTGATCTTCAGCGGCACGCCGGGAAGCGTGCGCGAGATCAGCGCGTGCGCGTCGGCAACGGAACGGGCGTCTGCTTTGGCAATGTCCGTCTCGCCGAGATCCTCGATCCCGGCCTGCAGGAATTCCGCCTCGCCGTCGCGGCGCTGGCGGAACACGTTGCCGAGATAGGCATAACGGCGCGGGGTGCCGGCCTGCGAGGCAATGTGGTCGAGGCAGACCGGAATGGTGAATTCCGGACGCAGGCAGAGCGTCTGCCCGGTCTCGCTTTCGGTCAGGAAGATGCGGCGGCGCAGGTCCTCGCCCGCCATGTCGAGAAAGGGGTCTGCCGGCTGCAGCACGGCGACCTCGGTGCGGGTCGCGCCGCGTTCATCGAACAGAGCGAGGATGTCGGCGGCAAAGGGTGGCAGGCGCTGGATCATTGCGCCCCGCTTTGCTCGGCCTTCTGCGCTTCGAGAACGCCCCGGACTGCGGCGACCAGCTCCTCTTCCTTGACGGAGAACTGGGCCGGGCGGCTGGCGCGCCATTCGGTGTTGTCGGTGATTTTGGCCGCGGCCTTGGCGCCGGCAACAAGGTCCTTGATCTGCACTTCGCCATTTGCGCGCTCGTCGCCGCCCTGGATGACGACGCACGGCGCGCCGCGACGGTCGGCGTACTTCATCTGCGCCTTCATACCCGAGCCGCCGAGATACATCTCGGCGCGGATGCCCGCCTGGCGCAGCGCCGACACCATCTTCTGGTAGCGGCCAAGCGACTCGGTGTCCTTGTCCATGACGAGGACAACGACCGGAGCGGTCACATCGGTGTTTTCGAGCTTGCCGAGGTTCTTGAGCGCGGCCGTCAGGCGCGACACGCCGATCGAGAAACCGGTGGCCGGGACGGGCTCGCCGCGGAAGCGCGAGACGAGGCCGTCATAGCGGCCGCCGCCGGCGACCGAGCCGAAGCGGACGATCTCGCCCTGGTCGTTCGGCACCTCGAACAGCAGCTCGGCCTCGTAGACCGGGCCGGTGTAGTATTCGAGGCCGCGCACGACCGACGGGTCGATCTTGATGCGGCCGTCATCATAGCCGGCAGCCGCGATCAGCTCGCGGATCTGGGCGAGTTCCTCAACGCCCTCGTTGCCGGCAACCTCGCCGGTTTCGATATAGGCGAGCACCTTGGAGATGGCGTCGTCGTCGAGCTGGGCGCCCTTGGTAAAGTCGCCGCTTTCGTCGAGGCGGCCCTTGCCGAGGAGCAGGCGCACGCCTTCCGGCCCGAACTTGTCGAGCTTGTCGATGGCGCGCAGGACGGTCAGGCGGCGGCCTGCGTTCTCGTCGCCGCCGAGGCCAATCGACTCGAGCACGCCGTCGAGCACCTTGCGGTTGTTGATGCGGATCACGTAGTCGCCGCGCTTGATGCCGACCGCCTCGAGCGTGTCTGCCATCATCATCGCCATTTCGGCGTCAGCGGCGAGGCCCGGCGTTCCGACGATGTCGGCGTCGAACTGCATGAACTGGCGGAAGCGGCCCGGGCCCGGCTTCTCGTTGCGGAACACGTAGCCGGAGCGGTAGGAGCGGAACGGCTTCGGGATCGACTCGAAGTTTTCGGCGACGAAGCGCGCCATCGGCGCGGTCAGGTCGTAGCGCAGCGACAGCCACTGCTCGTCATCGTCCTGGAAAGAGAAGACGCCTTCGTTGGGGCGGTCCTGGTCGGGCAGGAACTTGCCGAGCGCGTCGGTGTATTCGATCATCGGCTGCTCGATCGGCTCGAAGCCGTAGAGCTCGTAGACCGCACGGATTTTCGCGGTCATGGCGTCGACCGCGCGGATGTCGGCCGAATGGCGATCGACGAAGCCCCGCGGGAGCCGCGCCTTCATCTTTTCCGCCTTCTCAGCCATCGCCGTATTCCGTCCGTTCTGTGTTGGAGATCTTGTGCCGAATGAGCGCCGGTTTCCTACCCGATAAGAGGAAGAGCGGCAAGGAGAGGACGCAGTTGCATTTCAGCAACTCTGCAAAATATCCAGATGAAACCAAAGCGGGGGCTATGGAGTTTGCCTCAAAGCAGGATTATGAGCCCCCCAACCTCGCGCCACGTCCTAACCGGATCGTAACCAAGGCGCCCTAAAACTCCGCTGAGAAGCAACCGAGATGACCCCCGTGAAAGCCGCATTTTTGTCCGTGTTCATGCTGTCCGGCATTCTGATGTGGGGCGCAGCCATTTATTCCGCAGATGCCGCAAGCGGCCACCGCGTGGTCGATGGCTACGGGGTCGCGGAAGCCCGCTGATCGCTGAGCCTGGCTAGCGGCCGAGATCGGTCGCGATAAAGCGCTTTTCCTTTCCGTCTATCACCAGTGCCGTCAGCCTGCCGGTGGCGAATGCCTTCGTGTCGACGTTGACGCGGCTGGGCAGCACCTCCGGCTCGCGGCACGGCGTGTGCCCGTGCACGATGACCTTGTCGTACAGGCCGCGGTGGTTGTGGAACTCGCCCCGGATCCAGCACAGATCGTGCGTCGACTGCGAGTCGAGCGCGACGCCCGGCCGCACACCCGCATGGCAGAAGAAGAAGTCGCCGAACGTGACGGAGTGCTTCAGGTCGCGCAGGAACTGCAGGTGCGAGTCCGGCATCGCCGAAAGAAGCTGGCAATGGCTCTCGAAGAGCTCGTCGCGCCGCATCGTTCTTAGCTCCACGCCGTAGGACGCGGCCGTGTCGAATCCGCCATAGTCGATGAAGAGATAGGCGTCCTGCGGATTGGCGAGGAAGTCGAGGAAGCCCTCATCGTGATTGCCGCAGAGGGCAATGATCCGCTCGTCGCGCGCTGAAGCCCTCGCCAGGAAATCCAGCACTTCGCGTGACTGCGGCCCACGGTCCGCATAGTCGCCAAGATGGATGATGCGCCAGTCAGCGATGTGATCGCGGGCGATCTCGTCCGCGATCATCTCGTGCATCCGGCTCAGGCAATCGAAGCGGCCATGCACGTCGCCGATGGCATAGATGCGTATGCCATCGGGACCTGTCGCGTTCGTATAGTCGATGCCCTTGCCGAGGTTCATGCCCCCAGTCTAGCCGCGTTCCCTCGGCTTGTAGAGCATGTCTGGTCCTGCATCGCGGATGTCGCGTTTGCCACAGAGTGCCAGCGTGATGTCGAGCTCGCGACGGATGATCTCGAGCGCGCGCGTGACGCCCGCCTTGCCCCCGGCGCCGAGGCCATAGAGGAACGGGCGGCCGATGAAAGTGCCCTTCGCGCCGAGGCACAGCGCCTTGAGCACGTCCTGGCCGGAGCGAATACCGCCGTCGATATGGACCTCGATGCGGTCGCCGACCGCATCGACGATCTCCGGCAGCACCGAGATCGACGACGGCGCGCCGTCCAGCTGGCGGCCGCCATGGTTGGAGACGATGATCGCGTCGGCGCCCGTGTTGGCCGCCATCTTCGCGTCCTCGACGTCGAGGATGCCCTTGATGATCAGCTTGCCGCCCCAGCGTTCCTTGATCCAGGCAACGTCCTTCCACGACAGCTGCGGATCGAACTGCTCGGCGGTCCACGATGAAAGAGAGGACAGGTCCGTCACGTTCTTCACGTGGCCGGCGATGTTGCGGAAGGTGCGGCGGCTGGTGCCGAGCATGCCCATGCACCAGGCTGGGCGGGTCGCCATCTGCCAGATGTGCCTGGGCGTGAACTTGGGCGGCGCGGACAGGCCGTTGCGCAAATCCTTGTGGCGCTGGCCGAGGATCTGCAGGTCGGCGGTGAGCACCAGCGCAGAGCATTTCGCCGCCTTGGCGCGGTCGATCAGGTCGGCCACGAAGTCGCGGTCGCGCATCACGTAGAGCTGGAACCAGAACGGCTTCTTCGTGACCGAGGCGACGTCTTCGATCGAGCAGATGCTCATGGTCGACAGCGTGAACGGCACGCCGAACTCCTCAGCGGCCCGGGCCGCGAGCATCTCACCGTCGGCGTGCTGCATGCCTGTGAGGCCCGTCGGCGCGAGCGCGACCGGCATCGAAACTTCCTGGCCGACCATGGTCGTCTTCAGCGAGCGGTTGGTCATGTCGACCAGTACGCGCTGACGCAGCTTGATCTTCTGAAAATCTTCCTCGTTGGCCCGGTAGGTGCCTTCCGTCCATGCGCCCGAGTCGGCGTAGTCGAAGAACATCTTCGGCACACGGCGGCGCGCGCACTCCTTCAGGTCGGCGATAGTCAGGTACTTGTCCATCCTTGCCTCATTCATGTTCGGATTTGTCTGGTCGCGCCGCCGATCGGCGGTGTCTCGTTCATGCCGGCAAGAACTTCGGCAATGTGCCGAACCTCGATTGCCGAACCATCCCGCTTGAGCTTGCGGGCAATGCCAAGCAGGCAGCCGAGTTCGCTGGAAACCAGCATGCCGGCGCCTGCGTCACGAATGTCGTCGGTGAGCGCGGCGGAAGAGGATGAGCAGGCGCTGGCGCCGAAGCCGCAGCATTTTGCGGCGCCGGGAAGCTCCCGGAGCGCGACGCCCTCGACTGCCGAAAGCAGCGCGCGCGGTTGTTCGCGGATGCCGAGTTCTCCGAGTGCCGTGCAGCTGTCGTGCAGCGCAATGCTTGCATCGACGCGTGTCGAGCCGGGTTCAGCCTGCATCACGTCGGCGAGGAACGCCGTCAGCTCATAGGCCTTTTCGGAGAAGCGTGCGGCGCGTTCCGCCCATTCCGGCTCATCGGCAAGGAGCGCGGCATAGCGCTTCAAAACGCTCGCGCAGGAGGGGGAAGGCGCAACGACGAAATCATAGCCGTCGAAGGTGTCGATCACCCGTTCGGCATGGCCACGCAAATCGTCGAGGTCATCCGCTCGCAGGGCAGGGCGGCCGCAGCAGTGCTGCGCCTCTGGCACTTCAACCCGGCAACCGGCCTCTTGCAACAGCCTGATCGCGGCGTAGCCAACGGCCGGCCGGAACGACTCGACCAGGCACGTGGTGAACAGGCCCACGCGCGGACGAAGGTTTTCTGATAGCCCCATTGCCGCTCGCCTAACCGCCGCGCTGGCGAAGGCGCAGGCGCGAGACGCGCTGCCATTCGCCACTCCGCTCGGCTTCATTCATTGCCCGCTCGACATAGTCGATATGCGCCCGCGCCGCCGCGCGCGCGGCATCGGGATCGCCGGCGACGATGGCGTCGTAGATCGCTCGGTGCTGGGCAAGCAGCACCTCCTGCGTCGCCGGGGTCTTGTAGATCAAGGTGCGGCTGAGAAAGACGCCGTCGGCCAGCAGCCGGTAGCAGGAGCGCAGCGTGTGGAGGAGAATGATGTTGTGCGCGCACTCGCCGACCGCGTTGTGGAACTCGACGTCGATGGCAACCTCGTCCTCGAAATTGCCGCTGGCGTTGGCCTCCTCCATCCGCTGCATGATGCGTGCAAGCAGGGCACGGTCGTCCTCGGTTGCACGGCGCGCGGCGAACTCGGCTGCGACGCCTTCGATTTCCCGGCGGTATTCGAGATAATCGGCCGCGGCCTTGCGATTGCCGGCAATGAGGTCCATCACCGGCGGCGCGAACACCTCGCCGATGACGTCAGCGACGTGGGTGCCGCCGCCCGGCCGCGTCACAACCAGCCCGCGTTGTTCGAGTTCCTTGAGCGCATCGCGTACAATGGGCCGCGACACGTCAAACTGCCGCGCCAGCTCGCGCTCGCCCGGCAGCTTGTCGCCGGGGCGCACGACGCCCTCGAGAATCAGCATCTCGACCTGGCCGATCACGTCGTCGGCGGTGCGGGAGTGGGTAACGCGGGAGAATATCTCGTTCACGGCTTATGAGGCCCGTTCTTTGTGGCCAAGTATAAGAAGTGGGTGCCGACCGGTCAAATTTATTATCCGGTTGGCGAAGCGTCACGGCGTCGCGGTGCATGAATGCGTTCGTGGATTGCCGTCTGCGGCGCACACTGGTAAAGAGATTTTACCACTTTCGGAGTTTGCCGATGTCCGGTCTCGTCATGCCCGCGCTCAACGCGCAGACAATCGCCCGCCGCGATGAAATCATCGCCGACATGAAGATCATCGTCCCGGGCGAGGGCGTCGTTCACACCGAGAACGGCATGCGCCCGTTCGAGACGGACGCGCTGACCGCTTACCGCCAGATGCCGCTGGTCGTTGTCCTGCCGGAGACGGTACAGCAGGTCTCGCGCATCCTGAAATATTGCCACGACCGCAATATCCGCGTCGTGCCGCGCGGCTCGGGCACGTCGCTGTCGGGCGGTGCGCTGCCGCTGGGCGACGCGGTGCTGCTGGTGATGACCCGCTTCAACCGCATCCTCGACATCGACTACGCCAACCGCACGGTGACCGCGCAGCCGGGCGTGACCAATCTCGGCATCACCAATTCCGTCCAGCACGAGGGCTTCTACTACGCGCCGGACCCGTCGTCGCAGATCGCCTGCTCGATCGGCGGCAACATCGCCGAAAATTCCGGCGGCGTGCACTCGCTGAAATACGGCCTCACCGCCAACAACGTGCTCGGCATTGAGATGGTGTTGATGAACGGCGAGGTGGTGCGCATTGGCGGCAAGCATCTCGACGCGGAGGGCTATGACCTTCTCGGCATCATGACCGGCTCGGAAGGCCTGCTTGGCGTCGTCACCGAGGTCACGGTCCGTATCCTCAAGAAGCCGGAGACGGCGCGCGCCGTGCTGCTCGGCTTTCCGTCGAGTGAGCAGGCCGGCCAGTGCGTTGCCGACATCATCGGCGCGGGCATCATTCCCGGCGGCATGGAGATGATGGACCGGCCCGCGATCCACGCGGCCGAAGACTTTGTTCACGCCGGCTATCCGCTCGATGTCGAGGCGCTGCTGATCGTCGAGCTCGACGGCCCGGCGGCCGAGGTCGACCACCTGATCCAGCGCGTCGAAACGCTTGCCAGAGCGAACGGCTCGACCACCTGTCTCGTCTCGAATTCCGAAGCCGAGCGCATGACCTTCTGGGCCGGCCGCAAGGCCGCGTTCCCGGCAGTCGGCCGCATCTCGCCCGATTATCTCTGCATGGACGGCACCATTCCGCGCAAGGAACTGCCGAAGGTGCTGGCTGGTATGCGCGAGCTCTCGGAAAAGCATCGCCTGCGCGTCGCCAACGTCTTCCACGCCGGCGATGGCAATCTGCATCCGCTGATCCTCTACGACGCCAACAAGGACGACGAGTTGGAGCGTGCCGAGGCGTTTGGCGCCGACATCCTGCGGCTCTGCGTGAAGGTCGGCGGTGTTCTGACTGGCGAGCACGGCGTTGGCGTCGAAAAGCGCGACCTGATGCCAGAAATGTTTTCCGAGGACGACCTCAACCAGCAGATCCGGGTCAAGTGCGCCTTCGACCCCAACCATCTGCTCAACCCCGGCAAGGTGTTCCCGCAGCTGCACCGCTGCGCCGAGCTTGGCCGCATGCACGTGCATCGCGGCCAGATCGCCTTTCCGGACATTCCGAGATTCTGATGACCCGTTTCACGCCAACCACACCGGAAGAAGTGCTCGAGACCGTCCGCTGGGCGGCCGCAGAGGAAACACCCGTCGAGGTGCTGGGGCACGGGTCGAAGCGCGGGATCGGCCATGTCACCCAGACCGAGCACCAGATCGACCTGTCGAAGCTGACAGGTGTCACGCTCTATGAGCCGGAGGAACTGGTGCTTTCGGCGCGCGCCGGAACGCCGCTCGCCGAGATCGAGGCGCTGCTGGCCGAGCACAACCAGGAGCTCCAGTTCGAGCCGCTCGACTACGGCCCGCTGCTCGGCGAGGCTGAGGGCCGCGGTACGATCGGTGGCGTGCTGGCGGCCAACCTTTCCGGCCCGCGCCGGCTGAAGGCGGGTGCCGCGCGCGACCACATCCTCGGCATTCATGCCGTCTCCGGTCGAGGCGAAGCGTTCAAGTCGGGCGGGCGCGTCGTCAAGAACGTCACCGGCTATGATCTTTCCAAGGCCATGGCAGGTTCCTGGGGCACGCTTGCCGTCGTCACCGACGTCACCTTCAAGGTCATGCCTCGCGCGGAGACGGAAGCAACGCTCGTCCTGCGCGGCCTGGCCGAAGAACAGGCGGCGGAAGCGATGTCGATCGCGATGGGCTCGAGCGGCGAGGTCGCGTCCGTCGCGCATCTGCCCGAAAGCGTCACCGGCCGCGTGCTCGACGGCGCCTTGCGCGGCAAGGGCTCGACCCTGCTGCGCCTCGAAGGCTTTGGCCCCTCGGTCGACTACCGTTTCGAGCGCCTGGCCGCCCTCCTGCAGGGCAGGGGCACGCAAGGGCGCATCGATGGTGATGAGTCGCGAAAACTCTGGCGCGAGATCCGCGACTGCCGGCCCTTCGCCGACGGCACCCCGCGCCCTGTCTGGCGGGTGTCGATGACGCCGTCGGAAGGCCACCGCATGGTGATGGCGCTGCGCATGGAAGCAGCCGTCGATGCCTTTTACGACTGGCAGGGCGGCCTGATCTGGCTGCGCATGGAGGCCTATCCGGAAGCGGAGGCCGTGCGCCGCCTCATCGCGCAGTTCGGCGGCGGGCACGCAACGCTCATTCGCGCGCATCCGATGGTTCGCGACGGCGTTCCCTTGTTCCAGCCGCCGGCGCGGGGCCTTGCCGCCCTGTCGCAGCGCCTCAAGGAACAATTCGACCCTAAGGGTATCCTCAATCCCGGCAGGATGGGTTTCTGATGCAGACCAACTTTTCGCTCGCCCAGCTCGCCGATCCGCACGTCGCGGAGGCCGAATCCATCCTGCGCAAATGCGTCCACTGCGGCTTCTGCACGGCGACCTGCCCGACCTTCGTCACGCTCGGCAACGAGCTCGACAGCCCGCGCGGGCGCATCTACCTGATCAAGGACATGCTCGAGAACGGTCGTGCGGCCGATGACGAGATCGTCACCCACATCGACCGCTGCCTGTCGTGCCTGTCCTGCATGACGACCTGCCCGTCGGGCGTGAACTACATGCACCTGGTCGATCATGCCCGCACGCATATCGAGAAGACCTACAGGCGCCCGCTGATCGACCGCATGATCCGGTCGCTTCTGGCGGCGGTGCTGCCCTACCCGTCGCGGTTCCGCGCAGCGCTGAAGCTGGCGGCGCTCGGACGCCCGTTCACGGGGCTGTTCGACAAGGTCCGGCCGCTGCGCCCGCTTGGTGCCATGCTGCGGCTGGCGCCCGAGACGGTTCCGGCGGCCTCGAAGATCTCCGAGCCTGCGACCCATGCCGCCGCCGGCACGAGGCGTGGCCGCGTTGCCATCCTTACCGGCTGCGCGCAGTCGGTGCTGGAGCCAGGCATCAACGACGCGACCGTTTCCCTGCTCAACCGCATCGGCGTCGAGGTCGTGGTGCCTGAGGGCGAGGGCTGCTGCGGCGCGCTGGTGCACCACATGGGCCGCGAGGAGGAGTCGCTTGCAGCTGCCCGCCGCAACGTCGACGCCTGGACGCGCGAGATCGACAATGGCGGGCTCGACGCCATCATCATCACCGCCTCCGGCTGCGGCACGACGATCAAGGATTACGGCTTCATGCTGCGCCTCGATCCGGCCTATGCGGAAAAGGCCGCGCGCGTGTCTGCATTGGCGAAAGACATCACCGAGTACCTTGCCTCGATCGAATTGCCGGAGCCCGCGATCCGTCCGGGCCTCACCGTTGCCTATCACTCGGCCTGCTCGATGCAGCACGGCCAGAAGGTCGTGCGTCAGCCGAAGGAGCTGCTTCAGAAGGCAGGGTTCATTGTCAAGGAACCGGCGGAAGGGCACCTCTGCTGCGGCTCGGCCGGCACCTACAACATCCTGCAGCCGGAGATTTCGGCAAAACTCAAGGCGCGCAAGGTGAAGAACATCGAGGCGACGGGTGCTGCACTCGTCGCCACCGGCAATATCGGCTGCATCACCCAGATCGCCTCGGCGGCCAGGTTGCCGGTGGTGCATACGGTAAAACTGCTCGACTGGGCCTATGGCGGAAGGAAGCCGGAGGGTGTGCCGTCGGCGGGGTAGGGACGGTCGACGGTCCGCAGCTGTCGTTGGCGCTGTGCATTGAATGCAAGCGCAGAGCAGCTGAGAAGCAGCGTCTGCATCTGAAATGCAGCATCCGGCAGCCCCCTCCGCCGCCTTCGGCGGCACCTCCCCCGCTTCGCAGGGGAGGATCCTGAGGTCGCAGCTCACGGCCAGGCCCCGCTTATCTTGGAGCGTCTCTGGCATGGATCCCCTGCTCGCGCCCGCTTCGCGGGCTTGGCGAGGATGACGAAGAGGAAGGGGCCCGGAAAATCAGCAACGTTTCAGCAGCTAGGGATCGGACCGCTGCATCATTTCCGCTTCGTCATGGCCGGGCTTGACCCGGCCATCCATGCCGGCACGCTGATGCTCTCGCGGCCGTGCAGAACTTTGCGCAACGGTTCCGGGATCCTCCCCTGCGAAGCGGGGGAGGTGCCGCCGAAGGCGGCGGAGGGGGCGTCTGGCATGAACCATGGCAGGCTCAAGCTTGCGCTAAATCGCGACGCTCCAAGACGTTTAACCCCGGCACAAAAAACGAAAAGGGACGGATGGCCGATGCCATTCCGCCCCTTGGCGTCGCAGCTTTCGCTGCGCCCCGGTCAGGCTTGTCCCCGAACCTGACCGGCCATCCCCCCTCCGGGATATTCAGATCACGATCACCGTCGCCCCCACCGGCACGCGGTCGTAGAGGTCGATCACGTCCTCGTTGCGCATGCGGATGCAGCCGGACGACACGTTGCCGCCGATCGTGTGCGGCTGATTGGTGCCATGAATGCGATAAAGTGTCGAGCCCAGATAAAGCGCTCGCGCGCCCAGCGGATTTTCGGGCCCGCCCTTCACGAAGGTCGGCAGGATGCGGCCCTTCTTCTTCTCGCGGGCGATCATTTCCGCAGGCGGGCGCCAGTCCGGCCACTCGGCCTTGCGCGTGACCTTGTGGGTGCCGGCCCACTCGAAGCCGGGCTTGCCGGTGCCGACGCCATAGCGGCGCGCCTTGCCGCCTTCCTCGACAAGATAGAGGAAGTGCTCGCGCGTATTGATGACGATCGTGCCTGGCTTGTGCGGGCCGTCATAATCGACGACCTGCGGCAGGAATTTTGGATCGATCTCCCGCGGCTTTGGGATGTCGCGCGGCGCGCTCGGCAGCGCGGCGGTCCGCACCTCGTCCGGCTTGCGCTCGCGGGCAACGACATTCGGCTTCGGCGTGGCACGCGAGCGCACAACCGGATCGGGCGCCACACGGACGCGGAGCGCAGGTGCCGGCTGCGGCTGGCGGCGGGGCTCTGCCCGGTGAACAGGGCGGCCCTGCGGGGCCCGCTGCAGCTGGATGACCCATGGCGCGGAAAGATCGGGACTGACGAGCAGCGGCGGCGCCTCCCGGTAGCGGTCGCTTGCTGCTGCCTGCTGCAAGCCAAGACCCGAGATCGCAGTCGCGATCAGGAAGGACAAAGTCAATCTCATGCGACGTACCCTCAAACCCATCGTCGTGACGCGGATTGTCAGGACAAGCGCCGCAAAAAGTGTGAACAACCTTCCATAAAATGCCGGCGATCGCATAAACCTTTCCGCATGGTTACCTTCGGGTTTCGCGGCTTGGTAAAGGAAGGATTGCGGGGATGAGCATCGGGGAGGGGCTGGTCGCAGGCGAGGATGGCGCGCTCCGCTGCGCGTGGCACGGCAACCTGCCGGACTATCTGCGCTATCACGACCAGGAATGGGGCCATCCGGTCGACAGCGATATCCGCCTGTTCGAAAAGCTCTGCCTCGAAGGTTTCCAGTCCGGCTTGTCCTGGCTGACGATCCTGCGCAAGCGAGAGAATTTCCGCGTCGCCTTCCACGGCTTCGACTTCCGCAAGCTGGCGGAAGAAGACGAGGCGGCCGCCATCGAGCGGAACCTGCAGGATGCCGGCATCGTCCGCCATCGCGGCAAGATCGCCTCGGTCTACAACAACGCCCGCCGCGCGGTGGAGCTCGCGGAAGAAAAGGGTTCTCTCGCGCGCTTCTTCTGGTCGTTGGAGCCGGGCCCGGACGAGCGGCCGCAGGTGCTCGACTGGGCGACGCTGCGCACCCTTGGCAAGACGCCGACCTCGATTCGCATCTCGAAGGAGCTGAAGAAGCGCGGCTGGAGCTTCGTCGGGCCGACCACCGTCTACGCCTTCATGCAGGCGATGGGGCTGGTCAACGATCACATCGAGGGCTGCGTCTGCCGCCCCCGAATCGAGGAGAAGCGCGCGGCTTTCCGCCGTCCCGTCTGACGCATGCACGCGAAAGCGGGTGACACCAGCGGCACGTTAAGCTAATTCCCTGACGCCGGCGGCGAGGCTGGTGATGACAGGAGAATGAGCGGGTTCATGGCGAATTTGATCGAGAGCTTGGACGACATCGCTGGGAACTATTCCGCTATCCTGTGTGACGTCTGGGGCGTGATCCACAACGGCGTCGCCTCCTTCCCTTCCGCGGTCGCGGCCCTGCAGCGGGCGCGCCAGAAGGGGCTTCCCGTCATCCTCATCACCAACGCGCCGCGCCCGAGCCCGGATGTGCGTGAGCAGATTGCCTCGCTCGGCGTACCGGACGATGCCTGGGACCGCATCATCACCTCGGGCGACGTGACGCGCGAGCTGATCCGCCACGCCCCGCGAAAAATCTTCCACATCGGCCCCGACCGCGACCTGACTCTCTATGACGGACTGGACGTCGAGATCGTCGAGGAGTTCGAGGCTGCCGCCGTCGTTTGCACCGGCCTGTTCGACGACAACACCGAGACGCCGGAAGATTATGCCGAGATGCTGCAGCGTCTGCGCATGCGCAACCTGCCGTTCATCTGCGCAAATCCGGATATCGTGGTCGAGCGCGGCGACAAGCTGATCTGGTGCGCGGGCGCCCTTGCGCGCGACTACGGCCAGCTTGGCGGCCGCACCGAGATCGCCGGCAAGCCGCACCGCCCGATCTACGAGGCAGCACTTGCCGCCGCGAGCGAGGTGCTCGGGCGCGAGGTCTCCCGCTCGGAAGCGGTCGCCATCGGCGACGGCGTCCTGACCGACGTCAAGGGCGGCGTGACCAACGGCATTGACGTCCTCTACGTCTCCGGCGGCATCCACGCCGCCGACTATGGCGACACGCTGTCCCCGGACCCGGTGCGTCTCGCAGCCTTCCTTGACAAGCATGGGTTCGCGCCGGTGGCCGTCATTCCACGCTTGAGATAGCTGATGACCGAAACTCGCATCCAGCGCATACCCTCGACGACTGCGCTGCCGGCAGCCTTGCGCGGCGGCGTCGTGGCAATCGGCAACTTTGACGGTGTGCATCGCGGGCATCAGGCCGTGCTGGAACGCGCGCTGGATGAGGCGCGCAGGAAGAACGTTCCGGCGCTGGTCCTGACCTTCGAGCCGCACCCGCGCGAGACCTTCAGGCCCGACACGCCGCTGTTTCGCCTCACCACAGCGCCGGTGCGCGCGCGGCTTCTCGAGGCGCTGGGCTTCGATGGCGTCGTCGAGCAGCACTTCGACCAGGAATTTTCCGCCTGCACCGCGACCCAGTTCGTCGAGCGGGTGCTGCTCAAGGAACTCGGCATCAGCCACGTCGTCACCGGCTACGACTTCCATTTTGGCAAAGGCCGCGAGGGAACCCCTGCCTTCCTGTTGGAGCAGGGCAACGCGCGCGGCTTTGGCGTGACGCTCGTCGACGCCTTCTGCGACGAGGGCTCCGGCGTGATCTCGTCGAGCCGCATCCGCGGTCTGCTGACAGAAGGCGATGTGACCCAAGCAGCCGGTCTGCTCGGCTACCGCTACACGGTCATGGCCGAGATCAGCCACGGCAAGAAGCTCGGCCGCGAGCTGGGGTTCCCCACAGCCAACATGGAGCTGGCAGTCAGCAACAGCCTGAAGCACGGCATCTACGCCGTGCGCCTGCGCCGTCCGGATGGCTCGCTGCATGACGGCGTTGCCAGCTTCGGCCGGCGTCCGACCGTCGATGATGACGGCGCGCCGCTGCTCGAAACCTTCGTGTTCGACTTTTCCGACAGCCTCTACGGCGAATGCTGCTCGGTGTCGTTCTTCGGCTATCTGCGCGGCGAGGTGAAGTTCGACGGGCTCGATCCGCTGATCGTGCAGATGAAACGCGACGAGGAGGAGGCGAGGGCGCTTCTTTCGGGCGTGACGCCCCTGTCGGAAATCGACCTCAAAATCGCGTTCTGACGTAACGTCGATTCATTCAAATTTTACTCAATCCGCGCAGTGCTGTGGGGCACCCCTTTGTATTGCGTAGGCGGGTTATCATGAAATTTGGAACTCTGATTTGCACCGTGGCCGTACTGGGCCTCGGCGTGGTCCAGGCATCGGCCCAGAACCTGTTTGAAGGCGACTGGTACCTCAAGGTCGGTGGCGCCATCATGTCGAAGCCGAAGTTCGACGGCGCGTCGAAGAACAAGTTCGCGTTCCAGCCGCTGATCTCGCTTGGCAAGTCCGGCGGCTCGGCTCGGTTCACCTCGCGCAACGACAACATTTCGCTGTCGCTGATCGACACCGGCACTTTCCGCGCCGGCGCAACCGGCAAGCTGATCTTCAAGCGCGACGAGGACGACCACCGTGACCTGCGCGGCCTGTCGCAGGTGAAGTTCGGTGGCGAGGCCGGCGCCTTCGCCGAAGTGTACCCGACCGACTTCGCCCGCGTCCGCGGCGAGGTACGCCATGGCATCCGCACCCACGACGCGGTCGTGCTCGACGTTGCCGCCGACGCCTTCTTCGACATGACCGACACCGTGCAGATTTCTGCCGGTCCGCGCATGTCCTTTGCGACGAAGGATTATTTCGAGACCTACTACGGCGTGAATGCAGCCGAGTCGGCTGCTTCGGGCCTTTCGGAGTACAAGCCTGGCGGCGGCATGAAGTCGTTCGGTGCGGGCGGCGCGGTCAACTGGCGCGCGACCGACGAGATCACCACCAGCGTCTTCCTCGAGTACGAGCGGCTGGTCGGCCCCGCCGCCAAGTCGAGCCTCGTGCGCGAGCGCGGATCGAAAAACCAGGTCACGGTCGGCGCTTCGGCGACCTACCGCTTTGATTTTTCGTTCCAGTAAGCGGCGCCTTCGGCGAATCGCCTCTTTATTCCCCGGTCAGGCTCGGCTAAAAGCGCGGGCCATGACCCAGCGCGCACCTATCTTCGCGTCGATACGAATTAGTGGCCCGGCTTTCCGGGCGGCCTGAAGGTCGCCGGAAGGTCCGGGATTCTTGCGCGTCTTCCACGCGCCCTGCCGTTTGACCATAGCCTTGCCCGCGAGCCGCTGCCCGGGCTGACGATGCGATGAGACCATGACCACCGCCGAAAAGATCGACTATTCGAAAACCCTCTATCTGCCGCAGACCGAGTTCCCGATGCGCGCCGGGCTACCGGAGAACGAGCCGAAGCTCGTTGAACGCTGGCAGAACATCAATCTTTACAAGAAGCTGCGCGAGAGCGCCGCTGGCCGTCCGCTCTACGTGCTGCACGACGGCCCTCCCTACGCCAACGGCAATATCCACATCGGCCACGCGCTGAACAAGGTGCTCAAGGACGTCATCACCCGCTCGTTCCAGATGCGCGGCTATGACTCCAACTATGTGCCGGGCTGGGACTGCCACGGCCTGCCGATCGAGTGGAAGATCGAGGAAAAGTACCGCGCAGCCGGCAAGAACAAGGACGAGGTTCCGGTCAACGAATTCCGCCAGGAATGCCGTGAATTCGCGCAGCACTGGATCGACGTGCAGACGGGGGAGTTCAAGCGTCTCGGCATCGAGGGCGATTTCGAGAAGCCCTACACGACGATGAACTTCCACGCCGAGGCGCGCATCGCAGGCGAGCTTCTGAAGTTCGCGATGTCGGGCCAGCTCTATCGCGGCTCGAAGCCGGTGATGTGGTCGGTGGTCGAGCGCACGGCGCTTGCCGAGGCCGAGGTCGAGTACCACGACTATGAGAGCGACACGATCTGGGTGAAGTTCCCGGTGGTCAGTGGTTCGGACGAACTCGCCGGCACCTATGTGGTGATCTGGACGACCACCCCGTGGACGATCCCCGGCAACCGCGCCGTCGCCTTTTCGCCGCGCATTGCCTATGGCCTCTACGAGGTTACCGCAGCCGAGAACGACTTTGGCCCGCAGCCGGGCGAGAAGCTGATCTTCGCCGACGCGCTCGCCGAAGAGTCCTTCGCCAAGGCCAAGCTGCAGTACAAGCGCCTGGCCGACGTCTCGGGCGAGACGCTCGGCGCGCTTGAACTCGCTCACCCGCTCAAGGGTCTTGGCGGCGGCTACGAATTCCGCGTGCCGATGCTGGCGGGCGACCATGTCACCGACGATGCCGGTACCGGCTTCGTCCACACCGCGCCGGGTCACGGCCGCGAGGACTTTGATGCCTGGATGGATGCGGCAAAGGATCTTTCCGCGCGCGGCATCGACACCCGCATCCCGTTCACGGTCGACGATGCCGGCTACTTCACCAAGGACGCGCCGGGCTTCGGTCCGGACCGCGAGGGCGGTGCCGCACGGGTCATCGACGACAACGGCAAGAAGGGCGATGCCAACAAGGCCGTCATCGAGGCGCTGATCGGCGCCAACATGCTGTTTGCCCGCGGCCGCCTGAAGCACTCCTACCCGCACTCCTGGCGCTCGAAGAAGCCGGTCATCTTCCGCAACACGCCGCAGTGGTTCGTCTACATGGACAAGGACCTCGGCGATGGCACCACGCTGCGCACCCGTGCGCTCAAGGCGATCGACGAGACCCGCTTCGTGCCGCCGGCAGGCCAGACGCGCCTGCGCGCCATGATCGAGGACCGTCCGGACTGGGTGCTGTCGCGCCAGCGGGCGTGGGGCGTGCCGATCTGCGTCTTCGTCGATGCCGACGGCAACGTGCTGAACGACGAAAAGGTCAACGCCCGCATCCTCGAGGCATTCGAGGCCGAGGGCGCCGATGCCTGGTTCGCAGAAGGTGCGCGCGAGCGCTTCCTGGGCGAGCGCGCCGGCGAGCCGTGGCAGATGGTGACGGACATTCTCGACGTCTGGTTCGACTCGGGCTCGACCCACACCTTCACGCTGGAAGATCGACCGGACCTCAAGTGGCCGGCCGACGTCTACCTCGAGGGTTCGGACCAGCACCGCGGCTGGTTCCACTCGTCGCTGCTCGAAAGCTGCGGCACCCGCGGCCGCGCGCCGTACAACGCGGTCATCACCCATGGCTTCACCATGGATGAGGAAGGCCGCAAGATGTCGAAGTCGCTCGGCAACACGGTCGTCCCGCAGGAAGTCATCAAGCAGTCGGGCGCCGATATCCTGCGCCTGTGGGTGATGACGACCGACTACTGGGAAGACCAGCGCCTCGGCAAGAACATCATCCAGACCAACGTCGACGCCTACCGCAAGATGCGCAACACTATCCGCTGGATGCTGGGCACGCTTGCGCATGACGAGGGCGAGGACGTGCCGCTGGCCGAGATGCCGGAGCTGGAGCGCCTGATGCTCCACCGCATCGCCGAGCTCGACGAGGTCGTGCGCAAGGGTTACGACGCATTCGACTTCAAGCGCGTCACCCGCGCGCTGATCGACTTCATGGTCGTCGAGCTGTCGGCCTTCTACTTCGACGTTCGCAAAGATGCGCTGTACTGCGACGCACCGTCGAGCATCCGCCGCAAGGCATCGATCGTTGTTGTCCGCCACCTGTTCGACAACCTCGTCACCTGGCTGGCGCCGATGCTGCCGTTCACGACCGAGGAAGCGTGGCTTGCCCGCTACCCGAACGCCGTGTCCGTGCATCTCGAGCAGTTCCGCGACATTCCCGCCGAGTGGAAGAACGAGGAGCTTGCCGCCAAGTGGCGCAAGGTCCGTCAGGTCCGCCGCGTCATCACCGGCGCGCTGGAAATCGAGCGGCGCGAGAAGCGCATCGGCTCGTCCCTCGAGGCTGCCCCGGTCGTCTATGTCACCGACGCGGAGCTGCGCGCCGCGATCGCCGACATCGACATGGCCGAGGTCTCGATCACCAGCGACATCACCATCCTCGACAGCGATGCGCCGGAAGGCGCGTTCACGCTCGACGATGTGAAGGGCGTTGCCGTCGTGCCGGCCATGGCGAAGGGCACCAAGTGCGCCCGTTCCTGGCGCTATACGACGGACGTGGGTTCCGATCCGGAGTTCCCGGACGTTTCGGCCCGCGACGCTGCGGCACTTCGCGAACTGAAGGCGCTCGGCCGCCTGTAGACAAATCCTCAGCGCGTTGTCCGCAATTGCGCTATGGGTTAGCTATAGGTTAAAAGGCGGCGCGGTGGTGCCGCCTTGTTGTCGCCGGATTGTCTGGCAAGAACAGGTCAGTTTAGGCGTTCAACGCCGGTTTGAGAGGCTGTGCAGTGAAGATCGATCGCATTGAGACGCGCGGGCGCATCCCGCTGATGATTGGCCTTTCCGCGTCCTGCGCTGCTGTTCTTCTGGCTGGCTGCATGTCCTCGCCGACCTACGGCACCGGAAAGACCGCCAACCAGCAGCTGATGGAAGACGTCACGGGCATCCTCGCGCTCGGTCCGCAGGACAAGCCGGACATCCGCTACACGCCGCGCGGCGAGCTGGTGCGTCCGCCCACCACCACGGTGCTGCCGGAGCCGCAGCAGGAAGTCGCTTCCGCCGAGAACCCGGCCTGGCCGGAATCGCCGGAGGAGCGCCGCCGCCGCATCCGCGCCGAGGCTGACGCCAACAACGGCGCAAGCCCGTCGGTCGTCAATACCAAGGACCAGCGCATCGAGCTGCAGCGCCGCATCCGCGAGGGCCAGCAGGGCGAGGCGACCAACCGCCGCTACCTCAGCGAACCGCCGCTCACCTACCGCCAGCCAGAGGCCGGCGCCGCCGCAGGTGACATCGGTGTCGACGAGGCCAAGAAGGCGCGCGATGCCAAGCGCGCTGCGGGTAAGTCGTCCTGGCGCGATTACGTTCCGTGGCTCTAGGCTGATTGCCTGACTACCGGCGCTGAACCTGTAGACTCAGCGCCTTTCCTTGAAAAAGGACTTCAGCATTTCGGCTGATCTGATTTCGCCGATGCCCGAATAAACTTCAGGCGCGTGATGGCAGGTCGGCAGGTTGTAGAGCCGCGCGCCGCTCACGACGGCACCGCCCTTTTCGTCAGCCGCACCGAAATAGAGCCGTCTAATCCGCGCAAACGAGATAGCAGCAGCGCACATCGGGCATGGTTCGAGGGTTACGTAGAGATCCGCGCCGGGCAGGCGCTCGCTCATTTCCTTGCCACAAGCCTCCCGGATGGCAAGGATTTCCGCATGGGCGGTCGGATCGTTCAGTTCCCTTGTCCGGTTGCCGCCGCTGCCGATAATCTGCCCGTCCAGAACCACGACGGCGCCGATCGGTACTTCTCCCCGCATGGCAGCGGCCTCCGCCTCGGCGAAGGCGGCATCCATGAAGGACACAGGTTTCATAGACAACGTGTCGATGACATTTCACTCGCAAGGGCCAACGTGCTCTGATAGTTACCCGCGCTGAAAGGCGATTGCCACCATGGTTGATGACAAAAACAAACCCGCCGGCGCAGGCGGAAAGGGGCGTGGCCCCAAGAAGCCGTTTGCCGGTGGGCGTAACGGCGACAAGAAGCCGTTCCAGCGCCAAGATGGCGCCAAGCGTGCCTTTGCCGGCAAGGACGGCAGCGCGCCGAGAAAGCCGCGCCCCGGCAAGCGCGAGCGCCAGGAAGAGGTGGCAGGCGCGGCTGGCGAGCGCCCGCGCTTCCAGAAGCGCGACGGCGACAAGCGTCCGGCCGCTGGCCGTGGCGGCGACAAGCCGCGTCCGTTCAAGCGTGACAATTTCCGGCGCGACAATGCAGATGCCCCAGCCGCGGCAGATGGCGGCGAGCGTATCGCCAAGCGCCTTGCGCGCGCGGGCATTGCCTCGCGTCGCGACGCCGAGGGCCTGATCGTCGACGGCCGCATCAAGGTGAATGGCAAGGTGCTGACCAGCCCGGCAGTCAACGTGAAGCCGACCGACAAGATCGAACTCGACGGCAAGGAAATCCCGCCGATCGAGCGCACGCGCCTGTTCCTGTTCCACAAGCCGGCCGGGGTGGTGACGACCAGTCGCGATCCGGAAGGCCGCAAGACCATCTTCGACGTGCTGCCGGAAGGGCTGCCGCGTCTCGTCACGGTCGGCCGCCTCGACATCAACACCGAGGGCCTGATCCTGCTCACCAATGATGGTGGTCTCGCCCGCGTGCTCGAGCTGCCGTCGACCGGCTGGCTGCGCCGCTACCGCGTGCGCGTCCACGGCAAGGTGGAGCCGAAGGCGCTCGAAGGCCTCAAGGACGGCATTGCCATCGACGGCGTGTTCTATGGTGCGATCGAGGCGACGCTCGACCGCGAGCAGGGCACCAACGCCTGGCTCACCGTTGGCTTCCGCGAAGGCAAGAACCGTGAGGTCAAGAACGTGATGGGCGCGCTCGGCCTCGAGGTGACGCGCCTGATTCGCGTCTCCTACGGTCCGTTCCAGCTGGGCGAGCTTGCCGAAGGCGAGATCCGCGAGCTGAAGGGCAAGGCACTGCGCGACCAGCTCGGCGAGCGTCTGATCCAGGAATCGGGCGCGAACTTCGACGCGCCGATCATCAACGTCTTCTCCAACAAGCCGGTATCCGCAAAGACCCAGCAGCAGGAAGAGAAGGCGGCGGAGCCGGTCGAGCGACCGAACCGTAAGCGCGAGCGCGAGCAGAAGCGCGAGGACGCACTTGGCCGTCTCGACACGCGCAAGCCGCCGCGCGCCGGTGGCGACAGGAGCGCAGGCGCCGGCAGAGGTGCAGGTGCCGGCAGGAAGCCGTCGCGCCGCCGCGAGGATGAGATCGTCGAACAGCGTCCGCGCAAAGCCAATGTCTGGATGGCGCCGGGGGCGCGTCCCGTCGGCGAAAAGAAGGCGTCGGAGCTTTCCGAGCGCCGCTATGCCGGCAAGCCGCGCCCGCAGGGCAAGTCAGGGAAGCCGGGCAAGCCGGCGGGCGGTCGCCCGTTCAAGCCGGGTTCCGGCCCGCGCAAGCCGCGCGGCGACAAGTAAATCCAGAGGGAAGAAGCGGGGCAGGCGATGCGGATCGTTGGCGGGGATATGCGTGGACGGGCGCTGGCAACACCTCGTTCCAGCGCCATCCGCCCGACGACCGATCGCACCCGCGAGGCGGTGTTCAACGTCATCGCCCATAGCTATCCGGAGCATCTCGAGGGCGTGCGCGTCCTCGACCTGTTCGCGGGCACCGGGGCACTCGGCCTCGAGGCGCTGTCGCGCGGGGCTTCCTACTGCGTCTTCGTCGAGGAATCGGCGGAAGGACGCGGCCTCATCCGCACCAATGTCGAGACCTTCGGCCTGCAGGGCCGGACAAAGATCTTCCGGCGCGATGCGACGACGCTCGGCAGCGCCGGAACGCTGCAGCCGTTCAAGCTCGTCTTCGCCGACCCGCCCTACGGCAAAGGATTTGGCGAACTTGCCCTGGCTGAGGCCATCAAGGGTGGCTGGCTCGAGCCTGACGCGCTGATCGTGGTGGAAGAAGCTTCCGCCACGCCTTTCCAGCCGGTTGCGGGCCTGAAGCTCGTCGATCGCCGCGACTACGGCGACACGACGGTCACGTTCTGCCGCAACGCCTGACTTTCGTCACTCTTCGCCGCGAAGACGGTGGCAGTCGCGCGGGGATAGGCGCGCGACGGTGGAGGCGCTATGTCTTCCATGGCGTCAGCAGAAGGAAGATCAGATGAATTTGATTCCCGGCGCGGTGCGGCGAGCCGCAATCGCAGCGGTCTTCATGACAGTGCCCGTCACTGCATTTTCCGAGCAGGCACCCAGCGTAGATTATTTCAGCCTCGACAACGGGCTTGAGGTTGTCGTCATTCCCGACCGGCGCGCGCCGGTGGTCACGCACATGCTCTGGTATAAGGTGGGCAGCGCCGACGAGGATCCGGGCAAGTCCGGCATCGCCCACTTCTTCGAGCACCTGATGTTCAAGGGCACGACCAACCACGCCCCTGGCGAGTTCTCCGCGCGCGTGGCAGAGGTTGGCGGCCGCGAGAACGCCTTCACCTCCTACGACTACACCGCCTATTACCAGCAGGTCGCGCCGACCGAGCTGCGCACCATGATGGAGTTCGAGGCCGACCGCATGGTCAATCTCGTCCTCACCGACGAGGTGATCGGGCCCGAGCGCGACGTCATCATCGAGGAGCGCAACTCGCGGGTCGAGAACGATCCGTCGTCACTTCTGAGTGAAGAGGTTTCGGCGACCCTCTACCAGAACCATCCCTATCGCATCCCGGTGATCGGCTGGATGCACGAGATCGAGCAGCTGAACCGCGAGGACGCGATCGACTTCTACAAACGCTACTACGCGCCCAACAACGCGGTGCTGGTCGTCGCCGGCGACGTCGATCCCGGCGAAGTGCGCGAGATGGCGACCGAGATCTATGGCAAAATCCCGCGTGGTCCCAAGCTCGAGGAGCGCGTGCGCCCAACCGAGCCGGAGCAGAACACCAAGCGTACCGTCCAGCTGACGGACGACCGCGTCGCGGTGCCGAGCTTCTCCAAGCGCTGGGTGGTGCCGTCGTACCGTACCGCCGAGCCGGGCGAGGCCGAGGCGCTGGACATCTTTTCCGAAGTTCTTGGCGGCGGCCTGCGCAGCCGCATCTATCAGGAACTGATCGTCAAGCAGGGCATCGCTTCGTCGGCTGGGGCGTTCTACCAGGGCGTCTCGCTCGACGACACCAGCTTCGGCGTTTACGGCTCGCCGCGCGGCGAGGCGACGCTCGAACAGGTCGAGAAGGCGATCGATGCCGAGATCGCTAAGATCGTGGACGAGGGAGTTACGCAAGACGAGGTCGAAAAGGCTAAGAAGCGTTACCTCCGCTCGATGATCTTTGCCCGCGACGACCAGTCCGGCATGGCGCGCATCTACGGTTCGGCCCTGACCACGGGCAGCACCGTCGAGGACGTCGCCAAGTGGACCGACAGGATCCGCGAAGTCACCCCCGAGGCAGTGCAGAAGGTGGCGAAGAAGTACCTCGATGACCGGCGCTCGGTTGCCGGCTACTTGCTGCCCGAGGAGGCGAACTGATGGCGAGCATTATGATGAAGAACAGGCAGGGCACGAGCCGCCTGACGCAGCTTTGCGCGACTGTCCTGCTCGCGGTCGCCTTCGTGACCATGCCGGCGGTGCTGGCCGCGCGTGCGGGCGTCGACATCCAGGAGGTGAAGTCCGACAGCGGCGTGACCGCGTGGCTGGTCGAAGACTATACGGTCCCGATCATCACCGTTCGCTTCGCCTTCAAGGGTGGTACCACGCAGGACCCTGCCGGCAAGGAAGGCATCGCCAACCTGATGACCGGCCTGTTTGATGAGGGTGCGGGCGACCTAGACTCTGACGCCTTCCAGCAGCGCCTCGATGAGGTCGGCGCCGAGATGAGCTTCAGCGCGACGCGCGATGCCATCTACGGCCAGATGCGCATGCTGGCCGAGGAGCGCGACAACGCGTTTGACCTCTTGCGCCTTGCGGTCAACTCGCCGCGCTTCGACCAGCAGCCAGTCGACCGTATCCGTGCCCAGCTCAACACCCAGATCCAACGCGCGCTGCGCGATCCGAACGAGCAGGGCATGGAGAAGTTTGCCAAGGCGCTCTACGGCGACCACCCTTACGCCCGCCGCTCGGATGGCAGGCTGGAGTCGCTTGGCTCGGTGACACCGGACGACCTGCATGCACTCCACAAGCGCATCTTCGCTCGTTCGAACCTGCATGTCGCCGTCGTTGGCGCCATTGATGCCGAGACGCTGAAAAAGGAACTCGACCGCGTGTTTGGTCCGCTGCCGCAGGACCCGGATCTCGTGCCGATCGAGCGTACGCAGCCGAAGCTCGGCCAGGTGGTGCACCATCCGTACAACCTGCCGCAGGCGACGCTGCAGCTGGTCTATCCCGGCCTCGAACGCGAGGATCCGGAGTTCTTTGCCGCCTACATCATGAACCATGTTCTTGGCGGCGGCACCTTCTCGTCGCGCCTGTTCAACGAGGTGCGCGAAAAGCGCGGCCTTGCTTATGGCGTCGGCTCCGGCCTGCAGACTTCCGATTATTCGGATGCGCTGGTGATCGGCACCTCGACCCGCGCCGACCGGGCTGAGGAAGCGCTCGCGGTCATGCGCGAGACGATCTCAAAGCTCGCCGAGGAAGGCATTACCGAGGACGAGCTGACTACCTCGAAGACATATCTGATCGGCGCTTACCCGATCAACAACCTCGACTCCTCGTCCGCCGTTGCCTCCACGCTGCTTGAGCTGCAGCGCGACAACCTCGGCATCGACTACATCGACCGCCGCGTCGGCTATATCGAGGCGGTGACGAAGGAACAGGTGAAGGCCGCCGCGCAGCGCCTGCTGAAGTCGGAGCCCGCCATCCTCATCATCGGACCGGAGCTGAAGAAGGAAGAGTAGATGGACGCACGGCCGCGCGACCCCACCTTCGCTATCGCTTTCGGCGGCGGAGGCGCGCGCGGCCTTGCGCACATCCACATCGCCGAAACGCTGGATGAGCTCGGCATTCGCCCGGTTGCGATTGCCGGCTCGTCGATCGGTGCCATCGTCGGCGCGGGCGTTGCCGCCGGCATGAGCGGCCGCGAAATCCGCGAGTATACGGTCGAAACCCTCGGGCGGCCGGCCGAAGTGGCGGCAAGGGTCTGGCGCTCGCGTCCCAGCAACATCGCCGGGGTGTTCGGCGGTGGCGTGCGCATCGGCCAGTTCGACATTTCGCGCATCCTGCGGGCCTTCCTGCCCGCGGCATTGCCCGAACGCTTCGAGGATCTGACGATCCCGCTCGCGGTGACGGCGACCGACTTCTACGGCAATGAGGAGATCGTCTTCGACAGCGGCGAGCTTTTGCCGGCCGTGGCCGCATCGGCGGCGGTACCCGGCATCTTCCGGCCGGTCGAGCGCGGCGAGCAGCTCTTGATCGACGGCGGCATTTCCAACCCGGTGCCGTTCGACCTTTTGATGGACAAGGCCGACATCGTCATCGCCATCGATGTCGTCGGCACGCCTAACCCCAACCGCGAGGGACGCCCCGGCTCGATCGATCTGGTGTTAGGCGCGGGCCAGATCATGATGCAGTCGATCACCTCGCTGAAGCTGCAGCGCTCGCGCCCGCACATCATGCTGCGCCCGCCGGTGTCGAAATTCCGCATCCTCGACTTCCTGAAGGTAAAGCAGGTGCTGGAGGAGACGGCGGCGATCCGCGACGAGCTCAAGTTCGCCATCGAGCAGGCTGTCGAGCGCTTCAACGCCGAGGACCTTGCCTGAAGCCGGTGCTTTCGGCGCGGAGCAACCGTCCGGGCCATTGCATCCGGGCGGCCCGGGCCATAGATGGAAAGATAATCCCGCCTAGCCCTTCCGGGCGCAGATGAGAGTGACAATGAGCGGACCTATCAATTCAAGCAGCCTCGTTGATCTCGTGGCGCGCCTCGTGGAAGCTGGGCGCAAGGCAGGCGCCGTTGCGTGTGATGCTGTCGCCATTCGCTCGCGCTCAACCAGCGTCTCCGTCCGCCTCGGCAAGGTCGAGGGAACCGAGTCGTCCGAAAGCGACGACGTCGCCCTGCGCGTCTTCGTCGGCAAGCGGGTGGCAAGCGTGTCCGCAAACGCGTCCGCCGATGTGAACAGGCTCGCCGAGCGCGCCGTCGCCATGGCACAGGCCTCGCCTGAAGATCCCTACCAGGGGCTCGCCGACGAAGCGCTGCTTGCCCGCGCGCCGAAGGATCTCGACCTGTTCGACGCGACTGAGGTTTCCGCCGACCGGCTGCGCGAGGACGCGCTGGCGATGGAAGAGGCGGCCCTTGCCGTGAACGGCGTCACCAACTCCGGCGGCGCCGGAGCCTCGGCCGGCATGGGCGGGCTGGTGCTTGCCACCTCACACGGCTTCCTCGGCCAGTACATGGCGACCCGCTTCACGCGTTCGGTCAGCGTCCTCGCAGGCGAGGGCACCGGCATGGAGCGCGACTACGACTATTCCTCGCGGCTGCACTTTGCCGACCTCGACGCCAGCGCCGAGATCGGCAAGCGTGCGGGCGAGCGCGCGGTGCGCCGCCTTGGCGCGCGCAAGGTGAAGACCGGCCCGGTTACCGTCATTTACGATCCGCGCGTGGCGCGCGGCATTGCCGGACATCTGGCCGGTGCGATCAACGGCGCCTCTGTTGCCCGCAAGACCAGCTTCCTGCGCGACCGCATGGGCCAGCAGGTGGCTTCCGCCGCCATCACCGTCACCGACGAGCCGCTGAAGATCCGCGGCCAGTCCTCGCGTCCGTTCGACGGCGAGGGTATTGAAGGCCAAAAGCTGACGATGATCGACCGGGGCGTCCTGAACCACTGGTTCCTGTCGTCATCGGCCGCACGCGAGCTAGGCCTCGTCACCAACGGCCGCGGTTCGCGTTCGGCGTCTTCCGTATCGCCGTCCTCGACCAACCTTGCGATCGAGCCGGGCGAGCAGTCGCCGGAAGAGATGATCCGCTCGCTCAAGTCCGGCTTCTACGTCACCGAGGTGTTCGGGCAGGGCGTCGACATGGTGACGGGCGACTATTCGCGCGGCGCGTCGGGCTTCTGGATCGAAAACGGCGACCTGGCCTTCCCGGTCGCCGAGGTCACCATCGCGGCAAACCTCAAGGACATGTTCATGAACATGCTTCCCGCGAACGACCTCGACCGCAACTACGGCACCGCCGCTCCCACACTCCTGATCGAGGGCATGACGCTTGCCGGCGAATGACGCACTTCTGGCCGACCTTGAGGCAGATCTCCGGCTGATCCGGGATGCGGCGCGCGAAGCCGGCGAAATCGCCATGCGCCACTTCCGCAACGATCCCGAGACCTGGTTCAAGGAAGGCTCCTCGCCGGTCAGCGAAGCCGACATCGCCGTCGATGAATTCCTTCGGCGCGAACTTTTGTCGGCGCGGTCGGACTATGGCTGGCTCTCCGAGGAAACCGCCGACAACCGCGAGCGCCTGAAGGCGCGCCGCACCTTCGTGGTCGATCCGATCGACGGCACCCGTGCCTTTATCGAGGGCAAGCCGACTTGGTGCGTGTCGATCGCGGTAGTCGAAAATGGCATCTCGCTGGTGGGCGTGCTCGACTGTCCGGCCAAGCAGGAAATCTACGAGGCGACGCTGGCGAGCGATGCGCTGCTGAACGGCGAGAAGATCACTGTCTCAGCCAATCCCGTCGAGCCTCGCATCGCGGGCCCAAAGCAGATGATCTCGCTCGCTCCTCCCTATATCCGCCAGGGGCCGGTTATCCCTTACGTGCCGTCGCTGGCCTACCGCATCGCGATGGTCGCGAACGGGCAGCTCGACGCTACCTTCGTCAAGCCGAACTCGCATGACTGGGACCTTGCCGCTGCCGACGTGATCCTGCGCCGGGCGGGCGGAAAGGTGCTCGACACCAACGGGGCCGCACCGCTCTACGCGGGCGAAAATCCGCGTCATGGCGCGCTGGTGGCAGGTAGCGGCAAGCTTCTGGGTGATATGGCCGGAGTGATTTCCGGCATGGAATCCTAGCGATTCGACTGTTGCCCAATTGGTGACATTTGGACGTGATGTTACCTAAATGGTTACATATTTGCGCAAATTGATTCCGATCCAGCGCGCGGGCAATCCCTGTTCGCCTGGCAACCTCAATCAACCGGCGGGCGTTATTCATCATGGCTGATGAGAAAGAAAACAAACAGCTTTTGCACCTCGTATTCGGCGGCGAGTTGAAGTCGCTTTCCGGCACGGAGTTCCGGAACGTGAATGAGCTCGACATCGTCGGGATCTATCCGGACTACAAGTCGGCGGAAGTCGCATGGAAGGCGAAGGCGCAGGCGACCGTCGACAACGCGCACATGCGCTACTTCATCGTGCATCTGCACCGTCTGCTCGACCCGCAGACAGCCTGAGGCGTGCACCAGCGGATGAGAGAGAATTTGCCGTCAGCGGAAGTGACCGCGCACACCCAGGAGAAACGCAGCAAGCGTCCCCTGAAGCGCTTCTGGCAGAAGGTACGTCACCCTCTGACCAAGTCGCCGTTCGCGCGCACCGTGCTGACTTATCTCATCACATTCGCCGTCAAGCTGGTCTACAAGACCAACCGCATTGCCCGGGATTCCGATGACGTCGAGCTGGCGATCACCAAATACTCGCCGGCGATCGCGGCGCTGTGGCATGGCCAGCACCTGCTGGCCCCGGCCTTCAATCCGCGCAGGAACAAGATCGTCGCGCTGTTTTCCCGCAGCGCCGACGCGGAGCTGAATGCCCGCGTTGCCGAAAAGCTCGGCTTCGGTGTCGTGCGCGGCTCGGGCGGCCGACAGGACGCAGCCTCGGCAGGCAAGGGCGGCGCGCGTGCGCTGTTGGCGCTCAAGAAGACGCTGGACCAGGGCATCAATGTCGCGATGATCGCCGACATCCCGCACGGCACGCCCCGTTCTGCTGGCCTCGGCATCGTGACGCTGGCAAAGCATTCCGGCCGGCCGATCCTGCCGGTCGCGATTGCCACAAGCCGCCGCAAGGTGCTTGAAAGGAGCTGGGACAAGACGACGATCAACCTGCCGTTCGGCAGGCAGGCGATCGCGCTGGGAGAACCGATCCATGTGCCACCGGAGGCCGACGAGGCAATGATGGAAGCGAAACGCCTCGAGGTGACGGCGGCGCTGAACGCGGTTACCGAGCGCGCCTACAGACTGGTCGACAATCCGCGATGAGCGAGCGCTGGGCACGGTTCATCCTCGGGGCCTACCGCTGGGCCGGCGCTGCCGCCTACCCGATGGTCGGCGGCTACGTTGCCTTGCGCGCCTCCAAGGGCAAGGAAGACCGCAGCCGCCGCCGGGAGCGCTATGGCCGTGCGAGCCACGACCGGCCCGATGGCCCACTGATCTGGGTGCATGCGGCGAGCGTCGGCGAGACCATTGCCGTGACGCCGCTGATCCGCGAGATCCACAGCTACGGCATCAACATCATCCTGACGACCGGCACGGTAACTTCCGCGCAGGTCGTGCAGGAGCGGCTCGCCGACGTCGTCATCCACCAGTACGTGCCGCTTGACCTGAAACCGGCGATCAGCCGCTTCCTCGACCACTGGACCCCGGATCTTGCCATCATCGCCGAGTCCGAAATCTGGCCGATGACGATCATGGAGCTCGGCCGGCGCCGCATCCCGCAGGTGCTGGTGAACGGCCGCATGTCCGACCGCTCCTTTGCAAGCTGGAGCCGCCGCAGCTATCTCGCCGAGGCACTGTTCGAGAATTTCGCGCATGTCGTCGCCCAATCGGACACCGATGCCGAGCGCTTCCATACGCTCGGCGCGCGCCCTGTCTCCGTCTCCGGTAACCTCAAGGTCGACACCGTTCCGCCGCCGGTCAACGAGGCCGAGCTGCAGCGCCTGCGCCGCTCGATCGGCGAGCGCAAGACCTGGGCCGCCGTTTCCACCCACGACGGCGAGGAGGCCGCAGCCTCGGAAGTTCACCGGCTGGTGCGCACCCGTCATCCGGACCTTCTGACGATCATCGTCCCGCGCCATCCCGACCGCGCCGACGCCATCGAGGAAGCATGTGCTGCGATGGGGCAGTCGGTTGCCCGCCGCAGCCGGCGTGACGAAATCACCGACGAGACGGACATTTTCCTTGGCGACACCATCGGCGAGATGGGGCTCTACCTGCGCCTCACCGAGATCGCATTCGTGGGCCGCTCGCTGACCGCACAAGGCGGCCAGAACCCGCTCGAGCCTGCCATGCTCGGCACGGCGGTGCTGTCGGGCCGCAACGTCCAGAATTTCCGCGAGTCCTACCAGAAGCTCGCCGCAGCCGGTGCCGCCCGCTTCGTTCGCGACAAGGAGGTGCTGGCGGGTGCCGTCAACTACCTCCTGATCAACGATGCCGAGCGCGAGAAGATGATGCAGGCAGGCATAAGCACCGTCGAGGAAATGCGCGGTGCGCTGGTCAAGACACTGCAGGCGCTGCAGCCCTACATCGACCCGCTCATCGTCCAGTCGCGCCTCGGCGCGGGTTCCCATGGCGGGCGCTGACGGCGGATGGTGAGCGAGGCGCCTCCCTTCTGGTGGACGAAGGCCGATTGGCGCGCATGGGCGCTGTGGCCAGCATCGGCCATCTATGGCGCAGTCGCCCGCAAGCGCCTCGTCAATGCAAAGCGCGAGAAGATGCAGGCGCCGGTGCTCTGCGTCGGCAACCTGACGGTCGGCGGCTCGGGCAAGACGCCGGTCGCCGTGGCGCTGGCAAAGACGGCGCGGGAGATGGGCCTCAACCCCGGCATCCTGTCACGCGGCCATGGCGGGTCGGTCGGCCCGCATCCGCATCTCGTCGATCCGCATCATGACAGCGCCCGCCATGTCGGCGACGAACCGCTGCTTCTCGCACGCGCCGCACCCGTCGCGGTGACGCCTGATCGTGCTGCGGGCGCTCGGCTGCTGATCAACCACGGCTGCGACCTGCTCATTATGGATGACGGCTTCCAGAGCGCGCGCATTCACATCGACTATGCGCTGATCGTCGTCGATGCGCGGCGCGGGATCGGCAACGGCCACACTATTCCCGGCGGTCCGATGCGCGCGCCGCTGATCGACCAGATGCGCTTTGCCGATGGCGTGCTGAAAATGGGCAAGGGCAACGCCGCCGACATCGTCGTCCGCCAGGCCGCACGTGCCGGCCGCCCGTTCTTCCAGGCGTCCGTTAAGCCGTTTTATCCCGAGGGGCTGGCTGGCTCGCGCTGCCTTGCCTATGCCGGCATCGGCGATCCGTCAAAATTCTTCGACACGGTCCGCGGTTCAGGCGCGGAACTCGTGGTCGCGAAGTCCTTCGGCGACCACTACTTCTTCAGCGAGTTCGACGCGCAGGAACTTCTGTCCACTGCCGACGAGCAAGGGCTGGAGGTGGTTACGACCGCGAAGGACTACGTGCGCCTCGATCATTCGGGCCCGGCGCTGGAGGAATTGCGCCGGCGCTCGAAGGTGATCGAAATCGAGGCCGTGTTCGAGCTGGATCGGGCGCCGCGAACGATCATCCAGTCGACGCTCGAAGCCTGGCGCCGCCGGCGGCTCGGCAATTAATTGGAGGTAGGGCGTCAGCCCTTGCGGCGCTGGCGCAGCTCCGGGTTCATCTCGAGCTCGCGCTGCAGCGAGACCTCGGCATTCACGTAAGGCTCCTGCCGCGCGACGCTCCAGTACTTCAGCTCGTCGATCGGAATGATCTCGCCGGTGACGGCGCAGCGAACGAACGAACCGGGCGTCAGGACCTGAAAGTCGCCGTCCAGATAGCGAATACGTGCTTCCTTGCCGCCAGGGCCTTCAAAACGGTTCATCATTCTGCGTCACCTTTCTGAGAGCCTTCCACCACCAAAGCGCCTCGCGGTCAAGCTTCCGGCTTCTCAGTTTCCATGTCTAGCGCCGGCCGAACAATCGTTCGATGTCGGCAAGCTTGAGTTCTACATAGGTCGGCCGGCCGTGATTGCACGTGGCTGACCCTGGGGTAGCCTCCATCTGTCGCAGCAGCGCGTTCATTTCCTCGGGCCGAAGCCGGCGGCCGGAGCGCACCGAACCATGGCAAGCCATCGTTGCCGCAATGGCGTTGAGACGCTCGGTCAGCGTCTCGACGGTGTCGTGCTCGGCGATCTCGTCGGCGAGGTCGCGGATCAGCTGCTGCACGTCGACTTCGCCCAGCATCGCCGGCGTCTCCCGCACGGCCACGGCGCCGGGGCCAAAGCGCTCGAGGCCGAGGCCGAACTTGCGCAGCATGTCGGCATGGCTCGCCAGCCGGTCGGCATCCTCTTCCGGCAGGTCGACGATCTCCGGCAGGAGCAGCATCTGCGCTGGCATCGGGCGGGAGGCAAGCGCCCCCTTCAGCGCCTCATAGACCAGCCGCTCGTGTGCCGCGTGCTGATCGACGATGATCAGCGAGTCCTCGGTCTGGGCGATGATGTAATTCTCGTGGATCTGCGCGCGCGCCGCACCGAGCGGCATCGCCTTCAGCTCGGGCGCGGGCTCGACGGTAGCCGCGCGCGCATCGGCGGACGGGCGCATCGCCTCCGCAAAGGCCGCTTGCGCAGCCTCGGCGAACTCCATCGGCCGGTGGAACGAGGTCTGCGGATTGAAGCCAGGGGAGGGCTGCGGCCGCCAGTTGTAGCCGTTGCCGCCGCCGGGGCTGGTGTTAGCATAGCTGTTGCCGGAGCCACCGGGGCGGAAGGCGTCGACCATGGCGCTTGCCGCCGAGGTGGAGGGCCTGATGCCGGCGCCCGAAAGCGCCTGGCGGATCGAGCCGACGAACAGGCCGCGGATGAGGCCCGGGTCGCGGAAGCGCACGTCGGCCTTCGCCGGATGGACGTTGACGTCGACGAACATCGGCTCGACATCGAGGAACAGCGCCGTCACCGCGTGGCGGTCGCGCGGCAGGACGTCGGCATAGGCGCCGCGGATCGCCCCTGCCAGTGCCCGGTCTCGCACCGGACGGCCGTTGACGTAAAGATACTGCGCCAATGCATTGGCGCGGGTGTAGGATGGGATCGAGGCAAGGCCGGTGAGGGCCGCGCCTTCCCGGTTCGCGTCGATGCGAAGGGCATTGTCGACGAATTCGCGGCCGAGGATCTGCGCAATGCGTTCCTCGATCGTGTCGCAGGCGGGAAGGTCCAGCGTCGAGCGGTCGGTGCCCGACAGAGTAAAACGCACCTGCGGGAAGGCGATGGCGATGCGGCGCACCAGCTCGGTGATGGCGCCTGCTTCGGCGCGCTCGCCCTTCATGAACTTGAGGCGGGCAGGGGTGGCGTAGAACAGGTCCCGCACCTCGACCATCGTGCCACGGTTGGCCGCAACCGGCCGCACGGAGGAGACGCGCCCGCCCTCGACGGTGATCTCGTGGCCGCTGTCGGCATCGGCAGTGCGCGAGCGGATCGTCAGCTTGCCGACTGAGCCGATCGACGGCAATGCCTCGCCACGGAAGCCGAGCGAGCGGATGTCGTGGATGTCTTCGCCGAGCTTGGAGGTGCAGTGCCGCTCGACGGCGAGGGCAAGGTCCTCGGCGTCCATGCCGCTGCCATTGTCGGTGACGCGCAGGAGCGTGAGTCCACCGCCAGCCGTCGCGATCTCGATGCGGGTCGCGCCCGCGTCGAGCGCGTTCTCGACGAGTTCCTTGACGACGCTGGCAGGGCGTTCGATCACCTCGCCGGCGGCAATCTGGTTGATGACGGTCTCTGAGAGGTGACGGATTCGCATCCCTTCATCCTAGAGGGATTCGGGCGCGAACGTCAGGTGTTGAGGTCCGTCATCAACCGGAGGGTTAGTTGCGGCGGTTGGCGTAGCCCTTGCCGTAGTAGCGCTCGATCCGTGCCTGGATCAGCTCGAAGCAGATCGACAGCACCCAGTAAATGATCGCGGCTGCGATCAGCATCTCGAACACGCGGAAGTCGCGGCGGCCGACGATCTGCGCGGTGCGTGTCAGCTCCCACACGCCCATCACCGAGACGAGCGACGAGTCCTTCAGCATGGCGATGAACTGGCTGCCCGTGGGCGGCACGATGAAGCGCATCGCCTGCGGCAGGATGATCTTGCGGAAGGTCAGGCTCTTGTTGAGGCCGAGAGCGGCGGCGGCATCATGCTGGCCGTGCGGGACGCCGAGGATGCCTGCGCGGAAAATTTCAGCCAGATAGGCGCCGTAGCAGAGCGAAAGGGCAAGGATGCCGGACGGCACCGCATTCAGCGCGAACTGTGGCCCGAGCTGCGGCAGGCCGAGATAGATCACGTAGACCTGGAGCAGCAGCGGCGTGCCGCGGAAGAACGAGGTGTAGAAGGTAGAGGCAGCGTAGGCGAGGCCGCTGTTCGATAGGCGCGCGAGTGCCGCGGCCATCGCGAGCACGCTGGCGAAGGCGATGGAGATGATCGACACGTAGAGCGTCGTCACCGCGCCGGTAGTGATCAGGTAGGCGAAATTGGTCTGGCCGTCCTGGCTGCGCTGAAACCAGATCGAGAAGTCGCGGTCAAAGCTGCTGACGAAGGCGACGAAAACGATCAGGAGTTCGACCCAGACGATGGGTACCTGATACTTGAACGGCAGCAGCCGCAGCAGCATCAGGTTGATCCAGACGGCGGCGGCGATCAGAATTCCGGTGAGGGCGTGGAGAAAAAAGCCGGGCTCCGTATCAGGCCCGGTCGCTCCCCCTGTCAGCGGCGCGATCAGCCCGCCGAGCCGGGTTCCACCCAGTTGCAGCCATATCAGCGCGACCGCGAGGCAGCAGATGACGATGGCTTCGGCGCGCGAGGGCTTCAGCCTTTCGAGAATCGAGCGCGCGGGGTCATCCCCGCGCAGCTCATCGTGTGTAAGTGGAACCGTCACCTTACTTGACCGTGGTAAGATCCACCCCGTACCACTTTTCCGACAGCGCCTTCAGCGTGCCGTCCTTGTGCATCTCCGCGATGATCTCGGCGATCTTCGCGTCGAACTCGGGGTCGCCCTTGTCGGTTGCGACGGCCAGCGGCTCGTAGAAGGCCGGCTCGCCGACGACGCGCATCGGATAGCCGTTCTTGATCGCTTCCTGGATCGTCGGCAGCGCCGAGAACACGGCATCGAGGCGCACCCCGTCGCCGAGGCGCAGGTCGTCGAAGGCGTTGGTGTCGGACTCATAGGTCTTCAGCTCGCCTGCCTTGACCTGGTATTCGAAGGGCGGGGTACCCTCGGCGTCGATCACCAGGTCCTGCATCAGGTAGGCGTCATAGGTGCAGCCACCGCAGGAACCGATCACCTTGCCGTTAAGCTCGTCGAGGCTCTGGACCTTGGAGTCGGTGTGAACCGCGAACGCAGCCGGGGTGTAATAGTAGATCGCCGGGAAGTTCAGCACTTCCGCGCGCGCCTTCGTTGGGGTCATCGAGCCGACGGCGACGTCCCAACGGCCCGACCAGCCGCCCGAAACCATCATTTCCCACGCCGGCGTAACGCTGGCGAACTCAACGCCAAGGCGCTTGGCGATCTCCTTGCCGACGCTGACGTCGAAGCCGTCCATCTCGTTGTTGTCGTTGAGGAACGACTGCGGCGGGTAATCAGCCTCGGACGCCATAGTCAGCTTGCCGGTCTTCATGACGCGGTCGAGCGTCTCGCCGGCGAGTGCAGGCGAAGCCAGCATCGCCACTGCCGCGGCGAGAACTGCCAGTTTGGTCTTCATGTGAATGCTCCCATTTGCCTGGGGATGCTCCCCTTGTTGAAATCCCCGAATCTCATCTGGCGGGTGCCTCTTGCGAGGCACCCTTCATGGTGTTTGCCGGACGCCTAGAAGAACGCCTGCAGGCCGGTCTGCGCGCGGCCGAGGATCAGCGCGTGGACGTCGTGCGTGCCTTCGTAGGTGTTGACCGTTTCCAGGTTCTGCGCATGGCGCATGACCTGGTACTCGATCTGGATGCCGTTGCCGCCGTGCATGTCGCGGGCCATGCGGGCGATGTCAAGCGCCTTGCCGCAGTTGTTGCGCTTCACAAGGGAGATCATCTCCGGAGCGAACTTGCCCTCGTCCATCAGCCGGCCGACGCGCAGTGAGGCCTGCAGGCCCAGCGCAATCTCCGTCTGCATGTCGGCAAGCTTTTTCTGGAAGAGCTGCGTCTGCGCGAGCGGGCGATTGAACTGCTTGCGGTCGAGGCCGTACTGGCGCGCGCGGAACCAGCAGTCCTCAGCCGCACCCATCACGCCCCAGGAAATGCCGTAGCGGGCGCGGTTGAGACAGCCGAACGGGCCCTTGAGGCCGGAGACGTTCGGCAGCAGCGCATCTTCGCCGACCTCGACATTATCGAGGACGATCTCGCCGGTGATCGAAGCGCGCAGCGAAAGCTTGCCACCGATCTTCGGCGCGGACAGGCCCTTCATGCCCTTTTCGAGCACGAAGCCGCGGATCTGGTTGTCGTGAGCGGCCGACTTCGCCCAGACGACAAAGACGTCGGCGATCGGCGCGTTCGAGATCCACATCTTCGAACCGATCAGGCGGTAGCCGCCGTCGATCTTTTCGGCGCGGGTCTTCATGCCGCCGGGATCGGAACCGGCATCCGGCTCGGTCAGGCCGAAGCAGCCGATCCATTCGCCCGATGCGAGCTTCGGCAGGTACTTCTTGCGCTGCTCTTCCGAGCCGTAAGCATAGATCGGGTGCATGACGAGCGAAGACTGCACGCTCATCATCGAGCGGTAGCCGGAATCGATGCGCTCAACCTCGCGCGCGACGAGGCCATAGGAGACGTAGCCGGCGCCGACGCCGCCATACTCTTCGGGGATGGTGACGCCGAGGAGGCCAGCTTCGCCCATTTCGCGGAAGATCGCCGGATCGGTCTTTTCTTCGAGATACGCTTCCTCGACGCGCGGTGCCAGCCGGTCAGCCGCGAATGCCGCCGCTGTGTCACGTATCATGCGCTCGTCTTCCGTCAGCTGGTCGTTCAGCAGAAACGGATCGTCCCACGCGAAAGAGCCCATTTTGTCGTGGAGCGGGGCATTCATGTTCATTCACTCACCACAAGAAAAATTAATTCCAGATCGCCAGATTAAAGAGGTTCAGGCCGTTGGCAACCAGCTTGTGTGGCATAGCCCCTGACGAAGTCGCTGTACCACCAATTCTCTGTAAGACTTCATTTACCGGAATCTACGGTTGCACGCTCTGCCGTAGCACGGTTCCCCCTGTGTTAACCAGTTGCCTGCATGGTGCGCTGGGGCCAAGAAGTTTGGGGTCAATACATGGCAGGCGGGAATGCCGGTGGCGCTGAGCGTCTGATCGCGAAGATCAAGGCGGCCTATTGGCTGGCGCTGATGATCATCGTCGCGATGGTGCTGGCTGCTTACGTCATGCTGCAGAGCATGATGGCCGACCACCGCCGCTATGAGGAAGTCATCGCCCTGATCGGCTCTCAGAAGGCGCTGTCGCAGCGCATCGTATTTCTGGCGAACGCGGCTACATTGCGCGAGCCGGAGCGGACCGGACCGCTGGTCGGGCTCCTGCGCGACGCAACACGCCAGTTCGAGACCAACAACGCTTGGCTTGCGCAGTGGGTGGACAGCGTCGATGCCCCGCAGATCAAGGAGATCTTCTACCAGCAGCCCTTCCACCTCGAATTCTTCTCGCTGAACCTGGTGGCAAACGCCCAGCGATTGATTGCCTCGCTGGAGACGATGCTTGGGCTGCGCCGGTCAGATGGAGTCTACGTCGGGGGCAGGGAGCGGGCGCATCTCGATGAATCCGGCGCCAACGCCACCCTCAACGGCTTCGAGGCACTGGAGACGGAACTGCAGAAGCAGTCGCGGGCCGGCCTCGACGATATGCTCAAATTCCACCGCTACCTGTTCCTGGCGACGATCGGCGTGATCTGCATGATCGCGCTGTTCATCTTCAGCCCTATGGCCGAGCTCATCCGCCGCCGCACGACCCAGCTGGTGGAGGCGCGCAACGCGATGGCTTACCTCGCCGTCCATGACGGTCTCACCGGCCTCTACAATCGCAGCTTCATGCGCGAGAAATTCACGAATCTGATCGACGAGACGCTGAGCCGCGATAAGCAGCTCGCGGTGGTCCAGCTCGATCTCGATCGTTTCAAGCAGATCAATGACACGCTCGGCCACGCGGCTGGCGACTATGTGCTCGCCACCACTGCGCGCCGCCTCAAGGCAAGCTGCAGGCCCTCGGATGTCTGTGCGCGTCTCGGCGGCGACGAGTTCCTGATCGTCCTGCCGGATGCCGGCACCCGAAGCGACATCGAGGGCTTCGTGCGACGGGTTCTCGACAGGGTCAACGAGCCGATCGTCTACAAGGGATCGACCATCTTCTCCCGGGCAAGCGCAGGCGTTGCCATCTGCCCGCCGGATGGCATCGACCCCACGGTCCTCGTCGTCCATGCGGATCTTGCGCTCTATGCGGCCAAGAAGAACGGCGGCTCGTCAGTCGAATTCTTCTCCGACGAGCTGCGCCAGGACCTCGAGCACAGGCGCCTGCTCGAAGCCGACCTCATCGAGGCGATCGCGGCGGAGGCGTTCGAGGTTTATTTCCAACCGCAGGTGTCGCTGTCGACCGGCCGCACGACCGGTGTCGAGGCGCTGGTGCGCTGGCGTCACCCGAAGCGCGGCATCGTCTCGCCGGGCGAATTCATTCCGGTCGCCGAGCGCGCCGGCATCATGCACTCGATCGGCCGCATCATCATGAAGAAGGCGATCGGCGAAGCCGCCAACTGGTATCGCAGCGGCATCGAGTTCGGCCGCGTCGCCATCAATGTTTCCGGCACCGAGCTGCGCGAGAGCGACTACACCACCTTCCTGTTCTCGGTCATTGAGGAGTCCGGACTGCCGGCGAGCCATTTGTCGCTGGAGATCGTCGAGTCCGTCATTCTTGACGACGACAAGACCGGTGTTGCTTCAAAGCTGCGCCAGATCCGCGCCGCCGGGGTGCATCTCGAACTCGACGACTTCGGCACCGGCTACGCCTCGCTGACGCATGTCAACCCGCAGGAGATCGATCGCCTCAAGATCGACCGCCGCTTCGTCCAGAACATCGACCTCGACGGCGACCACGCCAAGATCGTTCGCGCGCTGGCGGAGCTTGCCCGTTCGCTCGGCATCTCGGTCGTGGCCGAGGGCGCGGAGACGGAAGCGGAACTGACGGCGCTGATGACGCTGGGTTGCGACGAGGTGCAGGGCTACGCGGTTGCGTTCCCGATGCCGCCCACCGAGGCGCGCGACTGGCTGCAGGCGCGTATGCCGCGCAAGAGCAGGACCGCCGAGGGCCAGACCCTGTCGGTCTAGGTGTCCGCGATCACCTTGCCTTCAAGCGCCGCGAGGCCCGCGAGCAGCGACTTGCGGTCCTTCTCGCTGAGCATTGCAAGCAGTCTCGCCTCGAACCGACGCGCAACCGGCACCATCTCGCGATAGGCTTCGTGTCCCGCGCGCGTCAGCGTCAGGTGTTCGGTCCGGCGATCCTGGCCGTCCGGCTCTCGCGTCAGCCACCGCCGTTTTTCCAGCGCCAGCACCGCGCGTGAAACCTTGGTCTTGTGCATCGACGAATGCCGCGCGACGGCGGTTGCCGTCATCGTCCCGTACTGGCCAAGCGTTGCCAGCAGCCGCCATTCCGGCCGGGTGAGGCCGTAGCGGCTGCGATAGAGCTGCGAGAACTCGCGGCTGACCGCATCGGCCAGCCGGTTGAGCCGGTAGGGCAGGAACTCTTCCAGCGAAAGAACGGCGTCGTCGCTCATTGGCATCTTCGTTGATAGTTACATTTTCGACGGTTACAAATGTAACTATCGCAGCAGAAGTCAACAGGTTGCCTGATCCGGGGAGGGCGGGAGGCAACCGGGAGGAAACGATGAACGACCTGAGCATGCCTTCAGCCGCGCGCGCCGCGCAGCAGACGTCCGCCTTTGCTTACATGCCGGGCTTCGGCAACGACTTCGAGACCGAGAGCCTGCCGGGGGCGCTGCCGCAGGGCATGAATTCGCCACAGCGTCCCGCCTATGGGCTCTATGCCGAGCAGCTGTCTGGCTCGCCCTTCACCGCGCCGCGCGGCGCCAATGAGCGCTCCTGGCTTTACCGCATCCGCCCGAGCGTGCGGCATCACCAGCGCTTCACGCCTTATGCGCTGCCGCTGTGGAAGTCGGCGCCCAATGCCGGCGACAACCAGTTGGCGCTCGGCCAGCTGCGCTGGAACCCGACGCCGATGCCGGAGGTGCCCACCGACTTCATCCACGGCATCCGCACCGTCACCACGGCCGGCGACGTCTACGGGCAGGCCGGCATGGCCGCGCATGTCTACGTCGCCAACACCGACATGGTCGATGACCACTTCTTCAATGCCGACGCGGAGATGCTGGTCGTGCCGCAGCAGGGGGGGCTGCGCTTCCGCACCGAGATGGGCGTCATCGAGATTGAGCCGGGCGAGATCTGCATCCTGCCGCGCGGGCTGGTGTTCAAGGTGGAACTGATCGACGGGCCGGCCCGCGGCTACATCTGCGAGAACTACGGCGCCAAGTTCACGCTGCCGGACCGTGGCCCGATCGGCGCCAACTGCCTTGCCAATCCGCGCGACTTCAAGACGCCGGTCGCCTGGTTCGAGGAGAAGGAGACGCCCTGCCGCATCTTCGTCAAATGGTGCGGCAGCTTCCACGTCACTGAAATTGACCATTCGCCGCTCGACGTCGTCGCCTGGCACGGCAACTACGCGCCCTACAAATACGACCTTTCGACCTACTCGCCGGTCGGGGCGATCCTGTTCGACCATCCGGACCCGTCGATCTTCACGGTGCTGACTTCGCCCTCGGGCGAGGAGGGGACCGCCAATGTCGATTTCATCATCTTCCCGCCGCGCTGGCTGGTTGCCGAAAACACCTTCCGCCCGCCCTGGTACCACCGCAACATCATGAGCGAGTTCATGGGCCTCATTCGCGGCCAGTACGACGCCAAGGAGGAAGGCTTCGTTCCCGGCGGCATCAGCCTGCACAACATGATGCTGGCGCATGGGCCGGACGCGAGCGGCTTCGAGAAGGCATCGCGCGTCGAGCTCAAGCCGGTGAAGCTGGAGAACACGATGGCTTTCATGTTCGAGACGCGCTTCCCGCAGATGGTTACCCGCTACGCGGCAGAGCACGATACTCTGCAGGACAACTATCTCGACTGCTGGTCCGGCCTGAAGAAGCGTTTCAACGGCACGCCGGAAGGCGATTGGAGTTGATCCGTTCTGCTGCAATACTGCAGCGGAAACTTCGCTGGTCAGGGACGGAGACAGCATGAAACTTGCCACACTGAAGGACGGCACGCGCGACGGAAAACTCGTCGTCGTGTCGCGGGATCTGACCCGCTACGCAGACGCTTCCTTTCTCGTCCCGACGCTGCAGGCAGCGCTCGATGACTGGCAGCGGATTTCGCCGCACCTCGAGGCCCTTTACGAGGGGGTCGAACACCGCTCGATCCCCTATGACCGTTTCCATGAGCACCATGCTCATTCGCCGCTGCCGCGCGCCTACCAGTGGGCGGACGGCTCGGCCTACGTCAATCACGTCGAACTGGTGCGAAAGGCGCGCGGCGCCGAGATGCCAACCAACTTGTGGACCGACCCGCTGATGTACCAGGGCGGCTCGGACTCCTTCCTTGGCCCCCGCGACCCGATCCTGGTCGGGGATATCACCTGGGGCGTCGACATGGAGGGCGAGATCGCCGTCATCGTGGGCGACGTGCCGCAGGGCGCCTCGGTCGATGAGGCGCGTGCCGCTATCCGGCTCGTCATGCTCGTCAACGACGTCTCGCTGCGCGGGCTCATTCCCGGCGAGCTGGCGAAGGGCTTCGGGTTCTTCCAGTCAAAGCCGTCATCGGCCTTCTCGCCGGTCGCTGTCACGCCCGACGAGCTGGGTGAGGCCTGGGATGGCGGCAAGATGCATCTGCCGCTCTTGGTCGAATACAACGGCAAGCCGTTCGGCCGTGCGAATGCCGGCGTCGACATGACCTTCGACTTCCCGACGCTGATTGCCCATGCGGCCAGGACGCGCCCGCTCTGTGCGGGAACGATCATCGGCTCAGGCACGGTGTCGAACAAGCTCGACGGCGGCCCCGGCAAGCCGATCTCGGAAGGCGGCGCGGGCTATTCTTGTATCGCGGAAATCCGCACCATCGAGACGCTGGAGCACGGCGCGCCAAAGACGCCCTTCATGCACTTCGGAGACACCGTGCGCATCGAAATGAAGGACAAGGACGGCCACTCCATCTTCGGCGCGATCGAGCAGCGGGTGGAGAAGTACGAGAGGTAGGGGGCGTCCGCGGAGCTCCGGGCGAACCCACGATGTGCCGTGCAGGGCAGTTGATCGTTTTGCTTTCACCGCTGATGCGGTTGAGGTGTTCCGGCATGGCAACTGTGTTTGTCAGGCGAAGGCTTTGCCGTCCCGGAGCATGGCGTTGAGGACGGTGACGAGCTTTCGGGCGACGGCGATGATGGCGACCTTCTTCGAGCCNGAGCGCNGGGCAATGNCACTGTAGAAGTCCTTGAAGCGCTGGTTTGCCCGGATGGCTCCAAGCGCTGCCATGTAGAGTGCCTTGCGCACCCGCGGCCTTCCGCCAGCAATGGCGCGCCGGCCGCGCTTCTGACCGCTGTCGTCGTTGAACGGCGCAAGCCCGGCAAGTGCCGCCGCCGTCTTCGGCGACAGCCGTCCCAGTTCCGGCATGTGGGCAAGAAGCGT
>NZ_JAGL01000018.1 GCF_000526635.1 Aminobacter sp. J41
GTCTTTGAGGCAGGGTTGATGCTCGCCGTTAGTCTCGGCCGCAAGATGCTCCTTCGTTCCCAAAAATCTGCTCCATATACGTTGCTCCTTCGTTCTGGTTTCAGCGCGTCGTGGCGCGCCTTGCCGCTGGGCGGAATCCCTGCGTGCGTAACGGAGTCGATGGACGGACTCCGAGCGTCAATTCAAAATGGGAGAATGGTAGGCCGACCGACGCTGGCCGGGTTGAAGTTGGACTTCACCTGCGCGGAGCGCAGGGCCACTCGAGCTCACTGGCCGTCATGGCTGTTTTGCCGGCTGGCGCCGACTTGTGCCCCCGACGCTACCAACATCGCGGGGCTAGAGCCTGATTAGAACAGGCAACGTCTGGCTGCCACACTAATGACGTTGCGTCAAGTGGCAATTCGCGTGACATTGATCGTGTCAGACAATTTGCCGTGCTTCGTGGTGTAGGAGCGAGGCTCACTGTCATCCGATGACAGTGACGACCTCAGCCCGGGGACGAATTGGTACTAACACCCGCGCGGCGTGCGATCTCCCCGTCGCTCCACCTACCCCACTCCTCATCGTAGAGTAGCGTCAGCACAGCACGCCGCTTATCTTCTCAGAGAGGTTGGCCAGCGCCCGCCGGTCCTTCCAACCGGCGGTTGGCGCTTCCAACCGCCATGGGGTTATAGGGGTATATTCACACACACCAGTTGGAAGGCGGTTGGAAGCCAGTTGGAAGGCGAATGGAAACCACCCTAAGAGGCGATCAAGCGGCTGCGCTGTCGTGACTTCGAGCCTTCGGTAATCATCCTTATTTGCCCGCTATCCATCAGGCGCTGCATTGCTTCCGCCAAGACCTTCTTCGACATCCCGTCCGCGTCAGGGTGTTCGGCAATCCGCTTCGGCGCGTAGGTCGGTCCTGTGTTGGCGCTGACGTTGATGCCTTGTTCATTGAACTTCCCCAGCACCTCGAGGAAAACTTTCGCGGCCTTCCGATGTAAGAGAGCAGAACTAGCTGTTGAGCGGCCATCATCGATGACGAAGACGCCGTCGCGCCAACGTAGCCGCAACTCTTCGCCCTTTCGGCCATAGTTCGATTTCATGCCTTTCAGCACACGCAGATCCTCATCGTCCTTGTCAGCGGTGAGGTAGAGGCGACTTCGGACTGAGTTGTTCCACGCCGTCGAACCGGAAGTACCCGTACCGGTCTGCATCCCTTGAACGGAAGGATGCGAAAGCAGGACGACAGCAGTGTCGAATGCGATTGCCAACGCGCGCAGCATTCCGATGAACCGCCGCACTTGGTTTCGGTTGATCTCATCGCCGCCGAACAGATCAGCGCTGGTGTCAAGTACAATAAGCGAAGGCCTGAACAACGCTACCTGGTCCAGTAGCGCTTCGTAGACTTTTGTCGGCAGAAGATGTCTCCGCGAGGCATCCAGAGACGCCAGTTCCACGTCCTCGCCAGCGGCGGGAATAACCAACATCCGGTCACGCAACCCCGCCATACCAACTGCATGCTCGCGACAGATATCCGCCAGGCGGCGATGGATCTCGTCTTGATCATCTTCAGCGGCAAGCACTAACGTACGCCCTTGCTGCGGCGTAAGGCCTAGCGTGCTGATACCTAAAGCGCCGGCCACCGCGATCTGCAGCGCCAGGAGTGACTTGCCCGTGCCGCCGTCACCTGAAAGCAACGTCACGTTGCGGGCGGGAATTAGGCCGTCGATGTACCACTGGCGCGCGGGAACCGGCTTATCGGCAAGCTCGGCAGGGTCAATCGGCTTGAGCGATAATGCGGCGGCAGGTGGCGCGTTATCATTTGCTGGTTTCAGCGGAAACAAATCCTGACGAAGCTTCTCCGCTGCCTGCGCCACCCTACCGCGTTCACGCTTCGGCGGCTCGGCGCCTATATCGCGCGCGATGATGGCTTCGGCGATTGCCTCGTCATCGGCCAAGCCTGCAATCCGCCCGTGCTGGACCTGGCCGTCATCGTCCACCCACAACAAGTATGACGTATCGCGGGCGCAGCCGTCGATTCCGTCGTCCGACACTGCAACACGTCGCGCGGTCTGATCGTCATCGGGCCATTCGTCAGCGGGAAGGCTTTCGAGACACTCCGGTGCGGCGCGTTGCCAATCCGGTGAACCGTCCTCCTTTGCTGGCGCGAGGACGACATTTGTTATGCAATGGCCGTGATCCCACAACCGGTCGCAAAGGCCGAATATGATGGCCTCGCGATCATGAGAGGAAATGAGCTTAGGCTGCGCGCTGCTGGTCAAGGTTCATCTCTCCGATAACGGCCAGAGCGGCGTCGATAATTTGAGCAGCGATGTCTGGCGTGAACGTCACAGCAGCGCTGCCGAAAGAGGAGGGGCCGAATGCTCGCCAGCCGCGATCGGTCTGCTTTAGTGCTACATTGAATAGGCGGATACCCCACGGCGTCTCAACGTCTACACGGGCGCGCGTGGTCCCACCTGCCGGCATGAGCCGGTAAGCAATCACCTTCATGATCTGTCACCATCTTAGACGCCAGCGCGTCGGCTGGCGGTTTCAACTTTTATGCGTTTTGGTGCGCGTTGCAGCGCCTAATAAGTTGAAACTTTGTATGAGAAACAGGCACTTCCCCCCGGCCTGTCACGCCGGAGGTCGCGGGTTCGAGCCCCGTCACTCGCGCCATTTTCTTTCTAGGCTTTGCGGCCGTTTCTTCCTGTAAAGTCTGACCTTTTGGCTCGCTTACTTTGCCGTGTGCGCGGTTACCGTACGCAAGCGGGGGGCGGACGCCCCGAGAATCGCTTCGACGAATCCTCAGCCGCCTGTCACCTGAGGGAACAGCGTTCACATTGCGGGTGAAATCGGGCTCTTCGTCGACTGATTTATCGAGGGAACGGGGGGCAGGGCAGTGCACGGCCTGTGTGCTCGGCTATTCCTCCGCCACCACGCCCGCAGCCCGTGCTGCCTTGGTCGCGAGCTCGATGAACTGCCGGTATTCGTCAGGGTTGAGGCCGGGCAAGAGTTCCTTCTGCAGCTCCTCGACGATCGGCGCGGTTTTTTCGAGCAGGTCTTCGCCGGCAGGCGTCAGGGTGAGTTGCAAGGCGCGTTTGTCGCTGGTGCTGGCCTGGCGGGTTACCAGACCCTTTTGCTCAAGGCGGTCGGCAACTGCGCCGACGGTCGCCTTGTCCTTACCGATCGCCTGCGCAAGCCGCGCCTGATCGGTACCGGGACGGTCGCTCAGGGCATCAAGCGCCGCGAACTGCACGGGAGTGAGGTCGAAGCCAGCCTCCCGCATCCGGGTCATGAACACCTGCGTCGAGAGCTGATGCAGCCGGCGGATCAGGTGACCCGGCATTCCAGAACTTCTGTACATCGCGACCGCTCCTCACACCTGCCTGTGTCCCGCAGGAGGCTTGTTGATAGCCAACTTATGCGCGGCGACCCAGATTCTTGTTGACGCACGCATCCGGCGTATCCATATCGTAAGTGTACTTACTAATTTAACCGGGAGGGTCGGTCTTGCAATATCATCTCAACGGTTTTCGTCCGGGGGATCCGGAGCTTGCTCCTCTCGGCGCCGGTCGCAGCGAGAACCAGGGACCGCTGCCGGAAAAGGTTGATGTGCTGATCGTAGGCTGTGGTCCCGCTGGCCTGACGCTTGCGGCACAGCTTTCGCAGTTTCCCCAGATCGTTACGCGAATCGTTGAGCGCAAGGACGGCCCGCTTGAGAAGGGGCAGGCCGACGGCATTTCCTGCCGCTCCATGGAGATGTTCAACGCCTTCGGCTTTGCCGAGAAGGTGCTGAAGCAGGGCTACTGGGTCAACGAGACCACCTTCTGGAAACCGGATCCGAATGAGCCGGAGCGAATCATCCGCAATGGCCGCATCCAGGACGTCGAGGACGGCCTGTCCGAGATGCCGCACATGATCCTCAATCAGGCGCGCGTGCACGACATGTATCTCGAGGTCATGCGCAAGTCGCCGACACGGCTGGTGCCTGACTATTCGCTGGCCTTCGCGGGCCTGGTGATCGAAGAAAGTGCTGACGACTATCCGGTGACCGTGACGCTGGAGCGTCAGGACGAGGGGCACATTGGCGAGACCGTGACCGTGCGCGCCCGCTACGTCGTCGGCTGCGACGGCGCGCGCAGCGGCGTGCGCAAGGCGATCGGCCGGGAGCTGGTCGGCGATTCGGCCAACCAGGCCTGGGGCGTGATGGACGTGCTGCCGGTCACCAACTTCCCGGACATCCGCTGCAAGACGCTGATCCAGTCGGCGCATGAGGGCAACATCATCATCATCCCGCGCGAGGGCGGCTATCTCACGCGTTTCTACATCGAGATGGACAAGCTTGCCGCGGGCGAGCGCGTCCACAACCGCGACATCACCATCGAGCATCTGGTTTCGGCCGCCCAGCGCATTTTGCGGCCGTATGATTTCGAGGTGAAGGACGTGGCGTGGTGGTCGGTCTACGAGATCGGCCAGCGACTTACTGACAAGTTCGACGATGTGCCGGCCGATCAGGTCGCCACCCGCCAGCCGCGCGTGTTCATCGCGGGTGATGCCTGCCACACGCACAGTCCGAAGGCGGGGCAGGGCATGAACGTGTCGATGGGCGACACCTTCAACCTCGGCTGGAAGCTTGCTTCGGTGCTGCTTGACCGCTGCGCGCCGGGAATCCTGCACAGCTATTCGGCCGAGCGCCAGGCGGTAGCGCAGGACCTCATCAATTTCGACCGCGAGTGGTCGCGCATCATCAGCTCGCGGCCGTCGGCGGACGATGGCGCGAATGGCGAGGAGCCAAAGTTCCAGCGCTATTTCATCCAGCACGGCCGTTACACGGCCGGCATGTCGGTGACCTACACGGAGTCGAAAATCACCGGCAGCACGAAGTATCAGTCGCTCGCGGCGGGCTTTCCGATCGGCCAGCGCTTCCACTCGGCGCCGGTGATCCGGGTTGCCGACGCCAAGCCGATTGAGATTGGCCACACCGTGCTGGCTGATGCGCGCTGGCATGTCTATGCCTTTGCGGGCGAGGGCGATGCCGGCGGCGAGGGCTCGGCGATCCGTGCGCTCTGCGAGTTCCTTGAGAATGCGCCAAATTCGCCGCTGCGCGTGCACACGCCGGCTGGTGCCGACATCGACTCGGTGATCGACGTGCGCGCGATCTTCCAGCAGGGTCACCGCGAGCTTGCGATCGAATCGATGCCGTCGCTGCTGTTGCCGAAGAAGGGCAAGTTCGGCCTGATCGACTACGAGAAGATGTTCTCGCCGGACCTCAAGAATGGCCGGGACATCTTCGATATGCGCGGGATCGGCCGCAAGAAGGGCGCGATCGTCATCGTCCGCCCGGATCAGTACGTCGCCCATGTGCTGCCACTCGATGCACACGAGGAGCTGGCGGCGTTCTTCGCCGGTTTTCTGCTGCCGGCTGCGTAAGTGAAATTCTGAAGCCCAGGAGAAGGCGGGGGCCGCTTGGCCCCCGTTTTCGCATCTACTTGTCGGAAACGCCCGCCTCGGCGAAGGTCGCCATGCCGGCGTGGCAGGCCACCGCCCCGCGCAGGATGTTGATGGCGAGGCAGGCGCCGGTACCCTCGCCAAGGCGCATGCCCATGTCCAGCAGCGGCTCGAGGCCGAGGTGATCGAGCAGGCGGCGGTGCTGCGCTTCGGCCGAGACATGACCCGCGATGGCGTGGGCGAGGCCGCCCCCGGACTGCTTCGCGAGAACGGCAGCGGCTGCGGTGGCGACGAAGCCGTCGATTATGACCGGGATACGGCAAAGGCGCGCGGCAAGCACCGCGCCGAACATGCCGGCCAGCTCCCGGCCGCCGACGCGGCGCAGCACCTCGACGGCGTCGATCATCGCATCCTTGTGTAGCGCCAGTGCTGCATCGACCGTATCGGCCTTGCGCTTCAGGCCTTCGTCATCGACGCCGGTGCCGCGGCCGACCCACGACGCGCCGTCACCGCCGAACAGGGCGGCGGCGATGGTGGCGGCCGTCGTGGTATTGCCGATGCCCATCTCTCCGATGGTGATAAGGTCGGTGTCGGGGCCGATCGCGTCGAATCCCGCAGCGACCGCCTCTACGAACTCCTCCTCGCTCATCGCTGGGGCCTGGGTGAAGTCCTGGGTCGGCGTGTCGAGCCGCAGCGAAAACACTTTCAGCGACGCGCCAGCCGCGCGCGAGAGCTGATTGATTGCCGCGCCGCCCGCCTCGAAGTTGGCGACCATCTGCGCGTTGACGGCATCCGGAAATGCCGAGACGCCGCGCGCGGTGATGCCGTGCGCACCGGCGAAGATCAGCACCTCCACCTTGTCGAGCTTCGGGATCTCGCGGCCCTGCCACCCGGCGAGCTGGATGGCGAGCTCTTCGAGACGGCCGAGGCTGCCGGGCGGCTTGGTCAGCACGGCCTGTCGCGCCGCGGCGGCCTTTGCCGCGTCAGAGTCGGCTTCAGGCAGATTGCTGCACAGACGACGGATGTCGTCGATCGATTGGGGGGATGTCATATGCATTCCTCAGGTTAGGAGCGTTGCGGCGAGAGCGAGGAGGACGATCTCGCCGATCTGTTGCAGGGCGCCGGCGACGTCGCCGGTCTGCCCGCCGATCTGGCTTTCGGCGGTGTTTTCGAGCGCGAGCAGTACGATCCCGAGCAGGACGGCAGCAAGCAGCGCGAACCAGAAGCCGGAGAGAAGGGCAATGAGGACGCCAAGGGTTGCGGCCAGCGCCGCGATCTCCTTCGGCGGGGTGCTGGCGGATGCGGATAAGCCGTCGCTGCGGGCAGGGGGCAGGTGCACCATCAGCGCCGGGATGATCGCACGGGAGCCCGCGTGCGCGGCGATGATCGCGAGAATCATCGCCAGCGGGCTCAGGAAGGCGAACGAGGCGAGCGCAGACCAGCGAATGAGCGCGGAAAGGATGAGGGCAAGGACGCCGTAGCTGCCGACGCGGCTGTCGCGCATGATCTCGAGCTTGTGCTCGCGCGTCTTACCGCCCCAGAAGCCGTCAGCGGTGTCGGCAAGGCCATCCTCGTGCAGCGCGCCGGTAAGCACGATACCGCCGCCGAGCGCAAGGGCTGCGGCGAGGTTTGGATGGACGCCGAGTGAAAGGAACAGCCAAAGGAGCAGGCCGACGAAGAGGCCGATCAACGCGCCGGCAAGCGGCGCGGCCCATTGCGTCTCGATAAAGGGCCGGCTGGGGTCGAGCTCACGACGGATCGGGATGCGCGTGTAGAAGCCGACGCAGGCGGCGAAATCGGAAGTGATCTGGTCCTTGGCTGGAAGCGACACGTCTGAACCTTTCGGGAGCGTGGCCGGGGCAACCGGATATCAGCCCCGGTCGGTTGCTGAAAGATTTCCATCGGCTGGCGCACAAATTAGTCGTGCAGAGTTGCACGAGGCAATGCGATGCGCGACACCGCATTATCGGAATGCGAACAGGTGAGCTGATGGCGGCGACAGGACGTCTGACTTTCGTGCTGGGCGGAGTGCGCTCAGGCAAGAGCCGTCATGCCGAGGAGCTGGTGTCGGCCCTCCCGGCGCCGTGGTTCTACATTGCGACTGCCCAGGCCTTCGACGACGAGATGCGCGAGCGGATCGCGCATCACCGCGACAGGCGAGGCGACAACTGGCAGACGCTGGAGGCGCCACTTGATCTGGTCGAGGTGCTGCAGGACGTGCCTGATGGCGCGCCGGTGCTGATCGACTGCCTGACGCTATGGCTGACGAACGTGATGCTGGGCGAGCGTGACGTCGAAGCAGAGACCGCCCGGCTCGCGGATGCGTTGTCGCGTCCGCGAGGGCCGTGGTTCGTCGTCTCGAATGAGGTCGGGCTCGGGATCGTGCCGGAGAATGCGCTGGCGCGGCGGTTCCGCGACGAAGCCGGTCGTCTCAATCAGGCCGTCGCCGCGAAGGCCGACAGTGTGGTCTTCATGGTGTCCGGGCTGCCGATGACGGTCAAATAGCGGTCGCGATCGATACGGAAGCCTGTTCGATCACGAGATCGGCGAGCGCGTCGACCACCTCGTAGATCTCGTCCTCGGTCATTTGTACCGAGAGCGGGAGGATGATGCAGCGCTGCTGCGCCTCCAGGCTGCGCTCGAGGCTCGATCCAGCGCGGAAGAGGCCGTCGCCCCCGTAAGCCGCCTCAATATGCGAGTTCATCACCCCACGGCGGGTGGAGATGCCCTTGTCGAGCAGCGCCTGCATGGCCGCGAGCTGGTCGATTCCATCAGGCAGGCGCACGCAATAGCTCTGCCAGTTGCTGCGCACGCAGCTTGGCTCGACGGGCGTTCCGAAGCCGGGGATCTCCGAGATCGCTTCGGTGTAGAGCGCGGCAAGCCGCCGGCGCGTCTCGATGATCTCGGGCAGCCTTTTCAACTGCTCGCGGCCCATCGCCGCCTGCATGTCGGTCATGCGGTAGTTGTAGCCGAGCTCGGGATAGTCCTCGTGGATCACCTTGGGCGAGCCGTGGCGCACCGTGTCCGGCACGCTCATGCCGTGCTGGCGCCAGAGCCTGAATCTCCGGTCGTATTCCGGGTTCTTCGTCGTCAGCATGCCGCCGTCGCCGGTGGTGATCACCTTGCGCGGATGGAAGGAGAAGCAAGCGATGTCGCCGTGCGGCTTGCCGATCTTTTCCCAGCGACCCTGCCACAGGATCTCGCTGCCGATGGCGCAGGCGGCATCCTCGATGACCGGGATGTTGTTGCGCCGGGCGATGCCGACGATAGCGGCGAGGTCGCACGGCATACCGAGCTGGTGGACGCAGAGAATTGCCTTCGTCTTCGGCGTGATCGCTGCCTCGATGAGGTTGGGATCGATGTTGAAGCCGTCCGGCTCAATATCGACGAACACGGGAACCGCGCCGCAATAGCGAATGGCGTTGGCCGTCGCGATGAAGGAGTGGCTGACAGTGATGACCTCGTCGCCTTCGCCCACATCCGCAGCGAGCAGCGCCAAATGCAGCGCCGTGGTGCAATTGGAGACCGCGCAGGCATGCGGCGCGCCGACGAGTTCGGCGAACTCCTTTTCGAACGCGGCGACCTCCGGTCCCTGCGTGACCCAGCCGGAGAGGATGACCCGGCGGACTGCTTCCACCTCGCGTTCGTCGAGGACCGGGCGGGCGACAGGAATTGTACTTGTGCGTTTGGTCATTACTCAGCCGCCATCGAGGTTGTGCCACTTTCGGCGCGCCACCAGTCGACGAGTTCCTCCAGACCCTGCTCGAGCCCGATCTCGGCCTTGAAGCCCAGCATCCGCTCAGCCTTGGTAGTGTCGGCAAGACGGCGGGTGACGCCATTGACGGTGCGGGCAGGACCGTGCTCCGGCGGGATGCTGACGCCCATCACCTTCGACAGCGCCTGTGCGAGCTGCAGCAGACTAGTCTCGGTTCCGCTGGCGACGTTGAAGACCTCGTCGGTGACGTCCGCTTCTGCCGCCAGAACGTTGGCGCGCGCAATGTCGCGGACGTTGACGAAGTCCATAGTCTGCGAGCCGTCGCCATGAATGAGTGGCGGTTCGCCGCGGGCCAGGCGCTCCATCCACCGGATGAGCACTTCGGTATAGGCGCCATGCACATCCATGCGCGGGCCGTAGACGTTGAAGTAGCGCAACGCGACATAGCGCAGGCCGTACATATCGGCGAAGCTGCGCAGCAGTCCCTCGTTGAACGCCTTGGCGGCACCGTAGATGGTGCGATTGTTGTAGGGGTGGTGGTCTTCTGTGGTCGGGAAGCTTTCGGCGAGCCCGAGCACCGAGGCCGATGACGCGGCGACAACCTTGGAAACCTTCGCATTCACAGCCGCTTCCAGCACGTCGAACGTGCCGCCGGCGAGGACATCGAAGGCAAGGCGCGGCTCCTCCGCGCACTGGGTGATGCGGATCGCCGCCTGGTGGAACACCACGTCGACGCCATCAAATACCTGCGCCAGCAGTGCACGGTCGCGGATGTCGCCATGGACGATGGTGAGTGGGAAGGTGGCCAGCGCCTGCTTAAGGTTCTCGAGCCGCCCGCGCACGAAATTGTCGAGGATGATGATCTCTGATGGACCCCTTTCGGCCACCAGATCGGCGATGTGCGACCCGATCAGTCCCGCGCCGCCGGTAATCAGGACGCGCTTGTCCTTCAGCATTCTCGTTCTCCCTCTGGCGCCCGTTGGGGGCTAGCCGACTGTTTCTTCCTCGCGCGCCGTCGCATGCACGGCGGCTGCAATGCGCTCGATCTGTTCTGCGGTTAGTTCCGGATACATCGGCAGTGACAGCACCTCGGCGGCTGCGGCTTCCGCTTCCGGGAAATCGCCGGGGCCGTAGCCAAGGTCCGCATGCGCCTGCTGCAAGTGAACCGGCACCGGATAGTGCAGGCCGGTGCTGATACCGGCTTTCTCCAGCTCGGCCTTCAGCCGGTCGCGCTCGCGAGTGCGGATCGCGTACACATGGTAGACGTGGCGGCTGCCCGGCATCTCTATGGGGGGCGTGATCGCGGATGAGCCCGCCAGCAGCCGGTCGTAGAGCGCAGCATTGCGCCGCCTTGCTTCCGTCCACTCCTCGAGATGGCGCAGCTTGATGCGCAAGATCGCGCCCTGAATGCCATCCATCCGGTAGTTGTAGCCCTTAATGTCGTGGTAGTAGCGGCGGCTCTGGCCCCAGTCCCGCAACATGCGGATCTTTTCGGCCTGGCGCGGATCGCTGGTGACGACGATGCCGCCTTCGCCGCATGCGCCAAGGTTCTTGCCAGGATAGAAGCTGAAGCAGCCGGTGAGACCGATGCTGCCGGCGCGCCGGCCGCGATATTCGGCGCCGTGTGCTTGGCAGGCGTCCTCGATCACCAGCAGGCCGCGCCGGCGCGCGATTTCCATGATCGCGTCCATGTCGGCCATCTGGCCATAGAGATGGACCGGCAGGATCGCCTTGGTTCGCGGCGTAATCGCAGCTTCGATTTTTGCCGGGTCCATCGTCAGCGTGACCGGATCGACATCGACGAACACCGGCGTAGCGCCCGTATAGCAGACTGACGACACTGTCGCGACGAAGGTGAACGGGACGGTGATGACCTCGTCACTTGGCCCGACGTCTGCCGCCAGCAGCGCGAGATGCAGCGCGCTGGTGCCTGTGTTGACGGCGATGGCGTCGGTCACGTCGCAATAGCGGGCGAACTCGCGCTCGAACGCGGCGACTTCCTCGCCGAGCACATATTGCGCCGATGCCAGTACCCTCAGCACCGCCGGTTCGACCTCGGCTCTGATGCTCGCATACTGCGCCTTCAGATCGAGAAGCGGGATCATGCAACTTGCCTTGCAGGTTCGAGATCGATCGGGCGGCCGCGCTGGGCCAGTGATAGGGTTGCTGCTTCAAGGATTCGCACCACGCGCAGGCCCGCATGACCATCGGCAGTTGGCGTGCCGCTGGTTTCGATGCAGCGGACGAATTCCCGAAGCTCGATGTTGAGGGCCTCGGTCACCTCGAGGTGCGGCGCCCACATGTCGCCGGTGCGGTAGCCCACGAGCGCCTGATAGACGTTGCTGCCATTGCTTTGGGCGGCGTCCCTGAGGGTAATGCCCTTGTCGTAGACCTTGATCTTTTCGCTCGGCTCGAGGTCGTCATAGACGATCATCTTGCGGCTTCCGCCGATGAGCGTCCGGCGCACCTTGACCGGCGCCAGCCAGTTGACGTGGATGTGAGCAATCAGATTGCAGGGGAAGTGCAGCGTCAGATACGCGATGTTCTCCGGCTCGCCCGGCACATGGCTGACGCCCGTCGCCGAAACCGCTACGGGACGCGTTTGCAGCACGTAGTCCATGATCGACAGGTCGTGGACGGCGAGATCCCAGATCACGCTGACGTCGTGCTGGAAAAGGCCGAGATTCACCCGCACGGAGTCGTAGTAGTACATCTCGCCGAGGCCGCCATCGACCAGCTCGCGCATCTTTCGCACAGCGCCGGTGTGGATGAAGGTATGGTCAACCGCGAGCACCAGCCCGCGCCGTGCCGCCTCGTCCACCAGCCGCTCTGCTTCCTCGGCAGAGGAGGCGATCGGCTTTTCGACGAAGACATGCTTGCCCGCCTTCAGCGCCGCCATGGCGAGGCGGAAGTGCGACGAGACGGGAGTTGCGATTGCGACGGCGTCGATTGAGTTGTCGTGCAGGAGCGCATCGAAATCGTCGGTGATGGTCACCTGCGGATAGCGCAGCTTGACCGGCTTCAGCCGCTCGAGATTGAGGTCGCAGACGGCTGCGAGGTTGGCATCCGGGATTTCGGCAAGGTTGCGGACGAGGTTGGGGCCCCAGTAGCCGTATCCGACAACAGCAATGTTGATCATCGCACGGCCCTCGCAGCCAGGGCAGGCGCGTCCTTCGCCCTGCCGGTAACGACCGCCGGAACGCCGGCAACGATGGCGTAGTCGGGCACGTCACGGGTCACGACCGCGCCCGCGCCGACAACCGCGCCGCGGCCGATGGTGATGCCGGGCAAGATCGTCGCGTTGCTGCCGATGGCGGCACCTTCGCGCACGATAGTGGGGATCAGCTCCCAGTCGGCATCCGTCATCAGGTTGCCGTCAGGGGTGACGGCCCTCGGATAGAGGTCGTTGGTGAACATCACGCCATGGCCGACGAAGACGCCATCCTCGATCGTGATGCCTTCGCAGACAAAGCTATGACTGGAGATCTTGCAGTTCGCGCCGATCACGGCGTTCTTCTGGATCTCGACGAAGGTGCCGATGCGCGTTCCCGCGCCGACACGGCATCCGTAAAGGTTGACGAGATCGGGGTGATGAATCACCACCCCCTCTGCCAGCACGACGTCCGAAGAAATCATCTGTTCGGGATCCTCTCGCCGCTGTTCGGCTCCCCGCAACGAGACGGTTTTTCAACCTTCCGGTAAACCGACGAAAACGCGGTAGCGCGGCTCCTCGAAAGGAGTAGGGGCGTAAGCGGGGATGGATTTTCGGACGGGGATGGGGATGTGTGGACGGGGGAAGTGCGCAAGACCAATCTGTCCGGATGCCCTTGCGTTTGCTCTGCGATGTTAAGGCAGCGCGCGCCCGTCAGCGAACCCAATCATCCCATTGTGGGATACCAGTGCAATTGCCGCTCTTCCGCTTTCGTGGAACCCTGTCCGCGATCCCTGCCGGGGCAGTAGACGGGACGGCTTGCGCTACCGTTGGTCCGCCGGACCTCGCAAGCCAAGCCTCACCAGACCAGAGAGGAAGTACGGGAATGGTCGGCAAAGTTCAGGGCGTTTCCGTCGTCAGCGTCGTCAACAATCCGGATGTGCGCCGGGAGTGCCTCGACAGCTCCATAGCCGGCCGGGAGGAGATCGAGTTCATCCCGATCGACAACACGAATGGCGGCTTTGCGACTGCGGGCGCTGCCCTCAATCATGGCGCGCGCCAAGCCCGGCACGACGTGATCGTGTTCGTCCATCAGGATGTTTACCTGCATTCAGTTGACCGGCTTCTTGAGGCTGCTGCGTTTCTGACCGGCGACACAAGATGGGGAATGCTGGGCGCGGTAGGCATCACATCAGATGGCAAATATTTCGGACGAATGCGCGATCGCGTGGAACTTCTTGGGCAAACGGCTCCCGATCCGGTTGAGGTCGACAGTCTCGATGAAGTGCTTTTCATGCTCCCCCGAAACCTCGTCCTCGAATGCCCGATCTCGGAGCATCCTGAACTGGCTTGGCATGCTTATGCGGTGGAATACGGCATCCGCGTCAGGGACCGCGGGCTGTTGGTTGGGGCTGTCGACGTCGCCATCACCCACAACAGCATGACAACCAATCTGGCGCAGCTCGATGTTGCACATCGGCGCGTGGCGTCGATGCACCAGGAGGCGATCCCGCTTCGCACGACATGCGGAACAATCGGCGGCGAGGTGAAGGACCGGTTGCGCAAATTGCCGTTGATCGGCCGCCATGGCTGGCGCTTCCGCTGGTTGCGGGAATCGCTGCTTGTCGCGAGGGCGAGGCAGCATCTGAACATACCGGGAGTGATCGGCGATATCCGCAGCGATGTCGATTTGTTGCAGGTAGGTGAGGGGCGTGTGCTTCATGTCATCAACGTTGATGACGGGAGCTTCTCCCCCTTCCAATCTGAAACTTTACGTCTGACGCGGCGCGGCCGTGAGGTCCGTTTCGAGGCGGTCAGTTCGGAACAGGAATTAGTGGCGGCTTTGCGTCGAGTGCCGGCAGGAGATTCGGCGCTTGTGACGCATCTTTCGCTCGAGCACCTTCGGACGCTAAGCGCACTGCCGGATCAAAGCGGCGTCCCTGCGCTACTCGGCGTGCATGATGGCATGCTCTGGCTCGTGACAGGCCCCGCGGCAACGCGTCTCCCATCCGTCTGGCAGCAGCCGAGGGCAGTTCCCTTCGGCGGCGGTCGCGTCCTGATGCCGGCAGAAGCCTGAACTGGTTGTTTATGATCCCAACAGCGGATCGCCGTTACGCAGCCAGCGAAGCGCCGCGCCTACATGGCTGCGCAGGGAGAACTTGGCCAGCTTCCAGGATGCACTGTCGAGCGGAGCCGAGGCCAGAGCGCTCAGGACGATGCGACGCGCGGTGCCGAAATCGCCGACTCGCTGCCGGGCGAACGTGCCCTGTGTGACGGCTGGGCTCAGCCCGCCGTGCCTTACGGCAGCCGGCGCGCCGTCACCTGACATGACCTGCCACAGGCAAAGACCGAGATCGGCATCCTCAGCTATACTCGGCGCGATGGGGATCGGGTGCGGGGAATGGACGAGGTGGTCGGTCCGCGCATACACGCGCCCGAGTTCCACGAGCCATCCGGACGCGACGTTGCGGGCGAGCATGCGCTCCCGCAGGACCGTCCCCAGCTTCCTGCGAACTTCCGGTTCTCGCATCAGCCTTGCCGCGCGCGAAACATATTCCTGCTGGTCCGAAGGATTTGAGATGATCTCCCAGAGCCCGTCATCGCCCGCGATCAGCTGCGGGCTCAGCGGCGAGGGAGCAGGAACGACCGGCAGCCCCGCAAGAGCGGCTTCGAGCAAGGCGGTATTGGACCCGAACGGGAAGCTTTCCAGGTAGATGTCAGCCGCGGCCCGGTAGGGCGACGGATCCTCCAACTGGCCAACGAAATGCAAACGGGGATGGAGAGGGTAGCTGATGTGCCGGCTGATGCCCTCGGCGCTTTCGCCGACAACAAAGACGTGAGCGCTCGGTTCGCTTTCCAGGATCCGCGAAGCGGTCGCAACGAAATCATGTTCGCCGCAAGGGCGGTATTTTTCCGCTCTTGCGACGCTCAGCAGGACGATCTCGTCGTCCGCCATTCCCATCTGGCGCCGCACGCTCTGCTTCTTCGCGGGGGCGGGGTCGTCAGCCAGTGGAATGGGAAGCGCGGCATTGTTCTCGACGAAACGCCGGTCGCGTGAATGTGGGATGGATGCGCTGCGCAGGTTGATGACCAGGTCCGTCACCGAACTTCCAAGCCAGAAGATGTGGTCGGCGTGGTTCAGGACCGCAATTGGCGGGAGCCCTTCCACTGCGAAAGCGACGACCGGGAGCGAATCCCATGCCGAGTGATGCAGCACTACCAGATCGGCCTGTTTCGCGAGATGGCGCAGGAACAGCGCCCGTTCGATTCGCGAGGGCGTTTCAGGCAGTCTCGTGATAGTGCCGCCGCTTCCGGCGATTGCCTTCTCGACGCCGGGGGGAACCGGGACGTCCTCCTGGAAGGCAAGTACAAGCGAGTGCCGGGAGGAGCGATCGTGGAGTGCCCAATGCATCAGCGTGCGCGTGTGGCCACCGACGGCGTGGACGCGATCGAAGTAGTGGAGGACCCGGCGACGGCAGTCGGCCCTTGGCAGCCGTTCTGAGCTTGTTTGTGCAGGCTCCCGGAGTTCCCGGCCGATTCGCAGCGCGAGGTTTTCAATAGCGCCGTCGGCGAACCGCCCCGTGTGGCAGTTCGATGCGAACTTCGCGGCGGCCTCTATCCTGCGGAGCAGAAGCTCCGGATGCCAGGTGCTCGCATGCGTCGTGATCTCCCGCACCAGCCACTCGTAGGCCTCGTTATTGGCGGCGAGGAATTGTTCGGTACCGCTTGGTAGATTGCTCACAAGTCATCTCCCGGCCTGTAGTCGCTCGATGCTGGAACATCTGCGCGTTCATACAAGCCGGACGGTTGTCGTGTGCGCCACTTCCAATGGCGCAGGTTCAGCCTCCTGCTCCCTGGCGGACGTAACACCCGTGCTCCGGTTGGTCGAAGCTCACCTACCCCTGCCTGCGCCTTTCGGGTACCACGAGCCACCGCGCGCAGCCTACAGGACGGTCACAGCGACGATGGAACCAGTCAGTTCAATGTGGTCTTATAGCGGAAGATAAGAAGCTGCCTTGGCCTGAAGGTCCCTAGTATCGCCTTCGTCGCTGCTCAGCGGGGGAAGGCGGTCGCCGGAGCGGCTGGACCTTCTGCAAAAGGTAATGGAGGGAAATGAGGGATCTTACGGTCAATCGCTTCCGCACCGCTCGCGGGAGGATCCTGCGCGAGATGATCGGGCGGCTCGCCGCGAAGCTCGGCCGACCGGTCACCGTCCTCGATATCGGCGGCCGTTCGGATTACTGGGACAATGTCGGCTTCGACAACATTGCCGAAATCAGGCTTCTCAATAACGATGAGAGCGAGTTCGGGCGTCACGCTTCCTCCGACCTGTTCCTCGAGGAGCTCGGTGATGCACGCAACCTGGCCAATTACGGCGACAAGTCAGTCGATCTTGTTCACTCGAACTCGGTAATCGAGCATGTCGGCATGTGGCCGGATATGTGCGCGATGGCCGACGAATCGCTGCGTGTCGGGATTGCTGGCTGGGTTCAGACTCCGGCCTGGGAGTTCCCGATCGAGCCGCACTACCAGCTCCCGTTCCTGCACTGGCTTGCCGCGCCCGCGCGCCGGAAACTGCTCACCTTCTCCAAGGATTACAGGGACCTGGATGTCCGCGGCCGGCGCTTTCACATCGACCGCATCAACCTGCTTTCCCGCAAGGAGGTAGAGGCACTCTTCCCCGGTTGCGACATCTACGTAGAGCGGGTTCTTCTGCCCAAGAGCTACACGGTCAGGTGGGGGCCTGAAGGCGTCGTCTGATCAGGCTGTTGGGGCTGTGAGCGCAGCCTTGAGCGAGGCACGATGTGCAGGCCCAAAGGGCGCGCGGAGCGCGGCACCGGCCGCCAGTCCAAGCCGGAACAGGGCCGTGGAGAGCTTCCCATGGCGCCTGCCGAAGTCGCGGATCATGTTGGCGGTCAGCAGGCCAGTCAGGAACGGATTGGCCGTATACTCCCCGCCGAAGTGCGTGACCTCGACGTCGCTGATGTACTGAACCGAGAACCCGGCGGCGCGGGTGCGGCGCATGTAGTCGACCTCCTCGCTGTAGAGGAAGAACGACTCGTCCCATGGCCCGACGCGCTGGCGTGTGGCGGCAGAAATCATGAGCACCGCGCCGGTTGCCCACTCGATCTCGCGTGAGACTTCATAATGGTCGGGATCGCCGATGATGTCGCCCGTGCCGAGCCACTGCGAGAGCCGGCCGCCGAGAAGGGCGTTCGACCAGGCAGTCAGGATCGTCGGCTCGCGGCGCAGCGAGTAGGCGAGGGTGCCGTCGTGGTTCAGCAGGCGCGGCACGACAATTCCGGTGTTGCCCTTGCGCAGTTCGATCTGCAACCGCCGTGCAACGCCGCGCTGAAGACGGGAATCGGGATTGAGGACGAGCAGGTCGCTGTCGGGACTGAGCTGCGCGGCGGCAATATTGATGCCTGCCGCATAACCGGCGTTGCGGCCCGTTTCGATCACTTCCGGCTGGAGCGGATGCAGCCGGGCGATGATGGCGCTGGCGTCGGCGGAATCATTGTCGACGATGATGATGCGCCGCTGAGCGATATCGGCGAGGCCGTCTTCCAGCGAGTCGAGCAGGCCTGGAAGGACGTCGGCGCTGTTGTAGGTGACAACAACTACCGCAAGCGGCGGCAGGGCGTGATTTTGCCTGAGACTATGGTCTGCACGATACTGAACTGTCACGGTTCCTCGCCGACGCTTGCGGTCGCTGCGTGGTGCAGCGTTGCGAGCATCGACGGGCGACGGCTTCGCGGCAATGTCGAACAGGGGCGTATTCATCACGCCCGATAGGGGAAGGGCCGCTTCCAGCCGTAAATCCTCTCCGCCGTTGGAGGTAGGAGGCGTCATCCCGAAGAGCCTGCCTTAGCGGCGCATCATCCAATCTGGCTTCTGGCACGTATCGTCGCATTCCGATCATCCTAACTCCGGGCCTCGGCTTCATGCCGCATCAGCGATTCAACTCGGACCAATGGGATGTGCTCGTGGTAGCCATTAGCCAGACTGTACAGAACGAGACGGGGCCGGCAGGTCTGCTGGCAGATAGCCGCCTGGAAGGACTAAGGTCCGTTGCGCCGGCAACGCATGCCCGACTCCTGCAGCTTATCGAACTCGCCAAGGACGGCCTGCCGCAGATGCATGCCAATGGCCTGTTCGCGCATACGGTGCGCAAGACCAATGACAATGGCGGTACGGGCAGCGGTGTCCGCGCGGAAGGCGACAGCCTGCGCTACGCCATCAATTGCGCGCTCGGCTTGTCCTACACCGACGAAGAGACGCAGCGGCGGCTACTTGATGGACGCACAGCCGCCGACCTGGCGCTGCAGTGCGCGCACAGGGCGCAGTCTTCGCAGGATCCGGGCGCGGTGGCCCTGGCCGCGTGGACGGCGGCGGAAGCTGCCGGCGTGTTCACGTCGGAGCTCTTCGCACATCTCGTGGCGCTGCTTGAATCAAACCGGCCGATCGACACGGTCGACTGCTCGTGGACGCTTATCGCAGCGGTGGCCGGCAGTCGGCTTGGTGACACCCGCACCCTGACGCGCCTCGCACGCGACCGACTGCTCAAGGGGCAGGGGCCGTACGGGCTCTTTCCGCATCATCTGCCTGCGTCGGCGAGCGGACGGTTGCGGGCGCATATCGGCTGCTTTGCGGACCAGGTCTACTCGACACAGGGACTCGCCCGGCTGTCGATGATCTCGCACGATCCGGATGCGTTGGCTGCAGCCAATGCCAGCGGTGATGCGATCTGCCGGCTGCAGGGCCCGCAGGGCCAGTGGTGGTGGCACTACGACACGCGCAACGGCACGGTCGTCGAGGGCTATCCCGTCTACAGTGTGCATCAGCACGCGATGGGGCCGATGGCGCTGCTCGACCTGCGCGACGCAGGGGGGCACGACCACATGGCGTCGATCGCCCGCGGCATCGACTGGCTCGACGGGCCGAACGAGGCCGGTCAGTCCCTCGTCTGCAACGCCGACAACGTCATCTGGCGCAAAGTCGCGCGCCATGAGCCGAAGAAACTGGTGCGAGCAATCTCGGCTGCGATAACGGCTGCAGCGCCGGGACTCAAGGTGCCGGGCCTCGACGCGGTCTTCCGTCCCGGCAGGATCGACTACGAATGCCGCCCGTACGAGCTTGGCTGGCTGCTGTTTGCCTGGCTGTCCGACGGCATGAAGGAGCGGCTGAGCGCCGGGCCTGCAGCGGCAGAGGAGCGGCCGCAATGAACGCGCCCATGCGCTACGACCGCCGGCTGCTGTTCGGCTTCCAGCTCGATCCGCTGACACTTAATGACGTGCTGCGGCGTTGCTCGACAGCAATCCAGACCCGGGAGCGGCTGCTGATCGGCGTTCTGAATGCGGCTAAGATCGTCAAGGCACGGCGCGACGACCTGCTGCGCAACTCGCTCCTCGACTGTGACGTGCTGCTGGCTGATGGCCAGTCGGTGGTGTGGGCGAGCAAGCTGGTCAAGCGCCCGCTGCCGGAACGCGTGGCGGGTATTGACCTCTTCGAGCAGCTTCTTGCGCTGGCGGACCAGCAGCAGCGCTCGATCTACCTACTGGGGGCAAAGCCGGAGGTTCTGGAGAAGCTCAAGGCGGTGGTCGCACAGCGCTATCCGGGCGCGCGGCTCGCCGGCAGCCATCACGGCTACTTTGCCGACGCGGATAGTGAAAGCATTGCGCAGGACATCGCGCAATCGGGTGCCGACATGCTGTTTATCGGCATGACCTCGCCACGCAAGGAGATCTTCCTCGCAAAGTACGGCCCGTCGCTGAACGTGCCAGTTTTGCACGGGGTAGGCGGCTCGTTCGACATCATGGCTGGTCACACCAAGCGGGCTCCGGTTGCCTGGCAACGGGCGGGCATGGAGTGGGCGTATCGGGTGGTCCAGGAGCCTCGACGCATGTGGTGGCGGTACTTCAGCACGAACACGAGCTTCATCCTGCTGACGCTCGCTGAGTTGCTGCGGCCGGCGCATCCCTTCGAAGCTCCGAGGATTCAAGCTTCGGCATCAGGCATCAGGCACATCTAGGACCGTTTCATGGACGACAAATTCACGGGCAAGGTCGCCATCGTCGGCCTGGGGTATATTGGGCTGCCCACCGCGGTGGCGCTAGCAACACGGGGCATCGATGTGGTCGGGGTGGACGTCAATCCCGCCATCGTCGAGGCGGTGTCACGGGGGGAGGTGCCCTTCGTGGAACCTGACCTTGCGGTTGCCGTCAGCGGCGCGGTGGCGATGGGGAGGCTCGTCGCAACGCGTGAGATGCCCGAGGCGGATGCCTACATCATCGCGGTGCCCACCCCTTTCACCGAGGATCGCAAGGCGGATCTCGCCTATGTCGAGGCGGCCGCGCGCAGCATTGCGCCGAAGCTGAGGCGTGGCGCGATCGTGGTGCTGGAATCGACCTCGCCGCCTGGAACGACCGAAAAAGTAAAGGGCTGGATCGGCGAAGAGCGGCCAGACCTCAAACTGCCGCATGACACCGAGCCGCAGCCCGACATCCACCTGGCGCACTGCCCGGAGCGCGTGTTGCCCGGCCGCATCATGATCGAGATGATCACCAACGACCGCATCGTTGGTGGGATAACGCCGCGTTGCGCGCAGAAGGCAGCCTCGATCTATCGCGTATTCGCGCAGGGCGAGATCCTGCTGACGGACGCCGCCAGTGCCGAGATGGCCAAGCTGGTCGAAAACGCCTATCGCGACGTCAATATCGCCTTCGCCAACGAGATTTCGCTGATCTGCGAGTATCTGCACGTCGATGTGTGGGAGGTCATCCGCCTCGCAAACCGGCACCCGCGCGTGAATATCCTCAATCCCGGTCCAGGTGTCGGCGGGCACTGCATACCGGTTGATCCGTGGTTCATCGTGGCGGCCGCGCCGCAGCTATCGCCGCTGCTGCGGACAGCCCGGGAAGTCAATGATCGCCGGCCCCACCATGTGGCGGAGCAGGTGATCGCCAAGGCACAGCGGTTCCGAGCCCCCTCGATTGCTTGCCTTGGCCTTACCTTCAAGGCGAACGTCGACGACATCCGCGAGAGCCCCGCGGTGGAGGTGGTGAACCTGATCGCCAAAGGACTGCCGGATGTCGAGATCGCCGCCTGCGACCCTTATGTCGCCGAACTGCCGCCGCTCCTTTCGGATTGCGAGAACCTGAAGCTCAAGGACGCGGTGCAGGCGGTTGAAGAGGCTGACATCGTGGTTCTGCTGGTCGAACACGAGCCGTTCCGGGCGATGCGTCATACCCGCCTGGGCGGCAAGGTCGTCTACGACACACGCGGCATCTGGCGCTAAGTCAGGCAAAAATTGTTACGGCGCGGAACGTGTTCCGCGCCGTTTTCTTTTCCGGCTGGTGATTACCTGGCTGCGGGCTGGGGCACGAGCGAGCGGATGCCACGCTCGTCGATCACCTGCTGAACCAGATCCGCCGCCACGACCGTGCGGCCCTCGGCGAAGGCATAGACCAGCGCGTAGTCGCAAATCTGGTTGATGACCCGCGGCAGGCCTGCGCTGGCGGCCGCGACCAGATCGCAAGCGCCTGGGGTAAATATCCAAGACTTGGCGCCGGCAGTCACAAGCCGGTGATTAATGTAGGGCCGCACCGCCGACAACGGCATGCCGGACAGGTGGTGCTTGGCGGAGACGCGTTGGGCGAACTGCAGCAGGCGCGGCCGCGCCAGAATTTCGTTCAGCTCCGGCTGGCCCACCAGCAGAAGCTGGAGCAACTCCATGTTTCCGCCGTTGAGGTTGGAAAAGCACCTGAGCTCCTCGAGCTTCTTTGCCGAGAGGTTCTGGGCCTCGTCGAAGACGAGCAGGGTGCGGTTTCCGGCCATCGCCTGGCGGTGCAGGTATTCCTCAAAGCGCGAGAGGCGCTTCACGTAGGACATCGACTTCTCGGCCTCATTGTCACCAAGTGCACGCAGGATCCACTGCAGCAGCTGGCCGCGATTACCGTGCACGTCCGAGATCAGGCCGACCTGCAGCGAACTGGGCGCGGACGAAAGCAGGTGGCGCACCAGCGTTGTCTTGCCAGCACCGATCTCCCCGGTAATGACGATGATCGGCGCGAAGCTCGCCAGTCCGTATTCCAGCATCGCATAGGCGCGGGCATGCTCTTCTGACCAGTACAGGTAGGCGGGGTCCGGCTGCAGGCTGAACGGCCGCTCCCTCAGGCCGAAGTGTTCCAGATAAAGGCAAACGGCCGAGCCGGACCTGGCGGTGGCCACTTCACTGCGTTCGGTACTCACCGGCGCGAAACTCTCCCGAAAACGAGCGTCCACGGTCAGCCTCCATAGCCATAGGCCTGCGCTTCAACGGCGTGACGACATTTGTTCAGGATAACCCCGAGCAGCTTTGACCTCGAGGACAACTCGTATTCGCACGCCGCGACCTGTTCGGGCGTGTTCTTCTCCGCCTCGACCACCAGGATCGCGCAGTCGACGTTCGGCAGGAATGCCATCACGTCGTCGGCGGCAAGCATCGGCGGCAAGTCGTAGAGAATGACGTCAGGCGAAAGCTTTTCCCTGACTTCCGTGACGCACCTGACAGCCTCCGGACTTTGCAGCAACTCGGCGGCGAACTCGACCGGCCGGCCGTTGGTCGCTACCGCGAGGTTGTCCTTCAGCTTCTTGAAGGATTGCTCGAAGCTCCTGGTGCCGCGGATGAATTCCTCGATCGGTGAAGACGCGGGGATGCCGAGGCTGGTCCCAATCGTTGGGCACCTCAGGTCGAAGTCGAGCAGCGCGATGCGGCAATCCGGCCGGTTGGACAGGCTAAAGGCGAGGTTGAGCGCGAGCGAAGATTTTCCGCCGCCCGCCGTCGGCGAGGTGATCGCGATCGAGGTCCAGTTGTTTTCGCGCAACCGCTGCAGCACGCGGGTCCGCAGCATGTCATAAGCAACGCCCACCTGATGGTTCTTGTCCAGGGTGACTATCCGGCTACCCTCCAGATGCGCCGGGCTCAGCCTCGCTACTGGGAGGGCGTCCCAAACCGTCTCCTGGAGCGGCTTGGTCGGAGCTGGCGGTTCGCTGGTGCGGGGAGATCCGAAAGATGCCCCCGCCTTCTGCATCGCCGTTCGAATGTGCTCCATTGGCACGATCCGAGTTTCTTCTTGTTGCATGATGGTGTGCCTTTTCCGGAATTACATCAGACTGTTGCGGTCGATGCTTTCGATCAGGTTCTCGAAGGCGATCGCGAGCGGCGGACGGTAGTGGTAGAGGGCTGCCCCCGCGATGGCGACCGCGCATACCAACGTTGCCAGGCTGATGGAGAGCTTGCGTTTCCGAGCTTCCTTCTCTCCCGGGTTCCAGATGTAGGGAATAGTGCCAAGCAGCGGCTCCTCGACCAGCGGGACGAGGTCTGCTGGCCTTCGCACGGTCCGATTCATTAGTTCGAGGCCGGCTATCGCGCCGAAACCGAGGAAGATGCCCATTGCCACGCCGATGCCGGCGATCTTGCGCCTGTTGGGGCTCAAGCGGCTTTCGGGCGGAATGGCGGGCTCAACAAGCGTGAACCGTCCGGCCTTGGCGCGGAGTTCGATCTGTTCGCCGGTTGACGCTTCAGCCAGCTTGGCAACCGCCTTGTTGTACTGTTCCTGGATGTTGTCCCGGTGGCGTTCGAGAGCGTTCAGGCTCGTCTCGTTCTGTGGTGTGACCTCGATGGTTTTTGCCAGTACATCAAGGTTCTCCTTGATGGCGGCCTTCTCGCGTTCGATGAAGGACAGGCGCTCATCGATGTCGGAGAGCTGGAGATCGAGCTCGGAAACGCCGCCCGCCGCTTGCTTGGTGTCTTGGCTGGCCTGCACCTCCCTTTGGAGCGAATCGATCCGGCCACGGAGTGCGACGATCTTCGGGCTGCCTTCGGAGAAGATTGCCAGTTGCTCTGCCAGAGACCGCTTCAGGTCACGCAGCATTTCCTGTTCGAGCGAGAGCGGCCCGGTGCCTGCGACCTGACCGGTCGTCTCGAAGACGCGCACAAGGTTGGTCCGTCGCACCCTCAGTGACGATTCTTCGCGCTCGAGGAGAAGCAACCGTTCCTGCTGGTTGCTCAACTGGGCGCGGCGGAAGTCGAGGCTGTCGGGGAGGGCGTGGATATTGGCATTGCGAAATTCCAGCACCGCCTCTTCCTGACGGGCGAGCTCATCGGCCAGACGAGCCACCTCCTTTTCGAAGAACTCCAGCGTGTCGCCTGCTTTGCTGGCGCGCATGCCCGCGTTCTTCGCAAGGATGATCGAAACCAGTTCGTTGACGACCTGTGCCGATAGCTTTGGATCGCGAGCCTGGAAGGATACGCTGAAGATGGTCGCACCCTCGCGTTCCGTCGGAACCAGCTGGAGGATGGTGCGTTTGCGCAGATTTTCGACGATTTCCCCTTCTGTCAGCTTCTCGGCTGCATCGCCGAAAATATCCAGCCGGCGCGCCAGCTCCAGGAGGTTCTCCCGCGTCGTGATCTCTTCCTGGATGATCTGCAGTTGCTCAAGCGGCGGAATATGAACGGTCGGCTTTGCCATCTCCGCGGGGATCTGCGGCGGTTCCACCAGGATCTTGGCGCTGGCGCCATAGACCGTCGGCATCAGGTAAGCCACCGTGATCCCAAGGCCTGCGACAACGAGAGCGATGCTGAAGATGTAAGGCAGTCTTCCGATCAGGATCGAAAGGTAGAAGCGGATGTCGCTATCGGTCATTTTGTTGCCTGTCGTCCGTTGCGGCAATAATGCCAGCTTGATCCATCTTCATGCGAGCGCAGCCGGGGACGATAGATCGCCGATAGGGGACTACAGCTCGGAAGGTTAGCCTCGGGCTACTCTCTTTGGCGGTAGTGGTACCCCTCGACGCCATCTCGCTCATGAGGCGTTGATGGCGTAGGGACGCATCTGTCGCGACGGTTCGCGCAGGTACGAGTCCGCCAGCCAGAGCGCGAGTTTCATGATCGTCAAAGTCGGGTTGGCGCTGCCAGCGCTCGGGAAGACCGAGGCGCTCGCAACAGCGACATTTGGCACCTCGTGGCAGTGCAGATCCGGCCCGACTACGGAAGTCGAGGGGTCTAATCCCATCCGCGTAGTACCAGAGGGATGCGCGCATGCTTCAGCGATGCTCGTGATGTGGGCTGGGTCCTCCTTCACAGGGCTGACCCATTTCAGGGGACAGATCTGGTTGAAGCCGGCCTGCTCCCAGTAGGCAGAGATTGCGCTGATGGTGGAACGGAACGTCCTCTCGTCAGTCTGGGTAGGGTTCCAGTCACAATGAACCATCGGGACGCCAAGCGCATCGAGCCTGTCGGACAGGACGAGGCGGTTGTTCCAGTCTGGCAGTTGCTCCACGCACACCATCAGGCGAAGGACGATGTCCGCGGGTACGAACAACTGCTTCCGGACCAGGCGCCAGGCGGCGGCCCGTGCAATCAGCCCGACGTTGCCCGAGAGGCGCACGGTTGCCTTGAGGTCCACCTCACCGCGCTGGATCGAGTGCGCGATCTGCTTGACGTGCGAGAGCGGGCTGTCATCGAGGTCCATGGCGATATATGCAAAGGCACTGCCGACTTCGTCGCGTACCTGCACGCCGTGGCCGAGTTCCAGATGAAGATCCCGCCGGGTACCATTGACAAAGCGGTATCCAAAAAGACGGTTCGTTGATTGCGGATCGCTGCGATCGATCGTGGCGACATGCGCCTTCAGATGATCCTGGAAGTATCGGCCGAGCACCTTGCATCTGGAGAAAGCGCGGTAGCCGGAACGCTGCTGGAGGAGCAAAAGAAGCCGTGTGGTTTCGATAGTGCCCGCGGCGAGGATAAAGCGGTCCGCCCTGACCAGGAGCTCGCGGCCTGTGAAGTTGCGGGCGCGCACCGCCGCGAGACGACCCGATTGCGCATCCAGCTCGAAGTCGCAGACCGTCGCATCGAGCCAGATGTCGATGTTGGGCGAGCGTCTCAGCTCATCCTTGAGCAGGGTAGCGATGTTGCAGTTCTTGAAGCGCGGGCACTTTGCCCAGCGCGGAACGAGCGACATCCAATCGACGGGAAATTCCGGAGCAATAGGGCCGGTATCATCTTCCAGCTCGTCATGTGATCCCGAGGCGACCTTGAAAAGAGCTTCGATCTCTTCCTCGTAGGTGTCTAGCTCCATTGCCGGGAGATCCCACGCGCCATCAGGAACATGCGGGCGACGTGACGTATCATGCGGGCTTATCCGTATCATCCGGCCGCCCCAGAGACTGGAGGTCCCCCCCAGGCCACGCCGACGTCCCGTGGTCGCACGGGTGTAGCGGCTGGACGGGTCGTCCAGCTCGTTCAGCCGGTCGACATCCTCCGAGTTGCCGTCATTGCCGCTTTCAAGGACGATGACCTTGCGCCCGGCTTCGGAAAGTTTGCGGGCAATCAGAAGCCCGGCGAGTCCACCTCCAATAATACAAAATGGCGCTAAGGCATAATTCTGTACACTTTCACTAGTATTCAAGCTGTGTATAGACATGTGATCCCTCAAAAACCCCGGTGGAAAATTTTTGAATTGACATGAGTATGATTTGTACTCAGCCTGTGTTTGAGTTTAACTCCGGTTTTGTTGGTAGGAATTCGATGCCTATAGTACCAATGATTAGTGTGATCATCCCCCATCTGAATGAGCCGGATGAACTCAGGCGCTGCCTCGCGTCGCTCGTCGCGCAGCGAACCACCGATATTCCCTGTGAGATTATCGTCGTCGACAACGGCTCGGCTCAGCCGCCGACCGGTGTGTGTGCGGATTTCGATGGGGTGAAGCTCGAGGTCGAGCTGGTGCCGGGGCCGGGGCCCGCACGCAACCGTGGCGCGGCCGTAGCCCAAGGTGAAATCCTCGCCTTCATCGACTGCGACTGCATCGCCGGGTCGCGCTGGATCGAGTACATCGTCAGCTTTTTCGCGCGCAATCCGGACGTCGACTTCGTCGGCGGCGACATCCGGATCCAGCCGGCGCAGCCAGAACGGCTGACCGCGATCGAGGCGTACGAAAGCGTCTTCAGCTACCGCAATGACCGCTATGTCACCGAGTACGCCTTCTCCGCCACTGGCAACATGGCGGTGCGCGCGAAGGTTTTTGCGGCTGTCGGGCCGTTCGGCGGCATCGGCACGATGGAAGATACCGACTGGGGGATGAAGGCGAGCGCAGAGGGCTATCGCATCGCGTACCTCGATGAAGCGAAGGTGTATACGCCTCCCTGTGCCTCCCTCGGCGAACTTCTGGTGCGCTGGGACCGGCACGTTGCCCATGAATTCAGGAAGCTGGGTCCTCATGTTGCCGATAACCTGATGTGGGCCCTTAAAAGCGTGGCGGTTGCCCTTTCGCCACTCGCCGAGACGATCACCGTCTTCAGGACGCGTCGCATTCGAAGCTTTCGAGCCCGAGTGCTGGCCTTTGCCGTGCTGGTTTGCGTGCGGCTTCACCGCGCCCGGCGGATGATCGGCTTCTTGCTGTCAGACAATAGCTCGTCCACGGTCGGAAAGTGGAATAGGGAAAACACCTGAACCAGCCTCATCCGGTTGGCTAAGGTGGTACAACCTATGCATCCCACGGCAACGAGCCGGGCAGACCTTCTAATGCTACTTCTACGTATGGGTGTCGCGATCTAGGCCGGCAGGAGCCGTCACGGTCCATCCTTTCATCGCCTGGCAGCAGGCGGACATCCCCAGCATGGTCGATTTTGGCCAAGTTTTGCGTCATGCGACGGTCTGTAGACCAAGCAGAGTCTCGCATCTGTGCTGGAGTCGGGCGCCGTAATGTCAAATTAAATCCAGGTCGTAGCTCTTAATAGCTAACGGACGATTGATTGAGCACTCCACCCTTCATGGCTAACTTTTCCTGAACAACAGGAGATCGCACAGCGAGCATTTTTACTGCTCAACGGCGCAGGACTCACGTTCTGCGGACGGGGATCTCTTGCCTCGAATTTCCATGGGAGGTGGGGATTTATCATGTCTGACTATCGTCACGAACTGGCGCCAGGCCCGTCCCTCGACATCATCACGATAGCGGACGCCGAGAGGACAAGGAGGAGGCTCTATTTCTTCAGCAAGCGCTGCCTGGACATTGCCGCGACTGTACTCGCGGCTCCGGTCGTAGTGCCGGTCATCGGCGTTGCAGCCTTGCTGGTCAGGCTGGAGGGAGGGAAGGCATTTTACAGCCAGATGCGGGTTGGGAAGGACGGTCAGGTCTTCCGCATGTGGAAACTGCGGACAATGCGTCCTAACGCAGCCGAGATGCTCGAGGCGTATTTGCAGGAGTGTCCTGAGGCGCGCCCGGAATGGGAGCTGCATCAGAAGCTGCGGCACGACCCCCGGGTTACACGAGTCGGCAGGTTCCTGAGGAAGTACTCTCTGGATGAGCTGCCCCAGCTTTGGAACGTATTCGTGGGGCAGATGACGCTGGTAGGGCCGCGGCCGTTCATGCCCGAGCAGCGAAACCAGTATCCGGGTTCCGCCTATTACGAGATGAAGCCTGGGCTGACGGGGCTGTGGCAGATCAGCGAGCGGAACAACTGCACCTTCGCGGAGCGGGCAATGCACGATACCCGCTACGCGAAGGTGATGTCATTCGGTACCGATCTCAAGATCCTGTTCAAGACGGTATCCGTTGTCGTCAACGGAACCGGTCATTGAAGGGCAGATCAGTTGCCAAGAGAACGAGAGGCCTGGCTTCCCGATGAAAGCGAATAGTTCGGGAACATGTCATTGATCTTGTATGCGACTTCAGTCCGGTTCGTTGCCTTGAGCTTGCGCATGATATTGCGGATGTGAACTTTTACAGTGCTTTCGCGCAGGTTCAATTCGTAGGCGATGATCTTGTTCGCCTTGCCGCGCCGAAGGGCTTCCACCACCTCGGCCTGACGTGAGGTGAACATGCTGGCATAGGGATGGTTCTCGATGTTCGTTTCCACCAGCTTGCGCATTGCAAGAACACTGCTCGCGGGAACGAACACTCCTCCCGCCATCGAAAGGCCAATTGCTTCGATGCAGACATCGATGCCGACTGAGGTCGGAATGAAACCGCGGGCGCCGAGTTCAAGTGCTTGCATGATCTGCGGCAGCTCGTCGGTGTCGGCTAGGATGATCAGCGGAATCTTGCCGAGTTCCGTAACCAGCTTCTTGATTTCATCTGCAACCGCAGGTTCGTTGATCCGCCTTCCGCCGACATTGAACAGCACCGCGGATAGTGAAGAGATTGGTTGTTTCGTTGCTTTAAATGATTCAACCGATCCGAATGGAAGTACTGTCATCCCAATTCCGTGGGATACCAGACTTTGCGCAAAGCATTCTCGGTCCAGTGCCCTGCTATCGACGATCAGCAGTTTGCGTTCGATATTCTCCTCGCCCGAAACGCCGCCCTTCTTGGCAGGTATATCGTCGGGGAGCTGCGGGGCAGTAACTACATCAAATGCGTTACGAGTGCCGTTAGTGACGATACCCATGTTCATTAGCCTGATCCTCTTTCACAGCGGGTCTAGGCATGCCGATGCATGACTGGAAAGATTTCCGCCCGCCTATTTATAGTTTGGACTTTGCCCCCACTAAGCATTCCCCGCCGCAGTCGAAATAATCGACAACCGAATACAACCATAGCGGTTTTGAATGATCTGAAAATTGATCGAAATTAACCCCGCCTTAAATGTTGTCGTCTTGTCTAATGTGTGGCCAAACTGCCTCACATTGGCGTTCGGCCAGAATAGCGGGGGGGTGAATGCCGCGTGCCGGCGTCTCAGGCGGGGCCTGGACACATCTCGTTGAAAAATAGGCGTTATGAGAAGCAGCTTGGTCGCAGGAGGTGCCTGACCAGGCTGACGGTGCAGTTTCGCGCCGTCGCGGGTGTGAGCGGTGCCCCCGTTAGACTGGCCAATCGGCCACAACGTCGGAATGCACGCCATGAAGGTGAGGGTGCGGTCAGGCGAACGTATGCATGTGAAGCCACCGGCATCCCCCAAAAGTAGTAGTCGGTAGTCCGAGTTAGTCAGACCTAGGATGTAGAGCAGGTCCATCACACCAAGTTTAGCTGACACGCGGATCGGAAGTGGCTGTTTTACATTATAGATCCAGATCAATAACCTTGCGTTAGACTGGCGATATACCCGCCAATCATAGCGAAGGCAGGCAGGCTGGGAATGCGCAGAAAACACCAGATGGACCACGATGAAGACGCCCTCGCAATTAAGCTGCAGGCGTTTCAGCCGCTCGGCGAGGACGAGAAGGCGAGGCTAGAGGACCTTCAACGGCATCGGATGCAATTTGCTGCCGGAAGCGAGGTTGTCTATCAGGGCCAGACCAACCGTGGCGCGTACATTCTTCGCAAGGGCTGGGCGTGCTCATACAAACGCCTGCGCGATGGCAGCCGGCAAATTATCGACATCCACCTTCCCGGAGACTTCCTCGGTGTGCGCAGCCTGCTTCTGCGTACCTCTGACCAAAGTTTCATCACCCTGACCGATGTCGAGGTGTCGAAGGTGACCGTCGAAGCCATGTGGGACGTGTTTCGGGCTGCGCCGAAGCTCGCGGTCTCGCTCCTGTGGGCTGCATCCCGCGACGAGGCGATGGTGGTAGAACATCTGGTGAGCGTCGGGCGGAGAGGGGCACTTGAGCGTACGGCGCACTTCCTGTTGGAGCTCGGGGCGCGGCTGCACCTGATCGGCTGCGGCACTGGTGACAACTATCCGTGCCCGATTTCCCAGGCGGTGCTCGCCGATGCGCTCGGCATGACGACCATCCATCTCAACCGCGTGCTGCGCCAGTTGCGGGAGATCAAGTTGGTGGTATTTCGGGAGGGGACAGTGACGTTCCCGGACGTCCACCGGGCGGCAGAGTTTACCGGGTTCGACCTCCGCTACCTAGACCACGGGACCCGTCCCTGAAGCGTCTGGTTTCGCGAAAAGATCAACTGCTGCAGTGTCTCACCGCTCCTGGTTCGTCGCGGCTTCCCTGTACATTGCTGCCGCTTGTGTGCGGTTGTGTACACCCAGCTTGGCAATGATGTTGTGAAGATGGATCTTCACAGTGTGCTCGGAAAGCGAGAACGCGGACGCGATCGACTTGTTCTGCATGCCAAGGGCCACCATTCCCAGTACCTCGATCTCGCGCGGCGTCAGCCCCGCCAGTTGAAGCGCTGTCGGCTTCGCCGGCGCCTGGACGGTGGCGGGTTCCAAAGACGCGGCTGGGTGCCTCGGCACCTCTGGCTCGCGCTTGATCATCGGCGGATAGTACTCTCCGCCGCTTAGCATGAGGCGGATCACCGACAGCCAGACGTCGAGCCGCATGTTCATCGGCAGAACGCTGCGAGCCACCCGCGACCTTTCAACAAGCGTCAGGACCTTCTCACGGTCTCTGCTCTCCTGCTCGATAAGTCCGACCACGGGAAGCGGTTGATCGCGGCCGCGTGTTGCCGCCAAGGCTTCGAGAGAGGCAAGGAGGTCCGGATCCAGCAGGATCAGCGCCAGCGGGAAGCGGTATCTTGCGTCCGCAGCCGCGACTTCCGTCCGCTGCTCGACGGTGATCCATGGAAATTCCCGTTCGATCGCATGGACCATGCTCGGCGGAAACAGCCCCTGTGATGCGAGAACCAGCATAGTTCGCCGGGGATGTCCCGTATCTGGGCAGATGACACTCATGTCGTAATTCTGCTCGTCCCTGGATTTGAAATCCACGAAATCAGCTCCTGCATCGTGTGCCTGAAAGGTCGCACATCAGCCTCCCGCCGACGAACCAAGGCTTTGGTTGCGGAACAATAGCTTGGCGCCTGCAACCTTGCGACGCTGCAATAGGTTGAGGCGCGGCCTCATCTTGCCATCAACGGACGAGAAGGGATGCCACCCGTTGAAACTTTGGGTGGCACCCGATGCGCCGGAGCCATCCTTAAGGATTAGGGGCGCCGACGAGGTGCCACCTTACCCGCGCAGGTGCCTTCGATCAGACTTGCTGTCAACGTGATGCAAGAAGGGCCGGCAGCGGGCACATGACTTCCTTCCTACAGTTTATAAGTGAGAGTCGACGGTTCCTCTTCACCGCGGCTTCATTTGCCGTGTTGAGCACGACCACATCCGGCATGGCCGCCGAGGACGTGCTCGTTCCCCAGACGAAGTTGCGGATCACAGTTGTGCAGTGGATGCCGATGAAGGGTGTCTATGAGCAATGGAGCGCACTTGGCGGCGATTTCGTGGTTTCAGACGACGGAACCATATCGGTGCCCGTCGTCGGCGCGATTCCCGTGGAAGGGCGCGACAGCAAGCAGCTGGCTGACGAGATTTCCAACCGCCTGCAGCAGGCAATGGGCACGGTAGACATCCCGAACACGACGGTGGAAATCATGGAGTACCCGCCGATCTACGTGGTGGGTGATGTGAATACTCCCGGCTCCCACGGCTATCGCCCGGGCATGAGCGTGCTCAAGGCGATCGCGATGTCCGGCGGCCAGAGCAGGTCGCAGGTGCAGCCTTCGGATGAGATCAAGCTGGTCGGCGACCTGCGCTCGATCGAGAGCGATATCCTGCGCGCCAGGGCGCGAATCGCGCGGCTCGAGGCGGAGATGGACGGGGCTACCGAGATCCGTTTCCCGCAGATGCCCTTGGATCCGCAAGACCAGGCCCTCGCCGAGGAGGTCCAGGCCCATGAGCGGATGATCATGCAGACCCGCGCCAATGAACTCGAGCGGCAGACGAAGTCGCTCAATGAGTTGCGGGAGCTTCTGCATGCGGAGATTGGCGTACTCGAGCAGAAGATCGTGGCGTCCGATCAGGCCATCGCCGCCGCGGAACGGGAACTCAAGGGCGTTACGACGCTCGTCGAGAAGGGAATCGCGATTGCGTCGCGCCAGTCCGATCTCGAACGGGCGCTAACCTCACATCGTGCCGACCGCCTCGATCAGGTGACAGCTATCATGCGTGCCCGGCAGGGCGTCGCGGAAGCGACACGGAGCCTTGATGGCCTGCATGATCGCCGCAAGACGCAGATCGCCTCTGAACTGCAGCAGCAACGCGCATCGCTGGAGCAGATGCTGCTGAAGCGCGAAACGTCGCAAAAGCTGCTGCTCGAGCTGTTGGCGAAGAAGGGGCCGGCGCTCGACGAGCCGCAGGTGTCGATGACGATTGTGCGGTTGGAAAACGGTCAGTCGGTCGAATTCGAAGCGGAGGAATCGACACCTTTAATGCCCGGCGACGTCGTGAAGGTGAAGCTGAACAAGCCGAAGCTCGACTCGGCATCACTGACGCATTCGGTGAGTCAGTGATGCTGGGAGACGCAGACAGAAAGGCTATGCGGAGCGTGATGTTGCCGCCAGATCGTCATCCGATGCGAAATGCACACGGAAGCTCGGTCAGTGATGCAGAACCAAATTTTTAAGGGAGGGAAACTGGTACGCCCAAGGGGAATCGAACCCCTGTTTGCGCCGTGAAAGGGCGCCGTCCTAACCGCTAGACGATGGGCGCGGGCCAGTTACGAGAGGGCTTATATGGGGCATCCTCGCGGAGTGCAACCCCCTCTTTCACGGGAAGGAGAACTTTTTCACACCCTTCCCGCGAAAAATTATTTGCGGCGCCGGCAGCGCCAGTTCCAGTCGCGTTCCGGGCCTACGTCAATGTGCACGGCGTCGGTGTGGCAGTAGGTGCCAACGCCGCCGCGGCCGGGCATTGAGCGAGCAAAAGCAGCAAGTTGCGCCTTGCTGACGCCTTCGACCTTCACGTCAGCTGCGGCGCAGTACATGTGCAGCGAGTTCCTCGCGCCACGGGCCTTCGCGTTGCGTGCCGGGTTGCGGTAGCCGGAGGTGACGACGACCTTGCGGCCGAAGTGATTCTCGATCGCCTTCAACGTGCGCACCAGCGAAGGTTTCAGGCAGGCGACGTCGACGTGGTCGGTCTGGCGCAGCAGGCCGTTGGGTGCGAGTCGCGCGAGGCCGGCTGCCGAGGCTACCTGCACCGGAGCTTCCTCATCCTCATAAACGTCGATGTCGTCGCTTTCGTCTGCGCCGGAGCGGCGGGAAATTTCGAAGAGAGAATTGGTTCGAACGCCGGGGAGGGCATTTTCGCCAGCCCCACTCGCCTTCGCAGGCTTGCTATTGCCGTTCGAGGCGAGCTGAATCATCGGGCGGGGCTTTGGTTCAGGAGCCGCGGCTGGCGCCTTGGGCGCCTCGGAAGGTGCAGGTGCTGCTGCTTGCGGAATGAGCGGCTGCGGCGCCGACTGCTGTTGCTGGTTGCCGAAGAGCGAGGCGAACAGGCCACGTTTCTTCGGTGGTTCGGTAGGAGCGATGAAGGCGGTTGCCGTTGCGGGCGCCTCTGCCTCCGGGCGCGCCGCGGGTACTGATTCGGCCGCAGGTGCCGGCGCTGCAGCGGCTGCAGGCGAGGGCGCCGGAACGGGAACAGTCTGCGTCTGCGATTCGGCTGCAGTTGGTGGTGCCTGTTGCGGCGCGAGCGCCGCCGTCACGATCTGCTGCTGAACCTGCTGCTGCGCAGCGAGAGCCTCTGCCTGCTGCTGCAGCGTCGTTTCCTGCAGCTGGGAAACCGGACCGCCAGCGGAAAGGACCGGACGGAGGCCCGGAGCTGCTGCAACGGTGTCGGGAAGGTTCGGGTCGCCTTCTTCCTGGACAAAGGCGGAGACTGGTGCCGGAGCGTCGGCGGAAGGGAGTTCAGGTGCGCTCAGCGCGACAGTTTGTTCGGCTGCGGCCAGGGAGGAAGCTGCAGTGGGCGAAAAGCCCATGAACTCGTCAGAACCGCTCGTCGTGCAGGATGCAAGGAGGATCGACGCCAGCGTCGAGAGAATAACGCGCCTGCCGGCGCGTGCGTAGCGCGAGTCCTCTACTTTCAAACCGAACCCCTTCCAGGAACTGCGCGTGCCGCGACACGCCTACGTCTAACAGCCCAGATCCGCAGGTTTGCCCGTCCCAGAAACACAGAGGTAACGAATCGTAAGCTGTTACGCAACATCACGGCTAAAATCGAATTAAGGCGGGAAAATGGTCAGAAAAGGGCGGGAGCAGCCCGGCACAAGCGACGCGTGTGGTGACGCTCGGAGAGGAACCGAATACCCGTTTGGTTTCAGGTGATTACAGTTTGGAGGCGTTCAAGCTCGGCAAGCTGACTCTTGGTCGTCTCGTAACCGATCCGGATTGCCTCGTCAGCGCGGTAGAACTCGGTAAGGCCGATGTGGCCGAGCTTGGGCAGCAGAGATAGGTCCGGCGGGTCGCCTGCCATGCGGGCGCGCGAGATGCGGTCCTGAATGATGTTGAAGGCCTCGACCATGACACCGGTGATGCCGAGACGCACGTCGCGCTCGCTCGGGCCGCGATCCAAAACGAGCTCCGCGCCATCCTCGGGGTTCTTATCATCGGCGCTGTGCTTGATGACCGCGGCGCGACCGAAAAGGTCGTAGTGAAGGTTCACAGCCACGACGCGGGTCTGTTCGTAGGCACGGCAGACCGACACCGGCACCGGATTGACCAGCGCGCCATCGACCAGCACCCGGCGATTGCAGGTCACCGGCTCGAACACGCCCGGCAGTGCATAGGATGCCCGGATCGCGGTGATGATCGAGCCGCCCGACAGCCAAACCTCGTGGCCAGTACGGATTTCCGTCGCAACACAGACGAACGGCTTCGGCAGGTCGGCGAAGGTGATCCCTTCGAGATGCTGCTGCATCTTCTGCGTCAGCTTCATGCCGCCCAGCAGGCCGTTGCCGCCGAGGCGCAGGTCGAGCAGGCCAAAGATGCGGCGCTTGGTGAGCGAGCGGGCAAATTCCTCGAGTTCATCCAGCTTGCCGGCGAGGTAGCAGCCGCCGACGAGGGCGCCGATCGAAGTACCGGCGATCATGCTGATCTCGATGCCGGCCTCGTCGAGGGCGCGCAGGACGCCGATATGTGCCCAGCCGCGCGCCGCGCCGCCGCCAAGCGCCAGTGCGATCGGGGATTTTTTGCGGGGAGTTGGAGACGGCTCTTCCGGTGCGGCGGGCGGCTGATCCTCGCCGTTCGTCGGGTCCTGTTTGCTGCTCCGCAGTGCAGCCCAGTCAAGCATCGTCATGGCTCCCTCCTCCTGCGCGCAATATAGGTCGCAGGTTGTATCGAAATGATGAATAGGAGGGGAAGGCGACGCGGCTAGTTGCCGTAGACACCTTCTGGATCAAACTTGGCCGGCTGACCGTCGTCTGAAAGTATTGCCGTCCCATCTTCTGCCACCACGATCCTGTAGAAACAGGAACGCCGCCCAGTGTGACAGGTTGCGTCGTGACCGGCGACTTCTACTTTCAGCCATACCGCATCCTGGTCGCAATCGGTACGCATCTCGACCACATGCTGGAGGTTGCCGGAGGTCTCCCCCTTCTTCCAGAGGCTTTTGCGGGAGCGCGACCAATAGTGCGCGATCCCGGTCTCGAGCGTTTTTGCCAGCGCTTCCGCGTTCATGTGCGCGACCATCAGCAGCGTCCCGTCGGCCGCGTCGGTAACGACGGCGGTCACGAGCCCGTCACGGTCGAAGCGCGGCGAGAAGAGCTTGCCTTCCTCAAGAACGGACTTGTCGCTCGAAGGCGCGGTGAATTCCATGATCTGTCCCGGGAAGATTAGCGGCCGGTGCCGGCGCGCAGCATCATCATGAAGCGCGCCTGCTCCTGGGGATCGTCCTGGAACGCGCCGGTGAATGTTGTGGTCAGCGTGGTTGAGCCCTGCTTGCGGATGCCGCGCATGGCCATGCACATGTGCTCGGCCTCGATCATGATGGCAACGCCACGTGGGTTGAGGACGTCCTGGATCACGCCAGCGATCTGTGCGGTCATCGCTTCCTGCGTCTGCAGGCGATGCGCGAAGATGTCGACTACGCGGGCGATCTTGGAGAGACCCACCACCTTGCCGTCGGGCAGGTAACCGACATGGGCGCGGCCGATGATCGGCACCATGTGGTGCTCGCAGTGCGAGTGGAACTGGATGTCACGAACCAGGACGAGGTCGTTGTAGCCCTCGACTTCCTCGAAGGTGCGGCCGAGCTCTTCGGCCGGGTCCTGAGTATAGCCGGAGAACATCTCGCGATATGCCTTGGCCACACGCTTCGGCGTGTCGATCAGGCCCTCGCGATCAGGGTTGTCGCCGGTCCAGCGAAGGAGCGTGCGCACGGCGGCTTCGACTTCGGCCTGGGTCGGTGCCGGCTCAGAATGCTTCGGGTTTTCCGCACGCGGCGGGAAGTTCTTGACGATCGCGTCCATGAAAGGTGTCTCCCGTAGTCCCTTTCGAGGAAGGGACGAGTTAAACGGACCACAGCCATTCACGGGGAACATCCACATCCCGGGAAGCGGCGTGCATTCCTACCTCAAGCGACAGGCTTGCTTGTCGCTCGCGGCGTCCGGCCATTATATATGCAGGTAGAATACGATTTGGAAGACCGGTATGGAGTAAACAATCCGTCTTCCTGGCCACAAGGGCGAAAGCCATGATCGACGAAGTCTATAACGCGAAAATCCTTGGCTTTGCAGGGAATATCGGCCGCATTGGCCGCCTCCAAGCTCCGGATGCGACAGCCACGGCGCACTCAAAACTGTGTGGCTCCACTGTAACCGTGGACATCCGGATGGAGGGGGAGGTCATTGTCGACTTCGCCCATGAAGTAAAGGCCTGCGCGCTTGGCCAGGCGTCGTCCTCAATCATGGCGCAGAACGTTGTCGGCGCGACGGCGGATGAACTTCGCGCGGTGCGCGAGGCGATGCTGAAGATGCTGAAGGAGAACGGCGCGCCGCCGGAGGGCCGCTTCGCGGACCTCAAATATCTGGAGCCGGTTCGCGACTACAAGGCGCGTCATGCCTCCACGATGCTTACCTTCGACGCTGTTGTCGATGCGATCGGCCAGGTCGAGAAGAAGCGGGCAGGCGAGGCGGCCTGAGCCGCCTCTTCATCCCGTCATCCCTGAGCGAGGATGTCCTTCACCATCGGCATGACTTTCGTGCCGTAGAGTTCGATGCTCTTCATGAGCGTCGGATGCGGCATCGGGCCAGACGCATATTTCATGTCGAAGCGATGGATGCCGAGCGTCTTGATCGTGCTCGCGATCTTCTTCGCGACCGTCTCCGGCGAGCCGACATAGAGCGAGCCCATATCGGCCTCCATCTTCATCCGGTCCTTCGTGATCCGGCCCCAGCCGCGCTCGCCGCCGATACGGTTGTGCAGCATCTCGTAGCCGGGCCAGAGTTCTTCCAGCGCCTGTTCGTCAGTTTCGGCCACGTGGCCGGGCGAATGAACGCCGAGCGGCTGTACCTCGCCGCCGAGCTGCTCGACCGCGCGATGGTAGAGGTCGATGAAAGGCAGGAAACGCTTCGGGTCACCGCCGATGATCGCAAGCATCATCGGCAGGCCGTAGTTCACGGCACGGACCACGGATTCCGGGCTGCCACCGACGCCGACCCAGGTCTTGAGCGAACCGTTCTCGATCGGCGGGTAGACCATCTGGTCGCGCAGAGGCGGGCGCACCGTCCCTTGCCACGTCACTGGACCGCCCTTCAACAGGCCTGCGAAGAGGTCGAGCTTTTCGGAAAACAGCGTCTCATAGTCGTTGAGATTGTAGCCGAAGAGCGGGAACGACTCGGTGAAAGAGCCGCGGCCGAGGATGACCTCGGCACGGCCGTTCGAAATGGCATTGAGCGTCGAGAACCGCTGGAAGACGCGGACCGGCTCGTCGGAGGATAGCACGGTAACGGCCGAACCCAGGCGGATCCGACTGGTTCGCGCAGCGATCGCGGAGAGAACCACCTCCGGCGAGGAGATCGCGAAATCGTCGCGATGATGCTCGCCGAGGCCGATGAAGTCGATGCCAACCTGATCAGCGAGCACGCCCTGTTCGACAACGTCGCGCAGCACCTGAGCATGGTGCTTCAGCTTGCCGTTTTCGTCGACGGTGACGTCGCCGAACGTATCGAGGCCGAGTTCAACACTGTCGGTCATGATAAGATCCTTTGGCCGCGCCCGAACGGCGTGGCTTTCCGTTGCGTTGGTTCACAATTAAAGGTTTCACGGCGCCGTTCAAATGCGTGACGCTGAACGGATTGTTCTCTTGAGGTGTACTTGAAGCAGGATGCGAAAAAGCCCGCACGGCGCGGCCGGAACTGGGACGGTCCCTGGCGCAGGACGCCGGGACGGCTCATCGGCACCGCGTTCGTGCGCCTGTACCAGCTGACGCTGTCGGGCTTCATCGGCAATTCCTGTCGGCATTTCCCAACCTGCTCGGAATATGCCTATGAGGCGATCGCACGGCACGGCCTGTGGGCTGGCGGCTTCATGGGGTTGTTCAGGGTGATGCGCTGCGGACCCGGCGGAACGCACGGGATTGATCTTGTTCCTGAAACGCTCGACAGCCGCTTCGTCTGGTACCTGCCGTGGCGTTACTGGGCGATTTCCTCGGGAAAAACCCCCGTCGCATCGTGAATGCTGACTGTCAGTGGTTGATGAAGCTTGACGTGTCGGGGGTGAACGAAGCAACCTGACGGCCTCTCGCACTCGCGCAATTTGGAGGGGTCCATGCACAAGTTCGAAATCTACAAGGACAAGGCCGGCGAATATCGAGTTCGCTTCAAGTACAACAGCGAGATCATGTTCTCGACCGAAGGCTACAAGTCGAAGGCGAGCGCTCAGAACGCGATCGAGTCGATCAAGAAGAATGGTCCGGACGCTCCTGTCGAAGACATCAGCGTCGCCTAACCGGCCTAATCAGCAAGTTCAGGGCCCGCGCCGCAAGGCGCGGGCCCTTTACCTATCCGGTCAGGGCGGTTATGTGTGCCGCCGCGTGGCAGCCGGCTTTGCGCGCCACGATAAATCTTGAGGCCACCCGCGTTCGTAGGCGGGACTGGATAGGAGAATTTCGATGGCTTCCGTTTCCCTTACATTTCCCGATGGTTCCGTCCGCGAATACGACGCGGCGATGACCGGCGCCGAGCTGGCCGAATCCATCTCCAAGTCCCTGGCGAAAAAGGCCGTGGCCTACGCCGTCGACGGCACGCTGCGTGACCTGTCCGACCCGCTCGGCAACTCGGGCAAGGTCGAAATCGTGACGCGCGACGATCCGCGCGCGCTCGAACTGATCCGCCATGACGCGGCGCACGTGCTCGCCGAGGCGGTCCAGGAGCTGTGGCCGGGCACCCAGGTCACCATCGGCCCGGTGATCGAGAACGGCTTCTATTACGACTTCGCACGCAACGAGCCGTTCACGCCGGACGACTTCGCCGCCATCGAGAAGAAGATGCGGGAGATCATCCAGCGCAACAAGCCGTTCACCAAGGAAGTCTGGTCGCGCGACGAGGCCAAGAAGGTGTTCGCCGAGAAGGGCGAGGCCTACAAGGTCGAACTCGTCGACGCGATCCCGGAAGACCAGGACATCAAGATCTACCGCCAGGGCGACTGGTTCGACCTGTGCCGCGGCCCGCACATGGCCTCGACCGGCCAGATCGGCAACGCTTTCAAGCTGATGAAGGTCGCGGGCGCCTACTGGCGCGGTGACTCCAACAATCCGATGCTGACCCGCATCTACGGCACGGCTTGGGCGACGCAGGAGCAGCTCGACCAGTACCTGCACATGCTTGAAGAGGCTGAGAAGCGCGACCATCGCCGCCTGGGCCGTGAGATGGACCTGTTCCACTTCCAGGAGGAGGGGCCGGGCGTCGTGTTCTGGCACGCGAAGGGCTGGAAGATGTTCCAGACGCTGGTCGCCTACATGCGACGCCGCCTTGCCGCCGACTATCAGGAGGTCAACGCACCGCAGGTGCTCGACCACGGCTTGTGGGAGACCTCGGGTCACTGGGGCTGGTACAAGGAGAACATGTTCGCCGTGCAGTCGGCGGGTGAGGAAGCCGAGGACAAGCGCATCTTCGCTCTCAAGCCGATGAACTGCCCGGGCCACGTCCAGATCTTCAAGCACGGTCTTAAGTCGTATCGCGAACTGCCGATCCGCCTTGCTGAATTCGGGACTGTTCACCGCTACGAGCCCTCGGGCGCGCTGCACGGCCTGATGCGCGTGCGCGGCTTCACGCAGGACGATGCGCACATCTTCTGTACGGAAGAGCAGCTCGCCGAGGAGTGCCTCAAGATCAACGAGTTGATCCTGTCGGTCTACCAGGACTTCGGCTTTGAGGAGATCGTCGTCAAGCTGTCGACGCGTCCCGAGAAGCGCGTCGGCTCTGATGAGAACTGGGATCACGCCGAGGAGATCATGACCCGCGTCCTCAAGCAGATCGAGGAGCAGTCGGGCGGCCGCATCAAGACCGGCATCCTGCCCGGCGAGGGGGCGTTCTACGGTCCGAAGTTCGAGTACACGCTGAAGGACGCCATCGGCCGTGAGTGGCAGTGCGGCACGACTCAGGTCGACTTCAATCTGCCGGAGCGCTTCGGCGCGTTCTACATCGGTGCCGACTCTGAGAAAAAGCAGCCGGTGATGGTTCACCGCGCGATCTGCGGCTCGATGGAGCGCTTCCTTGGCATCCTGATCGAGAACTTCTCGGGTCACTTCCCGCTTTGGCTGGCGCCGGTGCAGGTGGTTGTCGCGACGATCACCTCGGACGCCGACGAGTACGCTTCGCGCGTCGTCGCCAAGCTGCGTGCCGCCGGCCTTGCCGCCGAAGCGGACCTTCGTAACGAGAAGATCAACTACAAGGTCCGCGAGCACTCGCTGGCCAAGGTGCCGGTCATTCTCGTTTGCGGCCGCCGTGAGGCGGAAGAGGGCACGGTGAACATCCGCCGCCTCGGCTCGCGTGACCAGGAGTCGAGCACGCTCGAAGCCACGATCGCGATGCTGGTGGACGAGGCAACGCCTCCGGACATCAAGCGCGCCCGGGCTGCTGCAGCGGCAATCTGATCAGGAAATGAAGACCGGCGGCTGGCTTAGTCAGCCGCCGGATCCGTTTCGGCCTCGGAGATCAGGACCTCGACATCCTGATTGCGGCCGGCAACGACGGTAAAGTCGCGCTGGTAGATCTTGTCGCGATTCTTCGCGACCACCGCGTAGTCGCCTTCGGCCAGCACCAGCGAAGAGAAAGCGCCGACGCTTTCACGCACGATATCGCCCGCGTCCGACAGCACGACCCAGGACGTGTCAGCGATCGCCTCGCCGCCCTTTTCGCGGACCAGCTTCAGCGTCACTTCCGCGGCGCGGTGCTCAACCGTCGCTTCGGTCAGCTTGCCAGCTTCGACAATGATGTCGGAGCGGATGACGGCGTTGACGTCGCCGTAGGTTGAAACGACGTGATAGGTCCCCGACTTGAGGCGCACGACGGTATTCGGCTTGACCTGCGGCGCGATCAGCGCGCGATCGCCATTGGCGTCCGTCTCGGCCTCGTAGATGGAAAAGCTCAGCTTGCCGTTGGGGATGCGCATGCCACCGGCGAGAATGGCGTCAAGCTTCATGCCGCCCGCATCGAGGACGACGGTTTCGGTCTTAGAGTTGGCACCGACCGTAATGCGCTTGGTGGCACCGGCGCGGCCGAAGGAGGCATGGACGAGGTAGCTGCCCGGTTCAAGGTGAAAAGTACTGGAGCCGCCCTGTGCCGAAGCAACCAGTGGCAGCTTTCCATCTTCGCCGGCCTGGGGGCTGAATACTCGCCAAACAATTCCGCGGGTGATTTCCTTGCCGTCCTCCGTCATCAGCGCGGTCAGCTTGACCTCGCCGAGACCCTGCTGCGCAAGTGGTGCGCTGCTGGAGGGCGGGGCGTAGGTGGACAAACCAGGCAGGCGCAGACCATCGATCGTCGTCCCTTGCTGGACGAAATCCTGCGCTGTCGCGGCGGTGGCTCCAAACAGGGCGACCGCGGCGGCAAGCGTGAACAGACTGGATACCACCCCTCTCATGCCTTGCTTTGGACCGCATACGGGTGGCAATTTCAAGGCGAAAACTTCACACGTGCAAAGAGCTGCCGGGCACATTCAGTGTCCCGGACATACATGAAGGGGCAGTCTTGTCGAATCCCGCAATTGAATTGCTGCTGAACCGTTGTTCCGCTCCCGTCCAGGAACTCAAGGAACCGGCACCCTCCGACGAAGAGATCCGCACCATCCTGACCGCCGCTTCGCGCGTTCCTGATCATGGCCGCCTCGCTCCATGGCGGTTCATCATCTTTCGCGGGGAGGCGAGGGAACTGGTCGGCGAGAAGCTTGTAGAGCTCGCCCTGAAGCGCGAGCCGGACCTCAGCGAAGCGCGGCAGGAGCAGGAACGCACGCGGTTTTCTCGCGCGCCGCTCGTTATCGGAGTCGTCTCAGTGCCGCGCGAGCATCCCAAGGTGCCGCAGTGGGAGATGTTCCTCTCGGGCGGCGCCGCCGCGATGAATCTGGTCCTTGCGGCCAATGCCCTCGGCTATTCGACCAACTGGATCACCAACTGGTATTCGGACGATGAGGAAGGCCGGCGCATTCTCGGCCTTGCGCCCGAGGAACGCGTCGTCGGGTTTGTGCATATTGGTACGTTCAGCGGCCAGCCGCAGCAGCGGCCGCGCCCGAACCTTGATTCGCTGGTTTCCGAATATTCGGGCCCCTACGAAGGATGAGCTGATGTTCTACGAACCCTCCAAGGGCCACGGCCTTCCGCATGACCCGTTCAAGGCGCTCGTGGCGCCGCGCCCGATCGGCTGGATTTCGACCCAGGCGAAGGACGGTTCGCTGAATCTTGCGCCCTATTCGTTCTTCAACGCGCTGGGCACCAACCCGCACCTCGTCATGTTCTGCTCGGAGGGGGCGAAGGACAGCTACACCAATGCGCTGGAGACCGGCGAGTTCGTCGCCAATCTCGTCTCCAGCGACCTGATCGAGCAGATGAACGCCTCTTCGGTCGACGCGCCGCATGGTGTTTCGGAGTTCGACTATGCGGGGCTTACCCCCGAACCGTCGCGGCTCGTGCGTCCGCCGAGGGTTCGCGAGGCACACGCTGCCCTCGAGTGCAAGGTAACCGAAATCCTCAGCCCAAAAGATCTGAACGGTGATCCAACCAGCCGTTACATGATCATCGGCCAGGTCGTCGGCGTGTACATCTCCGACGATGCTTTGACGGACGGGATGTTCGACGTGGTGAAGGCTGGAAACGTTGCCCGACTCGGCTATCTCGACTTTTCCAACGTCAAGCAAGTATTTCAGCGTACGCGCCCGCGCTGGAAGGATTAGACGCCATTTTGGCGACCGGGGTTGACTTCTTTCCTGTTTGAACCAACCTTAGCGGCATGAACACGCGCAAGCATAACCGGCTTTTCAGACCGTTCCCGATCGCGGGATAGTCACCCCGGCTCGGCTACCCCCCCGAGACCGGGGAGCGTGGACCTCATTTCACCGATTTCGCATCCGTCTACCTAGTACCCGATTGTTCGGGGCGCTGATGTGCATCCGCGCAGCGGTCGTCCGGGATTCGCGAGAGAGTTTGAATTCCTACCATCGAAAGAGAATACCCATGGCCAAACCGAAGATCGTCATCGGAAAGACCGACCACGCAAAGCTCACGCAGCTGGCGAACGGCCTGCTCGACCGCAGGCCCGAAATCGCCGACATGCTGCTGAACGAGCTTGAGCGCGCCCGTGTTGCCAAGGACGATGCTGTCCCCGCGCATACCATTCGCATGGGCTCGATGGTGACCTACCAGATGGAGGATGGCCAGCAGCGTACGGTGACGCTGGTCTATCCGGCCGACGCCGACATTGAGAAGGGCAGGATTTCCATCCTCACCCCGATCGGCACGGCGCTGCTCGGCCTGTCGGTCGACCAGAGCATCGACTTCACCTCCAACGACGGCCGCAAGCACCGGCTGACGGTACTCGCCGTCGATCAGGTTGTCGAAACGGCCGCCTGATCCTGAAGCCGATAACGCACGGGCTCCTGCTGAGGCGGGAGCTCTGGCAAAGGCACCGGAGGGCACAGTCACCTGTCAGGAGGCAGATATGACGGTGGATGGAAGGGTATGGCTCACGGAACAGGACTTTGAGGCACTTCGTAGGCTAAGGCTGAAATTCGCCAGTCCGGGCGGAGTCTACGCCAGCTTACTTGACAGCAAGCTTGAGCGGGCGGTCGTCGTGGATCCGGCGGCGCTGGAAGACGAGATTGTGACCATCGGCTCACGCGTCACCTACAGCGTGGATGGACGGCGCAAGGGCCCGTTCGTCTTGTCCGGGGCGCCCGAGGCTTTTTCGATCCATAGCCTGCACGGGCTCGCGCTTCTCGGCGTGGCGGTCGGGCGCCAGGTTACCCTTTACCTTGGCGACGACGACACGGAGGAGCTCGTGGTCGAAAGCGTCGAGACGCCGCCAGACTATCGGCGTCCGTCTTCACCGGCAACAGCTTCTGGAGCGAAGGTCATCCCGATCCAGTTCGGCAGACGACGGCCGATCGTATCAGGTCCCGGCGAGGACGATCCCGGACCAAGCGCCGCCTAGGAGCTAGTGGTCTGTACCCGCGCCAGCAGCCGCTGCGCGCGCTTCAGGTGAGGGCGGTCGTACATCTTGCCGTCGATGGCAACGACACCGGGGTTGCCCGCGTCCGCAAAAGCGGCGACCACCTGCCGGGCCTGCTCGACTGCCTCGGGCGACGGGGTGAACACCGCATTGATGATAGGCACCTGCGCCGGGTGGATCGCCATGCGGGCGGTAAAGCCGTCGCGGGCACTCTCAAGGCAGTCCTGCCTGAAGGCGACCTCATCACCAAAGCTCGGGAAGACAGTGTCGATCGCGGCGACGTCCGCGGCGGCAGCTGCAAAGACCGTCGTCGCGCGGGCGAGGCGGAACGGGTCGGTATAGCTACCATTCTCGAGCCGCGTCGCTGATGCGCCCAACTCCGCCGAAAGGTCCTCTGCGCCCCAGGTGAGGCCCGCGAGGCGCGGATCGCCGCGCGCATAGCTTGCTGCGTTCAGCACGCCCAGCGGCGTTTCGGTGATGATCGGAATGATCGTCGTGCTGCCGTCGGCGATGCCGTTTTCCGCCTCCCGCACCCTGATCTTCACCGACAGCCGTGCCACGTCATCGAGGTGGTTCGACTTCGGCAGCATAATGCCGTGCGGGGCGGCGCGCATCACCGCCTCAAGGTCAGCGTCGGTCAGGCCGGTGCCGAGGTCGTTGACGCGCACAAAGATCGTCGCGCGCGCCTTGGCGTGAGGGATGAACTCCGCGGCCATCCCGCGCGCGCCTTCCTTGCGGTCGGGTGAGACCGAATCTTCGAGGTCGAGGATCAGTACGTCGGCACCGGAGCTCAGCGCCTTTTCCAGCTTCCTCTCCGAATCGGCGGGAACGAACAGCAGTGAACGCATCACGCAGGCCTCTTGAAAACCATCGTCTGGCGCAGGCAGCGGGCCACCAGAACGTCGTTCTGGTTGTACGCGCGGTGTTCCATCTCGACGATGCCGCGGTCGGGCTTTGACTTCGATTCCCTTACCGCCTTGATCTCCGTCTCGACGCGGATCGTGTCGCCATGGAAGAGCGGATGCGGGAAGGAGGTTTCGGTCATGCCGAGGTTGGCAACGATGGTGCCGAGTGTGGTGTCGTGCACTGAGATGCCGATCATCAGCCCCAGCGTGAACAGCGAGTTCACCAGCGGCTTGCCCCACTCGCTTTTCGCCGCATAGTCGAAGTCGATGTGCAGCGGCTGCGGGTTCATCGTCATCATCGAGAACATCATGTTGTCGCTCTCGGTAATGGAGCGCGTCAGCTGATGGCGTATGACCTGACCGACTTCAAATTCTTCCAGATAGTGTCCGGCCATTCTGCTCCTCCGTCAGGTGAGGCAACCTTTGATAGCGGTGCCCGCAGCTTAACAACTATGGTGAACCGTTCGTAAACCATTTTTCGCCTAGCGTGCCAGCGGGTTTGAGTGGTGCGGGCTGGCTTGATGGTCGTCAGACAATTCCTGCAGTGGCTAAACAGTGCGCGCGTATCCGAAAGGGCCGCAGCAGCTGCCGCGCTCGCGCGGGCCTTCGTGGAGCACGAGCTTCCGTTCGAGGACCGCTGTGCCGCCGAGGCGGCGATGACGCTGCTGCTGGACGACCCGTCACCGAAGGTGAGGGCGGCGCTGTCAGAGGCGCTGTCGATGAGCCGCAACGCACCGATCCAGGTTGTCTCGGCGCTGGCCTCCGACCAGCCGGAGGTCTCCCAGTATGTGCTGGTGCGCTCGCCGCTGCTGACCGATCTCGATCTTATCGACCGGGTCGCTATCTCCAGCGGCACGCTGCAGGCGCTGATTGCCTCGCGCCCGGTCGTCTCGATGGGCGTCGCGGCCGCAATTGCCGAAGTCGGTGAGGTGGAAGCCTGCGCAGCGCTGCTGCAGAATGGCGGTGCGCAGATCGCGAGCCTGTCCTTCCGCCGAATAGCGGAGCGCCATGGCGAGGATGCCCGGCTGCGCGAATTGCTGCTGGCCGATCCTCGGTTGCCGGGCGACTGCCGTCACCTGCTTCTGATGTTCGTTGGCGCCGCGCTCAGCAAGTCGCCGCTGGTGCTGGCGCTGATGGGGCAGGCGCGCGCTGAGCGTGTCACCCGCGATGCCTGCACGCGTGCATCACTGATGGTGATTGACCGCACGGATCCGGCTGAGCACGAAGCGCTGATCGGTCACCTGCGTCTGCGCGGTGACCTGACGCCGGGTTTCCTCGTGCGGGTCGTCGCGCACGGCAAGATCGATTTCCTCGGCTCGGTTCTGATCGAACTCTCGGGCTTCCCGGAAACGCGGGTGAGGGCGCTTCTCGCGTCCGGCCGCGACGTTGCTGTCGCTGCTTTGTTCCGCGCCTGCGGCCTTGCCGACAATTTTGCGAACGTCTTCGTTCACGCGCTGAAGACCTGGCGCAAGGTGGCGAAGGGCGAATGCGTCGCCGGTGCTCAGGAAGTGAGTTGGCTCATGCTGAAGTATCTCGGCGCGGCGCCCGGCCAGCCAGGACCAGCCGAAGAGGACCGCGAGCTCGCCGCGCTGATCAAGGCGATCCATCTCGACGTGCTGCGCGAGAACGCGCGAACGCACGCGTTGGAGATTGCTGCGGCTTAAATGAAGCAACAGCGCCCGACAGTTCTGTCGGGCACCAGACCTATCAGACTTAGATATCCAGTTCTTCGACGAACTCGGCGCGCTCCTGGATGAAGCGGAAGCGCAGTTCCGGCTTCGAGCCCATCAGCGCCTCGACCGAGTCCTTGGTAGCGTTGGCGTCTTCGCTGATCTCGACGCGGAGCAGGGTTCGCTTGCCCTTCTCCATCGTCGTTTCCTTGAGCTGGCTCGCCATCATCTCGCCGAGACCCTTGAAGCGGCCAATCTCGATCTTGCCGCGACCGGTGAACTCGGTGCGCAGCAGCTCTTCCTTGTGGGCGTCATCGCGGGCGTAGGCGACCTTGCCGCCCTGGCTGATGCGGTAGAGCGGCGGGACCGCCATGTAGAGATGGCCGTTGCGGATCAGCTGCGGCATCTCCCGATAGAAGAAGGTGATCAGCAGCGTTGCGATGTGGGCACCGTCGACGTCCGCGTCGGTCATGATGATGATGCGGTCGTAGCGGAGGTCCTCTTCGCGATACTTCGACCGCGTGCCGCAGCCGAGCGCCTGGATCAGGTCAGCGATCTGCTGGTTGCTGGCGAGCTTGTCGGCGCCGGCGCTGGCAACGTTGAGGATCTTGCCGCGCAGCGGCAGCACCGCTTGGCTCGCGCGGTCGCGCGCCTGCTTGGCCGAGCCGCCTGCCGAGTCACCCTCGACGATGAAGAGCTCAGCGCCCTGGGCTGCCGTCTGGGTGCAGTCCGCCAGCTTGCCGGGCAGGCGTAGCTTGCGCACCGCGGTCTTCCGGCTCACTTCCTTTTCCTGGCGGCGCTTGAGGCGCTCGTCCGCGCGGGCAATGACCCAATCGAGCAGCTTCGACGATTCCTGCGGATTGTCGGCGAGCCAGTGGTCGAACGCGTCGCGCACGGCGTTGTCGACGATGCGCTGTGCCTCGACCGTCGCGAGGCGGTCCTTGGTCTGGCCAACGAACTCCGGCTCGCGGATGAAAACGGACAGCATGGCGGCGGCCGAGATCATCACGTCGTCGCTGGTGATGATCGAGGCGCGCTTGTTGCCGATCAGCTCGCCATAGGCCTTCAGGCCACGCAGCAGCACGTTGCGGAAGCCGAGCTCGTGCGTGCCGCCTTCCGGGGTCGGAATCGTGTTGCAGTAGGAGTTGATGAAGCCGTCGCCGCCGAACCACGACACGGCCCATTCGACGGCGCCGTGGCCGCCCTGCTTTTCGGTCTTCCCGGCGAAGATGTCGCGCGTGACCTGGTATTCCTTGCCGAGCGTGGCGGCGAGGTAGTCCTTGAGACCGCCGGGGAAGTGGAACACGGCCTTGGTCGGCGTGTCGTCCTTTCCGGTGATCAGCTCCGGCGCGCACGACCAGCGGATCTCGACGCCGCCGAACAGGTATGCCTTGGAGCGCGCCATCTTGAATAGGCGCGCCGGCTCGAATTTTGCGTCCTTGCCGAAGATCTGCGCATCCGGATGGAAGCGAACCTTGGTGCCGCGGCGGTTGTGGACCTCGCCGAGCAGCTCCAGCGGGCCCTGCGGGATACCGCGTGAGAAGCGTTGCCGGTAGAGTTTGCGGCCGCGCGCAACCTCGACCTCAAGCGAATCGGACAGCGCGTTGACCACCGAGACGCCAACGCCGTGCAGGCCGCCCGAGGTCTGGTAGACCTTGGAGTCGAATTTGCCGCCGGCGTGCAGCGTGGTCATGATGACCTCGAGCGCCGACTTGTTGACGAATTTCGGGTGCGGGTCGACCGGGATACCGCGGCCGTTGTCGGTGACTGTCAGATAGCCTTCCGCGTCCAGCTCGACCTCGATGAAGGTCGCGTGGCCCGCGACCGCCTCGTCCATCGAGTTGTCGATGACTTCCGCGAAGAGGTGGTGCAGCGCCTTCTCGTCGGTACCGCCAATATACATGCCGGGACGGCGGCGGACCGGCTCAAGGCCTTCCAAAACCTCGATGTCGGCAGCGCTGTAGCCGTCCTCTCCGTTGCGCGGCGCGGGCGCTGGCTGCGACGCCGGCTTCGTCGGCGCCGTCAGATCTGCAGCCTTTGCTGCGGGCTGCGGGCTGGCGATGCTGGAGAAAAGGTCTTGATCGTCCATGAAAACCTGACGTCGGCTAGGCTGCGAATCAAGCGTGATATTGACACGCTTCCGGTGCAAACGCGAAGCGGGTTCTTGTTCCGTTCGGGGTGCGAGGCTGGTTTATCCAGACAATAGAGGCAAGATTCCGGCGCGGCCGCGTGGTTTCGCAATTGACCCACCGGAAAGAAAAGGGGCGCCCGCTTGCATAGGCGCCCCTCGATCTTAGCTGGCCAGGGCCTCAACTGGAGGGCAGGCGCAGACCAGGTTGCGGTCGCCGCCGACATTGTCGACGCGCGAGACCGGCGGCCAGTACTTGGCTGAGAAGTCCGACTTGCCGTCCGGGAAGGCGGCAACCTGGCGCGAGTAGGGGTGCTTCCACTCGTCGGCCACCACCTCGGCTACGGTGTGCGGCGCGTTGACCAGCGGATTGTCATCCTTCGGCCAGGTGCCGTCAGCGACCTTGGCGGCTTCCTGCGCGATGCCGATCATCGCATCACAGAAGCGGTCGATCTCCGATTTCGGCTCGCTCTCGGTCGGCTCGACCATCAGCGTGCCCGCGACCGGCCAGGACATGGTCGGCGCGTGGAAGCCGTAGTCGATCAGGCGCTTGGCGATGTCCTCGACGCCGATGCCGGCCGTGGCCTTGAGGACGCGGGTGTCGAGGATGCACTCATGCGCCACACGACCGTTCCGGCCTGCGTAGAGGGTCGGATAGTAGCCCTTCAGGCGCTCGGCGATGTAGTTGGCGTTAAGGATCGCCGTCTCGGTCGCGCGCTTCAGGCCCGACGCACCCATCATGCGGATGTACATCCAGGTGATCGGCAGGATCGAGGCCGAACCGAACGCCGCGGCCGATACCGCATGGTCGAAGCCGAGCGAGACGTGGCCCGGAACGTAAGGCGCAAGGTGCGACTTGACGCCGATCGGGCCGACGCCGGGGCCGCCACCGCCGTGCGGGATGCAGAACGTCTTGTGCAGGTTCATGTGGCAGACGTCGGCACCGAGATCACCCGGGCGGGCGAGTCCGACCAGCGCGTTGAGGTTGGCGCCGTCGAAATAGACCTGGCCGCCGTACTGGTGCACGATCGCGCACATGTCGCGGATGGACTCCTCGAACACGCCATGCGTGGACGGGTAGGTAACCATCAGCGCGGCGAGGCGGTCGGCATACTGCTCGGCCTTGGCCTTGAGGTCATCGACATTGATGTCGCCGGCCTCAGTGCACTTGACCACCACGACTTCCATGCCGGCCATCGCTGCACTTGCCGGGTTGGTGCCGTGCGCCGACGACGGGATGAGGCAGACCGTGCGGTTCGCGTCACCACGCGACAGGTGATAGCGGCGGATTGCGAGGAGGCCGGCATATTCACCCTGGCTGCCCGCATTCGGCTGCAGCGAGACGGCGTCGAAGCCGGTGATCTCGGCGAGCCAGCTTTCCAGCTCGTCGGTCATCGCCTTGTAGCCGGCAGCGTGCTCGGCCGGAACCTGCGGGTGCAGGCCACCGACGGTCTGCCAGCTGACCGGCATCATCTCCGCTGCAGCGTTCAGCTTCATCGTGCACGAGCCGAGCGGAATCATCGCGCGGTCAAGCGCGAGGTCCTTGTCGGCAAGACGGCGAAGCAGGCGCATCATTTCCGTCTCGGAGCGATGCTCATGGAACATCGGCTGCGTCAGGAAATCCTTGCCGCGCGGCTTGCCCGGCACGGTCGAGGCAGCCTCTTCGGGAACCGTGACTCCGAACAGACCCGCGATCGTCTCGAGGTCGCCTTCGGTCGAGGTCTCGTCGAACGAGATGCCGAGGCGGTTCTCGTCGATCACGCGCAGCAGGAGGCCCTTGCTCTCAGCCTCGGCGGCGATTGCCTTGGCCTTGCCCGGTACGGAGACCGTCACCGTATCGAACAGCGGCGCGTCGATGCTGAGCGCGGAGGCAAGGCGCGAGGCAAGGCCGTTGATGCGGCGGGCCATTGCCTGCAGGCCTTCCGGACCGTGCCAGATCGCATACGCCGTCGCCATGTTGGCGAGCAGAGCCTGCGCGGTGCAGATGTTCGAGGTCGCCTTGTCGCGCCGGATGTGCTGCTCGCGGGTCTGCAGTGCGAGGCGATAGCCCGGGCGGCCATGCGCGTCGGTCGACTGGCCGACGAGACGGCCCGGCATCAGGCGCGTCAGCGCATCCGACACCGCGCAGTAGGCGGCGTGCGGGCCGCCAAAGCCCATCGGCACGCCATAGCGCTGCATCGAGCCGACGGCGATGTCGGCGCCGAGCGAGGCGGGCGAGTCGGTGATGGTGAGCGCGAGTGGATCAGCGACGAAGATGACCAGCGCGCCGGCCGCCTTGGCCTTGGCGATAGTGTCCTTGTGGTCGCCGAAGACGCCGTAGGTGTCCGGCCACGGCACGACGACCGCCGCGGTCTCCGCACCGATCTCGTCGGCACCGACCTTGATGCCGAGCGGCTCGGAGCGGGTGTTGACGACGTCGAGTACCTGCGGGTGCAGTTCGCCCGCCAGCACCACGTCGTTGCGCTTGGAGCGGTGGTGGCGCCAGGCGATGCCGATGGCTTCGGCAACGGCGGTCGCCTCGTCGAGCAGCGAGGCGGAAGCGACCGGCAGGCCGGTCAGCTCGCTCACCAGCGTCTGGAAGTTGAACAGCAGTTCGAGGCGGCCCTGGCTGATCTCCGACTGGTACGGCGTGTAGGCCGTGTACCAGGCCGGGTTTTCGAACATGTTGCGCTGGATCACCGGGGGCACGTTGACGCCGTAGTAGCCGGCGCCAATGAAGCTCTTCAGGACCTTGTTGCGGCCCATCTTTTCCAAGAGTTCGGCGAGCGCCTCGGCCTCGGAAGCGGGGGCCGGCAGGTTCAGCGGACGGTCGAGCCGGATCGACTGCGGCACCGTCTGGCTGATCAGCGTCTCCAGCGACGGGACGCCGAGCGTAGCCAGCATGGTGCGCACATCAGCGGCATTCGGTCCGACATGCCGGTCCGCGAATGCGGAGTGTACTTCAGTCATCTCGTTGTCCTATCCGATCAGGGCGTTGTAGCCCGCCTCGTCCAGCAGGCCTTCGAGCTGGCTCTCGTCGGCAAGCTTCATCTTCCAGAGCCAACCGTCGCCGGCCGGGGCGGAGTTGACGAGCGCGGGCTCGGACGACAGGGCCTGGTTGACCTCGACGATCTCGCCGTCGACCGGCGCGTAGACGTCAGATGCCGCCTTGACGGACTCGACGACGACCGTCGCATCTCCCTTGGAGATGGTGCGGCCGACTTCCGGAAGCTCGACGAAGACGAGGTCGCCGAGCTGCTCCTGCGCATAGTCGGTGATGCCGACCGTGGCGATGCCGCCCTCGACGCGCAGCCACTCGTGATCTTCGGTGTAGTAGGTCGTTGCCATGGGAAATTTATCCTTTGCGGTAGCGATGCTGCGAGAAGGGGAGCGGGTGGACGGCGAGTGGGATCTTGTTGCCGCGCACGTCCGCGTAAACGGTGGTGCCGATCTGGGCGAGGTCGGCTTCGACATAGCCCATGGCGATCGGGTGGTTGACCGACGGACCGAAACCGCCGGAAGTAACTTCGCCGACGATCTTGCTGTCGGCATCGGTGAGCACGGTGCCGTTGCGGACCGGCTGGCGGCCCTCCGGCTTGAGGCCGACGCGAAGGCGCTTCGGGCCGCCGGCAATGGCCGCGCGGAGCGCATCGGCGCCGATGAAGGTGCCGGTCTCGCGCAGCGACTTCGGGATCGCCCACATCAGGTTCGCCTCGACCGGATTGGTCGACGGGGTGATGTCGTTGCCGTGCAGGCAAAGGCCGGCTTCCAGGCGCAGGCTGTCGCGGGCGGCAAGGCCGATCCACTCGACATCTTCATGCGCCAGCAGTTTTTCGACGAAGTCCTTCGCCTCAGCGACCGGCATCGCGACCTCAAAGCCGTCCTCGCCGGTATAGCCCGAGCGGCTGGCGAACCAGTTTTCGCGCGGCTCGGTACCGTGCATGAAGGTGAGCGACGACAGGTCGAGGCCCGCGGCGGCAAGCGCCGCTTCCGCCTTCGGGCCCTGCAGCGCGACCAGCACACGGTCGAGCGGCTCGACCTTCGCGTCGAAGTCCGCGGCAACGGCCGTCAGCTTCTCCGCGTCCTGATCTGCATTTCCGGCATTGGCAACGACCATGTAGCGGGTCTCGCCGAGGCGGGTGACGATCAGGTCGTCATCGATCCCGGCATTTTCATTGAGGAGGAAGGTGTATTTCGATGCGCTGATCGCGATCGCCTCGGGGGCGAGCGGGCAGGCGCGGGCGAGCGCGGCGGCAGCCTGCGGACCCGTCACCAGGATCAGCTTCATGTGGGATATGTCGAACAGCCCCGCCTTCTCGCGGGCGTGAAGGTGTTCCTTCATCACGCCGAGCGGGTAGGTGAGCGGCATGTTCCAGCCGGCAAAGCCGCCGAAACGGGCCTTTGCCGCCTGATGCAGTTCGAACAGCGGTAGCGTGTTAAGGGTGCCAGGGTTGGTGGCGTCCAAGTCTTCCCTCCAGACAAGCACCAACGGCCGCGGAATTGCGACACGTTAGCGCCCCTCTGTCGGAAGCCTGAGAGACTCGGCCAGCCGGAACTCTGTCGGCGGGCCTTACACCTTCGGCGCGGGCAGCCGTTCGGCCAACCCGACTTTCCAGAGTGTCCTTACCGGCGGCGGTTCTTTTGCCTGAGAGATTTGTGGGCGATTTCCCCTTCGGCGGCAGCCAGGCTGCTCTCTCCCGCAAACCGGTCGGCCTTTCGGGCCCGGACGAGCGAATTGTGTAGCCGATGCCGGCGGGAAAGTCATCACCCCGCCAGCGATTTGGGCAATGTTTGCTACAGCTTCTTCAGGAGGCAGTTCTGCCGAGATCTCGCTCGAGCCGGAAGATCAGGTCGGCTGTCTGGCGATGAAGCCGTTTGAGCTGGTCGAGCCGGTCTGAAAGGCTCGTCACCTTCGAGGGCTTGATATCCGCCTCGGATGCCGGGCCGGTCCCAACGCCGTAGAGCAGCCAGGAAGGGCTGATATTGAGGACGCCGGCCAGCATGGAAAGGCGGTTGGCCCGCGGCTGGGCGCGGTCGCGCTCCCAGGCTTCGAGTGTTTCGATCTGCACGCCGATGCGGCGGGCAAGTTGTGCGGTCGAGACGCCGGCGCTGTCCCTGGCCCGCGAGAGCCGGCCGCCGAGCGTATCGTCATCGGGAAGGTCTGAGTAGATCGTCGTCGTGGTGTCGGACACCCGTCCCACCTCCGTGTTTGTGAAAAACAGGCCCGCGTGAAGCGGGCCGCGAACGGGACCAGCATAGGGATCGAGCCCCCCGGCGCAACCTTCTTGTCCCCAGGACGGGTCGAAGCGAGCCGCGCTGCCGCGTGCCGAACCGACCGCATCCCTTTTCCCGCAGGGGATTGGGCGACGAGGCGGCGGCGCGATCTTTTTTCGCGGGCCGCCCCGGCTGCGCCATAATCCGCGGCGGGAATGCGCATCTCAAAGAGGAGTCTTGTCATGCCGCTGCCGCACCTTACCCGCCGCCATTTTGTCCTTGCCGCAACGCTCGCGGGCTGCGGCCTTGCCACCGGCGCCCTTGCCGATTCACCTGAGGCGCCCGACATGCCGGACCCGGCGGCCGAAGGGCTTTCGATTTACCGCGAGTGGGTGGTGGAGGACGTCGCGGGCGGTGGCGTCATCGACAATGCGCGGCTGACGCTCAACATCGACGAAGCGGGTCACGCCTCTGGCCACAGCGGCTGCAACCGCTTCGTGGGGCAGGCGACCATCGACGGCGACAAACTTAGCTTTGGCGCGCTGGCCGGCACGCGCATGGCTTGCGCCGAGGCGCTGATGAACCTCGAGCAAAAGTACCTCGACGCGCTGGGCAAGGTTGCCTCCTTCCGCATCGACGAGGCCGAGCGAAAGCTGGTGTTGATGGATGCGGAGGGTAGGGAAGTGGTGAGGCTGGCGGAGGGGTGAGGTAGTCACTACCCATTAAGGAACTGGCATTCCACTTGAGTAACGTCTGAATACAAACTGAACCGCGATGTTCCTAACCAAACCAACTTATTGTTAGGAGGAACTTATCTAATTTGCTCCGCGATTTGTCTCTGAGAAGCCGGTGATCGAAGCTGGAGGTCTGGCTACCAGAGAGGAAATCAGTTCTTCAATCTCGGGCTCAAGCTGAACGTCACGCGGAGAGTGCACGCAGTAGAGGCCGGCACCCAAGACGAGATTTGAGCCTGGCTGGCCAAAAAAGTGCGGCGATAATTCCTTGATGTATCTTGGTTCGAGTATATTAAAATTTTTCTCGCTCTTATTGACGCATTTATAAAGAGAGTGTGCCACAAGATCTGCGATTTGAAGGAGGGGTTCTTCACTCTTTCGCTTCGTTGAAATTCTGCTTATGTCAATATTTTGCAGCTTTTTAGTATTCTCGTGCAAGGGGCGACGCTGGCAACTATGCAGTAAGTTGCTCATTCTGTCATAGTCAATGTTAGCTTTTTCAAAGATGATGTCGAGTTGATGGGGTTTTATGCGTCGGCTCTCCATGAACCAGCCAACACGTTCGAGAAGATATTGAGCGCACTTGTTGTAGTACATGCTGCTGTCGGCTGAGATGGCATCTTTGTAACTTCCCAGAGTTTCCTTGCGGGATATCACGCCGAATAACCGCATCCGACATGGGGTCAGCTGTCGAATGAAATGCAAAATCTGATAGTGATTGAGTTCGGCGCAGTGAAGCGTTTTCTTCTTAATATCAAATGCAACGGTGATAAGAGTATTCTCAATATTTTTCCGTAACCTGTTGGATATCAATACCGCCCCTAGGGTCATATAAGGTGAGGCTCCACCTTGTGAGCCGGAGCGGACTTTCGCTATACCGGCTTCGCCGCTTTCATCAATAAAAACAGTATAACCATCCTGTATATTTCGTGGTTTTCTAATATTTCAGCGAATGGAATATTGTTGCCCGAGGTGTGCACTAATTAAAGATATCCAAAACTTTGTCAGTCGTGCAAGTGGGCGTGAGGGTTCTGCATATCAATGCTGCCGGGCTCGCGCCCATCGAGAAAGCTCCACTCGTTCGAGAAACGTGAATATTGATTAGTTGGCAGACGTGGGCAGAGGCGAGGGCGTTGAACGCGGAATGGGGACTAGTGCTCCCTCACCCCCTCAAAATCCTCTCCATCTTCTTCCCCTTCGCCAGCTCGTCGATGAGCTTGTCGAGATAGCGGATTTCGCGCATCAGCGGCTCCTCGATTTCCTCCACCCGGACGCCGCAGACGGTGCCGGTGATGAGTTCGCGGGCAGGGTTGAGGCGCGGGGTGTTGTTGAAGAAGTCGGCGAAGGTGGTCTTGTCCGCCAGCTCCTTTTCAAGTGACTCCTGGCTGTGGCCGGTCAGCCAGCGAAAGATCTCATCGACCTCTTCCTTCGTGCGGCCCTTCTTCTCCGCCTTCTCGATGTACATCGGATAAACGCTGGCGACGCTCATCTTGTAGACGCGCTGGAACCTGTCGGACATGGCGGGTCCTCCCAATTGCCTGATGATAGCTTTGCAGGCCGCGCGCCGCCACGCGGGGAGGTTGCCGTGTCAGGAAGAGGAGCGCGCTGAGGTTGACCCTGCGGCAGCGCCCGACTAGAAGGCGCCCGCGAGCAGCAGAAGGAGATTTATGCGCAGAGGCCAGAGCTGAGCCGCCAGAGCGGCAATCCACCGGCGCCAGACGGGCCGCCGAACCTCTTTGCATATCTTTCTTCAGGAGTTCTCATGCAGAACCATCATGCTGTCATCCGGCCGTACGATCCGGCCACGGATACCAAGAAACTGTCGCAGATCTGGCTCGACGCCGCGCTGATCGCGCATGCCTTCATCGGCGAGGAAACGCTGCGCGCGCAGCGCAGCCTGATCGAGGACGTCTATCTGCCCAAGGCCGACACGTCGGTTGCCTGCGTCGGCGGCGAGCCGGCCGGCTTCATCAGCCTGCTCGGCGACTTCGTCGGCGGGCTGTTCGTTGCCCCGGCCTTCCAGGGGCAGGGCATCGGCCGGATGCTGATCGATCATGCGCTGGCAAAGACGAAGGAACTTTCGCTGGAAGTCTATACGGCCAACGAAGGCGCCATGCGGTTCTACCAGCGGCTCGGCTTCGTCGAGCAGTCGCGACGGCCGCTGGATAATGAGGGCCTGCCGTTTGAAAACGCCTTGATGCGCTACGGCGGCTAACGGTCAGAGCGGGGCAGGGCGCGTTCTTGTCCCGCTCGCGCCGCTGCGGCAGCTTTCCACATGCCGTTCCGTCGCGCCTAGACTCGGAGGTCGCCGTCCCTGAAAATGGCGGGGAGATTCTCAGGCGGCCAGAGGCACCAACATGGCATCGACACGCGACCCGATCGTTGGGGCTGCGCAGGGCGCATCGGCGCCGGATGACGGCCGGCCGGTCTTCATTCATTTGCGCGTGCATTCGGCCTATTCGCTCCTCGAAGGCGCGCTGCCGCTCGGCAAGATCATCGGCCACGCCAAGAAGGACCGCACGCCGGCCATCGCCATCACCGACACCAACAATCTGTTCGGTGCGCTGGAGTTTGCGCAGAAGGCAACCAAGGAGGGCGTGCAGCCGATCGTCGGCTCCCAGCTCGACATGACCTTCGAGGCGCCGGACGATCCGGCGCGCCAGCATCGCAGGGGCGGGCCGGCGGTGCAGCCGCTGGTGTTCATCGCCGCGACCGAGGAAGGTTATGCCAATCTCGTGCGCCTCGTCTCGCGCGCCTATCTCGATCTGCCGTCTGGGGAGCCGCCGCACATCAACCCGGCCTGGGTCGAGGAGCTGGCGGAGGGCATCATTTGTCTTACGGGCGGCGAGCGCGGACCGATCGGCGCCTGCCTCAAGAACGGTCATGCGGCGGAAGCCGAGGAGCGGCTCTTGTTCCTCAAGCGCGTGTTCGGCGACCGGCTCTATGTCGAGCTGCAGCGCCATCGCGGCTATGACCGCGGCATCGAGGCATCGTTCATCGACCTTGCCTACAAGCACGATTTGCCGCTGGTCGCGACCAACGAGGCATTTTTTCCGGCGGCCGAGGATTATGAGGCGCACGACGCGCTGCTGGCCATCGCGGAGGGCTCGGTCGTCGCAGTCGACGAGCGCCGGCGCCTGACGCCGGAACATTACCTGCGCACGCAGGCCGAGATGGCGGCGCTGTTCGCCGACCTGCCGGAAGCGCTCGAAAGCACCGTCGAGGTTGCCCGGCGCTGCCGCTACTACCCGAAGAACCGCAAGCCAATCCTGCCGCGCTTTGCCGGCGCCGACGTCGACGACGCCGAGGCCGCCGAACGCGCCGAGGCCGAGGAGCTGGCACGCCAGGCGCGCGAAGGCCTCGACCGGCGCCTCGCCGCGCACGGGCCGACCAATGGCTACACCGAGCAGGATTATCGCGACCGCCTCGAGTTCGAGATCGGCATCATCACGAGGATGAAGTTTCCCGGCTACTTTCTCATCGTGTCGGACTTCATCAAGTGGGCGAAGGCGCATGACATTCCGGTTGGTCCCGGCCGCGGCTCGGGTGCGGGCTCGCTGGTCGCCTATGCGCTGACCATCACTGACATCGATCCGCTGCGCTTCTCGCTGCTGTTCGAGCGATTCCTCAATCCGGAACGCGTGTCGATGCCGGACTTCGATATCGACTTCTGCCAGGACCGCCGCGAAGAGGTGATCCGCTACGTGCAGCAGAAATACGGGCGCGACCAGGTCGGCCAGATCATCACCTTCGGTACGCTGCAGGCGCGCGCGGTGCTGCGCGACGTCGGCCGCGTGCTGCAGATGCCTTATGGCCAGGTCGACCGGCTGTCCAAGCTGGTCCCATCCAACCCGGCCAACCCGGTCAAGCTGAAGGACGCGGTCGCGGCCGAGCCGCGCTTCGCGGAGGAGGTCGAGAAGGAGCCGGTGGTCCAGAACCTCCTCGACATCGCCATGAAGCTCGAGGGCCTCTACCGCCACGCCTCGACGCACGCGGCCGGTATCGTGATCGGTGACCGCCCCCTGTCTGAACTGGTGCCGATGTACCGCGATCCGCGCTCGGACATGCCGGTCACGCAGTTCAACATGAAGTATGTCGAACAGGCGGGCCTGGTGAAGTTCGACTTCCTCGGCCTCAAGACGCTGACCACGCTCGACACGGCCGTGAAGTTCATCCGCCGGCGCGGGGTCGACATCGACCTGTCGCGCATCCCGCTCGACGACCAGAAGACCTACGAGATGCTGTCGCGCGGCGAAACCGTCGGCATCTTCCAGGTGGAATCCGCCGGCATGCGCAAGGCGCTGATCGGCATGAAGCCGGACTGCATCGAGGACATCATCGCGCTGGTGGCGCTCTACCGCCCGGGCCCGATGGAGAACATTCCGGTCTACAACGCGCGCAAGCACGGCGAGGAAGAGATCGCGTCGATCCATCCGATGATCGACCACCTGGTGAAGGAGACGCAGGGCGTCATCGTCTACCAGGAGCAGGTGATGCAGATCGCCCAGGTGCTGTCGGGCTACTCGCTCGGCGAAGCAGACCTGCTGCGCCGCGCGATGGGCAAGAAGATCCGCGAGGAGATGGACAAGCAGCGCGAGCGCTTCGTCAGCGGCGCGATCGAGAAGGGCGTGTCCAAGCCGCAGGCGAACATGATCTTCGACCTGCTGGCCAAGTTCGCGGACTACGGCTTCAACAAGTCGCACGCGGCGGCATACGCGGTCGTGTCCTACCAGACGGCGTATCTGAAGGCGCACTATCCGGTCGAGTTCCTGGCGGCGTCGATGACGCTCGACATGAACAACACCGAAAAGCTGTCGGACTTCCGCGCCGACGCCATGCGCCTCGGCATCGAGGTGGTGCCGCCGTCGGTGAAGACCTCCTACCGCGCGTTCGAGGTGGGCGAAAACCGCATCTACTACTCGCTTGCCGCTATCAAGGGCGTTGGCGAGGCGGCGGTCGACCACATCGTCGAGAAGCGGAAAGAAAAGCAGTTTGAATCGCTTGAGGATTTTTGCTCACGCATCGATCCGCGCATCGTCGGCAAGCGCGTCTTCGAAAGCCTGATTTCGGCAGGCGCCTTCGACTGCTTCGGCTACGACCGCGCGCAGCTGTTTGCCGGCATCGAGCGGATGATGGGCATGGCCGCCCGGGCGCAGGAAAACGCTGCCTCTGGCCAGGCTGACATCTTCGGCATGGGTGGCGGGCCCACCGAAAAGCTGGTGCTTCCGACCTGCGAGCCGTGGACGGCGGCCGACCGGTTGCACCGCGAGTTTGCGGCAATCGGCTTCTATCTCTCGGCGCACCCGCTCGACGAATACCGCAGCGTGCTGGAAAAGATGCGCGTGCAGAACTGGACCGACTTCCAGGCGGCGGTGAAACGCGGCGCGACGGCAGGGCGCCTGGCCGGCACCATCACCGCCAAGCAGGAGCGCAACACGCGCACCGGCAACAAGATGGGCATCGTCAGCCTGTCGGACACCACCGGACAGTTCGAAGCCGTCATGTTCTCCGAGACGCTGTCGCAGTACCGCGACATGATGGAGCCCGGCCGCTCGGTGGTGATCACCGTGGCTGCCGAAGACCGTCCGGAAGGCGTCAACCTGCGCATCCAGACGGCGCATGACCTCGACGTCGAGGCGTCGCGCGTTCAGCGGCATATGCGCATCTTCGTGCGCGACCCCGGACCGCTCGACACGATCGCCTCGCAGCTGGCGACGCGAGGCGAGGGGCATGTGTCGTTCATTGTGCTGAAACCCGAGGGGCAGGGCGAGATCGAGGTCGAACTGCCCAATCGCTATCGTCTGTCGCCGCAGGTGGCATCGGCCATGAAGGCAGTGCCGGGCGTGGTGGAGGTCGAGCTCGTTTGAGGCGAATCATTTGGGGCTTGCTTGCACAACGGCAGCCCGAAACGACTGTCGGAAGGGCGTTCCGGCTGCGATCCAAAGCCCTAATTATGACTTGACAAGCCACGCCGATCTTTCGCGCCAATTCCTTGCGTTTACCGCAAGGATCCGCGGAAAACAGTCGACGGCGTCGGCCTTCGGGGTACTCTTCCAGAACAAAAGAGGGGAGTACAACAATGCCGCCTGTGAAGATCGTCCGTACTGACCGCGAGCTCGAATGCCCGACCATCGACCGGGTGCTTCGGTACAAGGGGGCCAAGTTGGTGCTCTTGCCCGAGGGCGTCAGTGAGGAAGAGCTCGCTCGGGAGGTTGCGGACGCCGACCTTCTTCTGATGTGCTACACGCCGATCACGGCGAAGGTCATCAACGCCGCGACGAAGCTGAAGGCGATTGTGAAATACGGCGTCGGCATCGACGCGATCGACATTCCCGCCGCGCGCGCCCGCCAGATCCCCGTGGTCAACATCCCGGAATATGCCGAGGAAACGGTAGCCGAAGGCGCGTTCATGCTGCTGATCGCGCTGGCGAAGAAGCTCCTGCCGATCTCTCGCGAGATGCGGAGGACCGGATGGGCCTGGCCCGAACAGCAATGGCTTGGCGCAGATATTGCCGGCAAGACGCTCGGCCTCGTCGGCGTCGGACGCATTGGGCGGTCAATGGCGCGCATGGCTGGTGCGGGGTTCAGGGCGCGGGTGCTCGGCTATGATCCGTATGTACCCCGGGAAGTCATGACGCAGCATGGAGTGACCAAGGTTGACAGCCTGGAGGAGATGCTGCCGCAATGCGACTACGTCTCATTGCACAGCGTGCTCAATGACGGCTCGCGCTATCTGATCGGGGCGCAGGAGCTGGAACTGATGAAGCCGTCGGCCTTCCTGGTCAACGTCTCCCGCGGCGCGCTGGTGGACGAGATGGCGCTGCTGGCTGCACTGAAGGCAGGAAAGATCGCCGGCTGCGGCCTCGACGTCTACAGCCAGGAGCCGCTGGATCATGAGCGTCATCCGCTGCGCGAGCTGTTCGCGATGGACAATGTGGTGCTGTTTCCGCACCTGACCTTCTACACGAAGGAAGCGATGGACCGGCTGGAGGAGGACACGCTCGCCCGCTGCTTCGAGGCGCTCGAAGGCAAGCCGCTGCTGGTGCGATCGAAGGACCCGCGGCTGACAGGGCAGACCGCCGGCGTAAGGTTCAGCTGACGGGCATATTCTTTCGTCAGTTCTCAAAAGAACTGTAGGGGTTTTGGAGATGCGCAAAGAGGATCCGTGACGTTGTTCTTTGCAGCGGTCATGTTCCCATTTGCCATCATTGACAGTAGTTCAAATACATAACATTTTCCTTCTTCGGTCGGCCGGGAGGATCTGTCGGCCGGAAAAGAAACGGGAGGAATTCATGTTACGTCGTATTTCCGTGGCTTTGGCCGCGCTACTTTCTGCTGCCGCGCTGCCGGCGAAAGCTGCCGATGTCGAACTTAGTCTTGCTCACTGGCTTCCTCCTACGCATCCGATGCACACGGGCGGCATCGCACAGTGGGTTGAGTCCGTCAGCAAGGCGTCCAACGGAAGCATCAAGATCAACATCTTCCCGGCCGCGCAGCTGGGTTCGGCTGCCGACCACTATGACATGACCCGTGATGGCATTGCCGACATCGGATATGTGAATCCCGGCTATCAGGCAGGCCGCTTCCCCATCTACAGCCTGATCGAAGTCCCGTTCCATGTCCGCGAGGTGGATAACGGGGCAGGGGCGCTGCACGAGTGGTACGCCAAGTACGCCGAGATCGAGATGCCGGAAGTGAAGTTCTGCGTCATGAACCCGCACGATCCGGGCACGATCCACGCCAACACCGAGATCAAGGTGCCGGGCGACATCAAGGGCAAGAACATCCGCGCCGCTCACGCGACGATGGCCCGCTTCGTCTCCATGCTCGGTGGTTCGAGCGTCCAGGTGCCGGCAAATGAGGCGCGAGATGCGATCTCCAAGGGCATGGCGGATGCGATCACCTTCCCATGGAACTCCGTCTACATCTTCGGCATGGATTCGGTGGTCACCTACCACCTGGACTTCCCGTTCTACATTTCGAACCAGATGCTGCTGATCAACAAGGGCGTCTACGATGGGCTCTCGGAAGAGAACCGGAAGGTGATCGACGACCACTGCACGCCGGAATGGTCGATCAAGTTCTCGAAGGATTGGGCGGAGAACGAGCGTTCCGGCCGCCAGAAGGCGATCGACGCCGGGCATACGCTGTATGCGCCGACGGATGACGAGATCAAGCAGTGGCGTGATGCCGCCGCGCCACTCGTCGACCAGTGGAAGGACGATGTGCGCAAGGTCGGGCAGGATCCGGACAAGATCTACGGCGAGTATCGCGCCGCACTCGAGAAGTACGGCTCGCTCTACTAGGCCTCAGCGCGAAAGGGTGCCGTCGTATGATGGCACCCTTGAACCATCAGCGCGTAGCTTTGGCTTATCGAGCACCGGCCTTCTAAGCCGATGGACTCCGGCCCGATCCAGAATTGAGCTACTCGGGCTTGCCGTTCTTCCAGGTGACGTTCTGGCCGTAGAGCGGCACGGTTGAGATCGCCATTTTCGCCGACCCGTCCTGAACCTGCCGCGAGTGCGACAGGTAGATCAGCGTGTCGTTCTCCTTGTCATAGATGCGCTTGACGACCACGCTCTTCCAGATCAGCGACTGGCGCTGCTGGAACACTTCCTCGCCGCCCTTGCCGAGGTCGATGTCGCCGATTTCGATGGGTCCTGTTTGGTTGCAGGAAATCGCATTGTTCGACGGATCTTCGAACCAGTTGCCCTTCTGCAGCCGGTCGATGATGCCGCGGTCGAAATAGGTCACATGGCAGGTGATGCCCGAAATGTCGGGATCGGTAATTGCCTCGATGACGATGTCGTTGCCGAGCCAGTCCACGCCGACCTTGCCGACTTCCTTGGAGTGGGCCGAGCCGGCACTGAGAGCCGCGAGTAAGGCGAGCGCAGCGGCCATGCGAAGGTGTTTCATCAACGTCATCTCCTGATCCCAGCAAGTTGAACCCGCCTGCGGCAATATAGGGATTGGCACGTTCCCGATGTAAGGGATGCGGAATCGATCCTCTCCACCGGCAGCTCCGCCCCCGGTTCGGTTTTTTGCCGCAATCTGTGATACAAACCGCCGACGAGCTCGATTCAGCAGGCTGACCTGCCCGAACCGCGCTTATTCAGGAGAGGGAAATCCGAATGAAGAAGATCGTTCTGGCCTTTGCGGGTGCTGCGTTTCTGGCCGGCTGCACGACCGACCCGTATACGGGCGAGCAGAAGATGTCGAACATGGCTGGTGGCGCGGCGCTGGGTGCGCTTGCGGGCGCCGGGATCGGCGTGCTCGCCGGAGGTGACGACCGCCGCAACGCGCTGATCGGCGCCGGCATCGGTGCGCTGGCAGGCGGCGCCATCGGTGGCTACATGGACCAGCAGGAGGCGGAACTGCGCCGCTATCTGCAGGGCACTGGTGTATCGGTTACCCGCGTCGGCAACCAGATCGTCCTCAACATGCCGTCGAACATTACCTTCGCGACCGACCAGTACGAGGTGGTGCCGGCCTTCTACGACACGCTGAATGCGGTTGCGATGGTGCTGAACAAGTACAACCGCACCTTCGTCGACATCAACGGCCACACCGACTCCACCGGCAGCCTGCAGCACAACCAGGTGCTGTCCGAGCGCCGCGCCGATTCGGTCGCTCGCTTCCTCGCCCAGCGTGGTGTCGACAGCCGCCGCTTCGCCATCCGCGGCTTTGGCCCGTCGCAGCCGATCGCGTCCAACGCGAGCGCAGACGGCCGCGCCCAGAACCGCCGCGTCGAGATTTACCTGACGCCGTTCACCTGATCGCAAGCGCGGCAGCGATCTGGGCAGCCAGCCGGGCGTTGTTCTCGACCAGCGCGATGTTGGTGACGAGACTGCGGCCGGCAGTGAGCTCCAGGATGGTGGCAAGAAGAAAAGGCGTGACGGCTTTGCCGCTCACGCCTTTTTCGTTGGCCATGCGCTGCGCCGTCTCAATATGCTGCGCCATCTCCTCGGCCGGAATTTCCGACGCCGCCGGCACCGGATTGGCAACCAGCATGCCCCCGTCGAGTCCCAGCTCTTGGCGGGTGCGGAAGAAAGCGGCGATTGCTTGGGGCTCATCGAGCCGCAGCGGCACGGGGTAGGGCGATTGTCGCGACCAAAAGGCGGGCATCACGTCGTTGCCGAAGCCGACCACCGGAACGCCGCGCGTTTCAAGCACTTCCAAAGTCTTGGCGATGTCGAGGATCGCCTTTGCCCCGGCCGAGACGACGATGACCGGCGTGCGGGCAAGTTCATCAAGGTCGGCGGAAATGTCGAAGCTTGCTTCGGCGCCCTTGTGGACGCCGCCGATGCCTCCGGTGGCGAACACCGAAATGCCGGCAAGGTGCGCGGCGATCATCGTTGCGGCGACGGTGGTGCCGCCCGTGCGCTTCTGCGAGACCGCAAAGGCAAGGTCGGCGCGCGACAGCTTCATGGCGCCGGTGGTTTGCGCCAGAGCGACGCGCTCCTTGTCTGTAAGGCCGATCTTGATGCGTCCGTCGATCACCGCGATCGTCGCGGGTGTGGCCCGTTCCTCGCGGATGATCTGCTCCACGCCTTCCGCCATGCGAGTATTGTCGGGGTAGGGCATGCCATGGGTAATGATGGTGCTTTCGAGCGCCACCACCGGCTTACTGGCTGAAAGCGCGGCCTGAACCTCCGGCGAGATGTCGATGTGGATTGCGGCCGTCTGCTTCATGTGTCTCCCGCCGTTCAGCTGATCTTTCTCGGGGTCCCGACGCGTGCGAGCGCTGTTTCGAACGCCTCGTCCTCATAGTCGGCTACCACGTTGGGCGATGCAATCGTCAGCATCGCGGCGGCCATGCCGCGCCGCACCGCCTCGTTGAAGCTTTCGCCCCGCATCAGCGCCGTGGTAGCCACGCCGGCGAGCGCGTCTCCTGCGCCGGTCACATCCGCAATCGCTTCGAGCTGCGGCGGGGTGATGTTGAAAACGCCCGTGTCGTCGAAGAAAATCGTCTCCTCGCCGCCCGCAGTGATGACGCCGCGTCTGAGCCCGCGGTCGCGCAGCAATTTGATGGCTTCGGCAGCGTCATCCGCACCCGACAGTACGCGGGCCTCGCGGCGGTTCATGAACAGGCAGGAGAGGGATGCCAGGATCGGCTCCAGCCGCCGCGCCTTCGCTGGCGAAATCGCGATGGCGTAGATCGGGCGGCCTCCCGCCATGTCCGCAAGCCGCATCAGCGCATCTTCCGGCATATTGGCTTCGCAGAAGACAGCATCCGCAGCCGCCACCGCATCGCGAATCTTGCGCCGGCGCAGCTGCCGGGTAAAGCCGAGCTCGTAGAGCGTCATGTCGGCGAGCCCGGCAATCAGCTCGCCATTCGGGTCGAGGAGGGCGGTGTAGCTCGGCGTCGTGCGGTCGAGAAAGATCGCGGACACGTCCTCGATGCCACTTTCGGCCAGCACGTCGGCTACCGCCAGCCCCGCAAGATCCCCTCCGCGCAGCGACATCAGCGTCACGTCCACGCCATGGTGCACCGCATTGCGCGCCGCGTTCAGCGCGCCGCCGCCGGCTTCCTCGCGCAGGCTGCCCGGATTCGACGCAGCCGGCACATAGACACCATCGATCCTGCCGCGCCGGTCGATATGGGCCGCGCCCGAGACGAAAAGCTTTGGTCGTTGCATGGAAAGTCCGGTTGAATGCGCCTGCGCGGGGAGCGTATTCAACGCGGGCAGGCGCCGCAACTCTGCGCCTCGAATCGCTGATTGCTGGACCTATGCGCGTTCACGATGCCGCGCCTGCTGGTACGTTCTGGCCTCTACATCCCAAAACGAAAATAGAACATAATCCGAAAAGCTATTTCAAATCAGTTATTTGATCGCTATTGCCAAATTGGAACAAAAAGAGTACAAAAAATCATTGGACACAGGACATCCGGCTTCGCGGTCCATCAAGGGGTAAGGTATCATGGCGCAGAACACATTACGGCTTGTTGAGGACGGTTCAGTGGATAAATCCAAGGCTCTCGATGCAGCGCTCTCCCAGATCGAGCGCGCTTTCGGCAAGGGCTCCATCATGCGGCTCGGCCAGAACGAGCAGGTGGTCGAGATCGAAACCGTTTCGACGGGTTCGCTCAGCCTTGATATCGCGCTCGGCGTGGGCGGCCTGCCGAAGGGACGCATTATCGAGATCTATGGCCCGGAAAGCTCGGGCAAGACCACGATGGCGCTGCACACCGTAGCCGAGGCCCAGAAGAAGGGCGGCATCTGCGCCTTCATCGATGCCGAGCACGCTCTTGATCCGGTCTATGCACGCAAACTCGGCGTCGACCTCGAGAACCTGCTGATCTCGCAGCCGGATACAGGCGAGCAGGCGCTGGAAATCTGCGACACGCTGGTCCGCTCCGGCGCCATCGATGTCCTGGTCGTCGACTCGGTTGCGGCACTGACGCCGCGCGCCGAAATCGAAGGTGAGATGGGCGATTCCCTGCCGGGCCTGCAGGCCCGCCTGATGAGCCAGGCGCTGCGCAAGCTGACCGCGTCGATCTCGCGCTCGAACTGCATGGTCATCTTCATCAACCAGATCCGCATGAAGATCGGCGTGATGTTCGGCTCGCCAGAGACGACCACCGGCGGCAACGCGCTCAAGTTCTACGCCTCGGTGCGTCTCGACATCCGCCGCATCGGTTCGGTCAAGGACCGCGACGAGGTCGTCGGCAACCAGACCCGCGTCAAGGTCGTCAAGAACAAGCTCGCTCCTCCCTTCAAGCAGGTCGAGTTCGACATCATGTACGGCGAGGGCGTTTCCAAGACGGGCGAGATCATCGACCTCGGCGTCAAGGCTGGCATCGTCGAGAAGTCCGGCGCGTGGTTCTCCTACAATTCCCAGCGCCTTGGGCAGGGTCGCGAGAACGCCAAGCAGTTCCTGCGTGACAATCCGGAGCTGCTGCGCGAGCTGGAACTCGCACTGCGCCAGAATGCAGGTCTCATCGCCGAGAAGTTCCTGGAGAACGGCGGCCCGGGCGACCAGGACGGCAACGATCTGGACGACGCCGCTGGCATGTAAGCCCCGCTAGAGCCGCGTTCCCGTGGCTTAGGGGTGTGATTTTCAGACCGCCGGGAGGGGTTCCGGCGGTCTTTTCCTTTGTGGACTGTCCGTTATCGTCCTGCTTTCTGGACAGCTTGAAAGCTGGACGTTAAAAGGCCTTTCCTTTCGGCCGCAAGGGGTGCGGCCGCTCTACCTGAAGGCATCGGCATGAGTGGTGGCGTCAACGAAATCCGGTCGACTTTTCTCGACTACTTCCGCAAGAACGGGCACGAGATTGTAGCGTCCAGCCCTCTGGTGCCTCGCAACGACCCGACATTGATGTTCACCAATGCGGGCATGGTCCAGTTCAAGAACGTCTTTACCGGACTTGAGACGCGCCCCTACACGCGCGCTGCCACCGCTCAGAAGAGCGTGCGCGCCGGCGGCAAGCACAACGACCTCGACAATGTCGGCTACACCGCTCGCCATCTCACCTTCTTCGAGATGCTCGGCAACTTCTCCTTCGGCGATTATTTCAAGGCCGAGGCGATCGAGCTTGCCTGGAACCTGATCACCAAGGACTTCGCCCTTCCGAAGGAAAAGCTGCTGGTCACCGTCTACCACACGGATGACGAGGCGGCTGAGCTCTGGAAGAAGATCGCCGGCTTCTCCGACGACAAGATCATCCGCATCCCGACCAGCGACAATTTCTGGGCGATGGGCGATACCGGTCCGTGCGGGCCGTGCTCGGAGATTTTCATCGATCGCGGCGAGCACATCTGGGGCGGCCCTCCCGGAAGCCCGGAAGAGGATGGTGACCGGTTCCTCGAATTCTGGAACCTGGTCTTCATGCAGTACGAGCAGGTCACCAAGGACGAGCGCGTCGACCTGCCGCGTCCGTCGATCGACACCGGCATGGGCCTCGAGCGCATGGCCTCGATCCTGCAGGGCGTCGAGAGCGTCTTCGAGACCGACCTGTTCCGCCACCTGATCGAGGCGACCGCCTCGGCGCTCGCCAAGGGACCGCAGCCCGACAACGTCGCTTCGTTCCGCGTCATCGCCGACCACCTGCGCTCGTCCTGCTTCCTGATCGCTGACGGCGTGCTGCCGTCGAACGAGGGCCGCGGCTACGTGCTTCGCCGCATCATGCGCCGCGCGATGCGCCATGCGCAGCTGCTTGGCGCCGCTGAGCCGCTGATGCACCGTCTGGTGCCGGCGCTGGTGCGCGAGATGGGCCAGGCCTATCCGGAACTCGGCCGCGCCGAGGCGCTGATCACCGAGACGCTGAAGCTTGAGGAAACCCGCTTCCGCAAGACGCTGGCCCGCGGCCTTGGTCTCCTCGAAGAGGCGACCTCGGGTCTGACGCAGGGCGCGCGCCTCGACGGCGAGACCGCGTTCAAGCTCTACGACACCTACGGCTTCCCGCTGGACCTCACGCAGGATGCGCTGCGCCAGCGCGGCATTCAGGTCGACACCGACGGCTTCAACGCCGCGATGGAGCGCCAGAAGGCCGAGGCCCGCGCCAACTGGTCTGGATCGGGCGAAGCGGCGACCGAGGCTGTCTGGTTCGCGCTGCGCGACAAATTGGGCGCGACCGAGTTCCTCGGCTACGAGACCGAGAAGGCCGAGGGCGTCATTACCGCGCTGGTGAAGGACGGCCAGGAAGTCGAGCGTGCGGCCGAAGGCGACGAAATCTCCGTCATCGTCAACCAGACGCCGTTCTACGGCGAGTCCGGCGGCCAGGTCGGCGACACCGGCATTTTTGCTGGCGAAGGTTTCCGCATCGAGATCATCGACACCCAGAAGAAGGCTGACGGCCTCTTCGTCCACTCGGCAAAGGTCGTGTCCGGTTCAGTTGCGCGGGGCGCTGCCGTCGAGATGACGGTCGACCACGCCCGCCGCTCGAAAATCCGCGCCAACCACTCGGCGACGCACCTCATGCACGAGGCGCTGCGCGAGGTTCTCGGCACCCATGTAGCCCAGAAGGGCTCGCTGGTTTCGCCGGATCGCTTGCGCTTCGACTTTTCGCATCCGAAGCCGATTTCTCCGGAAGAACTCGAGCTGGTCGAGACATACGCCAACGAGATCGTACTGCAGAACGCCGAAGTCACAACGCGCCTGATGGCGGTCGATGACGCGATCGCCGAGGGCGCCATGGCGCTGTTCGGCGAAAAGTACGGTGACGAGGTTCGCGTCGTTCGCATGGGCACCGCCCTTCATGGCGACAAGGCTGGCAAGGCGTATTCGACCGAGCTGTGCGGCGGCACGCATGTCTCGGCCACGGGCGACATCGGCCTGATCCGCGTCGTTTCGGAAGGTGCTGTTGCTGCGGGCGTGCGCCGTATCGAGGCGCTGACTGGCGATGCTGCCCGCCGCTATCTCGACGAGCAGGAGCGTCGCCTTAAGGCAGCCGCTTCCGTGCTCAAGGTCGCCCCGGCGGATGTCGTCACCCGCCTTGAGGCGGTCCTCGAAGAGCGCAAGAAGATGGAGCGCGAGCTTGCCGAAGCCCGTCGCCAGCTGGCGCTCGGTGGTGGCTCCGGCAGCAAGGCCAGCGATACCGAAACCGTTGCCGGCATCAACTTCCTTGGCCGTGTCGTCTCGGGCGTGACGCCGAAGGACCTCAAGCCGCTTGCAGACGAAGGCAAGAAGACGCTGGGTTCCGGCGTTGTGGTCTTCGTCGGCACCTCGGAAGACGGAAAGGCGAGCGTCGTGGTTGGCGTCACCGACGACATCAAGGATCGCTTCTCGGCTGTTGATCTTGTCCGTGCGGCATCGGCTGCAATCGGCGGGCAGGGCGGCGGCGGCCGTCCCGACATGGCCCAGGCCGGTGGCCCGGATGGCTCGAAGGCTGAAGCCGCCATCGAGGCCGTGAAGGCAATCCTCGCCGCCTGAGGCGCCGACGTTGAAACATGAACCAAGGGCCGCTCATGCGGCCCTTCAGTTTGTTGACAAACCCTCGACGCACCTTTCCGGAGCCCGAGATTCACGGAACGTCTCAGATTCAAAGTGAGAACGGATCGGAATCAACAAGCCTGATTTGAAGGCTCGCGGAACTTTGTCAGCAGTCTGAAGGGCCGCTCATGCGGCCCTTTTTCTTGTCAGTCGTTCCAGATTTCCATGGCGCTGACCCCCTCGGCGTCAACGTTGAGGGTCAGCCGGTTGTTCTCCCAAGTGAACTGGTCGAGCGGAACGACAATCTCTTCCTTCGGATAGGCACCGCCCTGCTCGAACTCGACGACAAGGGCGGATGGGGTGCTGGCGTCGGTGCCCAATACGTCGTCGACCTCGCCGATCTTCGTACCGGACGCATTGTGGACGTCGAGATCCTCGACCTGGTCGACGGTCGCGCCAATGGCCGGTACCTGGACGTTATCTTCCAGTTTTGTCCATGCGCCCTGCGCGAATGCTGTGGACGAGGCGAGGGCGGCTGCGAGGAATGCGCTGTGTTTCAATTTCAGCATGTCGGGACTCCCTGTTCGGGTACTCAATTCCCCGCAGGGTGAAAAGTTCGCCTGCTCGTAGCTGCACTGACCATAAATAAAAATGCCGGCGCGAATGTCGCGCCGGCGTCTCGTTGTTCAACTACAGACGGTGACTGTCCGCGCCTCTGATCAGGCCATGGCCTTCTGCAGGTTCTCGTCGATCTTGTCGAGGAAGCCGGTGGTCGACAGCCACGGCTGGTCGGCGCCGATCAGCAGCGCGAGGTCCTTGGTCATGAAGCCCGACTCGACGGTCTGGATGCAGACCTTCTCGAGGGTCTCGGCGAAGACCTTCAGCTGCTCGTTGTCGTCGAGCTTGGCGCGGTGCGCGAGGCCGCGGGTCCAGGCGAAGATCGACGCGATCGAGTTGGTCGAGGTCTCCTCGCCCTTCTGGTGCTGGCGGTAGTGACGGGTCACGGTGCCGTGTGCGGCCTCGGCCTCTACGGTTTTGCCATCCGGGGTCATCAGCACCGAGGTCATCAGGCCGAGCGAGCCGAAGCCCTGCGCGACGGTGTCGGACTGGACGTCGCCGTCATAGTTCTTGCACGCCCAGACGTAGCCGCCCGACCACTTCAGCGAGGCAGCGACCATGTCGTCGATCAGGCGGTGTTCGTACCAGATGCCGAGTTCCTTGAACTGGGCGGCGAACTCCTGCTCGTAGACTTCCTGGAAGATGTCCTTGAAGCGGCCGTCATAGGCCTTCAGGATGGTGTTTTTGGTCGACAGGTAGACCGGCCACTTGCGCAGCAGGCCGTAGTTCAGCGAGGCGCGGGCGAAGTCGCGGATCGACTCGTCGAGGTTGTACATGCCCATGGCGACACCGGCTGCCGGCGCGTCGAACACTTCATGCTCGATGACCTGGCCGTCCTCGCCGACGAACTTCATCGTCAGCTTGCCCTTGCCCGGGAAGCGGAAGTCGGTCGCGCGGTACTGGTCGCCAAAGGCGTGACGGCCGACGACGATCGGCTGGGTCCAGCCCGGAACCAGGCGCGGGACGTTCTTCATGATGATGGGCTCGCGGAAGATCGTGCCGCCGAGGATGTTGCGGATGGTGCCGTTCGGCGACTTCCACATCTTCTTCAGGCCGAATTCCTTCACGCGGGCTTCGTCCGGCGTGATGGTGGCGCACTTGACGCCGACGCCGTACTTCTGGATCGCCTTGGCGGCGTCGATCGTGATCTGATCGTCGGTAGCGTCGCGAGCCTCGATGCCGAGGTCGTAGTAATGCAGGTCAATGTCAAGGTAAGGGTGGATCAGCTTGTCCTTGATGAGCTGCCAGATGATCCTGGTCATCTCATCGCCGTCGAGCTCGACAACCGGATTTGCCACCTTGATCTTTGCCATGAGCATTGCCTCACTTTCAGGGGAGGGCCCAATGGCCCTTCTATGGATGGAAATGGCGCCCCTATAGCATTGCCGCCGGGCAACGCAAAGCCTTGGCAGCACGGTATTTCCCGGTTCTTCTTTCTGCCCCACCGGCAAGCGCGGCTTAATGCAGCGCATATAAGCTATGTCTTCAAATTACCTCCTGCCTGTGGCAGGGACGGAAACCCAAATCAGCAGGATGAGTGACCGTGGCAGGTACTGACCGCGAGAAGCAGTTGATCCAGGAAGGTCCAGCGATCGTCCTGGTCGAGCCACAGCTCGGCGAAAACATCGGCATGGTGGCGCGCGCCATGGCGAATTTCGGCCTGGCCGAACTTCGTCTCGTCAATCCGCGCGACGGCTGGCCGAACGAGAAGGCGCGCTCGGCGGCTTCCAAGGCCGACCACGTCATTGACGGCGCGCGCGTGTTCGACACGCTGCCTGAAGCCATCGCCGACATGAACTACGTAATCGCGACGACCGCGCGCCAGCGCGACGGTTTCAAGCCGGTGCGTGGCCCCGTCGAAGCCAGCCAGATACTGCGCCAGCGTTTTGCTGCTGGCCAGAAGACCGGCATCCTGTTCGGACGCGAGCGCTTCGGGCTCTACAACGAAGAGGTCGGCCTCGCCGACGAGATCGTGACCTTCCCGGTCAATCCGGCCTTCGCCTCGCTCAATATCGCCCAGGCGGTGCTGCTCATGTCGTATGAGTGGATGAAGGCAGGCATGGAGGACGAACTCGACCTCGCCTTCAGGGGCCCGGAGATCACGCCGGCGCCGAAGGTGGCGCTGCAGGGCCTGTTCGACCACCTGGAAGAAGCGCTGCAGGTGCGCGGCTATTTCCGCCCGGCGGCGAAGAAGCCGAAGATGGTCGACAATCTGCGCGCGGTACTGACCCGTCCGGGCTTCAGCGAGGCTGAGATCAAGGTGCTGCGCGGCATCGTCGCCTCGCTCGACTATTTTTCTCCCAAGGAGCCGCGCGGGACGTCCTATCCGCAGCGCAAGGCCAAGGCTGACGCCAAGGCGCACGGAAGCGAGGACGCTTCCGATGAGTGAACGTCCCGTACTCGTCTTCGATTCGGGCGTCGGCGGGCTGACGGTTCTGCGCGAGGCGCGGGTGCTAATGCCGGATCGGCAATTTGTCTACGTCGCGGACGATGCCGGCTTTCCTTATGGCGCCTGGGCCGAGGAGGCGCTGCGCGAGCGTATCGTCAAACTGTTCGGCACGCTGCTCGCCAAGTACAAGCCGGAGATCGCGGTCATTGCCTGCAACACGGCGTCCACGCTGGTCCTGGGCGATCTGCGCGCGGCCTATCCGGACACGCCGTTCGTCGGCACCGTGCCAGCGATCAAGCCGGCGGCGGAGCGTACGCGCTCCGGCATTGTTTCAGTGCTGGCAACGCCGGGAACTGTCCGGCGCCAGTACACCCGCGATCTGATCGACCACTGGGCGTCGAAGGTGCATGTTCGCCTTGTCGGAAGTGAGCGTCTTGCCTCGCTCGCGGAGGCCTACATGCGCGACGGATTTGTCGACGAGGAGGCGGTGCGGGCGGAGATCGCACCGTGCTTCATCGAGCAGGACGGCAAGCGCACCGACATCGTCGTGCTTGCCTGCACGCATTATCCGTTCCTGGTGAACCGCATGCGCAAGACGGCGCCCTGGCCGGTCGACTGGATCGATCCCGCAGAGGCGATCGCCCGGCGCGCGCTGTCACTGCTCGCGCCCGTGCAGCGGGACGAGCTCGCCGAGCCGCTGTTTCCAACCGACATTGCCGTGTTCACGACAGGCCAGCCGGACCGTGCGTCGCGGCGGCTCATGCAGGGGTTCGGGCTGCACGCCTGAATTCCCGCAGTTTGCGTTGACATTGGGGACGGAATCCCATAGGTCAGCGCCAACTCCGCGCCGCAAGGTGCGGTGTTGTCGTTTACGTGTCCCGTGGACATCTTCGCAATGCGTGCGTGGGTTGTCCTGTCAGGTCTCCATTGCGGGGCCAAAGGAGGGCGCGTTCCTTTGCCCGGGGCGAGAGCTTCGGGTGCAACTCTTTGAAAGGGAATGCGATGAGCAAGCGCGAATCCGCAAAGTACAAAATTGACCGCCGTATGGGCGAAAACATCTGGGGCCGTCCGAAGTCCCCGGTGAACAAGCGCGAATACGGCCCGGGCCAGCACGGCCAGCGCCGCAAGGGCAAGATGTCGGACTTCGGTCTGCAGCTGCGCGCCAAGCAGAAGCTCAAGGGCTACTACGGCGACATCTCCGAGAAGCAGTTCCGCAAGACCTATGACGAGGCTGCTCGTCGCAAGGGCGACACCCCGGACAACCTGATCGGTCTGCTCGAGTCGCGCCTCGACGCGATCGTCTACCGCGCCAAGTTCGTTCCGACGATCTTCGCTGCCCGTCAGTTCGTCAACCACGGCCACGTCAACGTCAACGGCAAGCGCGTGAACATCGGTTCCTACCGCTGCAAGCCGGGCGACGTCATCGAGGTCCGCGAGAAGTCGAAGCAGCTCGTCATCGTTCTGGAGTCCGTCCAGCTCGCTGAGCGTGATGTTCCGGACTATCTCGAGGTCGACCACAACAAGATGACTGCGAAGTTCCTCCGCGCCCCGGGCCTCGCCGAGGTTCCGTACCCGGTCCAGATGGAGCCGAACCTGGTCGTCGAGTTCTACTCGCGCTAACAGGTGCCAGCGTCTGACGCTACGAATTCGGAAAGCCGCCTTCGGGCGGCTTTTTCGTCAGATAGAGGGGGTATCGGATGGAAGACCTTCAGGCTCTTGTCGACGACATCAGCAGGGAGATGGCCGCGCGGGAAGAACGCGGGAAGGTGGCCGACTACATCCCCGAACTGGCAAAGGTCGACCCCGGGCATTTCGGCATCGCCATCACGACCGTGGGCGGCCGCGAATATTTCGCCGGCGACGCCGAGCTGCCATTTTCCATCCAGAGCGTCTCCAAGGTCTTCGCGCTGACGCTGGCGCTCGGCAAGGTCGGTGACCGGCTGTGGAACCGTGTCGGGCGCGAACCTTCGGGCTCCGCCTTCAACTCGATCGTCCAACTCGAGCGCGAGAACGGCAAGCCGCGCAATCCCTTCATCAATGCGGGTGCGATCGTCGTGGCAGACCATCTGCTCGGCGGCCACATGCCGAAGGAAGCGATCGGCGAAATCGTGCAGTTCGTCCGCTTCCTGGCCGACGACGATTCGATCTACATCGACCACGCGGTCGCGAAGTCCGAGCAGGAAACCGGCTTCCGCAACTTCGCGCTGGCGCAGTTCATGCGCTCGTTCGGCATCATCGAACATCCGGCCGAGCAGGTGCTCGGCGTCTATTTCCACCAGTGCGCGCTTGCCATGACGTGCCGGCAGCTCGCGCGCGCCGGCTTGTTTCTGGCAGCCGGCGGCACAAATCCGCGAACGGGGCGCACTGTCGTCTCGCGCGACCGCGCGCGCCGCATCAACGCCCTCATGCTCACCTGCGGCCACTATGACGGGTCCGGCGAGTTCGCCTACCGCGTCGGCCTGCCGGGCAAGAGCGGCGTCGGCGGCGGCATTCTTGCGGTTGCGCCGGGCAAGGCATCGGTCGCAGTGTGGTCGCCGGGCCTGAACAAGAATGGCAATTCGCTACTCGGCAGCCAGGCGCTGGAAATGCTGGCGCAACGCACCGGCTGGTCTATCTTCGGGCAATAGAAAGGGTCCGCAGCCATGAACATCGCCGTCGACACGCCTGAAGCCGAGGACGATCTCGCCGCCACGCATCCAATGTTTCGGGATGCGCCGAGCTCGGGTGAGTTCAACAAGCTGCGCAAGCGCCTGATCCGCAATACTCGGCAGGCCATCGAAGACTTTGCAATGATTACGCCCGGCCAGAAGTGGCTCGTGGCGCTTTCCGGGGGCAAGGATTCCTATGGGCTGCTGGCGCTGTTGCTGGACCTGAAGTGGCGCGGGCTGCTGCCGGTCGAGCTGCTTGCCTGCAATCTCGATCAGGGCCAGCCGAATTTCCCGACGCACATCCTGCCGGACTACCTGACGCGCATCGGCGTGGAGCACCGGATCGAATACCAGGACACCTATTCGGTCGTCACCGACAAGATCCCTGAGAACAAAACCTACTGCTCGCTCTGCTCGCGCCTGCGCCGAGGCCATCTCTACCGCGTCGCGCGGGAAGAGGGGTGCTCGGCGCTCGTCCTTGGCCATCACCGCGAGGACATTCTGGAGACCTTCTTCCTCAACCTGTTCCACGGCGGACGGCTGGCCGCGATGCCGCCGAAGCTGGTGAACGACGAGGGTGACCTCCTGGTGATGCGACCGCTGGCCTATTGCGCGGAGAACGACCTCGCGCGCTTCGCGGAAGCCATGAAGTTCCCGATCATCCCCTGCGACCTGTGTGGTAGCCAGGAGGGTCTGCAGCGCAATGCGATGAAGATGATGCTCGATGACATCGAGCGCAGGATGCCGGGCCGCAAGGATACAATGATCAGGGCTCTCGGTAATGTGCGGCCGAGCCATCTGCTCGACCGCAATCTGTTCGACTTTGCGTCGCTGGGGGTCAGTGCCTGAGCCCCTCCTGACGCTGCGGGGCGGCCGCGTAGAGTTTGCCCTTTTCTGCAATCGCCACCAGCACCAGCGCGATCACCGCCAGGCCGAAGAAGCCGGCGGCAAGCGGCGTGGTCGTGCCGTCGAAAGCCTGGCCGATCACCGCACCGATGAAGCCGCCACCCAGCGTCTGGATGAAGCCCTGAACCGATGAAGCCGAGCCGGCGATGTGGCCGAGCGGCTCCATTGCGATCGAGTTGAAGTTCGAGCCGATCCAGCCGAACTGGAACATCGCCAGCGCGAACAGGATCAGGAACGGCACGAACGGCACGGTGCCGTTCATCGACCACACCAGCCAGATCAGCGAGACGAGCATGAAGCCGGTCAGAGCGCCGTGCGACAGGCGACGCATGCCGACCCGAACAACGAAGCGCGAGTTGAGGTAGGACGACAGGGCCATGAAGCCGGCGATCACCGCGAAGACGAGCGGGAACGTGTTCCCGAGGCCATAGATGCCGACATAGACCTGCTGTGCCGAATTGATGAAGGCAAACAGCGCGCCGAAGACGAAGGTGGAGGCCAGCGTGTAGAGCAGCGAGAAGCGATTGGTCAGGACAATCGCAAATGCGCTGCTGATCGACGCAATCGTGAACGGCCTGCGATCTTCCGGCGCGAGCGTCTCCGGCATGCGCAGGAAGCCCCATAGGACGATCGCGGCGCCGGCGATTCCCATCGAGAAGAAGATGAACTGCCAGCCGCCAATCAGCAGCATGATCTGCCCCACGGACGGCGCGATGACGGGGATGACCATGAACACCATGAAGATCAGCGACATAGTCTCAGCCATCTGCCGGCCGCCAAAGCGGTCGCGGACCATCGATACGGCAATGACGCGGGTCGAGGCGGCGCCAATGCCCTGCAGGAAGCGCATGGCGAGCACGCCCTCAAACGACGTCATGAACGCGGCCGCAATTGCCGCGACGACATAGATGAGCATGCCGGCCATCAGCGGATTGCGGCGGCCGTAGCGGTCGGATAGCGGCCCGTAGGGGAGCAGCGCCAGCGCCATGCCGGCAAAATAGGCCGAGATGACATACTGGCGGTGGTTCTCGTTCTCGACGCCCAGACTTGCTCCCATCTGCTGCAGGCCCGGCAGCATGATGTCGATGGCGAGTGCGTTCAGGGACATTAGGGCCGCGGCGAGCGCGATGAACTCGATCTTCGACAGTCCAAGTCCTGGTGCTTTTTCTTCTCCGGTTCTTTGTTGCATCCGGATTTTCCTTATTAAGACGAGAAATGCGCCGGTTGTTACCGACGCATTCGAAGTTTTTCAATTAAGCGGTTGCTGCGAGGGATCAGGCAGCGCCGCGCAGGCTGATGCCCCTCTCAGACAGAAAATCTTGAAGCTCGCCCGCCTGGAACATCTCGCGGACGATGTCGCAACCGCCGACAAACTCACCCTTCACGTAAAGCTGCGGGATGGTCGGCCAGTTCGAGTAATCCTTGATGCCCTGGCGGATTTCGTCGGAGCTGAGGACGTTGATGCCCTTGTAGTCGACACCCAGGTAGTCAAGGATCTGGACGACCTGCCCCGAGAAACCGCATTGCGGGAAGCCCGGCGTACCCTTCATGAAGAGCACGACGTCGTTGGTCTTGACCTCATTGTCGATGAATTCGTGGATGTCGCTCATCTGGCGTGTCCTTTACTGGTCGGGTTCAAGGTCCGACGTTGGATGATTTGCCCCTATGTATTGCAGTGGAGGCAAAGGCGCAATCGTACGCACAAGATCGTGCACGCACTGTGGCGCTTCAGCGACCCGAAACTGACCCGTCTTCCGCAATCGGCGGCAGCTGGTCGTAGCTATAGCCGACGAACGACGCAGCGGGCAGGGGGCCTGCCACCATCAGCCCGAAGTCGTGCGGCACGCGCAGGTCCGATCCCATCACATACTGCCGGTGAACGCGCAGGATGTCGTACTTGATTCGCTTATAGTGCTCGCGGGTCAGGGTGCGGCGCACGCGCATCTGCACTATTTCGGGTTGCGGCACATCGGGATGGCCGAGCGCCTTCGCCACCGGGGCCTTGTAGAAGTTCACCGGATCCGTGAGGCACTGGACCTCGAACCAGGTGACATTCGGCGCACCCAGTATCAGCTTGGCGCGCTCGCGCAGCCTCTTTGCGGAGCGCAGCAGGCCGCACTGCAGCAGCGCGCCGCCGAGAGTGAGGAACGCGACCTTCTTGCCGGCGGCGAGCTCCGGCTCCCGCTCGAGCAATGTGCCGAAGGTGTGCGTTGCCCAGTTGGTGCCCATGCTGTGCGACGCGACCAGATACTCGTCGGCCGGCTGCGAAAATGCTTCACGAAGGCCGTCATAGAATTCTTCCAACCGCCGATTTGCGTTTTCGTTGTTCTGGCGCGCCATGGCGAGCGCCAGCTGCCAGTTCGAGAACAGCAGCATGGTGTGTAGCCGCTCCGCCCTCGGGAGGAACAGGTAGCGGAAGAAGCCGAAGGCTGCCGGCAGCGACCAGATCAGGTGCAGCGGCGAGAGGTCAAAGATGAACGGTATGAGGGCAATGCCGGCCGTGACCGCCAGCGCCAGCAACATCAGCAGGAACGGGAACAGAAAGAACAGTGCAAAGCGCCAAGCCCAGCGGAAGTAGCCGAACAGGCCGCCCTCGGCGATCACGTTGAGGAACGCGCCGAAACCGCGTGCGATCTGGATCGGCAGCGACCGCTTGCGCAGGGTGGCGATCACCGAGCTGTGCTCCATCAGGTAGAAGCGGGTCTCGGCACGCCAGTCTGGCCCGGAAGCGACGACATCGAAATAGGGATGGGCAGGAGAGCCGGCCAGTGCGCCGGTCTCGATCTTGCAGTTCCACTGGGTGGCGGTCTGCGCGGCGGTGCGCTGGAAGCGGATCCGCTGTGCTTCCGCATCCAGCGGTTCGAATCCGCAAAAAAGAACGGCGACGCGTCGTTTCACTGCGTCGCCGGGCGCGGACGCGTGCGTCGAATTCGGGTCCATAAATTCAAACTCACATGAATTTCAGGCAGAAGCCGACGTACGCGTTACTCTCGTATCGACTTACTGGGGAACGCTCGTCTGGAGGGCGAGTGCGTGCAGCACGCCGCCCATGTTGCCCTGCAGAGCATTGTAGACCATCTGGTGCTGCTGCACACGGGTCTTGCCGCGGAAGCTCTCGGCGACGACCTCAGCCGCGAAGTGATCGCCATCGCCGGCAAGGTCGCGAATCGTCACGACGGCATCGGGAATGCCTTCCTTGATGAGTCGTTCGATTTCCTTTGCGTCCATTGCCATAGTCCTAGCCCTCCTCAGTTGCCCATGAACTTGGGGAACCAGCCTTCATGTGCGGCCTTCAGTTCATCAACCGATATGGCACGGGCATTGCCGAGCTTCAAGGACGAGCCGCCCGTGGTACCGATACGCTGGACGCTGACGCCGTCGGCTGCGAGCTTCTCTCCCGTGCCTTTAGCAACAGTGACGAGGTAGCGGCCCTGATCCTCGCCGAAGAAGGTGGCGAGAGCGGAGCCAGATGCCGGCTCATCGATGGTGGCGCCGATGCCGGATGCCATCGCCATTTCGGCGAGCGCGACGGCAAGACCGCCGTCCGAGAGGTCGTGTGCGGCGGTCGCAACGCCGTCGGCGATCAGCTTGCGGACGAAATCGCCGACCTTGCGCTCGTGGGCGAGATCAACATGCGGGGCAGGGCCTTCCTTCTTGCCGAACAGTTCGCGCAGATAGGCCGACTGGCCGAGATGCGTGCCCCACTCGGCCGGGGCGCCGATCAGCAGGATTTCCTCGCCTTCGGCAGCGAAGGCAACGCGCGACATACGCGACCAGTCCTCGATCAGGCCGACGCCGCCGATGGTCGGGGTCGGCAGGATGCCCTTGCCGAGCGTCTCGTTGTAGAGCGAGACGTTGCCTGAGACGATCGGGAAGTCGAGGGCGCGGCAGGCCTCGCCGATGCCTTTGATGGCGAAGACGAACTGGCCCATGATCTCCGGACGTTCCGGATTGCCGAAGTTGAGGTTGTCGGTGGCCGCGAGCGGGAGCGCGCCGCTTGCGGTCAGGTTGCGCCAGCACTCGGCAACTGCCTGCTTGCCGCCCTCATACGGGTCGGCCTCGCAGTAGAACGGGTTGACGTCGGACGAGAAGGCGAGCGCCTTCTTTTCGTGACCTTCGACGCGAATGACGCCCGCATCAGCGCCCGGGCGCTGCAGCGAGTTGCCCTGGATCATGGTGTCGTACTGTTCCCACACCCAGCGGCGCGACGACAGGTTCGGCGAATCGAGCAGCTTCAGGAGCGAATCGGCGACATCAGCCTGCGGGATCTCGGATGCGGAAAGCGGCGCCGGCTTGGAAGGCTCGACCCAGGGACGGTCGTATTCCGGTGCCTCGTCGCCCAGCTCCTTGATCGGCAGGTTCGCGACTTCCTCGCCCTGGTGGAATACGCGGAAGCGCAGGTCGTCGGTCGTCTCGCCGACGACGGCGAAGTCGAGACCCCACTTGCGGAAGATCGCCTCGGCCTCGGCTTCCTTCTCGGGGCGGAGCACCATGAGCATGCGCTCCTGGCTCTCCGAGAGCATCATCTCGTAGGCCGACATCGCTTCCTCGCGGACCGGCACCTTGTCGAGGTCGAGGCGGATGCCGAGGTCGCCCTTGGCGCCCATTTCGACGGCCGAGCAGGTGAGGCCAGCCGCGCCCATGTCCTGAATGGCGATGACAGCGCCGGAGGCCATCAGCTCGAGGCAGGCTTCGAGCAGGCACTTTTCGGTGAATGGATCGCCGACCTGAACGGTCGGGCGCTTTTCCTCAATCGATTCGTCGAACTCGGCCGAGGCCATGGTCGCGCCGCCGACGCCGTCGCGGCCGGTCTTGGCGCCGAGATAGACGACCGGAAGGCCGACGCCCTCGGCCTTCGAGTAGAAGATCTTGTCGGCATCAGCTAGGCCGGCAGCGAAGGCATTGACCAGGATGTTGCCGTTATAGCGCTCGTCGAACTGGACCTCGCCACCCACGGTCGGCACGCCGAACGAATTGCCGTAGCCGCCGACACCGGCAACGACGCCGGAGACGAGGTGCTTGGTCTTCGGATGGTCAGGCTCGCCGAAGCGAAGCGCGTTCATGGCCGCGACGGGGCGTGCGCCCATGGTGAAGACGTCGCGCAGGATGCCGCCAACGCCCGTCGCCGCGCCCTGGTAAGGCTCGATGTAGGACGGGTGATTGTGGCTCTCCATCTTGAAGACAACGGCCTGGCCGTCGCCGATGTCGACCACGCCGGCATTCTCGCCCGGACCCTGGATCACGCGGGGACCCGAGGTCGGCAGCGTACGGAGCCACTTCTTTGACGACTTGTAGGAGCAGTGCTCGTTCCACATCGCCGAGAAGATGCCGAGCTCGGTGAAGGTCGGCTCGCGGCCGATCAGCTGGAGGATGCGCTGATACTCGTCCGGCTTGAGGCCATGCGAAGCGACCAGCTCTGGCGTGATGGGAAAGTCGTTGCGGATCATGGTTCTTCCAACGTGCGTCGAACTGGCGGGGACCAGTGGTTTTTCAGTTTAGCAGCTTACGCTGCCGGATCGAGGCGGTTGCGCGCATCGGCGACCGCGGGCGGCACCGTTGCGCGTAAGCGGGTTGCGAACGCCAGTCCCATGCAGGCGATCACACCGTAGGCATTAAGTTCCAGCTGTTCTTCGAGGAAAACGAAGATGTTGGTCCAATCCGAGGGCGTCTTGGCGATGTGTTCGCTAACGTTTGAGGCAACCATGATGGCTGCCACCAGCACCACCGGCCAGACATGGACGAGGTGAACAGCGCGAATGGCTCGTAGAAGATCCTGCGTGTGGCGGGCGACGAGCGCCAGCAGGATGAGCACGACCGGAATCCAGAAGGAAAGGCGAACGCTCATGCTGCGTAACTGGTAGATCCAGCTGTCTGTACCCCAGGCAGTAAAATCGAATTCGCGCTGCAGCATCAGCAGCATGAGAGCAGTCCAGCACCACATTACGGCACGCAGGAGCCGGCGTGAGCGCAGTGCGCCGAAGATGCCTGCGAGGAACGAAGCGAACAGGACGAAGAGCTGCACGTCCTCGATCGGACCGTTCTCGATCGATGCGGCGGCCCAGCCGACGACAGCCGCCGTCGCAAAGCCCATGACGTTAAGGGCTGCGAGCACCAGCAGCAGAAGCCGGGCAAATGGACCTTTGAACGCGAAAAACGACAACGTCTCTTCCTAATGGATCAGGCACGCGCGCCAGCGAATCGAGAGCAGCTCACGCGCAGGAATCATTACCGCGGCGCCAGCGCTCGATGTCGGCGGAGATTCGCGGCGCAGCGGCCGTATCGAGCATCGGGCCGAAGGCCGACACCTGGCCGGCGCTGCCCTCTGCCTGGACAACCAGCAGCGGACGGCCGCCAAAGTTACCTTTCGGCACGAGCAGGAAACGCGGGCGGCCGGTGAAGGAGTTCAGCTCGTTGGCGAAGCTGTACTCGCGGAATGCCGGATCGCGGCTGGCGAACCAACACTTATGGGCGGCCTTTGCGACCATCTCCATGTTTCGGAGCGCAGCGCTTTTGCCGGACGGCTGGGAGACCGGGGCGGACGGCTTCGACTGGCACGCGGCGAGGGCTGCAAGTGCGGCGATCAGGGCAGCACTTGCAAGCGGCCTCATGCAGCAACTCCGAGCGCGCTCTCGAACAGGCCGCGACCGTCGACGCCGCCGTGAGCGGACTCGATCAGGTTCTCCGGATGGGGCATCATGCCGAGCACGTTGCCCTTCTCGCTGACGATGCCGGCGATGTTGTTGATCGAGCCGTTCGGGTTGGTGCCCTCGGCGTAGCGGAACGCCACCTGGCCTTCGCCCTCAAGACGCGCCAGCGTCTCGGGATCGGCAAAGTAGTTGCCGTCGTGGTGGGCGACCGGGCAACGGATGATCTGGCCCAGCTGGTAGGCGCGGGTGAAGGCGGTGTTCGCGTTCGCGACCTCAAGCTTCACCTCGCGGCAGACGAACTTCAGCGAGGTGTTGCGCATCAGCGCGCCGGGGAGCAGGCCGGCTTCCAGCAGGATCTGAAAGCCATTGCAGACGCCCATGACGAGCACGCCCTTCGCTGCCTTCTCGGCAACGGCGCGCATCACCGGCATGCGGGCGGCAATCGCGCCACAACGCAGATAGTCGCCGTAGGAAAAGCCACCCGGAATCACGATCAGGTCGACGTCCGGAATTTCGGTGTCGGTTTGCCACACGGTCAGCGGCGCGCGGCCACCGACCTTGGTCAGCGCCGCGATCATGTCGCGGTCGCGATTCAGGCCGGGCAGCAGGACAACGGCAGACTTCATGTCAGTCAGGCCTCCAGGTCAGAGGATGGCGACCGAGTAATTCTCGATCACGGTGTTGGCTAGCAGCTGTTCGCACATGGCCTTGACGTCAGCCTCGGCCTTGGCCTTGTCGGTGCCTTCCAGTTCAAGATCGAAGACCTTGCCCTGGCGGACGCCGCCAACACCTGCGAAACCGAGGGCGCCAAGCGCACCCTCGATAGCCTTGCCCTGAGGGTCCAGGACCCCGTTCTTAAGCGTTACGGTAACGCGCGCCTTGATCACTTGGCGTGTCCTTCGAAACTTAGTGAACGCTGCCCTTGTCGGGCTTGGAGGAGACGAGAACCGGACCGGAACGCGGCGGCTCGTTCTCGTTCATGATGCCGAGACGGCGGGCGACTTCCTGGTAGGCTTCGACCAGGCCGCCCATGTCGCGACGGAAACGGTCCTTGTCGAGCTTGTCCTGGGTCGTGGTGTCCCACAGGCGGCAGGAATCAGGCGAGATCTCGTCAGCGAGCACGATTCGCATCATGTCGCCCTCGAACAGGCGGCCGAATTCGACCTTGAAGTCGATCAGCTGGATGCCGACGCCGAGGAAGAGACCGCTGAGGAAATCGTTGATGCGGATGGCGAGCGCCATAATGTCATCAATTTCCTGCGGCGAGGCCCAGCCGAACGCGGTGATGTGCTCTTCCGAGACCATCGGATCGTCCAGGGCGTCTGCCTTGTAGTAGAACTCGATGATCGAGCGCGGCAGAACGGTGCCTTCCTCGAGGCCGAGACGCTTGGCCAGCGAGCCGGCCGCAACATTGCGCACAACTACCTCGAGCGGGATGATCTCGACTTCCTTGATCAGCTGCTCGCGCATGTTGAGACGGCGGATGAAGTGCGTCGGGATGCCGATCCGGTTCAGGTGCGTGAAGATGTGCTCGGAGATTCGGTTGTTGAGGACACCCTTGCCATCGACAACCTCGTGCTTCTTCTTGTTGAACGCGGTAGCGTCGTCCTTGAAGAACTGAATCAGGGTTCCAGGCTCAGGCCCCTCATAAAGGATTTTGGCCTTGCCTTCGTAGATGCGGCGACGACGTGTCATGGCTATCTCTGGTTTCCGGAGCGGCGGTAGTGCCGGGGCTCCTGTTGCTACAAGGCCTGCTGTCGGCCTTAGCCTGCGACGGGATTCACAGCGGCTCTCTATCCTAAACGCGCGCTTTCCTCAATCGGGAATGCTGCAATTGCACAGGCGGTGCACGCACTCGCCAAAAATTGACAAAAGGCTTGTGTTTTTCAGCGGTACTCGCTAAGCGCCCGCAATCTGCATCCAATACGCACCCACGGCGTCAAAGGGAAGTTGAAATGGCCAAAGGTAAATTTGAGCGCACGAAGCCGCATGTGAACATCGGTACGATTGGTCACGTTGACCACGGCAAGACGTCGACGACGGCTGCGATCACCAAGTACTTCGGTGAGTACAAGGCTTACGACCAGATCGACGCAGCGCCGGAAGAGAAGGCACGCGGCATCACCATCTCGACGGCTCACGTCGAGTACGAGACCGAGGCGCGCCACTACGCTCACGTCGACTGCCCGGGTCACGCCGACTACGTGAAGAACATGATCACCGGTGCTGCGCAGATGGACGGCGCGATCCTGGTCGTGTCGGCTGCTGACGGCCCGATGCCGCAGACCCGCGAGCACATCCTGCTCGCCCGTCAGGTTGGCGTTCCGGCGATCGTCGTGTTCCTGAACAAGGTCGACCAGGTCGACGATCCGGAGCTGCTCGAGCTCGTCGAGCTCGAGATCCGCGAGCTGCTGTCGTCNTACGAGTTCCCGGGCGACGAGATTCCGATCGTTCCGGGTTCGGCGCTTGCTGCTCTTGAGGACTCCAACAAGGAGATCGGCGAGGACGCCATCCGNAAGCTGATGGCTGCGGTTGACGAGTACATCCCGACCCCGGAGCGTCCGATCGACCAGCCGTTCCTGATGCCGATCGAAGACGTGTTCTCGATCTCGGGCCGCGGCACCGTCGTGACCGGCCGCGTCGAGCGCGGTATCGTCAAGGT
>NZ_JAGL01000019.1 GCF_000526635.1 Aminobacter sp. J41
ACAGCCGCTCGGCATAGGCATCAAGCTTGCTCGGCCGATCCGGCACCTGGAAGCGGGGCTCCACCTCGTCGGATCGCAGGTATTTGCGGATCGTGTTCCGCGACAGTCCCGTGCGCCGTGCAATCTCCCGGATCGAATGTCCATCCCGCAGATGCCAGCGTCGGATAACGCTCAGTAACGCCATGTCTATCACTCCAAAATCCCCTGCGATCAACCAGCAGGGGTGGGTTCAAACATGGGTCACTTCTCAATGGAAAAACCGCCCAATCCCGGGTCAGTTCTCGGCGGAAATCAACAGAATAGCTTTATGGGCGCTGTGGCAGGGATATACGATGCGACTGGCGCACGGATCGGCTTCTTTAACAGGGCCGAAGACGCCGAGTATGTCGTGTCTTTGTCCGCCCACATCGAGGCCCTAGAGGCGCGGCTTGCCGAGGCGAAGGCAGAGCGCGACGAGTACTACGCCCGAGGCTTCGGCCTGCGCTCCCATGTGGTGCGCTACCTCAACAGGAACGTATCAAAAGAAACGCTGCGCGAGGCATTCATGAGGTGGGAGAGCGCATCCGGTACTCGCTTTTCAATCTCCCCGGCCGCCCTTGAAGCCACCCCGCCCGCGCCGATGGTGACGGAGGCGCTGACTATAGCGCACGAGGCGCTTGAAGCGGCAAGCGACCAGATACTGGAAAGCTACAGGACGTGGGTAGCCGACGATAAGGATGCCAAACCCCGATACGGCCAATACCCGCGCTATGACCAGGTAAACGCGGCAATCCGCGTTGTTTCCGAAGCCCTCACAGCATCGGAGGCCAAACAATGATGCGCCTTCTCTGCTGGCTTGGGCTGCATCAGTGGCGACCCACATCCACCTTCACCTGCAACCCTCACGACACCGGCTATTGGTGCCGTCGCTGCTACCGGGAGGCCAAAATGACAGATCCTGGGGGATTGTTCGCGAGGAGGAATACTGGAGTGAAGTGGCTTCTTGAGAAGTGGCGGGCACGACGGAACCTCCGTCGCGCACAAAAATGGGCGGAGGAGAATGGTCGACCACTTGGCCCTCTGCTGCGCATTGATGAGTTCCGCGACGGCAAGAAATTCCGGGTCTACGAACTACCAGCGACAGACAGTCGACCATCTGACGTTCTTTTCGTTCCAGATTGATAGAGGTGCACAAGCGATGTGCAAGTTCTGCGACAAGCGAGAGCAGCGCAGGAAAGCGCTCCTGAATGCGCTGAAGCCTAACACCGTCGTGACGTCAGACCAGCTTGCCGGGGTGCTCGGTGTCACCCCGCGCTCGGTCTATCGCCAGATCCGCGCTCTGCGCCAGTCAGGCATCCGCGTCGATGGTCAAGCTGGCGTCGGCTACATGCTGCGCAGGGAGCGTGCCCGCGCATGAGCATCGCCCGAGAAAACGGCCTCCTGCAGGTCTGCTGTGATTCCTGCCCGGCCAGCTACCCGAACACGTACCTTGCCGAGGATTTCAGCGTGATGATCGCCGACGCGAAGACCGCCGGCTGGATCATCCGCAAGGCAGGCCCGGCACGCGACGACACCGGCACGGCTGACCTGTTCGGTTCCGCGCCGCGCGTCGCCGGCACGAAGCCGGACGAGCCCTACACCCACACCTGCCCCGACTGCGCAAACCCGATCGAAACCGGAGGTTTGTTGTGACATGACGAGATCGCTCGCCATCACCCAGCGCCAGGCTCAGGTTCTTCTGCGCGCCGCCGAGGCCGAGAAGGCGATCGTCGAGGTGAAGATCGACGACAAGACCTTCCGCCTCATCCCGTCCTGCCTCGCGCAGACCGAGCAATCGCTTGCAAAATACAGGGATATCGATCTTTGATGATCACCATGCCGCGCAAGCTGCCGCTCTACGTATTCGCAGAAACGACCCGCCACGGAAAGAAGGCCTATTACTTCCGTCGCGGGAAGGGAAAGCGCGTCCGCATGCCGGATCCGTCCGCAAGAGACTTTGCGGCGGCATACGCGGCAGCGATTGCCGAGCACGCACCGGACAAGGACAGTCACGGCCGCTCGGCCCCGTCTCACTCGCTGCGCTGGCTGGTGCTGCGCTACAAGGAAAGCGCCGCCTGGCGGCAGCTGAGCGACACGACGCGCTACCAGCGCGACAGGATCTTCCTCAACGTGCTCGAGAAGTCGGGCGACGTGCCTTACGTCGCGATCGACCGGCGCACGATGCTGCGCGCCATGGACAAGCGCGCCGACACGCCGGCCATGGCGAACAGTTTCCTCAAGGCGATGCGCGGCCTGTTCGATTGGGCGCTGCGCAATGAGCACGTCCAGGTGAACCCGTGCGACGGCGTCGACCGCGTCAAGGAAGACGGTGAAGGTTTCCCGGCCTGGACTGTCGAGGACGTCATCGCCTATCGCAACTGCCACTCCATCGGCACCAAGCAGCGGCTCGCCATGGAATTCATGCTCCTCACCGGACTGCGGCGCGCCGACATGTCGAAGGTCGGCCGGCAGCACATCCGCGACGGCATCTTCTCGATGCGCACGGGCAAGAACGGCATCTGGGTGACGATCGCGCTGCCGCAGTATCTCCTCGACATGATCGAGGCGACCCCGCTGAGGGGCATGCACCTCATCGGCCAGGAAGAGAGCGGCGAGCCCTATACGGTCGAGAGCTTCGGCAACAACTTCCGCGACTGGTGCGACGAGGCAGGCGTCGACAAGAGCGCGCACGGCCTGCGCAAGCTGTCAGCGACACTTGCCGCCGAGGGCGGTGCAGCCGCTCACGAGCTGATGGCACAGTACGGCTGGACGAAGCTCGCGACGGCCGAGATCTACACGCGCGGCGCCGACCGCGCCCGCCTCGGCAAGAGGAATTCGACGATCGTCGCGGCCCAAATCGAGAACATATCCGCCCCGCACCTTATCCCGGCCGCCCCGCACCTTAAGATAAACATCTGAAAATAAAGGGGATTTTTTGGCGGTGGTGCCCCTGGCCGGGATCGAACCAGCACTCCTTGCGGAACTCGATTTTGAGTCGAGCGCGTCTACCAATTCCGCCACAGGGGCCCATAAGGAGATCCGGCACAGCCGGATGACGCGGACTATACGAGCCGCGGTGCTCGCGTCAATTGCAATTCAACCGCATCTCACGAAACCTTCACGCTTTTGGCAATAAAGCCGGAGGGCATTGCGGCGTGCGGTGCAGTATGGTGAAACATCCCCCGCGCCGAAGAACCAGTGGTTGCACCCGAAAACGAGTCGCTACCGTTCCCCGGCACGCAAGAAGACGAACCGAACCGGCATCTGCAGCTGCCGGAGACTATCGAGGTGGGAATGTCGCTAGCAACTGCAACCGGCCGAACCCAAGCGATCAGCGCCGCACTTTCAGCAGCCGGCATGGCGATCACCGTTGGCACAGCACTCGGCTTTCAGCACATCGGCGGCTTCATTCCCTGCAAGCTCTGCCTCGAGCAACGCATCCCCTACTATGTCGGTGTGCCCGTCATGCTGCTCGCGCTGGTCTCGTCCGTGCTGAAACTGCCGCCGCTCGCCACTCGCGGCCTGCTGCTCGTCGGAGCGCTGCTGATGACCTGGGGCATCTGGCTCGGCGTCTATCATTCCGGCGTCGAATGGGGGTTCTGGCCGGGACCCACCGACTGCGGCGCGGTTGCGCCGTCGTCCGGCGGAGGCAGCCTGCTTGACCAGCTCGATGCGGTGGTTCCGCCATCCTGCGATCAGGCGGCTGGGCGCTTCCTTGGGCTGTCCTTCGCAGGCTGGAACGTGGTCGCCAGCGCCATCCTTGCGGCGATGTCCTATGCCGCGGCTTTCAGGAAGGACTGAGCGGGCCTACGGCTCCAGTTCGACATCCCAATAGAGAAAGTCCATCCAGCTTTCGTGCAGATAGTTGGGTGGGAACAGCCTGCCGTTGTTGTGCAGGTCCTGCACCGTCGGCTGGTACGGAGGCTGCCGCGGCCACATCTGAGCCTGGGCCGGAAGCAGCCCGCCCTTCCTGAGGTTGCAGGCCGAGCAGGCTGCAACGATGTTGTCCCAGGTAGTGGCACCGCCGCAGCGGCGGGGAATGACGTGGTCGAAGGTCAGCTCGTGATGCGCGCCGCAATACTGGCACTGGAAGCGGTCACGCAGGAACACATTGAACCGCGTGAAGGCCGGGTATCGGGACGGCTTGACGTAGCTTTTCAGCGAGACGACGCTGGGCAGCTTCATCTCGAAGGACGGCGACGAGACCGAGTGTTCGTATTCGGCGACGATGTTGACGCGGTCGAGGAACACCGCCTTGATCGCGTCCTGCCAGGACCACAACGACAAGGGGTAGTAGCTTAGCGGACGGTAGTCCGCATTCAGCACCAGTGCCGGCAGGCTGTCTGGTGACACTGCGATCGTCACTAACGTTCCTCCTCGGGCTCGTATTTCGACGATGCAGATAATGTAATCCCGCTGTTGCACTATTGTGAAGCAAGAATCTCACAGTGAATGCTCGGGCATTACCTTGATTTTGCAGCCGCTTCTGCTGTCTCGACTACCGGCGCTGCATCGCGCCCCCGCCATTTGCGCCAGTGTGCCCAGAACAGGCGCGCCGCGACCGAACGCCAAGGCGACCATGATTCGGCCATCGCCGTTAGCTCCCTGATCGTCGGGCGGCCATCGAGCCCCAAAGCATCGGCCACCGCGCCCTGCAGCGCAACATCCCCTGCCGGGAACACGTCGGCATGACCGGCAGCGATCAGCAGGTACACATCAGCCGTCCACGGGCCGATGCCGTGGATGGCAGTGAGCCGCTCCCTGGCCTCTTCCGCGGAAAGATCGGTGAGGGTGTCGAGATCAAGTTCGCCCTCGACGATTGCGCGCGCCAGCGTCATCAGCGTCGCTTGCTTGGGCCGCGACATGCCGGCCTGGCGGAACGCCTCCTCGCCGCAGGTAAGTACGGTCGCAGCATCAAGCGGGTCGACCAGCCGCGTGAAGCGGGCAAGGATTGCGTCGGCGCTCGCGCGCGAGATCTGCTGCGCGGCGATGATCGACACCATAGCCGCAAATCCGCCTTCCGAACGGCGCAGCGGGATTTCGCCCGCCTCGGCGATCACCGGCTGAAGCCTCGGGTCGAGCCGGGCAAGGGCTTGCAGCCCCTTGGCAATGTCGGCCTCGGTTTCGATCCTGCGCATGTCGTCTCACTCCCGGGCTTGCGGGCAGCCCGTGGGAAACGTAGCAATCGTGCATTGGAAGCCACAACCCGTTTCACACCGGCCTCATGACACGTCCTGTCTTCCGCTTCGCGCCGAGCCCGAATGGCGAGCTCCATCTCGGCCATGCCTACTCGGCCCTGCTCAACGACCGGCTGGCGCGCGCGAGCAACGGCAGGCTGCTGCTGCGCATCGAGGACATCGACCTCACCCGCTGCACGCCGGAGTTCGAGGAAGGCATCTACCGCGACCTCAGCTGGCTTGGCATCCGCTGGGAGGAGCCGGTGCGCCGCCAGTCCGAATATTTCGAGGACTATACCCGTGCGCTGGAGACACTGGTCGATGCGGGGCTCGTCTACCCCTCCTTCATGAGTCGCGGTGAGGTACGCGCGATCATCTCGGAATCCGAAGCCGAGGGAAAAACGTGGCCGCGCGATCCCGACGGCGTCCCATTGTTCCCGCTGGCTGAACGGCATCTGTCCGAGAAGGAGCGCCGCTGGCGCATCGCCGAGGGCGAAGCCTATGCCTGGCGCATCCACATCGACGAAGCCGCGCGGCATGTCGGCAGCGCGCTTACGTGGGAAGAACAGGGCGAAGGTCCGGACGGCGAAAGCGGCACCATCCGCGCCAACCCGCAGGCCTGGGGTGACGTCGTCATTGCCCGCAAGGAGGTGCCGACCAGCTATCACCTGTCGGTGGTGATTGACGATGCGCTGCAAGGCATCACTCATGTCGTGCGGGGACGCGACCTCTTCCATGCCACCGGGATGCAGCGGCTCCTGCAGGAACTGCTCGGCTTCAGCGCCCCTGTCTATCTCCACCACGACCTGGTGCTGGCAGACGACGGCCGCAAGTTGTCGAAGAGCCGGCGCGACACCGGACTCGCGGCACTCCGGGAGGCGGGCCTCACGCCGGAGGATATCAGGCGGATGGTCGGTCTGGATTGAGATTGCCCAGCCGTTTGACGAGGGCCTTCAGCAGCATCAGCGCCGTGAGGCAGAGGAACGCGCCGACAAGCCCGCAGGCGACCGCGAACTTCTTGTCAGTGAGGTTCCAGCCGAACCGGATCATCAGGAACATCGAGAAGAAGAAACCCGCGGTGATGACGACCGCGTTTCCGGTAGCACCAAAACCGTCTTCGCCAACGATTGCGTCGAGCCCCAGCGACACGATGAACGAGAGGATGCCGACCATCGATATCGCGAGCAAAAGGCTCATAGCATCGAGTTTCAAGAACATCACAAATCCTTTCCGTCAAACGGATCAGGAAGCCCCGCTGTGTCCCGCACAAGAGGGCGTGAGCATGTGAGGTAATTCTTACATTTTAATTGCTTTCGTTGCTGGTATTGGATCAATAGCACTCTTTCCCGCCTGGACATTCCCTGACATGAAACGCGCCGTTCGACTTATTCCGCCCCTGTTTGTGCTGCTGTGGGCGACAGGTTTCATCGGCGCGCGCTACGCGATGCCGTGGGCCGAACCACTGACATTTCTTGCAGCACGGTTCGCGCTGGCGGCCGGCATTCTTTCCCTGCTGATCGTCGCATTCAGGGCAAAGTCGTTGACCCCGAAGCAGGCGATGCACGCGGCATTTGCGGGCGCGCTGATCCACGGCGCCTATCTTGCCGGCGTATTCTGGGCGATCCGCAACGGCATGCCCGCGGGCCTCTCCGCGCTCATCATCGGCCTGCAGCCGCTGATCACGGCAGTGATGGCCGGCTGGACCCTCGGGGAAAAGGTAATGCCCCGCCACTGGGCAGGCCTTGCCGTCGGCTTCGTCGGCATCGTCATCGTGCTGGCGCCGAAATTTGGCGACGCAATGGGCGGCGTGACGCCGATCACCTTTGCCGCCTGTGTCGCTGCAGCCATTGCCATTAGCGCCGGCACGATTTGGCAGAAGAAGTTCGTCGGCAGCGCTGACCTCGTCACCGCGACGCTGTGGCAATATGTCGGCGCAACCGCGCTGATGGCCGTTGGGCCCCTCGCCTTCGAGACCCGCACCTACACCCTCAACGGCGAGCTGATCTTTGCGATGGCCTGGCTGGTGCTGGTGCTGTCGATCGGCGCGATCTTCCTGCTGATGACGATGATCCGGCAGGGCGAGATGGCCAAGGTCGCTTCACTGTTCTACCTCGTCCCGGCTGTCACCGCCGTTATCGCCTGGGGGCTGTTTGGCGAGACGCTTTCGCCCGTTCAGCTCGTCGGTATGATCATCACGACCGTCGGCGTCGGCCTTGCGACGCGCGCCTAGAAGTCGGCCGGCCGCGTGACCTTGGCCCGCGCGTCGAGATAGCGCCGGATCGCGGCGTTCAGCTCGCCGCCGAGAATGAAGATCGCCGAGACGATGTAGAGAAAGACCAGCGCGACCATGATCGAGGCGAGGCCCGCATAGGTCGTCACGTAGGACGAGAAGTAGCTGAGATAGGTGGCAAACACCGTCGAGCCGACCACCCAGGAAATCAGAGTAAACGCCAGCCCCGGCAGGATGTCGCGCAGGCTGCGCTGGCCGGCTGGCAGCCACAGATGCACAGCCACCAGCGCCAGCACGATGACGACTGAGGCGATGATGAAGCGCCAGATGGTGATGGTGCCAAGATAGGGCCGGATCCACGGCAGGTGTCGCTGCGCGATATCCACCGCGATAGGCGCGACGACCAGCAGTGACGAGACGATCAGAAACCCGGCGGTGGCGATGATGACGAAGGCAAGGCTCTGCGCGCGCAGCCAGAAGATCGACCTTGTGTCGATCACTCGATAGGCGCGGTTGAGCCCGACCCGCAGCGCCTCGATACCGTTCGAGGCGAAGAAGGCGGCCGCGATGATACCGATCGTCAACACGTCGCCGCGCGGCACCGTCAGCACGCTCGTCACTTCCCGCGCGATCGGCTCGGCGATCGTGTCCGGCCAGGTGTCGAAGACGAGGTGGACGGCTGTGTCGGAAAAGGCCTGCGCGCCGAGAAAGCTTGCCAGAGACGTCGCAAAAATCAGGAACGGGAACAGCGCCATGAGCGCCGACAGCGCCAGATGGCTCGCCAATGCCCATCCATCATCGTTGTTGAAGTGCCCGAGAGCGTCACCCAGGATCCGTTTCGTAACAGCAAGTGAGCGAAGCATCTGTCCGGCCGATTGTGTCGCTGGCGCGAATATGGGAAGGAAAGCCCTCAAAAGGCAAGCGTGGGGATGGGAACGCCCCTTGCCGGTAGCCAGTTCCCGGCCGCGCAGGAGGAATAAGGCCCGTGTCCACAGCTTTCAACATCATCGCCGTCATCTTCATGATCGCGGTCGTGTTCGTTCTGATCCGCGGTCTCATCAACATGATGCGCGGCGGGTCAGGCCGGACTTCGAACAAGCTGATGCAAGCGCGCATTGCCCTGCAGTTCTTCGCGCTCGTGTTCCTGCTGCTGACGATCTATTTCGCCCGCAATAGCTAAAAGGTTTCGCTCCATGGTCGTCCTGAACAAGATCTACACCCGCACCGGCGACGATGGCACGACTGCGCTTGGCTCGGGCGAACGCCGGCCAAAATATGACCTGCGCATCGCCGCCTACGGCACGGTCGACGAGGCGAACGCATGCATCGGCATGGCGCGCATCCACACGGCCCAAAGCCACCCGGAACTCGACGCCATGCTCGGGCGCATCCAGAACGACCTGTTCGACCTCGGTGCCGATCTTGCGACGCCCGACACCGGCGAAGACCTTGGCTACGAACCGCTGCGGATCATAGCCTCGCAGGTGGAACGCCTCGAGGCCGACATCGACGCCATCAACAAGCCTATCAAGCCGCTTCGCACCTTCGTCCTGCCCGGCGGCTCGCCGGCCGCGGCCGCGCTTCACCTTGCCCGCACCGTCGCCCGTCGCGCCGAACGGCTGATGGTCGAGCTTTCGCACAAGGAAGGCGAGAAAGTCAGCGCCGAGGCGATCAAGTATATGAACCGCGTCTCCGACTTCCTGTTCGTTGCCTCGCGCGCCGTAAATGACAATGGGGACAGCGACGTGCTATGGGTGCCCGGGAAGAACCGGTAGCCCGCTTACGCGTGCGGGAGGAGAGCGGAACGCATGTTCATACCCCTGCATGACGCCAACGAGTTCCGCTACATCAGGGTCCAGTACGTCACGATGGCGATCATCGCCGTCAACGTCATCGTCTACCTTCTGACCACGCTCGGTAGCGAGGATTTCGTCAACGCCGCGGTCTTCGGCTTTGGCTACATTCCGTCGACCATCTTCGACATCGCCGAGCGCCCACCGGAGATGGTGATCGTCCCCGACGACTGGACGTTCCTGACCTACTCCTTCCTGCACGGCGACATCTGGCATCTCGGCGGCAACATGCTGTTCCTCTGGGTCTTCGGCGACAATGTCGAGGACGCGCTCGGACACTTCCGCTACCTGATCTTTTACTTTGCCTGTGCTGCCGCGGGCGCACTGATGCACGGGCTGATCGCGCCGGATTCGGAGGCACCTCTGATCGGCGCTTCGGGCGCCATCGCCGGCATCGTCGCGGCCTACCTGATCCTGCATCCGCGGGTGAAGGTCTGGGTGCTGGCGCTCGGCCGTATCCCGCTCAGGCTTCCCGCCTGGATCCTGCTTGCTTTGTGGATCGCTTTCCAGTTCGCAATGATCTTCATCGGCGGAGACGAGAGCATTTCCTGGGCGGCGCATGTCGGCGGCATCATCGCGGGCGCCGTGCTGGTGCTGATCCTGCGCCGACGCCCGATCCCGATCGCCGACGAGATCATCGTCACGCCGCGCGCGGTCGAGGTCGAGCGTCCTGCCAGCCCCGAGGCAGAGGTCCGTTCACCCTGGGGGCGCCATTAGGTCACCCCCTTTCAAACGGTTTGATCTTACCGTTTGTATTGACGGCTGTAAGCCGGATGACTACAGCCCTACCCATGTCGTTTTCCGGCAAGCAAGCAGCTTCAGCGGCTGTTAGCCAGTCCTGACGAGTTTCTCGGAGAGGTTTCTTACCCATGAAAGTACTAGTCCCAGTCAAGCGGGTCGTAGACTACAACGTTAAGATCCGTGTGAAGTCGGACGGCTCTGGCGTCGAGCTTGCCAACGTCAAGATGTCGATGAACCCGTTCGACGAAATTGCCGTCGAGGAAGCGATCCGCCTGAAGGAAGCCGGCAAGGTCGAGGAGATCGTCGTCGTGTCGATCGGCCCGGCTCAGGCTGCCGAGACGATCCGTACGGCGCTGGCGATGGGTGCCGACCGCGGCATCCTCGTCAAGGTCGACGATGTGGTCGAGCCGCTGGCGGTTGCCAAGATCCTCAAGGGCGTGGTCGAGGCCGAAGGCCCGCAGCTTGTCATCCTCGGCAAGCAGGCGATCGACGACGACGCCAACCAGACCGGCCAGATGCTGGCAGCCCTCCTCGGCTGGGGCCAGGGCACGTTTGCCTCCAAGGTCGAGCTGGGCGATGGCTCTGCCAAGGTCACCCGCGAGGTCGACGGCGGCCTGCAGGTCGTCGACATCAAGCTGCCGGCGATCGTCACCACCGACCTTCGCCTCAACCAGCCGCGTTATGCCTCGCTGCCGAACATCATGAAGGCGAAGAAGAAGCCGCTGGACGAAAAGACCGCGGCCGATTTCGGCGTCGACGTTGCCCCGCGCCTGAAAGTTCTGAAGACCGAGGAGCCGGGCGGCCGCAAGGCGGGCGTCAAGGTTAAGGACGTCGCCGAGCTCGTCGCTTCGCTCAAGTCCGCTGGCGTCATCTGATTTCGGGAAAGGGAGTTTTACCATGGCCATTCTTCTCGTTGCCGAACACGACAACGCCACCCTTTCCGACCAGACCGCGAAGGCACTCACGGCTGCTTCGCAGATCGGTTCGGACGTTGACGTCCTCGTCGCCGGCAAGGGCGCGCAAGCTGTCGCCGATGCCGCTGCCAAGCTGGCCGGTGTGCGCAAGGTCCTGCTCGCCGATGCCGACGAGCTCGCGGAGCGTCTTGCCGAGCCGACGGCGGCCCTGATCGTCTCGCTTGCTGGCGGCTACGACGCAATCGTTGCGCCTGCGACCACCACCGGCAAGAACGTGCTGCCGCGCGTTGCAGCTCTGCTAGACGTCATGCAAATCTCGGAAATCATCGAGGTCGTCTCGGCTGACACCTTCAAGCGTCCGATCTATGCCGGCAACGCCATCCAGACCGTGCAGTCGAGCGACGCCAAGAAGGTCATCACCGTTCGCACCGCGTCCTTCTCGGCCGCTGGCGAAGGTGGTTCGGCTGCGATCGAGACGGTTGCCGCTGCTGCAAACCCGGGCGTTTCGACCTTCATCGAGAACAAGCTGTCAGAGAGCGATCGTCCGGAGCTGACCTCGGCCAAGATCATCATATCGGGCGGCCGCGCGCTCGGCTCTGCCGAAAAGTTCCAGGAAGTGATCCTGCCGGTTGCCGACAAGCTCGGCGCTGCCGTTGGCGCATCGCGCGCCGCAGTCGACGCGGGTTATGCCCCGAACGACTGGCAGGTTGGCCAGACCGGCAAGGTCGTCGCGCCTGAGCTCTACATCGCCGTCGGCATTTCGGGTGCAATCCAGCACCTCGCCGGCATGAAGGACTCAAAGGTCATCGTCGCCATCAACAAGGACGAGGAAGCGCCGATCTTCCAGGTCGCGGACTACGGCCTCGTCGGTGACCTCTTCACCATCCTGCCGGAGCTTGAAAAGGCGCTCTGAGCGGGCATGGTAGCCTTCGGCTACTCATGCTAATGAACCCAAGGGCGGGGTAGACATTTGTCGCCCCGCCCTTTTTCATCTGACACACATACGGGCCGGTGAACGGCGTACGACGGGATCATCACGATGACGGGCAAGATCGCAACGATTGGTATCATTGGCGCAGGTCAGATGGGTGGCGGCATTGCACATGTGTCGGCGGTGGCCGGCTACACTGTGAAGCTCTACGACATTTCGGCCGAGCGGATCGAAGCAGGCATTGCCACGATCAGCGGCAACATGGCTCGCCAGGTATCGTCCGGCAAGATGGAGGAGAGCGTCCGCCAGGGCGCGCTGTCACGCATCATCGGTGCGCCGGAACTCAACGACCTCGCAGACTGCGACCTCGTCATCGAGGCTGCGACCGAAGACGAGACCATCAAGCGCAAGATCTTCGCGCAGCTCTGCCCGATCCTGAACCCGGAAGCGATACTGGCAACCAACACCTCCTCGATCTCGATCACGCGCCTTGCGGCGCAGACCGATCGTCCGGAACGCTTCATCGGCATCCACTTCATGAACCCGGTCCCGGTCATGAAGCTGGTCGAGGTCATCCGCGGCATCGCTACCGAGGAGAGCACCTTCGAGACCGCCAAGGAATACGTCACCCGCCTGGAAAAGACGATGACGGTGGCCGAAGACTTCCCGGCCTTCATCGTCAACCGCATCCTGCTGCCGATGATCAACGAGGCGATCTACACGCTTTATGAGGGCGTCGGCACCGTCGAGGCGATCGACACGGCGATGAAGCTTGGCGCGAACCACCCGATGGGCCCGCTGCAGCTCGCCGACTTCATCGGCCTCGATACCTGCCTGTCGATCATGCAGGTGCTCTACGAGGGGCTTGCCGATTCCAAGTACCGCCCCTGCCCGCTGCTGGTGAAATATGTCGAGGCCGGCTGGCTTGGCCGCAAGACCGGTCGCGGCTTCTACGACTACCGCGGCGAGCAACCGGTTCCGACGCGCTAAGCTGCGCCGTCAGCGCGGCGGGCGGTTCTGGTTCGCCTGCCGCAGGCGCGGCATCGCCCGAGCTTCAAAACCTTCCTCAAGCGTGGCGACACGCACCCGGTCGCGGCCCTGTTCCTTGGCGACGTAGAGTTCGTCGTCCGCCACAGCGAACAGTTCGGCATAGGTCGTTGCGCGGGAATGGACCGCGCAGCCGACACTCATCGTCAGCCGCAAGTTCTCCGCACCATGGTACGGCACGAATGTAGCCGCGGAGACGGCTGCACGGAGCCTTTCCGCAAGTTCGACCGCAATCGGCACCGTCGCGTGCGACAGGTAGACGCCGAACTCCTCGCCGCCGATACGTCCGCAAATGTCCTCCGGCCGCACAACCGAGCGGATCGCAGAGGCAATCACCCTGAGCGCCTCATCACCGCGTTCATGGCCGTAAGTATCGTTGATCGCCTTGAAGTAGTCCGCGTCCATGATCAGGAACGCGCCTTCCGCTGAGCCGTGCAGCCACTTCTCAACGCGCGTCTGGAAGGTGCGCCGGTTGAGGCAGCCGGTCAGGCTGTCCAGCGAAGCCAGATCGTTGAGCTTGTGATTGGCGATCGCGAGTTCACGCAGCTTCAGCGAGTGAAGGAAGAACAGCGGCGCGGCGATGATCAGCGGCAGGATGAAAGCTGTGATTATCACCCGCCGAAGATCCCCGGGCGGAAGATCCCGGAAGTTGAACCAGACGAACACCACGCAGATCGCGGCACAGATCAGTGGTCCCAGGGCCGTCCACATCAACACACGGCGCCAGGCTCTCGGTGACACGCCGTAAAACCGCGACAGCATTCTCGCCTCTCTTCCGGGAGGACACAGGTCCCCAAGAAGGACGGTCGCAATACATTCGTAAATATGCAGTTATTGAGGCACCTTCCCCATCGGCAATCCCAAGCGAAGCGGCTAGGCTACCGCGCCGCCGCGATCAGCCTCTTGGCATCCTCGCTCGCCCACTCGGCCGGGCCATTCATCGCGGCGAGCATGCAGCCGTCCTCATCGATCAGCAAAGTCACCGGCAGGCCCATAGCCAGGCCCTTGCGCTTGAGATCGTTGAAGAGGCCAAGGGTGGAGTCCCGGTAATAGCCGAGCGCGTAGACGCCGGTTTCTTCGAGGAAGGCCTTCGGCTTCTCGTCGCCGCCGGTGTCGACGTTGACTGCCACCACCTCGAACGTGTCGCCGCCGAGTTCCTGCTGCAGCTGGTTCAGCGCCGGCATTTCTTGGCGGCATGGCGCGCACCAGGTAGCCCAAAGGTTCATGAGCACCATCTTGCCGGAAAGGTCGGCAACGCTCATCGGCTTGCCTTCCGGAGAGTTGAACTTGAGGTCCTGCAACGGCCGCGGCGGCTTTGCGCCCATCATCGCGGCGACCTCGCCGCGCGCCGCGCCGTCGATCGCGTCAGCGCGTTCCTGCTTTGCCGCGCATGACTTTTCCTCGGCCGTCATTGATGTTTCATCGACCGCGACCTGCGCTGCGTTGTTGCCAGAACTGCCGCCCATCACGTATACGCCGAGGGCGCCTGCGATCATGCCGGCCACGACGGCGACTGCGATCAGGCGGCCCGTCGGCAAATGAAGCTTTCCGTTTGCCATTCCATCAGTCCAGTCACTTTCCGGGGTCCGGGTTAGCACGATGAACGAGAACAAGACCAGCAACCAGATGTGGGGCGGACGTTTTGCCTCTGGACCGGCCGCGATCATGGAGGCGATCAACGCCTCGATCTCGTTCGACAAGAAGCTCTACGCCCAGGACATCCGCGGTTCCATTGCTCACTCCGAAATGCTGGCCGAAACGGGCATCATTTCGAAGGAAGATCAAGAAAAGATCGCTCACGGGCTGAACACGATTTTGTCGGAGATCGAGAGCGGCAAGTTCGAGTTCTCGACCCGTCTCGAGGACATTCACATGAATGTCGAGGCGCGGCTCGCCGAGCTGATCGGCCCGTCGGCTGGTCGCCTGCACACCGCCCGCTCGCGCAACGACCAGGTTGCCGTCGACTTCCGCCTCTGGGTCAAGGAAGAGCTGCAGCGCGTCGAGGGCGCGCTGGTCGCCCTGATCGGCGCATTCCTCGATAAGGCAGAGACGCATGCCGCGACTGTCATGCCGGGCTTCACGCATCTGCAGACCGCGCAGCCGGTGACCTTCGGCCATCACTGCATGGCCTATGTCGAGATGTTCGCGCGTGATCTGTCGCGCGTCCGCGACGCGATCGAACGCATGGATGAGTCGCCGCTTGGCGCCGCTGCGCTTGCCGGCACCGGCTTCCCCATCGACCGCCACATGACGGCGAAGGCGCTCGGCTTCCGCGAGCCGACCCGTAACTCGATCGACAGCGTCTCCGACCGCGACTTCGCGCTTGAATTCCTGTCGCTGGCTTCGATCTGCGCCACCCACCTGTCGCGCCTTGCCGAAGAGATCGTCATCTGGTCGACGCCGCAGTTCGGCTTCATCCGCCTGTCGGACCAGTTCTCGACCGGCTCCTCGATCATGCCGCAGAAGAAGAACCCAGATGCGGCCGAGCTGGTGCGCGCCAAGACCGGCCGCATCAACGGCCACCTGATCGGCCTGCTGACGGTGATGAAGGGCCTGCCGCTCGCCTATTCCAAGGACATGCAGGAAGACAAGGAAGCGGTGTTCGACGCCGCCGAGACGCTCGACCTGATGATCGCCGCGATGACCGGCATGGTTACCGACATGACGGTCAATGAGGCCGCCATGAAGAAGGCTGCCGGCTCGGGATACTCGACGGCGACCGACCTCGCCGACTGGCTGGTGCGCGAGGCCGGCCTGCCGTTCCGCGAGGCGCACCACGTCACGGGCCGAGCCGTGGCCCTTGCCGAGCAGAAGAAGGTTCCGCTCGAGAAGCTGTCGCTGGAAGACCTCAAGGCGATCGACGAGCGCATCACCGACGCCGTCTTCGGCGTGCTCTCAGTCAACGCCTCGGTCAAGAGCCGCGCTTCCTTCGGCGGCACGGCCCCGGCGCAGGTCCGCAAGCAGATCCGTTACTGGCGCGCACGCCTGAAACGGGGTGCAAGGCGCTGAAAACTTCGCTAAAAGGCTTCAGGACATAATCGGGACGGACGGGCTCATGCGCGCGGGACATCTGATCAGGACGACACTGGTGCTTGTTGCCGTGGCAACGGCAGTCACGGCCTGTGGCCGGCGCCCGAGCCAGCTTGAGACGCCCTACGAGGCATCCGAGCGCCTGCGCAAGGAAGCCGAGCAGAACAAAGAGCCGGTTCCCCCGGCTCGCCCGCGTCCGGAAACCGACAAGCCCTTCATTCTTGACCGCCTGATCTAGGACCCACTCCCGTGGACCATTTCAACTACCGCAACGGCGTGCTCCACGCCGAGGATGTGCCCGTGCCGGCCATCGCCGAAGCCGTTGGCACGCCGTTCTACATCTACTCGACCGCCACGCTGACGCGTCACTACAACGTGTTCGCGCAGGCGTTTTCCGACCTCAACGCCCTCGTCTGCTACGCGATGAAGGCCAATTCGAACCAGGCAGTGATCCGCACGCTCGCCAAGCTCGGCGCCGGTGCCGACGTGGTCTCGGAAGGCGAGCTGCGCCGCGCGCTTGCCGCCGGCATCCCGGCCAGCAAGGTGGTCTTCTCCGGCGTCGGCAAGAAGGCACGCGAGATGGACTTCGCGATCGCTGAAGGCATCCACTGCTTCAACGTCGAGTCGCTCCCGGAGCTTGAGGCGCTGTCCGCCCGTGCGGTTGCCGCCGGCCGTGAGGCGCGCGTGTCGCTGCGCATCAACCCGGACGTCGATGCAAAGACCCACGCCAAGATCTCAACCGGCAAGGCCGAGAACAAGTTCGGCATTTCGTGGAAGGACGCCCGCGCGGCCTATGCCAAGGCAGCGTCGCTCCCGGGCCTCAGGGTCGCCGGCATCGACATGCATATCGGCAGCCAGATCACCGACATGCAGCCGTTCGATGACGCCTTCGCGCTGCTGGCCGAGCTGACCCGCACGCTGCGCGAGGACGGCCACGACATCCGTCATGTCGATGCGGGCGGTGGCCTCGGCATCCCCTACCGCACCGACAATGCGCCGCCGCCGGTGCCGGACGACTATTCCAAGATCGTCAGCAAGCACCTCAAGCCGCTTGGCGTTGACGTGATTTTCGAGCCTGGCCGCATGATTGTCGGCAATGCCGGCATCCTCATCTCCGAGGTCATCTTCCTCAAGGAAGGCGAGGCCAAGAACTTCCTGATCGTCGACGCGGCGATGAATGATCTGATTCGTCCGACGCTCTACGAGGCCTTCCACGACATTGTGCCAGTCAGGGAAGCCCCTATGGACGCGCCGCGCCTGACCGTCGACGTGGTGGGCCCGGTCTGCGAGACCGGCGACTTCCTCGGCCAGGACCGCAACCTGCCGCGCCTTGCTCCCGGCGACCTGATCGCCGTGCGCACGGCCGGCGCCTATGGCGCCGTGCAGGCCTGCACCTACAATTCGCGGCTTTTGGTTCCCGAGGTTATGGTCGACGGCGACCGCTACCACGTCGTTCGCCCGCGCCAGACCTACGAGGATCTAATCGGCCTCGATTCGGTGCCGGACTGGCTGTAGCGAAGGCATCACGATTTCGCGCTCGCCTCGCCTTCGCCGCGTTTGCTGCTATTCTCGAAGGAAGGACGGCGCGAAGGCGCGCCTGAAGGGAGCGGATGGCCGGACGGGAAACCACCCATCGCACTGACCTGCTGCCGCGCAGGCTCGCCCGCACGCGCGGCGCCGTCTGGGCAGCGTTGGTGGTGGAACGCGGCTGGCCGCTGGTCCTTCCCCTCGTTGTTACCGCCAGCCTTTACGTTAGCCTTTCGTGGTTCGGCGTCTTCCGCATCGTGCCCGACTGGGCGCGCCTTGGACTGCTTGGCCTCTTTGCGGTCGCCACGCTCGCGGCACTGTTTCCCCTCCGCTACTTCCGGATGCCCTCGCCTGCGGAGATCGACCGGCGCATCGAGGCAGCCAACCGGCTGGAGCACGCGCCGGTCCTGACCCAGAGCGACACGCTCTCTCCAGCCTCGCAGGGGCCGTTTGCGCAGGCGCTGTGGCGCGAGCACCAGCGGCGCATGGCCGAGCGCCTCGACAACCTTGCCGGCGATCTGCCGCGCCCGCGCGTGCCGGAGCGCGATCCTTGGGCGCTGCGGGCAATCGCCCCGCTCCTCCTCTTCATCGCCTTTGCCTTCTCCTCGGGCCCGCTCGGCGGCAATCTCACCGACGCCTTCCGCAGCCACGCCCTTGCCGAGCGGGTGCCGGTGCGCATCGATGCCTGGGTGACACCGCCCGCCTACACTGGCAAGCCGCCGCTGTTCCTCACCGCGCAGAAGGCGGGCGAGGATGCACCGGTTTTCCAGGTGCCGACGGGCAGCACCGTCGCCGTTCGGGTTGCGGGAGGCACGGGCGAGGAGACGTTGACCTGGCTCGACGCTCACACGGGCGCAGAGACGGCGGTGCCGCAGGAAGAGGCAACGGACCAGCCCGCACAAGAAGCGACTACTCCTGTATCCCGTGCATCATCGAAGCAGTTTTCCGGCGTCCTCAGCGACGACGGCATGCTCACCCTCCGCTCGGGCGGCTCCGAGCTTGAGAGCTGGGCCTTCGCGATCATCCCCGATGCAGCGCCCGTCATCCGCTTCGTCGACGAGCCGAAGCGCGCGCTCAATGGCGCGCTCGAACTCACCTACGAGATCGAGGACGATTATGGCCCCAAGGCCGCCCGCGCGGTCATCGAACTCGCGGAAGAGCAGGCACCGGAGGCAATACCGCTTTACGAGGCTCCGGAAATGCCGCTGACGCTGCCGCGCCGCACGGGCGACGGCAAGTCCGCCCGCACCTCAAGGGACCTCAGCGAGCATCCCTGGGCCGGCACGACGGTAAACCTCACCCTCGAGGTCGAGGACGGCGCTGATCAGAAGTCGCGGAGCGAGACGAAGACAATTGTCCTGCCCGAGCGCCCGTTCGCCAATCCCTTGGCGAAAGCCCTGGTCGAACAGCGCCGCCTTCTGGCACTCGATGCCAACTCCAAGCCTTACGTGCTCGCGCTGATGGACGCGATAACGGTGCGGCCGGAGGACACGATCAAGAACCTCTCCCACTATCTCGGGATCATGACCGCCCGCTCGCGCCTGAAATACGCGGCGACCGAGGACGCCCTGCGCGACGTTGCCGACTATCTCTGGGAGATGGCGCTGGTGATCGAGGACGGCGCGCTGTCGGCCGCCGAGCGGCGGCTCAGGCAGGCGCAGGAAGCCCTCAAGCAGGCGCTGGAAAACGGCGCCAGCGACGAGGAGTTGGAGCAGCTGATGGCGGAGCTGCGCGAGGCTATGCGCGAGTTCCTGCGCGAACTTGCCGAGCGTGCCGCGCGCGACCCGAACATGGCGATGCAGATGCCGGGCAACATGCAGGAAATGCGCCCCGGCGATCTCGAACGCATGCTCGACCAGATCGAGAACCTTGCCCGCTCCGGCTCGCGCGACCAGGCGATGGACCTTTTGCAGCAGCTTCAGGACATGATGAACAACCTGCAGACCGCCCGTCCACAGCAGCAGCCTGGCGGCGAGCAGAGCGAAATGCAGCAGCAGATGAACAAGCTGGGCGACATCATGCGCCGCCAGCAGGAGACGATGAACGAGACCTTCCGCCTCGACCAGCAGCAGCAGGGCGAGCAGCAGATGACGCCCGAACAGTTCGAAGAGGCGATGCGCCAGCTTCAGCAGCAGCAGGGCCAGCTGCAGCAGGACCTGCAGGAGTTGCAGGAGGCGCTGAAGGGTTTTGGCCTAGAGCCCGGAGAGGGCTTTGGCGAGGCCGGCGAAGCAATGGGCCGCGCCGAGGGTGCGCTTGGCGAAGGCCAGGGAGAGGAAGCCGTCACCGAGCAGGGACAGGCTTTGGAAGCCCTGCGCCGCGGCGCACAGGACATGATGCAGCAGCTTCAGGCCATGGAGGGCGAAGGCCAGGATGGCCCGGGTCAGCAGGGGACGCGCCAGCAGAGCTCTGATCGCGACCCGCTGGGGCGTCCGCGCGCCACGACCGGACCGGATTTCGGCCGCTCGGTGCAGGTGCCGGACGAGATCGACGCCCAGCGCGCGCGGCAGATTCTTGAAGAGATCCGCCGCAGGCTGGGCAACGCGCTCAGCCCGGAGGTTGAGCGGAACTATCTGGAAAGACTGCTCGAGCTGCGCTGATCGGTCAGGCGCGAACCGGACGGATGATGTTCAGCAGCGCGCCGTAGGGCACCAGCATCACGATCGACTGTACGATCTTCACGCAGAAGTCACCGAAGGCGAGCGACATCCACAGCGGCACCTCGGTACCGAAGAAGAACGGTACGCGAAACCCGAGCGAGCCGTCTTCGAGGCCGAAGGCGGTATCGAGGACCGACCAGCTGTCAGCGAAAGCGACCGAGAAGAACAGCACCGTGTCGATGCACGAGCCGAGTAGCGCGCCCGAGAGCGGCGCAATCCACCAGCGGAGGCGGCGCAGGCGGTCGAACACCACGACGTCGAGCAGCTGCGCCATCAGGAAGGCGCTGCCGGAGGCGATCGCAATGCGTGGGGTGGCAAGGAAGATCGAGATCACCACCGCAATCGCAAAGCCGGTATAGACCACCAGCCGGGCGGAGCGCGGGCCAAATCGGCGATTGGTGAGGTCGTTGACCAGGAAGGCGAGCGGATAGGTAAACGCGCCCCAGGTCAGGATGTCCTGCAGGCCGAGATGCTCGAAAGGGAACTGGACGAGGAAGTTGGAGGCTGCAACGACAGCAGCCATCGCGGCCACGAAGGGCCAGACCTTATCGGTAGAAGTCATTTTTTTATCCTGGGAGATGGAACCAGTCGGCGGGCACAAAGGCCCGCCGCAAAGGAAAATCAGTAGTCGCTAAGGACTGCTTACACAGCCTGCTCGGCGAGCTTCTTCGAGATCTGCTTCTTCAGCAGGCGAGCGCGCTGCGACAGATCGTTCGTGTCAGCCTTGAGCAGGAACGCGTCGAGACCACCGCGGTGCTCGACCGAACGCAGGGCGTTGGCCGAAATACGCAGACGGACGCTCTGGCCCAGGACCTCGGACTGCAGGGTGACGTCGCACAGGTTCGGCAGGAAGCGGCGACGGGTCTTGTTGTTGGCGTGGCTCACATTGTTGCCAGTCAGCACAGCCTTGCCGGTGAGTTCGCAAGCGCGGGACATGTTACTTACCTTCGTTTCGTTGCCGACCAACACCAACTGCCGTAGCGTCTACGCACGGCGCGCGGGCAATTACAGGCGGCCTCCTGGAAAAAGTCGCCGTTCCATAGTGGCAAATGGCGCTCGGGTCAAGCGCAAGCTGCCTCAGGCACGGCCGTGGCACTTCATACTATCGCCGGATTTCCCCAGCAAGCGTTTCTGATGAAGCCGCTTGTAAAAGTCCTGTCGCTGCTTCTTCTGCTTGCCGCTCCGGCGGCGGCGCGGGCGCAGTCGTTCCACGCCGACTACTCGATCACCCTGCTCGGCATGCCTGTGGGCAAGGCGACCTTTGTCTCAAACTTCTCCGACAAGGCGTTCAGGATCGACGGCCAGCTGTCGAGCGCGGGAATCGCGCGGCTGTTTGCCAGGACAACCGGAACGGCCCGCGTCGAGGGCACGATCCGCCGCGACGGCGTCGAGCCCAGGCATTTTTCGTCAGAGTACAAGTCCGGCAAGAAGCACAGCGTCACCGCCATCCGATACGCGAAAGGCAGGGTCGCGAGCTACGAGAACAGGCCGGAGCCGCGGAAAGGTCGGACCTGGGTCGAGGTTTCCAACGCGCATCTTGCCCGCGCGCTCGATCCTCTCTCGGCAACCCTGATCCGCACCAGCGATCCGGCCAAGGTTTGCAACCGCACCATCAGCTTCTTCGACGGCGAGCTACGCGGCGATCTTGCGCTCGGTGGGCCGAACTTGTCCGAGAACGGCACCGTCACCTGTGCCGCACGCTTCACCCCTGTCTCTGGCTATCGCCAGGGCCGCAAGCAGATCGAGTACATGCGCACGCAAGGGCGCATGAGCATCACCTTCGCACCGCTCGGTTCGACCGGCTTCTATGCCCCGATCGACGCAAGGGTCGGCACCCAGATCGGCACGCTGCGCATTACAGCCACCCGCGTCGCCGCCCGCTGATTCGCGCAATGCGCCGCTTGCCGTCCCCTGCGGCACCGGCTAACCCTTCCGCCACATCGAAGTGCAATGGAGGGGAACTTGGCACGCGCCACGCTTATCGGATTTTCCGCCGTCATCATGTGGGCGTTGCTGGCGCTTCTGACAGCGGCGTCCGGAAGCGTTCCCCCGTTCCAGCTCTCGGCAATCACCTTCGCGATCGGCACGGCGGTGGGACTGGTGATGCGCGCCATGACGCCTGCCGCGAAGCACGATCCGATCCCGCCAGTGGTCTGGGTGATCGGCATCGCCGGCCTCTTCGGCTACCACTATTTCTACTACACCGCGCTCCGCAACGCGCCGGCCGTGGAAGCGAGCCTCATCGCCTATCTCTGGCCGTTGCTGATCGTTGTCGGCTCCGCGCTGCTGCCTGGCGAGAAGCTGCGCTGGTTTCATGTCGCGGGGGCGGCACTGGGGCTTGCCGGCGCGTTCCTGATCGTCACGCGCGGCGGCACGCTCTCCTTCGACCCGCAATACTCGTTCGGCTATATGATGGCCGCCGTCTGCGCCGTCACATGGTCGAGCTACTCGCTCCTGTCGCGGCGCTTCCCCTCGGTGCCGACCAGCGTCGTCACCTGGTTCTGCGCCGCCACCGCCATTCTGTCCCTCATCTGCCATCTGTTGCTGGAGGAGACCGTCTGGCCGCAGGACACCGGCCAGTGGCTGGCCGTGGTCGGCCTTGGCCTGATGCCGGTGGGTGCGGCGTTCTACGCCTGGGACCACGGCGTTAAGCGCGGTAACATCCAGGTGCTGGGAGCGGCGAGCTATGCCGCCCCGCTCCTCTCGACGCTGGTGCTGATCGTGGCCGGCGCGGCTGAGCCAAGTTTCTACATTCTCGCCGCCTGCGTGCTGATCACAGCCGGAGCCGTACTAGCGGCCAAGACCATGCTGTTCGGCCGCAAGGAACCTGCAGAATGATGCCCTTCCCCGGCGGGATCGAATCGCTTGCAAACGGCACGCTGATCTTCTCGGCCGGGGCGTCGTTCTTCTACTTCCTCAAGCAGGCGCAGCCGCCTTCCTGGCGTCGCACGGTTGCCAAGGCGGGATCGATCGCGCTGCTTGCCCTGCTGGCGCTGCTCGAGAAGGGTCCGCTGCTGCTCTTCGTGGCGCTGGTCCTCAGCGCCGCCGGCGACGCGTTTCTCGCGCAGGAAGGGGAGAAGCCGTTCCTGCTCGGGCTCGCGAGTTTTCTCCTCGCCCACCTCGCCTATGTCGCGCTGTTCTGGCAGCTGGGATCTGACCTCCTGCTCATCGCGCAGGAGCCGTGGCGGCTGGGGGTGGTGGCGGTCGCCCTTGCTGCGGCTCTCTGGCTGCTGCGGCGCCTGCTGCTGGCGGTGGCGCCCCCGTTGCGCCTGCCTATCGCCGTCTACACCCCGGCGATCATGGCGATGCTGATCGCGGCGGCCACCGTACCGGCACCGCTGGTCATCGGCGGCGCCGTGCTGTTCGTCGCTTCCGACTTCATCCTTGCCGCGCAGAAGTTCCTGTTCGCGCCGGCCTCACAGCATCGCGAATGGGCGGGGCCGGCGGTCTGGATCCTCTACTATTTTGCGCAGCTGGCGATCACCCTCGCCGTCCTGCTCTGACCCGCGTCAGAAGTTGTCCTTGCGCTTGCGGATTTCCGCGAACACCTCCACGTCGCTCGCGTTCTCCATGCCGAGGTTGCGGCGAATCGCCGGATCATGCGGGCGCAGGAACGGATTGGTTGCCAGCTCCTCGCCAATCGTCGTCGGTAGCGTCGGGCGCCCATCCGCGCGCATCTCCTCGATCTTGCGAGCTCGTTCCTGCAGAGCGGCGTTGGTGGGGTCGATGGTGACCGCGAAGCGCGCGTTCGACAGCGTGTATTCGTGGCCGCAATAGACAACGGTGTCGGCCGGTAGCGCCGCGAGCTTCTGCAGCGAGGCGTGCATGGTCGCCGGCGTTCCCTCGAACAGGCGGCCGCAGCCCAGCGCAAACAGCGTGTCGGCGGTGAACGCGACCTTCGCGTCCCTGAGCCAGTAGGAGACATGGCCGGCCGTATGACCCGGCGTCTCGATCGTTTCGATGGTCTGGCTGCCGAACTGGATCTTTGAGCCCTCCGCCACCGTCTCGTCGATGCCGGGGATCTTTGCCGCTTCGGCTGCCGGGCCATAAATCTTCAGACCGTAGCGCTGCTTGAGCGCAAGGTTGGCCTGGACGTGGTCGGAATGATGATGGGTGGTGAGCAGCAGGCTCGGCGTCCAGCCGGTCCGCTCGACGGCCTCGCTGATCGGCCGCTCCTCCGGAGCATCGATCAGCATGACGGTCCCGGTCTCGCGGTCGCGCACCAGCGCCCCAAAATTATCCGACAGACACATGAACAGTTCGACATCGACAGCCATTTGCGCACTCCCTCATTCGCCGGTGGAATGTATGTGCGTCGTCTTGCCTTGTCACGCGGCGACGTCGCCTTGCAGCGCCTCGCGACGCTCGCTACGGTTTGACCATGCTGTCCGACATCATCGAACTGCGATCGTTCTACAATTCGACGCTGGGCCACCTTGCCGAGCACTCGATCGCACGCGCCATCGAGCAGGTCTGGGCCAAGATACCGAACGAGCGCCTAGTTGGCCTCGGCTACGCGCTGCCATGGCTCGACCGGTTGCGCGAAGGGACCGAGCGGGTGCTGGCCCTGATGCCGGCGAGCCAGGGCGCGGTGAACTGGCCGGCCAATGGCCCCTCGGCCACCGCGCTGGTGTTCGAAGAAGAGCTGCCCCTCTACGATTCGTCGATCGACCGCATCCTGATGGTGCATGCGCTGGAGCATGCGGAAAATCCGCGCGAGACGCTGATGGAGGCCTGGCGCGTGCTGGCGCCGGGCGGACGACTCGTCATCGTCACGCCCAACCGCCGGGGCGTCTGGGCCCGCTTCGAGCACACGCCCTTCGGCACCGGTCGGCCTTTTTCCCGCGCCCAGCTGAACGCGCTCCTGCGCGAGGCCAACTTCACGCCGGGCCCATGGGCCGACGCGCTGCACTTCCCGCCCTCCAAGAAGCGCTGGATGATGCGCATGCATGGCATGTTCGAAGGCGCCGGCCGCCGCTTTTGGCCCATCTTCGCCGGCGTGCTGGTTGTCGAGGCGCAGAAGCGCGTCTATCAGGGCGTGCCGGTCTCGGCGCGCGCTTCGCGCCGCGTCTTCGTTCCGGTGCTCTCGCCGCAGGGCGCAACCGGCGCCGCGGCACGTCAGGCAGTTGGAAAAGGCGACGCATGACCGTCAGGCCGATCGTGAAATACCCGGACGTGGCCCTGCGCACGCCATGCACGCCGGTCGAGACCTTCGATGAGGAACTGCGCCAGCTTGCCGATGATCTTCTCGACACGATGCGGGCCGCACCCGGCGTAGGCATCACCGGTCCGCATATCGGCGTCTTGAAACGCATCACGGTGATCGAGCTGTCGCCGGAGGATGGCGTGCGGGTCTATGTGAACCCGGGGATCGAGGAAGCATCCGAGACGCTGCAGCGCCACACCGAAGGCAGCGTGTCGATGCCGGGAGTCACCGACGAGCTCGAGCGGCCGGACCGGGTCAAGGTCCGCTACCAGACGCTCCTCGGCGAAGAAAAAACCGAAGAGGCGGCCGGCTTCCTTGCCACTTGCCTGCAGCACGAGATCGACCAGCTCGACGGCATCTTCTGGCTGCAGCGCCTGTCGCGAATAAGGCGCGAGCGCGCCGTTAAACGGTGGCAGAAGCTGCAGCGCGGCTAGGCGCCGACTTGCGGCACCGAACCGAAAACCGACCAGCCCAGTCGTTCCGAAAGCCGCTCCAGCGCGATGGTGCCGAGCAGCGAGTTGCCGTTGTCGTCCAGCCCCGGCGACCAGACGGCAATCGAGGCAACGTGAGGCACGACTGCAAGAATGCCACCGCCAACGCCGCTCTTTGCCGGCAGGCCGACGCGGTAGGCAAAGTCCCCTGCCCCGTCATACTGGCCGCAGGTCAGCATCAGGGCGTTGATACGGCGGACACGATGCGCTTCCTGCAACGAGATCTTCTTCTTGCGTCCGGAAGGGGACAGCATCAGGTAGCGCCCAGCCAGCGCCAGCTGCCGGCAGGTGAGCGCGATCGCGCACTGGCGCACATAGAGCTTCATCACGTCTTCGACGTCGTGATGCAGGTTGTCGAACGACTTGGCGAGGTTGGCGAGCGCGCGGTTAGTGTAGCCACCCTTCGCCTCCTTGTCGAAGACATCGGGATCGACGTCGAAATCCTTCCCGCCAATGTGATCGGCCAGGAACGCCGCGACATCCTCGTGCTGCGGCTTCTCGCGGTCGAGCAGCATGTCGGCAATGACGAGCGCTCCAGCGTTGATGAAGGGATTGCGCGGGATGCCCTTTTTGCGCTCGAGGTCGATAATCGAGTTGAACGGATCGCCAGACGGCTCGCGCCCGACGCGCTTCCAGACGTCGTCGCCATGCGCCTCCAGTGCCATCGTCAGCGCGAAGACTTTCGAGATGCTCTGAATGGGAAACGGGTGGCTGGCCTCGCCGCCCTCGATCACGTCGCCATCGGCCGTAACGACGCAGACGCCGAAGCGGTTCACCTCCAGCTCGCTCATCCCTTCGATGTGGTCGATGAGTTTGCCGAAGCTTTCGATGACTTCCATTTCCGCGACGACGGCATCGACCGCGGCGCGGACCTGATCGGGATCGACCTTGTTGTTGCTGTTCGGCATGAGGCTCCTTCGGCTTCTGGCGGGCTGAGCCAAACGCCAGCCGGCCGAAGGGGTTCCTCATCTACCGGCCAAGCCCGTCCAGAGCCGTTTCAGACGGTCTCCTTGACCCGTCCCTTGCCGATCTCGGCGAGGTCGTACGTCGTCGTCTGATAGACCTGGTTGATCCAGTTGCCGAACAAAAGATGCGCGTGCGAGCGCCAGCGATTGAGCGGCGGGCGCGATGGGTCGTTGTTCGGGTAGTATTCGTGCGGGACCTCGATCGGCACGCCCAACCCCACGTCGCGGTCGTACTCTTCCTTGAGGGAGGTCGAGTCGTACTCGATGTGGTTGAACATGTAGAGCCGGTTGCCCATCTCCTCAGCGACCATGCACGGGCCTGTCATGTCCGATTCCATCAGCAGCTGAAGATCTTCGTGCTGGCGGATGTCCTGCGAGCGCACCTCGGTCCAGCGCGAAACGGGAATGGCGAAATCATCGGAGAAGCCGGTGAGGTACGGCGAGCTGGGCGCGTTGTTCCGGTGGCGGAACACGCCGAACGCCTTCTTCGACAGCGGGTATTTCGGGATGCGGTGGAAGTGCCACGCTGCCGCCATCGCGCCCCAGCAGATGAAGAAGGACGAATGGACGTTGGTGGTCGTCCAGTCGAAGATCTGCTTCAGCTCATCCCAGTAATAGACTTCCTCGAACGGCAGCTTCTCGACCGGCGCGCCGGTGACGATGAAGCCGTCGAACTTGCGGTCTTTGACCTCTTCCCAGGTCTGGTAGAAGGCGATCAGGTGTTCTTCCGGGGTGTTTTTCGCGGCATGGCTGCCGATGCGCACCAGCGTCAGCTCGACCTGCAGCGGCGATGCGCCGATGAGTCGCGCGAACTGGGTCTCCGTGCGTATCTTGTTCGGCATCAGGTTCAGCAGGCCGATCTGCAGCGGACGGATGTCCTGCCGGAGCGCCGTGCGCTCGTCCATAACCTGCACGCCTTCTCTGACGAGGACGTCGCGGGCGGGTAGCTGGTCGGGGATCTTGATGGGCACGGCAACAACTCCAGAAACTGAAAAGACCGGCGGCGTATGCGCGACCGGTCCCAACGGAATTGCTGCGATCGGTCCTTTAGCAACTTATTTTACGTGGCTGCAAGCCGACCGGCCAAATCACCACGGAACGCGGCATATTTAGGATCGCTGAACCTTTGCGTCAACGCCAAAGACTTGGTAGAGGCAAGCACACCTTCCAACTGGATAGCAGCCATGACCACCGAGCTTCGCCCTGAACCACGCCCCGGCGTGATGGAGATCGACGCCTACGTGCCCGGCAAGAGCCACGCACCGGCGGGGGTCGCGAAGGTCTATAAGCTGTCGTCCAACGAAAATCCGTTCGGCCCCTCCCCCAAGGCCATCGCGGCCGCACAGGCGGTGACGGAGAAGCTTGCGCTTTATCCGGACGGTTCATCGCGGAAGCTGCGTGAGGCGATCGCGAAGACGCATGGCCTCAACGTCGCCAACGTCATGGCCTTCAACGGCTCCGACGAGGCACTGGCGCTGCTCACCCGCATCTATGTCGGCGAAGGCGACGAGGGCATCTACAGCCAGTACGGCTTCCTGGCCTATCCGATCTACATCCGCTCGGTCGGCGCAAAGCCCGTGATCGCGCCGGAGGTCAACGAGACGGCGAACGTCGACTCGATCCTCTCCTGCGTCACCGAGAAGACGCGCATCGTCTTCCTCGCCAATCCGAGCAACCCCACCGGCACCTACATGCCGTTCGACGAGGTGCGCCGCCTGCACGCCGGCCTGCCGAAGAACGTGCTGCTCGTGATCGACGCGGCCTATGCCGAGTTCGTGCGCCGCAATGATTACGAGGCAGGAGTAGAGCTGGTGGCGGCCAATGAAAATGTCGTGATGACCCGCACCTTCTCCAAGGTGCACGGGCTCGGCGGCGCGCGCATCGGCTGGTGCTATGCGCCGGCGCACATCATCGAGGCGCTGGAGCGCGTGCGCGATCCGTTCAACGTCAACGCCATGGCGATCGAAGCCGGCACGGCGGCGATCCTCGATCGCGAACACGTCGAGTTCTGCGTCACTCACAACGAGAAGTGGCTCAACTGGACGACGGAGGAGCTGACGAAGCTCGGCCTTCGCGTCACCCCCAGCGTTGCCAACTTCATTCTGATTCACTTTCTGGAAGACGGGAAGCACACCGCCGAGGAGGCGGAGGAGTATCTGGCGCGGCGCGGGTATATTCTCAGGCGCGTTGCGGCATACGGCCTTCCCAACGCGCTGCGTATGACGATAGGCACCGAAGAAGCCAATCGCGGCGTAGTCGCCGCACTCGCGGAATTCCTGAAAGACTGAAAAAATGACCGAAAAGATGTTTGAACGCATCGCCCTGATCGGCATTGGCCTGATCGGCTCCTCCATCGCGCGCGTCGTGCGCCGCGAGGGCCTCGCCGGCGAGATCGTCATCTCCACCCGCAGCGCTGAGACGCTAAAGCGCGCTGAGGAACTTGGCCTCGGCGACCGCTACGAGCAAAGTGCTGCCGAAGCCGTGAAGAACGCGGACCTCGTCATCGTCTCCGTTCCCGTCGGCGCATCAGGTGCAGTGGCCGAGCAGATCGCCGGCGCTCTCAAGCCCGGCGCTATCCTCACCGACGTCGGCTCGACAAAGGCCTCGGTGATCGCGCAGATGCAGCCCCACGTGCCTGAAGGCGTGCACTTCATCCCGGGCCACCCGATCGCTGGTACCGAGCATTCCGGTCCGGATGCCGGCTTTGCGGAGCTGTTCCGCAACCGCTGGTGCATCCTGACCCCGCTGCCGGAGACCGATCAGGCGGCGCTCGACAAGCTCTCAGCCTTCTGGACCGCCTGCGGCTCCAACATCGACGTCATGCCGCCGCAGCACCACGACATGGTGCTCGCAATCGTCTCTCACCTGCCGCACATCATTGCCTACAACATCGTCGGCACCGCGGACGACCTTGAGACGGTCACCAAGTCGGAAGTCATCAAGTACTCCGCGTCGGGTTTCCGTGACTTCACCCGCCTCGCGGCGTCGGACCCGACCATGTGGCGCGACGTGTGCCTGCACAACCGCGATGCGATCCTGGAAATGCTGGCGCGTTTTTCGGAAGACCTCGCCTCGCTGCAGCGAGCGATCCGCTGGGGCGATGGCGACAAGCTGTTCGACCTCTTCACCCGCACCCGCGCCATCCGCCGCTCGATCATCGAGGCTGGCCAGGACGTCAGCGCGCCAGACTTCGGCCGCATCGCGGCGGCAAAGCCCGCCTGACCAGTCAGAACAGCGGCGGGATCGCGCCGAGTGAGACGAAACCAATGCGGACCTTCCCGCGCGAGATCTTCAGCGGGAAGGTCGGCTCCTCGCCAAGCATCGCAATCGTGCCGACTGCGAGCTCAACCTGCTCGCGGTAGGCTGGCAGCAGGCTGACCAGCAGCTCGCCCAACGCGCGGGGATTGCGCACCTTCACCTGCAGTTCGGCGTCGATCAGCCCGTCGATGCCGACGGCGAAAGGTCCCGACACTTCCGCGCCGCTGCCCTTGTCATCGATGGAAACGGTGAGATTGCGGATGTTAACGCTGGATTCGCGTCCGCCCGACTGCCAGCGCTCAACGAAGAAATCTGCAAGGCCCGCCAGCGGCGGCAGCTTGTCGGTGCCGACGAAGTTCGGGTCGAAGCGCAGCTCGTTGAAGCGTACGGCAAGGTCGTAGCCCGCGTCGGCGTCCGGACGCGCATGGAATTCGGCATGGCCCGCGCGCCCGAGCAGCGGCGGCACGTCGCCCGGCTCATCCAGTCTCACCTCGACATTGCGGCCCTCGACCGAGACACGCTCGGGCAGCGGCGAAGCAATACGGACGCTGGCTCGCATCGACTCCCACTTGAGGTCGAGCGTCGGTATGCCCGGCGTCTCCAGCGTCGCCGGCCCGTCGAGTTCGCCGATCACGAGGTTCGGCTGATAAACCTGCGCCGCCGAGCGGAAAGCCCCCGCCTGGAAACGGATAGCGGCCTTGGGGTCCTCGAACATCACCGAGCGGCAGAACACGCCAAGCCGGAAGGGATAGCCACGAACCTCAAGGCTTTCGCAATTCGCACGCCGACCGCTGGCGTTGGCCCCGTCGACGGCCGTCTGGACGCGCTCGCCAACCTTTCCTGCGGCGTAGTACCATCCGCCGCTATAGAGCGCGATGGCCGCAACGATCCCGAGCAGGAGCCAAAAGAAGCGCCTGCTGTAGTTGACCGGTTTATCATTGCTTGACGCCATGGCGCGGCTCTCGTTAACCCTCGTCGGTCGGCACGCAGCCGAAAATTCGAATCTGGATTTGCGATATGGGCGATTTTTGGGTGTTTGGCTATGGCTCGCTGATGTGGCGGCCGGGCTTCGCCCATACAGAGACGCGCAAGGCGCGCCTTTGCGGCTACCGGCGGGCGCTGTGCATCTCCTCGCACATTCACCGCGGCACGGTCGAAAAGCCGGGGCTGGTGCTGGGCCTCGACCGCGGCGGTTCCTGCGTCGGCATGGCCTTCCGCGTGCCGGGCGAGCTTTCCGACGAGGTGATGGGGTACCTGCGAGAGCGCGAGCTCGTCACCAACGTCTATCTCGAAAAGCGCCTGCCCGTCCGCTTCGATGACGGCTCACGCGCGGAAGCGGTCGCATATGTCGTCGACCGGTCTCACATCCAGTACGCAGGCCATATCGACGTCGAGGAGGCCGCGCGCATCGTGTCGGGTTCCGTGGGTCTGTCGGGCCGCAACGAGGACTATGTGCTGAACACGGTCGACCATCTGCGCGCGCTCGGCATCCGCGACCGCTGGCTGGAAAGCGTGGCGCAGCGCCTTAACGCTTCCTGACCGGAAGCTCCACGCCGAGTTCCTTCAGGCGCCTGATCGCCGTCTCCGGCAGCGCCGGCGGGTTCTCCGACGTCGCCGCCTCGATCAGGAAGGCATCACAGCCTGCCTCGGTCTCGGCGATCAGCCGCTTCATGAAGGCATCCTTCTCCATGCCCGGCTCGATCGGCGGCAGGAACTTCGCCTTCAGCGCGCCTGGATAACGCAGGAACTTGCGGCGCGGCCAGTAGAGGCCCGCGACGTGAGCGACCGGCACCACCGGCACGTTCAGCGCCGCGTAGATCTCGGCAATGCCCCACTTGTAGGCGGGCTCGGCGCCCGGCGGGCGGCGGGTGCCTTCCGGGTAAATGATGAGCTGGCGCCCGTCATCCATCCGCTTCCTGGCCTCCACCAGCGCCTGCTTGAGCGCCTTTGAGCGGCTGCCGCGGTTGATCGGGATCATCTTCACCTTCTTCAGGTACCAACCGAAGAAGGGGATCCACATCAGCTCGCGCTTGAGGATGTAGACGGGGTCCGACAGGTACGGGAAGAACGCGATCGTGTCCCAGAACGACTGGTGCTTTGGCGCCAGGATGAACGGTCCGTCCGGCAGGTTCTCAAGCCCGGAAATCTCCGACTTCGTGCCAGCCAGCCACTCCTGCAGCCTGAGGCTGGTGCGCGACCAGAAGCGCGGCACCCACCACGCCTTCCGGCGCGGGGCAAGGAAGAAGAACGGGGTGAACACGATCATCTGGACGATGAGGTTCAGATAAAAGGCGGCATTGAACGCCAGCGACCGGATTACGAGCATGAAAACGTGCCTGCGGAGTGTCGTGCGCACGTTGGTTACACCAGTCGCGTCCAAAGGGAAACGTGCCGCCCGGCGAAAGACTGCCGTCAGCTGCCGCGTTGCGTCTGCGTGTGCTCGGGCTGCGCCCTGCCCGCGACCTGCCGGAGGTCCGGCACCACGCGCCGGAACAGCGCGGCGATGTACTTGGCGTATTCGGTGAACAGCACCCGGTTCGTGATCCACTCGCCGCCTTCGAGATGCGTGTTCACCACCGGATAGGGGAACAGCTCCGCCTCAGTCATGTAGCGCTTAAGCTCCAGCAGGCTACGCGGCATGTGGTAGTTGTTGGTGACGATGATCACCTTGTCCCAGTTATGGCTCTCGACCCACTTGGCGCTCTCTTCGGCATTGCCGATCGTGTCGAGCGCGGTGTGATCGAGGTCGACACAGCAGTTGAACAGCCGCGAATCGCCGCCGGTCGCGCGGCGCAGATCACTCAGCCGCGCCTTCGGGTGCACGCCGCTGATCAGCAGCCGCTTACCCTTTCCTGCCTCGAGCAGATCAACCGCCGCCGTCAGGCGCTTCTCGCCGCCGGTGAGCACAATGATCGCATCGGCCGAGGGAAGGTCGGTCGGCGTCGTCAGGCGTGCGATATGGGTGGCAAAGGCTGCGAAGCCGCCGAGGAAGGCGAGCGAGCCGCCGACAAGGAGCAGTGCCAGGGCCGCAAGGAGCCTGCGCACCGGGCGGCTTGGCCTGACCCGGTCTGCGTGGGCGTCAGCCACGATCTCGGGCGACGCCTTCCTGTCGATTGGCCCCGTCATGTGCATATGGTTACCCGCCAATCGTGGCATTGAACAGGTCTTTGCGCGGACCCGCGATGGCGCAACGATGGTCTTTCATAGTCCGAAGCCTAGTCATGGGCGCTCGGGTCGATGTCGCCGAGATACGAAACGACCGTGATGTGAGAGGTGAGCGCGGTCAGCCCGCCGATCAGGATGACGACCAGCGCGACGCCGAGATAGCCGGCACTACCGATCGCGAAATTGCCGAACAGGGCCGTCGCCTGGTCGGCCTGAGGCGTCGCAAGGTTCCAGGACGACCACCACGAAAAGCCGATGAAGACGATGATGGCGGCAAGACCGCCAGCGGCCGCGCCCTTCATGCCAGTCAGCAGGAAGTGGCGGCGGAATTCGCGGGCGATGAACCCTGCCTCGGCGCCGACGAAATGCAGCACCTCGATGATGTGTCCGTTGCCCGCCATCGCGCCGCGCGTAGCGAAGACGATTGCCAGTACCGTGGCGGTCAGCATCAGCAGCAGCACCGAGAAGCCGATCGTCACGGTCGTGTTCGCCATGGCAATCAGGCGGTCGACCCAGGTGCGGTGGTCATCGAGCGTTGCCTGCGGCACCTCTGCCGTGACGGCCTGTCGTAGCGCCGGGAAGTCCGGCGGATTTGCCGGATCGATGGTGACGATGACGAGACGCGGCACGGGCAGCTCGTCGATGTCGAAGCCGGTGCCGAGCCATGGCTCGAGCAGGCGGATCGTCGCCGCCCGGTCGACGATCGTTGCCTGCCGCACGCCGGGGAATCCGGCTGCGACCTGCTGTGCGGTGGCAAGTGCCGCCTCGATGTTGAGTCCATCGACCGGCTTGATCTGGATGGTCGCCTCGCGGGCGATCTGCGATTGCCACATCGCCGCCGTATCGCGCACCAGCGTCACGGCGCCGAGTGTCAGGCATGACAGGAAGGTCATGATCGCGATGACGAGGATCAGCGCATGCCCGGCGACGTTGCCGGGCGGCACGATAGGCGCCTGCTTGCGATAGGAGCGCGCCGCTCCGCGGCGTCTCGCCGGCGCGCCTGGCAGGGTGGCGGGATCAGTCATGGATCTCGAGCCTCCCGCCGTTGAGAACCATGCGGCGCGCGTCAACCTGCTCCATCAGCGCGACATCGTGGGTCGCGATGACGACGGCCGTGCCGAGGCGGTTGAGCTCGATGAAGAGGCGCAGCAGGCGGCGGGCGAGCGGCGGATCGACATTGCCGGTCGGTTCATCGGCGAGCAGGATCTCGGGCTGTTCAATCAGCGCGCGGGCGATAGCCGCACGCTGTTTCTCGCCGCCCGACAGCACCGGCGGCAGCACATGCATGCGCTCGCCAAGGCCCACCCACTTCAGCAGCTCGATCACGTCAGAGCGGTAGCTCGACTCCTCGCGCCCGCGCACGCGCAAGGGCAGCGAGACGTTCTCGTAAGTGGTCATGTGGTCGAGCAGGCGGAAGTCCTGGAAGACGATGCCGATGCGCCGGCGCAGCATCGGCAGCTCTTTGCGCGGGATGCGCGACAGGTCCCTGCCGAAGACGGTGATAAGTCCGCGAGTTGGCTTCAGAGACATGAACAGCAGGCGAAGCAGCGTCGTCTTGCCCGCACCGGACGGCCCGCTCAGAAACTGGAAGGAACGTTCGGGCAGATGGAAGGAAATGTCACGGAGTATTTCCGGACCCATTCCATATCTGAGGCCGACATTCTCGAAGCGGATCACCGGAAATCCTTGTTCATCAACGGTTTGGCCGGGGCGCCCCGCGAAGAGTGATGAGCCCCGAACTTCGTCCCCGCGTGGTTAATGCCCGGTTAACATCTGCACTCAAAGGCAAAATTGCAGCGAAGCGTTAACCTATAGAGGCTACCCACAGAATGAACCGCAAGAGGACGGTCGGTCGCATGAGCAACGACAAACCACGCCCGGTTTCCGGCGAAATCATGACCGATGTCCGGACCCGCGCGGGCTTCGTCCGCGAAGCAGAAGACGTCATCGATGCCGACATCGAAGCGACCGTCACACCCACGCAGGAACACCTCGCGGTGGCACGGCGATCCGCCCCGAAAGGGCTTGATTTCCTCAGACCCGGCGCCTCGTCGAGGGCCGGCCGGAGAAGCGGCAGCGCCGTGTTCTGGACCATCGGTCTTGGCCTCGTCGCGCTGGCGTTCTGGACCTCGGGCGGTCATGCGCTGGTGCGCCAGCAGGTAGCAACGCTGAAGCCGGCGGCGCAGGCGGCAGGTCTGCGCATCGGCGACGTCACCAGCCGCGTCGAGCGGCATAAGGGACGCGATATACTGTTTGTGGCAGGACAGGCGGGTAACCACGGCTCAGCTGTCCAAACTTTGCCAAACTTGGAGATCGTGGTTAGATCGAACGACGGAGCCATGACAAGTTATTATTTGGGGACAAACGACGTGGCTCTCGCGCCCGGCGACCGCTATTCCTTTTCGAGCCGCGTGGTGGCGCCTAGAAACGGGGTAAGAACCGTCTCCGTAACTTTCCGGGAGTCCAAGCGCTGATGCCTATCGTACGCGGGAAGGAAATCGAGGTCCTTTACAGCGCCTCAACGATCGCAAGAAGGAACCTGGAGCTCGCCAAGGCGATTGGGGAGCGGGAGTATGAGGACCTCCTCGTCATCTCGATCCTGAAAGGCTCGTTCATTTTCGCGGGCGACCTGATCCGCGCGATGCACGATACGGGCCTTTCGCCGGAAGTCGAGTTCATCTTCATTTCCAGCTATGGCACCGGCACGACTTCGGGCGAGGTCCGCGTGCTGCGCGACATCGACAATGACGTGAAGGGCCGCGACATCCTGCTGGTCGACGACATCCTGGAGTCGGGCAAGACGCTGAAGTTCACCAAGGAACTGATGCTGTCTCGCGGTGCCAAGAGCGTGTCGATCGCAGTGCTGCTCGACAAGCGCGAAAAGCGCCAGACCGATCTCGACGCCGATTTCGTCGGCTTCGAGTGCCCGGACTACTTCGTCGTGGGCTACGGCATGGATGTCGCCCACGCGTTCCGTGAACTTCCGTTTGTAGGTATCGTCAAGGGAGACGCCTGAGTGGCCCGTATTCTGATTGTCGAAGACGACGATTCGGTCCGCACCTTCACCGCGCGCGCGATCGCCGCTGCCGGTCACGAGGTGGAAACGGCGGAGGACGGCGATCTCGGCCTGTCCCAGATCCGTGAGGCTGCAGGCAGCTACGACCTCGTGCTGTCCGACATCCGCATGCCGGCCATGGACGGCATCGAGATGGCCAAGCGCGCCGCGGGCGAATTCCCGGGCCTGAAGATCCTGCTGATGACCGGCTATGCCGAGCAGCGCGAACGCGCCTCGGACCTAGAGGAGATCATCATCGACGTGGTGCCGAAGCCGTTCACGCTGATGGAAATCCGCTCCAAGGTGCAGATGGCACTGCAGTAAGGGATCAGGTAAGTAAGGGCTTGGTGGCTTAGGGGAAAATGTAGGCCCTACTGCCCTAGCCCCCTACTCACCTACTCACCTATTCCCCTAGCAGAAATTCCAGATACAGCGTTCGCTGCAGGAACGACTGGTTGTCGTCGGACATCACCGACACGACCAGCTTGCCGTCGTCGCGCCGCCAGATGTCCAGCGCTTCCATATTGTCGATGCGCGAGGACAGGTCCGCTTCCATCAGCACTTCCCCGTCCACTACCGCGCCGGGGCGAATCGAGCCTCCGTCGATGCGGCGAAGGCGCATGCCGACGCTGATCGGCCGCGTGAAGCGGCGTTCGAGCAAGATGAGATCGCCCCCCTGCAGGAAGGCGCCATCGGTGACGTCAAAACTGTCGCTGCGCGCGACCTTGAAGATGCCCTTGCGCGGACCTTCGAGCACGGCGGCGAAGATATTTCCGTCGGCGTCGATGCTGCGCTCGGCAATGACGAGGCGCGCGCCCTTGAGCGGCGAGGCCTCCGGCGCCCGCACCACCGTCTCCATTCCAGCGTTATAGCGCAGCTCGCGGCGCGGGATGAGGAAGTCGAGATCGCGGACCGGTTTGCCAGCGCCTTGGGGGCCGACGCGGTACTCGGTCACCCTCGCCTCACGCTCGAACGAGACGGTCGCGACACCATCGTGAAAATGCATGCCCTCGGCGTCGACATGCGGCTTGTCATCAATGATCTCTCCGGCAGCATCGACCATCGGCTGCATGCGGAAGTTCGACACGCCGACCGGTACGCCGACCTGACGTTCGATGGTGCCGAAGAACCAGTAGCCGTGGTCGGCCACGCCGACGAAGTCGGACCCCGGCTTCATGAAGCGCATGGCGGAGAATTGGCCAAACTGCGAGGCACGTGCGCGCAGCTCGAAGCCACCAATGAATTCGAGCTTGCCGAAACGGTTGCTGCTGGCGCCGATCTGGAAGCTGGAGAACGGCACCGAGCGCGTCTCGATCGCGACCGGTGCTGCATCTTCTGCAATGGCTCCCGATGCGCCCAGCGCGCCAGCGAGAAGCCCTAGCGCAAGGACGAGAGCCTTCACGCCCGGCGGGCCATGCGGCGCACATCGCGCCGCGTTTCCTCGCCGAACAGCGAGGCAAGCTGTTCGGTCATCGCGCCGGCCAGTTCCTCCGCGTCGACGATGGTGACGGCGCGGCGGTAGTAGCGCGTGACGTCGTGGCCGATGCCGATGGCCAGGAGTTCGACCGGCGAACGCGTCTCAATCAGTTCGATGACACCGCGCAGGTGCTTCTCCAGGTAGTTGCCCGGATTGACCGACAGCGTCGAGTCATCGACCGGCGCACCGTCCGAGATCACCATCAGGATCTTGCGCTGCTCAGGGCGCGCGATCAGGCGGCTGTGCGCCCACAGCAGCGCCTCGCCGTCGATGTTTTCCTTCAGCAACCCCTCGCGCATCATCAGGCCGAGGTTGCGCCGCGCGCGGCGCCACGGCGCATCGGCCGACTTGTAGATGATGTGGCGCAGGTCGTTGAGGCGGCCGGGATTGGCCGGCTTGCCGTCCTTCAGCCACTTCTCGCGCGACTGTCCGCCCTTCCAGGCGCGGGTCGTGAAGCCGAGGATCTCGACGGAGACGCCGCAGCGTTCCAGCGTGCGGGCAAGAATGTCGGCGCAGGTCGCGGCAACGGTAATCGGACGGCCGCGCATCGAACCGGAATTGTCGAGCAGCAACGACACGACCGTGTCACGGAACTGCGTGTCGCGCTCCCACTTGAACGACAGCGGCTGCATCGGGTCGATCACGACGCGCATCAGGCGCGCCGTGTCGAGCACGCCCTCCTCGAGGTCGAATTCCCACGAGCGATTCTGCTGCGCCATCAAGCGGCGCTGCAGGCGGTTGGCCAGACGGCCGACCACGCCCTGAAGGTTCGCGAGCTGCTTGTCGAGGAACGCGCGCAGGCGGTCGAGCTCTTCCTCGTCGCAAAGTTCCTCGGCACCGACCGTCTCGTCGAACTGGGTCGTGTAGATCTTGTAGTCGATGTCCTTCGGCAGGTTGGCGAAGGGATTGTCCTGGCGCTTGTTCTCGCCCGGCGTCTCGGCATCGAGGTCCTGGTCGTCCGCAAGATCGTCGGCGCTGGCGTCGGAGGTCTCGGTCTCGCCGGTCTCCTGATCCTCGCTCGTCGTATCGCTTTCCTCGGACTGCGACTCCTCAGAGCCGGAATCGTCCTCGCCGCCTTCCTCCGAGTCTTCCTCGCCCTGCGGGGAGTCGTCGTCCTCGTTCTCGTCGTCGGCTTCCTCGTCCTCGCCAAGCTCCTCGGCCATCTCCATGGCAGCCAGCATTTCGCGGACGACACGGGCAAATGCCTGCTGGTCCTCGAGCTTGTCGACGAGGGTATCGAGATCGCCTCCGGCCTTGTCCTCGATCCACGGGCGCCACAGCTCCACGACCTGGCCGGCGCTCTCGGGTGCCGCACGGCCGGTCAGCCGCTCGCGCACGATCAGCGCAAGCGCATCCTCGAGCGGCGCCTCGGCCTGTTCGGTGATGGCGGCATAACTCGCCTTCGCGTAGCGATCCTCGAGCATCTGGGCGATGTTGTCGGACACACCCTTCATCGCGCGGCTGCCGATTGCCTCGACGCGAGCCTGCTCGACCGCGTCGAAGACCGAGCGCGCGAGCTTGCCCTCGGGGGCAAGCTTCATGTGGATTCGGGGGTCGTGGCGCGCACGCCGCAGCGCCATCGAGTCGCCAAGGCCGCGGGTCACCGCGACGTCGGTCGCGTTCGCCTTCTTCGGAAGGTCGGGTAGACGGGCGATGTTGCCGGCAAGAACAGGCTTGTCCTTGCTGAAGGAGACCTCCAGCGTGTTGTCGCCCGAGATCGCACGCATGGAGACGGACATCGCCCGCTTGAACGAGTCGATGTCGCCGCCCTTTGCGGAGCGGTTGCGCGTGTTATCTCCCGGACCTGCCATTCACATCGTTCCCATGCCGCGGTGGCGCCGATGCCCCACCGCCCCCAACGATTAAGCCAGCACCACGTTCGCAGCGCTCTCCGGCAATTCCTCGCCAAATGCGCGCTGGTAGAACTCGGCGACGGTCGCCCGCTCGAGCTCGTCGCACTTGTTGAGGAACGTCAGGCGAAACGCAAAGCCGACATCGCCGAAGATCTCGGCATTCTCGGCCCACATGATGACCGTGCGCGGGCTCATGACGGTCGACAGGTCACCGTTGATGAACGCGGAGCGTGTCATGTCGGCGACGCGGACCATCTTGTTGACGATATCGCGGCCCTTGTCGTCGCGGAAGTGCTTTGCCTTCGCGAGGATGATGTCGACTTCCTTGTCGTGCGGCAGGTAGTTCAGCGTCGTGACGATCGACCAGCGGTCCATCTGCGCCTGGTTGATCTGCTGGGTGCCGTGGTAGAGGCCGGTGGTGTCGCCAAGGCCGACGGTGTTCGCGGTCGCGAACAGGCGGAATGCCGGGTGCGGGCGAATCACGCGGCTCTGGTCGAGCAGCGTCAGGCGGCCCGAAGACTCGAGTACGCGCTGGATCACGAACATGACGTCCGGGCGGCCGGCGTCGTACTCGTCAAACACCAGCGCGACATTGTTCTGGTAGGCCCACGGCAGAATGCCATCCTTGAACTCGGTAACCTGCATGCCATCGCGGACGACGATGGCGTCCTTGCCAACGAGGTCGATACGCGAGACGTGGCTGTCGAGGTTGATGCGCACGCACGGCCAGTTGAGGCGCGCGGCGACCTGCTCGATGTGGGTCGACTTGCCGGTACCGTGGAAGCCCGACACCATCACGCGGCGGTTGTAGGCAAAGCCGGCCAGGATCGCGAGGGTCGTCTGGCGGTCGAACAGGTAGTCCGGATCGATGTCGGGGACGTGCTCGGTCGACGTCGAGTAGGCAGGTACGACCATGGAGGAGTCGAAACCGAACGTGTCTCTCACCGAGACGGTCGTGTCGGGCAGGTTGGCGATTTCACGTTCGGCCATAATGTTCAAGTCTCCACACGCGGAAGCTGGCACTCCGCCGGCAAATCCCAAAATATCCGGAGGCGTATCTAGCAGACGGAGGACCTAGCACAAACCCGCTTGTTTGAGCACGCGATATGCCTGCAGCACATCGCGTAACCGGTCTTCTGAGCCCCTGTCGCCACCATTTGCATCAGGGTGATGAAGTTTCACGAGCTCCTTATAGCGCGCCTTTATTTCCGCGCTAGTCGCCTTGGCGTCGAGGCCCAGTGTTTCCATCGCTTTGGCCTCAAGCGACTTCAGCTTGCGCTCGCGCGGCTGGTTGGCGGTGGCCTCGTCGTGGAACATGCCAAACGGGTCGCGCATGCGGTTGTAGTACCCTGCGGCACCCGAGCGCTTCTCCGAGAAGTTGGGCGAGAAGGCCGTCGCCGCATTCGCCCCCATCTTCCAGGTCGGGCGATGGCCAGTCAGCGCCTCCTTTTGGAAGCGAGCGATGTCGGAATCGGGCAGGCCGGAGAAGTAGTTGAAGTTCTTGTTGTACTCCCGGACGTGGTCGAAGCAGAACTTGAAGTACTCGCCCTCGCGCATCCGGCCGACCGGCGCGCGGTGCGTGCCCGGCTCGTTGCATCCGTCCCACTGGCAGACAGGCGCATTCGCCTTCGCCTCTGCCTGCCGGTCAGGGCGAATCCGAATCTTCTCGAAATATTTCGAATACGGTTTCATGCAGCTCAGATGAGAGGTGATACGGCGATTATGGGCCGTTCGCACCCTGATACAAGAATTGACATTTACGGGATCATCGCCCAACCGCCTGAATCGACCGCGACGGTCGCGCGTAAGCCACATATGGTGAAAGGAACCCGCCTTGTCCATCCAGTCGACGATAGAAGCCAAACTGAAGGAAAAATTTTCTCCGTCGCGCCTGGAGGTGCTCAACGAAAGCCATCTGCATGCGGGGCATCATCATGGTGACTCGGGTCATCACGCATCGTTTGACGGCACTGGAGAAACCCATTTCCGTGTCCGCATCGTGGCAGAGGCGTTCAATGGCCTGAACCGTATTGATCGTCATCGTGCGATCAATGCGCTGCTGGCGCCGGAACTTGCCGCCGGAGTTCACGCGCTGGCGATCGAAGCGGCTGCGCCCGGCGAACCGACTCGCTGGTAGGCGTCAGGACCCGGCAGTTTCTGCCGGCCGGATGCGAATTCGTGTAATGCGATTCTTTTCGCGCTTCATGACGATGAAGCGCTTGCCGTGGAAGGTGAAGGCCTGGCGCTCACGCGGGATCGTCTGCGTTTCGTGAATGACGAGCCCGGCGATCGTCGTCGCCTCCTCATCCGGCAGCTGCCAGTTGAGGGCGCGGTTGAGGTCGCGGATCGCCACCGAGCCTTCCACCACCACCGAGCCGTCCGCCTCCTGGCGCACGCCCTGGACCGATACGTCATGCTCGTCGGCGATGTCGCCGACAATCTCCTCGAGGATGTCCTCCAGCGTCACCAGCCCCTGCACCTCACCGTATTCGTCGACCACGATGGCGAAATGCACCTTGCGGCGGAGGAACGCGTTGAGCTGGTCCTGCAACGTAGTGGTATCCGGCACGAACCACGGCTTGCTGGCGATCTTCAGGATATCGATCCTGGAATAGTCGTTGCCGGCGTCGATCAGCGCGCGCAGCAGATCCTTGGAATGGACGACGCCGACGATGTTTTCCTTCGACCCGCGCCAGAGCGGCATGCGGGTGTGCGGGCTTTGCAGGAGTTCGCGCACCACGACTTCCGGCGGCGAGTCGACCTCTACCGAGCGCATGTCGGTGCGGTGGACCATCACGTCGCAGACTTCGAGTTCGGCGAGTTCGGCAATGCGGCCGATCCGGTCGTCGCGGGCGGTCGCGCTGTCGTTCAGAGGTTCCACGTCCGCATGGCGCGCATCGTCACCGCCATGAGTGCCTGGCTTTGCCGTCGGGCGCACCTCATAGCCGAACAAAGCCAACAGCTGACGATGAAACACCACTGCCAGTACCAGCAGTGCCAGGGGTCCAAACGTCAACGCCGCTTCGAATGGCTTCATGCGCGTCCCGGCTGAAGAATGTTCTGAAGGAAAGCTAGCACTTCCGAGGGCGGCACGTCTCGCGCAACGAACGACTGGCCGATGCCGTTCGTGAGGATGAAGGTCAGCGCACCCCGCGACACCTTCTTGTCCTGCGCGATAAAGTCGAGCATGCGCTCGGCACCCGGCAGCTCGCCTGGGATCTCCAGCGGCGAGACCGGCAGGCCAACGGCGCGCAGATGCGCCTCGACACGATGGGCGTCGTCCATCGAGCAGAGGTTCAAGCGGCTCGAGAAGCGATGCGCGAGCGCCATGCCGATGGCGACGCCCTCGCCATGCACCAGTCGCGTGCCGTCATACTGTGTCGCCGCTTCCAGCGCGTGGCCGAAGGTGTGGCCGAGGTTGAGGAGCGCGCGGTCGCCCGTCTCGAACTCGTCACGCGCAACGACCTCCGCCTTGGCGCGGCAGGATTCCGCAATGGCATGGGTACGGGCTTCGCCCCCTGAGAAAACGTCACGCCAGTTGGCTTCGAGCCATGCAAAGAACTCCGGCCGGTCGATCAGGCCATACTTGGCAACCTCGGCATAGCCCGCGCGGAACTCGCGCTCCGGCAGCGTGTCGAGTACGCCCGTGTCGGCCAGCACCAGGACCGGCTGCTGGAATACGCCGACGAGGTTCTTGCCGCGCTGGGTATTGATGCCCGTCTTGCCGCCGACCGACGAGTCGACCTGCGCGAGCAGCGATGTCGGCATTTGGATGAATTTCATGCCCCGGCGAACGATGCCCGAGACGAAACCGGCGAGGTCCCCGACCACTCCGCCGCCCAGCGCAATGACGACATCGCCCCGCTCGAACTTTGCCGCCAGTACCTCGTCGACGACGCGTTCGAGCGTCGCAAAGTTCTTCGACTTCTCGCCCGGCGCTACCTTGATGATGGTCGCCGCGATGCCCGCCCCTTCAAGGCTCGCAGCCAGCGCAGTGCCATGCGCGGCGGCGACATTCTCGTCCGTGACGATGGCAGCGCGCGCCTTCGGCAGCCGTTCGCCAATCAGACGGCCAGCGTCAGCGATGAGGTTGGGGCCGATCAGGATGTCGTAGCTGCGCGAGCCAAGCTCGACCCGGACGGTGCGTTGCTGCAAGTTGGTCATGCCGGGTTCCCGTCTTCCTGAGAGGCCGCGTCAATGCGTTCAAGATGTGCGAGTAGCGCTTCCATCGCCTCGCCGGCGATAACCTCTCGGCGCGCATCACGCGTCTGCACGGTGATGTCCGCCAGCGCATAGACCGGGTAGCGGTCGTTCATCAGCTTCTGCATGACCCCGCGCGGATCCGGGTTCTTGAGCAGCGGACGGTTCTGGCGCTTCGAAACGCGCTCCATCAGCGTGTCGAGATCGGCCTTCAGCCAGATCGAGATGCCGCGCTGAGCGATGGCCTCGCGCGTCTGCGCGTTCATGTAGGCGCCGCCGCCGGTAGAGACGACTCGCGGCCCTTCCTGCAACAGCCGTTCGATAACCCGCTGTTCGAGCGCGCGGAATTCCGGCTCGCCGTATTTCTCGAAGAGCTCCGGCACCGTCATACAGGAAACGGTTTCAATCTCATGGTCGCTGTCGATGAACGGCAGGTCGAGGGCGGCGGCAACCTTGCGACCGATTGCGGTCTTGCCCGCGCCCATCAGGCCGACGAACACGATCACCCGCTGACCGAGGCGTTCGCGAATGGATGCTGCGATGTCCGGAAATGCGTGCTCTGTCATGCTCTCCGCCTTTCACGGCGGTAACGACATGAAAAGGTGCACCTCGTCAAGCACCGGCAGGACGATGTCCCGCGTGCTTGCAATGCCAACGCACCGGTCCCATAACGGGACAAACCTTCCGGACCCCGAGAATCGGACTGCTGATGCCCACCCTCTTCCGGTTTGTGACGACCCTCATCTTCCTCGCGGCGCTCATCTATGGCGCGATGTACGCGGTAGTTCTCTATGTCGAACCCAACAAGGGCGAGATGACGGTGCGGATTCCTGCGGAGAAACTGAATCAGGCTCGCTGAAGCAGCCGCAGGATCTTTTCGAAATAGGCGAGGAAGAAATGCCAGCGGCTCTTCGGAGCCGCACCGCGGGGCGATGCGGCCCGGTGATCGGCCATGGCCATGCGCGCAGCCTCATGAACCAGGTTCATCTGACTACTCATTGCTCCTCCTCAGAGTGACCTTCTGCGCCCTCGCAACGCCACGTCGCGAGATGAAGTTCCTCCGCAAAAAATTTTTGGCGAAGGCGGAACCGAAGATCAACACCTACGTTAAGTGGATGACGGTCCCGCTACGTGCAGCCCCTCTGAACGCCCCCCCAAATCGCACGTAGCGGGGCTGTCGAATTCAGAAAGTCAGACGTGCAGTGCCGGCCAACAGGTCGGCTTTTTCGTATTTGGCATCCGGGAGAGGTACAGGCCGGGAGGCCTCAGCTTTCGAAGTTTGCTGCCGGCACTACCAGGCGATAGTCGAGGCGCTTGTCGCCGACGCTGAGTTGAGCCTTGCCGTCAAGAGAGAGCGGCACAACGCGCTCCAGCGCAACGCTGCCAAAGCGGCGCTCCTCGCGCATCTCACGCGCATCGGTTTCCTCGCACCACTGCAGGATCAGCGATGGTGCGGCCTCCCCATTCGTCTTTTCGATCTGGCTGGTCAGGATGACCCGGCCATTCGGCTTCGAGAGTGCACCGTGGCTCAGCGAGTTCACGACCAGTTCGTGCAGGGCAAGACCGATATGCAACGCGGCGTTCGGGTTGAGATAAACGTCGTTGCCGTCGAACCGCACCTCATTCCCGGAATCGGTCAGGAAGCGATTGACTTGACCGTCGACCAGCTCGCTCAGCATGGCGCCACGCCAGTTGGACGAGGTGACAAGGTCCTGCGATGAAGCGAGCGACTGCAGCCTGCCGCGGAAGCGTTCGAGAAACGTTTCGATGCCGGACGAGTAGCGACCGGTCTGGGTGGCGATCGCCTGGATGATGGCTAGCAGGTTCTTGGAACGGTGGCTGACCTCGCGCAGGAGCGTGCGCAGCGTCTGCTCGCGATTCTTGCGCTCGGTGACCTCGACGATTGTGGTGACTATGCCCTGGATAACGCCGTCGTCGTCGTGGTCGGCATCGATCCACATATCGTACCAGCGCGCGCCCTCGGCGACGCTGTCGCGAAACTCCATAGTCTCCTGCACGCCGCTGGCGAGCACCGCGCGCTTCAGTTCAAGCGCGCGTTCGGAGGCGAGAGGCGGAAGAAATTCCCCGTCGGTGCGCCCGGCAACGTCGCCCTGGGCCCATCCTTCGGGAATGTTCTGGGCCCATCGGACCCTGAGGTCCGGAGTCTGATAGATGACGATGATACCTGTATTGCGCAGAGCGCGCAGCAGGCCGCGTCTTACATCCACTGTTGCACCCCGTTTAGCATCAACTGCATGTCGACATGCTCCCAATGGGTATTACGCGTTCAAAATGAACGAATAATCTCTCAAGTAGTTCCTTGACTGCAATATTCGACAGCAGCGGCGGAGCGCACTCTGAGGGGTATGCGCGCTCCGCCTCTCCGGCCGGGTTGGAGACCTACCCGCGCCGAAGCAGGTGCCTAACCCGCACGGCGCATGAGGCCTGCCACCAACGAGATCACCAGGAAGACCAGGAAGATGAAGAAGAGGATCTGGGCAATTCCGGCGGACGCCCCTGCAATTCCACCGAACCCAAGCGCACCGGCGATGATGGCCACGACGAGAAAAACGAGTGTCCAGTAGAGCATGACCTATCTCCTTGAAATTTGTAAATGAATAACGGCTCGTCGCCACTTTGGTTCCGCATGCTCTGCCCCATCGCAAACAGGCCGCACAAGGCGGCCTGAAGCGTCAGAATTTTGGCGGAACGATGTCAGGCGGCGGCTTTGGCCTGCCTGTCGAAGAAGAGCGCCTGGCTGATGAGCGCCTTCACCATATCGGGGTTGAACGGCTTCGTCACAAGGAAGGCCGGCTCTGGCCGTTCGCCGGTCAGCAGACGCTCCGGGAAGGCAGTGATGAAGATCACCGGAACCGGCGTGCCGGCGAGGATCTCGTTGACCGCGTCGATGCCGGAGGAACCGTCGGCCAGCTGGATATCAGCCAGCACCATCTTCGGCTGCTTGGACGCGAACATCGCCACAGCTTCCTTGTGGGTGCGGGCGGTACCGACCACACGGTGGCCAAGGCTCTGGACCATTTCCTCGATGTCCATAGCAATCAGCGGCTCGTCCTCGATGATGAGGATGTCGGTCGCAACCTGGCGCGAGATCTCCTCGCTTGCTTCGGCGAGAAGCTGCGAGAACTTCGCCTCATCCACATCCAGCACCTCCGCGGCCTCGGCCTCGGAGAAGCCTTCGACCGCAACGAGCAGGAAGGCCTGGCGCGGCAACGGTGCCAGAGCAGCAAGATTTGCAGACGCGCGGCTTTCCCAGCCGGGCTGCGCCTCCTCTGCCGGAACGCGCACGTTCACCGAGGTGAAGAGCCGGGTGAAAATCCGATAAAGCGCAATGCGATCGCTGGAAAGTTCAGGAAATACGCTTACGTCGGCAATGATGGCCTCAAGTGTTGCGGCAACAAGCGTGTCGCCACTTGACTGAGAGCCGGTCACAGCGCGCGAAAAACGCCTCAGATACGGTAGATGCGGCGCAATCCGTGCTGAAAGGCTCATAGAAATCGTCTCCCTCAATGACGCAAGATTAGCCCCGTTACGGGGCCTTGAGGCAAACAAACGCCAGCTGAAGAAAAAAGTTCCGCGCTTGTGGGAACGATTGTGCATATTCCGCGTTTCCTGAGCAACCCTGCCAAGGGTGGGCGTGAGCTATGGCATAGAGCGCTGTGAAGCGTGAAGGGAAATCAAGCTAGCGGGGGCGAAAAGAGCCAGCATGAAATCCAATACGATGGCGGCCGCGGGAGGCCGCAAACAACCGACAAACCAGGCCGACCCTCTCGGACCCAATTCCGAGATCGGCCGCAAGCTCAAGCAATATTATGACGACCTTGTCTCCGAGGAAGTTCCTGATCGGTTCGCAGATCTTCTGCGCCAACTAGATGAGCGGACTCAGCCCCAGCCGGCACGCGACGGAGAATAGTCATGACCCAGGCCGATACCGGGAGCGGATCGAGCTTCAAGAGCGAACTCTTGGGCGCAATTCCAAGTCTGCGCGCATTTGCGATGTCGCTTGCACAGAACGCCGACAAGGCGGACGATTTGGTGCAGGAGACACTCGTGAAGGCGTGGGACAAGCAGGCCTCGTTCCAGCCCGGCACGAACCTGAAGGCTTGGGTTTTCACTATTCTGCGCAACGAGTTCTACTCGCAGATGCGCAAACGAGGACGCGAGGTGCAGGACAGCGAGGGCATTATGACAGAGCGTCTCGCGGTCCACCCCAGCCAGCACGGCTCGATGGACCTCGACGATTTCCGCACCGCGCTTGAAACGCTCCCCGAGGATCAGCGCGAGGCGATCATCCTGATCGGTGCCTCCGGCTTTTCCTATGAAGAGGCGGCGTTGATCTGCGGTGTGGCCGTCGGCACGATCAAGAGCCGTGTCAGCCGCGCGCGCAGCCGCCTGCAGGAAATTTTGGGCGTCTCAGGCGAGGCTGACTATGGCCCCGATTCGATATCGGCCCAAGTCATGGGCTCGAGTGCAGCCTGATATCGCGACTGGAGGCGATTGCTGCTTCCAGCGCGCGGATAAGGTCGGGACCGGCGAAGGGTTTGCCCACCACTTCGACACCCGAAAACTCGCTGAACATTTGCGCATCGTCCGCATGGCCGGTGGCAAACACGAACGGCACGTTCTGCTCCCGCAACTCCTTCGCAAAGTCGAAGGTTGGCGTTCCGGACAGCATCACGTCGAGCACTGCCGCGTCGATCCTGACGTCGGCGAACGCCCTGAGATCATTGAAATTACGGACGATCGAGACGCTGGCCGCCCCCTGTTCCCGGCACAGATCCTCCACATCCATGGCAATCAGGAACTCGTCCTCTAGGACGAGAACATGAAGCCCGTTCAGCGGCATCGTGTTCAACTGAGCGCCTCCCTGTGCTGGGTTAAGTTGTGGCGCAGCAGGCAGCGCTTGTCGATCATTAAGAATAAATTCTCGGATGACGCAACGGAAGTTGAAGATCTCCCGGCAGAGGCACGACCTTCTTCTTTGCTTCATCTACCGACGGCGTTGAGCTAGCCTGTCGTTGGCGGGCGCCGGAACCCCGGCTTCACCCGTGCGTTGATCACCGTTTAGCAGTCAAGGAGTTTGCAATGGCAACAGGACCACGGGCGGCTGCCGGAGCCGGCGCCGAAAACACCACCACGTCAGTAGCCGACCTGGAAGCCGAAATTGCACGGCTTCGCGCAGACGTTGCGGCGCTGGCAGAGCAGCTCTCCCGAACCGGAGAACATACCTATTCGGCAGCGCGGCGGGTTGCGAGCGAAGGCGCAGAACAGTTGCGTGCGAAAGGCGAGGCGGCGATCGACGCGCTCAAGTCCAACGCCAGCGAAATCGAACAGCAGATCGCCGAGGCCGTGCGCGAGAAGCCGATCACTGCGCTCGCGATAGCGGCCGGCATTGGCTACCTCCTCGCGGTCCTGCGTCGCTAGGGCCGCCCCATGCTGACCACACTCATTACCGGCCTTGTCTCAGGCGAGGCAGCGGAGTCGCTTGGCCGCATGCGCAAGGCGCTGGTGATGTACATCATCGCCGGCGCTCTTTTGCTGTGCGGCGTCACCTTCCTGCTGCTCGCGGCCTTCATTGCCGCGGCGCGCAGATTCGGTGCCATTGAAGCGGCGCTTGGCTTCGGCGGCGCATTCGTACTGGTCGCGCTGCTGGTGTTGCTGATCCATCGTCTATCGGCAAAGTCGAAGGCAAAGAAAGCCGCCCAGCGGCGCCAGAGCGAGATGGCGGCAGTTGCGAGCGCAGCTGCGGTCGCTGCGCTTCCGACGCTGTTGTCGAGCAGCAAGGGCCGCTCGGCGGCGCTGTTGGCGCCTGCACTTGCGGCTCTCGGCTGGGCAATCTGGCGAGAGAACACCCGCAGCCGCCGGAAAATGAGCCGCGAGGGGCTGTGAGCCGGAACAAGCGTGAGAGCCGCGCATTCACTCCGGGAGACCACTAGTCACCCGGAGTTTTTTACATGGAAAGAAAAATTGAGCCGAACAAGGCCCGCCAGGGCCGCAGCGGCTGGCCGGTTCTGATGATCCTGATCTGCGCGCTGGTGCTCGTGGCGATCGGCTGGGTTGGCGTCGAACTTTTCGGCGAGGCGATCGAGCCTTCCAACACCGTCGGCGGCGATCCGAGCCAAGCCCCGGCTCCCGCAACGCCGACCAACTAACTGGCCGACAGCGCCTCGGAGGGCACCAGAACGTAGAGTGCCCCCGGCAATATCTTCAGGCGCGTCACGGTATCGATGGGGCAGATTTCTCCATCAATGGCACAGCCGTAGCGCTTGTGCGGGGAAAGCAGGCGCAGCACTACCTCATGCGCCTGCATCACCTCGATCGTATCGATGGCCTTCCAGCGCCCGAGCGCTACCTGGATCGCCATGCGAAAGATGTCGCCCGGCCGCCGCGCGCGGGTGACATAGACGCCGAGCACCCCGCCTGCCGGATCGTCGGCATAGGGCAGATGCCCCTCCCCGAACACATTGTTGCTAATACCGATTCCGGCCGTCTTTCGTCCGATCCCCACGCCATCGAGTTCGAGCTCGACGCGCAGCCGAGGCGGCCTGAACATCGCCTTCAGCCCGGCGCGTACCGACGCCCAGATTTTGCCGATCCGCGAATTGAAAACGTGCTGTTCGCGAATGCGGATGACCTTGGCATGCAGACCAATCGAGAACTGGTGGACGAAGATGCGATCGTTGGCGGTCGCAAGGTCAACCTTGCGAATGACGCCGGTTGCGAAGGCCGCCACTGCTAGATCGAGGTTTTGCGGAATGCCCAGGCTGCGAGCGAAAAGGTTCATGGTTCCCGCGGGCAGGATCGCCAGCGCCTTGTCGCTGCCCATCAGCTTTCCTGCGGCCGTCGACACCGAGCCATCCCCACCGCCCACCATGATGACGTCGCAGTTGCTGGCAAGCGCCTGGTCGAGGTGTTCCTCGAGATCCTTGCCCTCGATAATCGAAACATCAGCTTGGTGACCCGCTGACTGAAACGCTTCGCGCAGCTCGTCCTCGAACCGCACAAGATCAAGGGTCCGCAGCGTGCCGCCGTCCCTGTTGAGGATCACCTGAAAACGCATTCGCCAGCAACGTTGCCACGATCATTTCGTTCCTCCGCACGAATGGCGGGAACGATTGAAGTTGCGGCGGAACTTGATGGGCCGGTCAACGTTGTCGACCTGTGAAGGCCGCGCCCCGGGCCTCCCTCTGCGAAAGTTTGGCCGGGACGCGGTCGTGCAAAGGAACATGCACAAGGAGACTCTAACATGATCCGCAATCTCTTGGCGACTACCGCAATTGCCACCCTCGTCGCCACCTCCGGCGCATTCGCGCAGGCGACCACGACCACCGAACCGATGGCCCAAACCGAGCAGGCTGCTCCGAAGGTCAAGCATGCCGAAGGCTACCTCGCCAGCAACCTGATGGGTGAGACCGTCTACAACGGCACCGGCGACGACGCCGAGAAGATCGGCGAAGTCACCGATCTGGTCATCAAGCAGGACGGCCAGGTCGAAGCCCTGGTTGTGGGTGTTGGAGGCTTCCTTGGCATCGGCCAGAAGGACGTTGCCCTTGAGTTCGCTGTTGCCGAATGGGCGGAGCGTGACGGCGACGAATGGCTCGTGATCCCGACCAACAAGGAGGCGCTCGAGGCGCTGCCTGACTTCGACCGCTCTGCCTTTACGCCGCAGGATGCGACCGCTGAGGTTGGCAACACCACTCCGGCCACCGGCCAGGACATCGGCGTAGCAACAAACTCGTCGTCCGGCGCAGCAGCACCGGCGACCGACAGCACCGCAGCAGCCACCGCGGCTGACGGTGCGGCGGGCTCCTCCGACAACATGGCAGCCGCTCCCGCTACCGGTACGGACAATGCCGCCGGTTCTTCCGACACGACGGCCGCCGCTCCGATGACCGACTCCGATAATGCCACCACCGGCGCCGCCAACGACACTGCTGCCACCAATCTTGGCACCGACAGCACCGAGACTGCCGCTATCGACCGCTCGACCCTCAGCGACGTTGATGCCGGTTCGCTGAGCGCCGACAACATCATCGGCACCACGGTCTACGGTCAGAACGACGAGAACGTTGGCGAGATCAGCGACGTCGTCCTGTCGCAAGACGGGAAGGTTGAGGCGGTGATCGTCGATGTGGGCGGCTTCCTTGGCGTCGGCGAGAAGTCGGTGGCGGTCAGCATGGACAATCTCGCCTTCATGGCTGACGGCGACGGCAACCATTACCTCTACACTTCGATGACCCAGGAACAGCTGGAAGCCCAGCCGGCTTACGATGAAGGCACCTTCGCCGAGCATCGTGACGACCAGTTGCTGGTAGTCCCGGCACAGTAATCCGCGAGCGGCGGACCTGAAGCGGGCTCGCATCCCAGGATGCGGGCCCGCTTTTCGTTTGTCTTAGGCGCGATGTGCTAGCGCAAAGGTGCCGGCGACGCCGCCGTCGGTCAGGGCCGACAGGGCCAGCGACTGATCGAGATGGCGCGCCCGCCATTCGAGCAGCTTTTCGGCAAGTTCGACGCGCGCCGAGAGGTACGCCGGATCGTTGGCGACGTTGCGCGTCTCCTGCGGATCGTTGACCAGATCGAACATGACCGGCGGCAGCCCGCCGCCGAAGTGGACGTATTTGTAGCGCTCGGTGCGGATGACCGCGAGGTTGAGGCCCCGGGAGTCGACGCCGAAATGCGCCTCCATCTTGCCGCTCTCGACGGAGCGGAAGTCATGCTCCCAGTGGGCAGCGTCGCGCCAGTCCGTCGGCTCCTCGCCTGCGAGGAACGGAGTGAGCGCGCGCCCGTCGAGATGGGCTGGCACCTCCATACCCATCGCCTCGATCAGGGTCGGCATGATGTCGACCGCCTCGGTGAACTTGTTGATCTTTACGCCGCGTGCCTTCTGGCGAGGGTCACGGACGACGAGCGGCAGATGATAGCTGCCGTCGAAGAAGCCGCCTTTGCCGAGGATGAAGTGGTCGCCCATCATCTCTGCGTGGTCGCTGGTCAGAACGATCACGGTATTGTCCCACATGCCGGCATCCTTGATCGCCTGCCAGATGCGGCCGAGCTGGAAGTCCATCTCCGTGATCATGCCCCAGTAGATCGAGCGGATCAGGCGGAAGTCGTCTTCGGTAAGGTCAGACACCTTCGCATCGGCGCTCGGCACGAAGTTGCGCGCCTTCTGCGACGACATCGCCAGCGCATGCAGCGGATGGATAGCCGCGTCCTCGTCGCGACCTTGCGCGCGGGCAAAGCCCGGACCTGAGGCCGGATCGTACATGGTGTTGTACGGTGCCGGCACGACGAACGGCGGATGCGGGCGGATGAACGAGACATGCGCGAACCACGGGGCAGCCCCCTCCTGCTCGCCGAGCCAGCGGATGAACTCGTCGGTAATGAAGGCCGTCTCGGTCTCGTCCTTGGAGTAGACGGGCGCGGCGTTGGTGATCTTGCCCTCGGTGCCCGGTGCGACGTGGATCGCGGGCGAGCCCTTCGACACGTCGTGCCCGCGCGCTTTAAGCCAGGAGAGCCACGTCTTCTGATGCTCGGTCAGCAGCACACGCGTGGTGAAGCCCGGCAGGACGCCTTCGTAGCTGCGCAGGAACGGGTCGTTCGGATGATGCTGGCGCGGATCGGGGGACACGTCCGTGTAGCCGAACAGCGTCGGATCGTAACCTGCGCGACGAGCCGCGCGGGCGATGTTATCGTGGCGGTCGTCGAGCGGCGTGCCGTTCGAGCAGACCCGGTTCGTCATCTGGTAGAGGCCGGTATAGATGCACGCGCGCGCCGGCGAGCAGGGCGCGGTGCCTGCATAATGCCGCAGGAAGGCGACGCCGTCGCGTGCCAGCGCATCCGTGTTCGGAGTCTGTACGACGGGATGACCAGCAAGGCCGACACTGTCGCCGCGCCACTGGTCGCAGGTGATGAGGAGGATGTTTGGTCTGGTTGCCGAGGTGGACATTATGCGCTCGCGCTTTAGTTCATGCGGCGACAGCAATAGCATTGCCGGTATGGAAGTCACTCCAGGACGCATTGAACAATATCGGTTCAGTGGTTCACTTTTTCAGAACAGTCCTTAGCGTCGGCCCGCTCTACCACGAATGCACGAAATATGGCGGGGACAGCCGCCATCCGACGGCGCGAGGAGAAAGGAGCAGACCATGCTCGAGCAGATCAGGGGCCTTCATCACGTCACGTCGCTCGCCCGCGACGCATCCGAGAACAACGAGTTCTTCACCCGCAAGCTCGGCCTGCGCCGCGTGAAGAAGACCGTCAATTTCGACGCGCCTGACGTCTACCATCTCTATTATGCCGATAAGGTCGGCACGCCCGGGACGGTGATGACCTACTTCCCGTTCCCGCATGCTGCGCGCGGCAAGCCCGGCACTGGCGAAGTCGGCGTCACTGCCTTTTCCGTGCCACAGGGCACGCTTAAGTACTGGGAACAGCGGCTGGTCGAGAATGGCGTCACCGGCCTTCGCCCGGAAGAGCGCTTTGGCGAGAAGCGGCTCGCCTTCGATGGACCGGACGGCGACGGCTTCGTCCTCGTCGAAACGGCTGACGACAACCGTGCTCCCTGGACCAATGGCGGCGTCGGCAACGATGAGGCCATCCGTGGTTTCCATTCCGTGGCCATGCGGTTGCAGGACGGCGACGCCACTGCCGAGCTCCTCAGGTTCATGAACTACGAGGAAATCGACCGCGAGGGCAGCATCCGCCGCTACGCGGTGAAGGGAGAAGGCAACGGCGCCAACTTCATCGACATCGAGACGCTGCCGCTGATCAACCATGCAAGGCAGGGCGCGGGATCGGTCCATCACGTCGCCTTCGCGGTCGAGAACCGCGAGAAGCAGCTCGAAGTGCGCAGGGCGCTGATGGACACCGGCTACCAGGTAACTCCCGTCATCGACCGCGACTACTTCTGGGCGATCTACTTCCGCACCCCGGGCGGCGTCCTGTTCGAGGTTGCGACCAACGAGCCCGGCTTCGACCGCGACGAGGACACGGCGCATCTCGGCGAGGCGCTGAAGCTGCCGAGGCAGCATGAGCATCTGCGCAGCTTCCTCGAAAGCCACCTCGAGCCGATCAGGGACTGACCATGACCAGGGACAGCTTCATTCACAAGGAGGTCGCCGGCGCGCCCGGCGGCCCTCTCCTGTTCGTCTTCCACGGCACCGGCAGCGACGAGAACCAGTTCCTCGGACTCGGCCGCCATCTGATGCCGGACGCAACCATCGTCTCTCCGCGCGGCGACGTCTCCGAACATGGTGCCGCCCGCTTCTTCCGCCGCACCGGCGAAGGCGTCTACGACATGGAAGACCTTGCCCGAGCGACGGAGAAGATGGCCGCGTTCATCGAGGCGCATCGGGACCAAAAGAAGCCGTCGGCTATCGTCGGCCTCGGCTATTCGAACGGCGCCAACATCCTCGCTTCCGTGCTGTTCGCTCGCCCCGGCCTGTTCGACTCAACGGTGCTGATGCACCCGCTGATCCCGTTTGAGCCGGAGGTTGCCGGCACGCTTGAAGGCACACGCATTCTGATTACCGCCGGTCGGCACGACCCGATCTGCCCAGCCCCGGTCACCGAGCGCCTCGCAGGCGACTTTGCCCGGCAAGGAGCTACGGTCGAGATGCTCTGGCACGACGGCGGGCACGAAGTCCGCCCGGCAGAAATGGAGGCGGCCCAGCGCTTCCTCACCCGCGACAAGACAGGAGCCGCCTCATGACCGACGACCTGCCGATCAACCGCGAAAGCAACGGGGCCAAGGGCCGCTATGTCGTCCGTGGTCCGGACGGCGCTGAGGCGGAGATGACCTACACCAGCATCGGCGAAAGCCAGATCATCATCGACCACACCCACGTCCCGGAGGAGTTCCGCGGCCAGGGCATCGGTGTGCGGATGGTGGCGCAGGCGGTCGAGGACGCGCGCGCTGCCGGCAAGAAGATTATCCCGCTCTGCCCGTTTGCGGCGACCCAGTTCAAACGCCATCCCGAATGGGGCGACGTCCTGCGCCAGTAAGCCATTCGACTCCGCGTCAAAAGCCGGTCTATGATCGTCCCGGGAGGAACGTGGGCGCGCATGAACCGGTACCGGCGGCGACATCTGATCATCCTGGGGGCGGTGGCGTGCGTGCTCTGCCTGCTGATCGCCAGCTTCGGCCATCGCTACGCCACCTCGCTCTATCTCGACCAGGCCGCCGCGCGCGGGCACAACACGCTCGGCCTCGCGGTCACCGCGCTGCGCGGCCAGCTTGCCCGCTACGAAAAGCTGCCCGAACTTTTGGCTGACGACCCGGACATAAAAGAGCTGGTGTCAAATCCGCAGGACCGCGCCAAGGTCGATGAGATCAACCTCTACCTCAAGCAGGTCAACACGCTGCTGGAATCGTCCGACGTCTATGTGATGCTGAATGACGGCGTCACCATCGCCGCTTCCAACTTCGACCAGAACCCCACCTTCATCGGCGAAAACTTCAGCTATCGGCCCTACTTCTATGACGCGCGCGACCGCGGCAAGGGCCGGTTCTTTGCCCTTGGTACCACCTCCCTCAAGCGCGGCTATTATTTCGGCGCACCAATCCACACCGACGGCGGCATAGCCGGCGTCGTCGCCTTCAAGGTGGACCTCGACGCCATTGAAAGCAGCTGGCGCGGCAGTGACTACGAAATCATCGTCACCGATCCGGAAGGCATTGTCTTCATGTCCGGCCGGCAGGACTGGCTGTTTACTGCCATCCAGCCGCTGACCGAGGAGCGCCTTGCCCGCACCGCCGCCACCCGCCGCTACGCCAATGCGGACCTCAAGGAGCTTCCCGTCACCCGCTCGGCCTCGCAGGACGGGCACGATCTCCTGACGATCTCCGACGCCAAGGGCGAACGCCAGCACCTGACGGTGACGGAGGAGATGCCAGAAGCCGACTGGACGGTACGGGTGCTTCTCGACACGGCTTCCGTGCGCACCCAGGTGCTGACAACTATTGCCGCGCTAGTCCTGCTCGTCGCGCTCGGCGCCATGGGCTTTGCCGTGTGGCTCGAGCGGCGGGCGCGGCTTGCCGAGCGCTTGCAGGTCCAGCAGGAGGCGCAGGAAGAGCTTGAGCGCCGCGTGGTCGAACGCACCGCGGACCTCGCCAACGTCAACCGGCTGCTGAAGGCTGAGGTCGCCGAGCGCCGCGCGACTGAACGCGCGCTGCGCAAGACACAGGCCGATCTCGTCCAGGCTGCAAAGCTTGCCGCGCTCGGTCAGATGGCGGCTGCCCTGTCGCACGAATTCAATCAGCCGCTTGCCGCCGCCCGCACCTATGCCGACAATGCCAGCCTGCTGATCGCGCGCGGGCGCACGGACGAAGCTGCGGAAGCCGTCCAGCGCATTGTCAGCCTGACCGAGCGCATGGCCTCGATCAGCCGCCACCTGCGCAATTTCGCCCGCAAGCCGAACGAGAAGCTGGGGCCGGTCCTCCTCGACGATATCGTCCGCGACACGCTGGAAATCGTCGGCTGGCGCCTGAAAGCCGCCGATGCCGCGCTTGCGGTGAAGCTGGGCCCATCGCCGCTCTGGGTGAAGGCGGGAGCGGTGCGGCTGCAGCAGGTCCTCGTCAACGTCATCTCCAACGCGGCCGACGCGGTAGAGGGAACCGAAAACCGCACCATCACCCTTGCCGCCGAGCGCGTCAGCCGGGGCAAGGTCGCCATCACGGTGCGCGACCACGGCCCCGGCATTCCCGACGCAATCGCTGGCCGCATCTTCGACCCGTTCTTCTCCACCAAGGGCGTAGGCAAGGGCCTCGGCCTTGGCCTTTCCATTTCCTACAACATCATCAAGGACTTTGGCGGGACGCTCTCCGTGGAGCAGCACCCCGAGGGCGGTACCATCGCGAAGATCGTCCTGCAGCAGGATGTCCCCGCCGAGTCGCGCGAGGCTGCTGAATGAAACATCCGTCCGTGCTGCTGGTGGATGACGAGGAAGACATCCGTCGCTCCACCTGTCAGTCGCTTGAACTTGCCGGCTTCGACGTCCGCGAACTCGGCTCGGCCGAGGCTGTCCTTGATCTCGTCACACCCGGCTTTGCTGGCGTCATCGTCAGCGACATCCGTATGCCCGGAATGGACGGCATGACGCTGCTGACCAGGGTGCGGGACATCGATCCCGACGTGCCGGTCATTCTCGTCACCGGTCATGGCGACGTGCAGCTCGCCGTGCGCGCCATGCGCGAAGGCGCCTACGACTTCATTGAAAAGCCGTTCTCCGCTCAGCACCTCGCCGACGTCGTCGCCCGCGCGCTCGACCGGCGTCGTCTCGTCCTCGAAAACCGCCTGCTGCGCGCAGCCGCCGGCAAGCGCGACGATCTTGAAAGCCGGCTGCCCGGTCGCTCGCAGGCGATGATAGACCTGCGCTATCGCCTGCGCGCCGTCGCCGGCACCGACGCCGACGTGCTGATCATCGGCGAGACTGGCGTTGGCAAAGAGGTCGCGGCGCGCGCGCTGCACGATATCAGCGGACGGGCTGACCGGCCCTTCGTCGTCATCAACTGCGCGGCGCTGCCTGCAAATCTCATCGAGAGCGAGCTGTTCGGCCATGAGGCCGGCGCCTTTCCCGGCGCGCTCCGCGCTCGCTACGGCAAGTTTGAGCATGCGCGCGGCGGCACCATCCTGCTCGACGAGATCGGCCAGATGCCGCTCGTCCTTCAGGCACGGCTTCTGCGCGTTATCGAGGATCGCGTCATCGTCCGTCTCGGCTCCAACGAGCCGATCCCGCTAGACATTCGCTTCATCGCCACCAGCAAGATCGAGCTTGAAGAAGAGGTGGCAGCGGGCCGCTTCCGCGCCGACCTGCTCTACCGGCTGAACGTTGTGACGCTGAAGGTGCCGCCCCTGGCGGCGCGGCGCGAAGATGTGCCGATCCTGTTCCTGCAGCTGCTACGCGAGGCAGCCGGCCGCTACCGCCGCGAGCCGGTTGAGCCGCCAGCCCACATCCTCGAAGCGATCGCGCGCCGCGACTGGCCTGGCAATGTCCGCGAGCTGCGCAACGCCGCCGACCGCTATGTGCTCGGCCTTGGCGTCGACGGGCTAGATCCTGACGAGGAACAGGAAGGTTTGAGCCTTGCCGAGCGCGTCGCGCGCTATGAGCGATCCGTCATCGCCAGCGCGCTGCAGGCGCATGGCGGCGCGCTGAAGCCCGTCTATGAAGAGCTCGGAATTTCGCGAAAGACGCTCTACGAGAAGATGCAGCGCTACCGCCTTGACCGCCGCAACTCCGCCGAATGAAGCCCGGATGTGTAGGTCTCCACACATCCACCCGGCCTGATGTTACGGATTCCACCCATCGAGAGCATTTGAATCCGGAAGACGCATCCGGACGCCGCCGTGAGCGTTGAACTACATGTAACGGCGTTTCCTACTGCGCCCCAAGGCCGGCTCGGGGGGAATCGAGCGCCGGCCGTACAAACCAGAGCCCTGGGAGGAAAACATGAAGAACTTGCTTGCGTCGCTTTCGATCGCCGCCGCCCTGGCGGTGCTGCCGCAGTTCGCCAGCGCCCAGACCTATCCGGAGCGCACCATCACCATGGTCGTGCCGTTCTCGGCCGGCGGCCCGACCGACACGGTCGCTCGCCTCGTCGCAGAAGCGATGAGCCGCGACCTCGGTCAGCAGGTGATCGTTGAAAACGTCGGCGGTGCTGGCGGCACGGTTGGCGCGGCGCGCGTCGCACAGGCGGAGCCGGATGGCTACACGCTGCTCCTGCACCACATCGGCATGGCCACCAGCGCCACGCTCTACCGCAACCTCTCCTACAACCCGCTCGAGTCATTCGAGTATGCCGGCCTCGTCACCGAGGTTCCGATGACGATCATCGCCCGCCCAGATTTCCCGGCTGACGATCTCCAGGGCCTGATCGCCTATCTGAAGGAGAACGCGGACGACGTCACCTACGCCAATGCCGGCATCGGCGCCGCCTCGCACCTGTGCGGCATGCTGTTCATGAGCGAGATCGAAACGCAGCTCACCACCGTGCCTTACCAGGGCACCGGTCCGGCGATGACCGACCTGCTTGGCGGCCAGGTCGACTTCATGTGCGACCAGACCACCAATACCACCAGCCAGATCCAGGCCAAGGCGGTGAAGGCCTACGCGGTGACGAGCGGCGAGCGTCTCGAGCAGCTTCCGGACCTTCCGACCGCGGCCGAGGGTGGTCTTGCCTCGATGCAGTTTGGTATCTGGCACGGCCTCTATGCCCCGAAGGGCACCGATGCGGCGATCGTGGAGCGCCTGAGCAAGTCGCTGCAGGTCGCGCTCAAGGACAATAACGTCATCGAGCGTTTCGCCGCCCTCGCCACGAAGCCGGAGCCGGAAGAGAACGCCACCCCGGCCGCCCTCAAGGCGAAGGTTGAGTCGGAGATCGCGCGCTGGAAGCCGCTGATCGAGGCCGCTGGCGTCTACGCCGACTAATTTTCTGCCTCGGCAGACCTCGCCGGCGCGACGTGGCCCCGTCGCGTCGGCACCTTCTTCGCTAGGGAGGAACGATGACCTTCAACAGAAGTGATGTCGGAGCCGGAGCGATCTTCGTCGGCATCGGCCTGTTCTTCGGACTCATGACCCTCTACGGCCTCGACATCGGCACCGCCCGCCGCATGGGGCCGGGCTATTTCCCGATCGTTCTGTCCGGCCTTCTCATCGTCTTCGGCATCGCGACAATCATCAAAGGCACCGGCTACGACGATGTCGAGCGCGGGCCGCTTCCATGGCGCGGCATTGCCATCCTGCTCAGTGTCCCGGTGATCTTCGGCCTGCTCATCCGTCCGTTCGGCATCGGACCAGTGCTGCTCATCACCACATTCATCACGTCCTTCGCCAGCCGGCGCATGTCACCCCGTGCGGCGATCGGCCTGTCGCTGGGGCTCACCATCTTCTGCGTCCTTGTCTTCGTGATCGGCCTTGGCCTGCCACTGCGCGTCTTCGGGCCGATGGTCGAGCCGTGGACCCGACCGATCTTCGGGGTGCGCTGAGATGGACCTGCTATCGAACCTTTATCTCGGTCTCTCGATCGCCCTGCAGCCGCATAACCTGATGTTCTGCTTTCTCGGCTGCCTGCTCGGTACGCTGGTCGGCGTGCTGCCCGGCATCGGGCCCACCGCGACCATTGCGATGCTACTGCCGATCACGCTCAGCCTCGACCCGTCGACGTCGCTGATCATGCTCGCCGGCATCTACTACGGTGCGCAGTATGGAGGCTCGACCACCGCGATCCTCATCAACCTGCCGGGTGAGTCCTCCTCCGCGGTCACGGCAATTGACGGCTACCAGATGGCGAAACGCGGTCGCGCGGGCGTTGCGCTCGCCACCGCAGCACTTGGCTCGTTCTTCGCCGGCACAGTTGCGACCGTGATCCTCGCGCTATTCGCGCCGCCGCTGGCACGCGCGGCCCTCAACTTCGGCTCGCCTGAATATTTCTCGTTGATGGTGCTTGGCCTCGTGTGCGCCATCGCGCTCGCCCACGGCTCGATCCTTAAGGCAACGGCGATGATCATCGTCGGCCTGCTGTTCGGCCTTGTGGGCGCTGACCTCTACTCGGGCGCCCAGCGCTTTACCTTCGGCATCCCGCAGCTTTCTGACGAGCTCAACTTCGTCGCCGTTGCAGTCGGCGTCTTCGGCATTGCCGAGATCCTGCGCAACCTGCAGAACGAAACCGACCGGGACGTGATGGTGAAGAAGGTCACGAACCTCTGGCCATCGGGCGAAGACTTCCGCCGCATGTTCATGCCAGTCGTGCGCGGCACGGCTCTGGGCTCGATCCTCGGCGTGCTTCCCGGCGGCGGCGCGATCCTCGCCTCCTTCGCCTCCTACACTGTGGAAAAGCGCATCTCGCGCACACCGCAGGAGTTCGGTAAGGGCGCGATCGAAGGCGTTGCAGCACCGGAATCAGCCAACAATGCCGGCGCGCAAACCTCGTTCATTCCGATGCTCACCCTCGGCATTCCCGCCAACCCGGTGATGGCGCTTATGATCGGCGCAATGATCATCCAGGGCATCGTGCCGGGCCCGAACGTCGTCAACCAGAACCCGGAACTGTTCTGGGGCATCATCGCCTCGATGTGGGCAGGCAACCTGATGCTGGTGCTGCTCAACCTGCCGCTGATCGGCCTGTGGGTGCGGCTGCTGACGATCCCCTATTACCTCTTGTTCCCGGCAATCATGGCCTTCGCCGCGATCGGCATCTACTCGATAAACTCGAACCCCTACGACCTCTACACGCTCACCCTGTTCGGCGCACTCGGCTATGCCCTCGTCCGCTTCGGCTGCGAGCCAGCGCCGCTCTTGCTCGGCTTCGTGCTCGGCCCGATGCTGGAAGAGCACCTGCGCCGCGCGATGATCATCTCTAAGGGCGACCCGTCGGTATTCCTCACCCGTCCGATCAGCGCGACGCTGCTGGTCATGTCGGTGATCGTGCTCGTGGTGGTGCTGATGCCGTCGGTCCGGAAGAAGCGCGAGGAGGTGTTCGTCGAGGAGGACTAGCCCCCACCCTTCCCGAACAGCTCCAGCCATCCCTTGCCGGCGCCGCGCTCGCGGATGACCGGCAAGGGATCCTCATTGTCGAGCCGCGAGCAAACGCGATAAACCTCCAGCGCCTCGGCGCTGAGCACACCCCTACGATAGAAATACATGGCAGCGGCATAGCGCGCGCGGCCGGACCACGGCTCCCCGAGGGGCGTGTTCACCAGCGCCCAGTTTTCTTCCCACTCCGCGTCCCGTTCCATCTCAGAATGCGCCAGGCGGCGTTGCCGTGCGCCGTTCGAGCGAGATGAATGGCCGCTCGACGATTTTTGCGCGCTTCATCAGCTTCACATATTGCAGCTCGCGCATGGCATAGATCTCGACCCAGAGGTCATCGGTAATGGTCACGCCATAGGGTCGCTTCAGCGATGCGATCGCGATGTTGCGCTTTGCCATCGGCGACCAGATGCCAGCGGTGACCAGTCCCGCCTCGCGCTTGCCGCGATGGTAGACGATAGCGTGCTCGGCAGGGGCGTTGCCTTCGATCTCCAGCCCGACGAGGACATGGCGCAAGTTGCCCATTTCGCGCGCCTTGAGAATCGCGCGGCGGCCGTTGAAATGGCCCTTGTCCGGATCGACCATCCAGCCAAGCCCGATCTCGTCTGGCATGCGCACGCGGTCGGCGCGGATCGCATGCTCGGCGGTGACGAAATCGGCATTGGCGACGATGAACCCCGCCTCGATGCGGGCGCGATTGAGCGCCGTGTAGCCGATCGCCCGGATGCCGAAGAGGTTTCCCGCCTCGAACAGACGGTCCCACAATGCGAGCCCCGCGTCCTTCGCAACGAACAGCTCGTAGCCGAGATCGCCGGTAAAGCCGGTGCGCGAGATTGTGACTGTGGCGCCCTCATGCGGGAACTCGGCGAGGTCGAACGGTTTCAGCCGCTCGACGCCATCGAACCCCGCCGCCTTCAGCACCGAATAGGAGGTCGGCCCCTGCAGGGCGAGACCGGCGATCTCGTCCGTCTCCTCGCGCACCGAGACACCGAAGCCGATCGCCGAGTCGAGCAGCCACGGCAGGTGCCGCTCCTGGCAGCAGAGGCGGAAGTCCTCAGCCGACAACCGGAACAGCGTGCCGTCATCGAGCACATGCCCCTGCTCGTCGCACCAGGCGGTGTACTGCACCCGTCCCCGCCGCAGTTTAGCGACGTTGCGGAGCGTGAGACGATTGCAATAGGCTTCGGCGTCAGGTCCGGTGATCCGGTACTTGGTCATCGGCGAGATGTCGAACACCGCCGCCTGGCTGCGGATGGCGAAATATTCCAGCTCCTCGTCCCAAAGCGAATGCGGCGCCTTGTAGCCCGCCCATGAATACCAGTCGTTCTGCTGCGACAGCGCAGCAAGGCGCGGATGGAACGGCGTTTCTCGCCGTAGCTGGTTGATGTGGGACTGGGCTTGTTTCCGGATGCTCGTCTGCACGTTCACATCCATGGCAACCTCCGCATACGGGCACGAAGCGCCCGCCGACTGTCACCCACCCCTAACCCCTCCCCACAAGGGGGAGGGGAATTTTGGGGACACAGCGACAACGAGTTCTGCGTGCCTGGCCTCGAACGGAACCACGCCTGTCACAACGTCGCTGTCTGCGATCTGAGGTGGAAGAGGCGGGCGCGCTTTCAGCCGCCCGGAACTGACCCTCCCTCGACTGAAGGAACCTTGTCTGACGGAAACTGCCCCAAGTCCCCCTCCCCCTTGTGGGGAGGGGTTAGGGGTGGGGGTGAACCAGCAACCAACCACCCCTCCGGCGGGAGAAACGGCAGGCTCAAGATCGCAAGCAACGCTCCCCATCGTACTACCTCTCCACCGCAATCACCCGCCGCGCCGCGTTGAGGCCGGCGACGCCCGAGATGCCGCCGCCGGGGTGCGAACCGGCACCAGCGAGGTATAGTCCCTCGATTGGCGTGTCGTAGCCGCCGGCGCCGAAGACAGGACGCGACATCAGCATCTGGTCCGGCTGGAGCTCGCCATGATGCCAGTGTCCGCCCGGCATGCGGAAGCGTGCTTCAATGTCGGCCGGCGTGAGCAACTCGCTCGCCACAACAGACTTGCCGATGCCCGGCGCATACCGCTCGAGCTGCGCCACGATCGCTGCCTGCAGCCGCGGCTTGCCGGTCTCCCACCCCTCCCTGAGCGCATATGGCGCGAACTGGACGCAGGCCGACAGCACGCACGCCCCATCCGGCGCGAGCATCGGGTCCGACATGTTCGGCAGCACGATCTCCATCACCGGCTCGGACGAGAACTCACCATACTTGGCCGGGTTGAACGCGTTTTCGACCGCATCGCTCGACGGCGCGATGACGATCCGGCCCTTTTGATCCTCGGCCGAAACGCCGGTGAATTCCGGCACGCGGTCGAGGGCCAGGTGCAGCTTTGCGACATTGCCCTTCATGCGCACGTTCAGGATCTTGCGCAGGAAGCCGGTGTCGAGTTCGCGCGGGCCGACGAGATCGATAAAGGTCGTGCGCGGGTTGATAGCCGAGAGGATCGTGCGGGCGCGAATTTCCTCGCCGTTTGCCAGCGCGACGCCCACCGCCCTGCCCTTCTCGATCAGGATCCGGGCCACCGCAGCTTCGGTGCGGATCGTAACGCCCCGCCGTTCGGCCGAGCGCTGCATCATCGCGATCACCGCGCCCATGCCGCCCTTAGGCAGCATCTGCCCGCCGGGTTGGCCGTCGATCTCGCCTGCCAGCCGGTAGTAGAGGCCGATCAGCGAGGTTGGCGAACGCGGCCCGAGATGGCTGCCAAGCACCGCGTCGAAGGCAAGCAACCCGCGCAGCGCATCGTTCTGAAGATATTCGCCGGAGACGTCGTCGACGTTCATCAGCAGCATGCGCAGGAGGTCGCGCATGCCCTCCTTGCCGAGACGGCGCAGCGACAGGGCAAGACCGCCCAGCGCCACCTTCTCGAGGATCGCCATGTTCTCGAGGTCTGGCGGCCGGCGTGCGAGCAGCGGCTTCAGCACCTCGACCTGGCTGAGCAGCAGTTCGCGCAACTCCTTCCACCCGGCAGCATCGGTCGGACTGACACCGTCCACCGCGCTGCCATAGGCCCCGCGCAGGACGGCGTGCTCACCCGTGGGAAACAGCGCCACCGTCGGCATCGAGCGCCCGTCGAATGTCATCCCAAGCTTGTCGAGCTCAAGCTCGCGGATCACCGCCGGATGCAGTCGGTTGAGGACGTGCGCGAGAGACGAGACACGAAAGCCGGGATGGAACTCTTCCGTCCGCGCCGCGCCGCCGATCTCGCTGGCGGCTTCCAGAACGACCACCTTGCGCCCCGCACGCGCCAGCGTGACGGCTGCCACCAGTCCGTTGTGCCCCCCGCCAATGACGATCGCATCAAAGGACGTCATGGGCGTCGCTCATGTGGCTGGCGGGCTTCTTCAGGTCGCGCAGGATCTCCGCCGCGGCGTTGCGGCCGGGCGCTCCCATCACGCCACCGCCCGGATGCGTGGACGAGCCGCAGATGTAGAGCCCCCTGATCGGCGAGCGGTACTGCGCGTAGCCGGGCACCGGCCGGTTGAACAGCAGCTGGTCGAAGGTGAGTTCGCCCTGGAAGATGTTGCCCTCGGTGAGGCCGACCTCGGCCTCGAGTTCGCGCGGCGTGCGCACTTCCATGTGGACGATGCGGTCGCGGAAGCCCGGCGAATAGTCGGCGATCTGCGAGATGACCGTCTCGCCGAATGCGTCGCGGTCGGCGTCGGTCCAGTCGCGCCCTTCCACCTTCGGCGGGCAGTACTGCACGAAGCAGCTCATGAAATGCTTGCCGGGCGACGCCATGGTGGGGTCGAGCAGTGTCGGGATTACCATGTCGAGGAATGGATCGGCCGACCATCGCCCGGCCTTCCAGTCGTCATAGGCGCGTTCCATTCGTTCCACGGTGTCGGTGAAGTGCAGGTCGCCGCGCAGGCACGGGCTGTCCTTCGGCAGCGCCGGAAATTCCGGCATCGAGTCCAGCGCAATGTTCACCTTGCCCGACGAGCCGCGAATCTTGAAATTGCGCACCCGGCGCAGGAACGGCGCCGGCAGCTCGCGATCGTCGACCAGCTTGAGGAAGGTACGTTTGACGTCCGCGTTCGAGACGACGAGCCGGCCATGAACCTCCTCGCCGCCCGCGAGCACCACGCCCTTGGTCTCGCCATCGCGGACCAGCACCCGCTCGACCTCCACTTCGGTGCGGATCGTGCCGCCGGAGGCGCGAAAGGAGGCGGCCAGCGCTTGCGTGACCGCCCCCATTCCCCCCCGCGCATACCCCCATGCACCGACGGAACCGTCGACCTCGCCCATGTAGTGGTGCAGCAGAACGTAGGCGGTTCCGGGCGACATCGGCCCCAGCGCCGTGCCGATGATCCCGGACAGGGCCAGATAGGCCTTGATCACCTCGGTCTCGAAATACTCTTCGAGGAAGTCGGAGATCGACATGGTCCAGAAGCGCAGCATCTCAGCCATCTCGTACGCCGTCAGCCCCGCGAACTTCCGGCCGAGATAGACGAGCTCCGATACGTCCCGTGGCCTGAAACTGGTTGGGTCCGGCGCCGTGCGCATCAGCAGCGGCTGGATGAAACGGCACTGGCGCGTCACGTCGCGCGAATATCGCTCATAGGCTTCCGCGTCGCGCGGCGACCAGCGCGCGAACTCGCGCCGGTGCGCCTCGTGGTCGCGATAGCTCACAAGATAGTCGCCATCCTGCGTCAGCACCGCCCCGCCTTCGTATGCAATGACCTGCAGCCCGTATTTCGGCAGTTCGAGATCGCGCATGATCTCGGGCCGGAACAGCGAGCAGACATAGGAGCAATTGGAATAAAGAAAGCCCGGCGTCAGCTCCCGGCTCACTGCCGCGCCGCCGATCCAGTCATTCTTTTCGAGGACAAGGACGTCGAGCCCCGCGCGCTGCAGGTAGCACGCGTTGACAAGGCCGTTATGGCCGGCATCGATGACGATGGCGTCGTAGGTCTTCATGCGGCGGCCCGTCCTCCGAAGAACGCCGATGGGATTCCCCTTGTTATTGGCCCAAGCCTGCCACGGAGGCAGGCAGCCTGTCCAGAGCTCCCGTTCAAGATTTTGAATGAATGTTCAGCAAGTATTCTTGTGTTTTCGCCAATGTGCGCTAGGCTTCGGCAATGGTGTCCCGGCTGCGGCCGGCACGAGCAGGCAACGGGAATGCAGCATGGCAGACACGCAGTTGCATGAGCCGAATACGACGACACCGCCATCCGCTTCCTCGGGGCGCTGTGGGGTGACGGGTACCTCTCTCCCGGCGGGCCGGAGGAAAGAGCCTGCACCTGGACGGCCATGCGGAAGGTCCTTGACTTAGGTGAGCGCCGTCCCCCTGATCTGCGCGGACGAAAGCCGGAGTGACCGGCCATGCTGGAGCAGAACGACATCATGAGAAAGACGATGGCGGCGGAAGTGGCGCCCGAAACTGAAAAGCGCGGACGCAAGGCCTCCAAGGAAGCCCGCCGCCAGCAGCTGATCGAGGCAACGATCGATTCGCTTTCAAAGCGCGGCTATTCGGAAACCACGCTGGCGGACGTCGCTGATGGTGCGGGCCTGTCGCGCGGCATCGTCAACTTCCATTTCGAGAGCAAGGAAAAGCTGCTCATCGCTACGCTCCAGTACATGGCCGATGAATATGCGGCGCACTGGCGCAATGCGCTGGCGAAGGCGGGCGACGACCCGGCGGAGCGCCTTGCAGCGCTTATTGCCGCTGACTTTGACCGCTCAGTTGCCAGCCGCCGCAAGATCGCCGCCTGGTGCGCCTTCTGGGGCGAGGCGAAGTCGCGGCCGACCTATCAGGCGCTCTGCGGCGCGCGTGACGAAGTCTACCAGCAGACACTGACCGACCTCTGCGCCGAACTCATCGAAGCCGGGGGCTATCCGCTCGATGCCAGCCACACCGCGCTCGCGCTGGACGCGATGCTGGAAGGCCTGTGGCTGCGGATCATGATGCGCGGTCAGGACATGACGCGCGAGAAGGCGCACGAAGCGGCGAAGGCGATGCTGACATCGCTGTTTCCGAAGCATTTTCCGGCAAGGGCCGCGTAAGACGACCCACCCGGATGGGGCGAACCAGAGGAAGAATGGGAGTGAGGACGATGAGGAAAGGCATTTCAGGCAGCCGGCTGCAACGCACCGCCATCGCGCTGGCAGCCGCCACGACGCTCACCGGCACCGCATTTGCGGCTGACAGTGACGTCAGCGTCTTCGACTGGGCCGGCTACGAGGATCCCGGCTTCCATCCGGCATATGTCGAGAAGCATGGGGATTCGCCGTCCTTCTCCTTCTTCGGCGATGAGGATGAGGCGTTCGAGAAGCTGCGCGCCGGCTTCAAGGCCGACCTTGCCCATCCCTGCTCACAGAACATCGTCAAATGGCGCGACGCCGGACTGTTGCAGCCGCTCGACACCTCGCGCATCGAGGCGTGGAACGACATCCTGCCGGGCCTCAAGAACATGAAGGACCTGATGACGGATGCCGAGGGCAAGGCGTGGTTCCTGCCCTTCGAATGGGGCAACACCCTCGTCGTCTACCGCACCGACAAGGTGCAGGAGGCCGATATCCAGTCTCTAAAGGCGTTCATGGACCCGAAGTTCGAGGGCCGCGTTTCGATACCCGACAATGTCGATGACGCCTATGCGCTCGCGGCGCTCGCCACCGGCTTTACCGACTGGACGAAGATGACCGATGCCGACTGGGACAAGGCGTCGGCATTCCTGCGCGAGGTGCACAAGAACGTACGTCTCTACTGGCTCGACAACACCGAGCTCAGCCAGGCGATGGCCGGCGGTGAGGTCGATCTCGCTTGGGCTTGGGCCGAAACACCGACGACGCTGATGGCGGACGGAGTTCCGGTCGCAATGAAGCGCGATACCGCCGAAGGCCTGTCCACCTGGGTCTGCGGCTACGTCCATCTCAAGGACGCGCCAGGCAATGTCGACAAGACCTACGACTTCCTCAACGCGCTCATGAAGCCCGACGTCGGCACCTACCTCGTCAGCGACTGGGGCTACGGGCACAGCAACTCGAAGGCGATGGAAGCCGCCGATCCCGAGAAGCTCAGCGAGTTCGGCTACGACGATATCGACAAGTTCATCGACAAGACCTGTTCTCGAATCCGCTGCCGGCCGAAACCAAGGCCAAGCTGATCGCCGAGTTCGAGCGCATCAAGGCCGGCTACTGAGCCGCCAGAACCCTTGCCTTCCGCCGCCGCGGCGCTGATGCGGGGACCGCGGCGCCGGCGGCAAACACTTCCTGGTCGATGTGGGTGAGCGCCTGGTAGGCGCAGCCCTCGCGGATCAGCGGCGCCTCGTCCGGCTGCATCGCAAAGTCGATCTCGGCATTGTGCTGGCCGCCCGCGGTGCGGGCGAGCGCATCACGTATCGCCGGCTCGATCACGTCGAAGGCTGAGGTGCCGAGGCCGACAAAGGCGACGGGCGCGGGGTCGAACAGCGCAAACAGACTTCCCAGCGCAAAACCCAGCGCCTCCCCTGCCCGCCTGAACGCCTCCCGTTCAAGGCCGTCGCCTCCACGCGCGGCTTCCGCCATCGCCGTCATCGTCAGATCGTCGATGTCGGCTGCCGGTTGGGCGAACTCGCTCTCCCCACGAGCATGGCGGAAGATCGCATAGTTGCCGGCATAGGCTTCAACGCAACCGCGCCGACCGCAGCGGCACTGCGCGCCGTCGGGAATGTGGATCATGTGGCCGAACTCGCCGCCCGACGAGTGCGAACCCGTGAACAGCTGCCCGCGCTGGATCAGCCCCATGCCGATACCGTTCGAGAGCAGCACCGCGATCAGGTTCTCGCCGTAGCGTTCCGGATTGCGCGCCCGCAGCGCGACCGCGATCATGTTGCAGTCGTTCTCGACCGTGACCGGCACCCGGAAGCGATTCTCCAGGAGATCCGCGAACTGGATGTCACTGTGCGGCGTGATCGGCGACCACAGGAGCTTCCGCTTGTCGGAGTCGGTGATGCCCTGCACGGCCATCGTCATGCGCAGCAGCGGCCCAACCTCGTCGCCGGCGCGGCCGATCACCGTCTCCACCGCATCCGCCACTGCTTCCTGCAACTCCTGCTCGCTCATCGTGAGCGTCGGCGGCTTCGAGAATTCGTGGACGATGACGCGGCCGGAATAGTCGATGACGGCTGCAGCCAGCGAGTTGAGCGACAAGGTGATGACCACGACGGAAGCCGCGCGCGGATGCAGCGCCAGCGCCACCTGCGGCCGCCCGCGTTTCAGCACACCGGGCTCGCCGGACTGCGCAACGGTCAGGACGCCTTCCGAGATGAGGTCGGCGGAGATCGTTGAGATGGTGGAGTTGCTCAGGCCCGTGACCGCGGCGATCTCGGTACGCGACGGCTGGCTGGCGCGGCGCACCGAAGCGATCACCATCGCCCGGTTCTTCCGGCGCAGATCGTCGTGCCGCACACCGACCGTCATACCAATTTCCTCCATGTATTGGACGCGAGCGGGGTTTAGCTTTCCTCATCCCGAAAGGACAGAGCGGGCGCGAAGATATTGACATGACCCAAATGCTGAGTCATTCATTTTTTCGAAGCTCGAAAAAAAGAGTTTCGTCTTGGTGCCTAACGGCCCGATTGGGAGGAACATTATGAAAAGATTTGCAACCGCATTGCTTGCGGGTGCTGCGCTGTCGCTGACGATGGCTGCAAGCGCCCTCGCAGAGGGAAAGACCATCGGTGTTTCCTGGTCGAACTTCCAGGAGGAGCGCTGGAAGACTGACGAGGCCGCAATCAAGGCGGCGCTCGAAGCCGCGGGCAACAAGTACATTTCCGCTGACGCGCAGTCCTCTGCTGCCAAGCAGCTGACCGACGTCGAGGCGCTGATCGCCCAGGGCGCCGACGCCCTCATCATCCTCGCGCAGGACGCCAGCGCGATCGGCCCGGCCGTCGAGAAGGCCGTTGCCGAGGGCATTCCGGTCGTCGGCTATGACCGCCTGATCGAGAACCCCGACGCCTTCTATCTCACCTTCGACAACAAGGAAGTTGGCCGCCTGCAGGCCAAGGCCGTGTTCGACGTCAAGCCGGAAGGCAACTACGTCTTCATCAAGGGCAACGGCGCCGACCCGAACGCCGACTTCCTGTTCGCTGGCCAGATGGAAGTGCTGAAGGAAGCGATCGACGGTGGCAAGATCAAGAATGTCGGCGAAGCCTACACCGACGGCTGGCTGCCGGCTAACGCCCAGCGCAACATGGAGCAGTTCCTGACCGCCAACAACAACCAGGTTGATGCGGTCGTTGCCTCCAACGACGGCACCGCCGGCGGCGCCATCGCCGCCCTCGAGGCACAGGGCCTTGCCGGCACCGTGCCGGTCTCCGGCCAGGACGGCGACCATGCCGCGCTCAACCGCATCGCGCTCGGCACCCAGACCGTCTCGGTCTGGAAGGACGCTCGCGAACTCGGCAAGGCTGCGGCGGAAATCGCCAACCAGCTCGCCGACGGCAAGGCGCTCGACCAGGTCGAGGGCGCCACGAAGTGGTCGGACGGCCCGAACGGCGTCGAAATGAACGCGATCTTCCTCAAGCCGGTCCCGATCACCAAGGACAACCTCAACGTCGTCATTGACGCCGGCTGGGTGTCCAAGGACGTCGTCTGCCAGGGCGTGAAGCCGGGCACGGTCGACGTCTGCGGCTGATCTGACAGCCTTGCCACAGGCGCCGCGGTTTGACTGCAGCCGCGGCGTCTGATCAAGTGAATGATCCGGCGCGTCCCGCAGAAGGATAGCCGGAAACGGGAGGATACCATGTCGGACGCGGCCGCTCAGACGCCGGTCGACCGGGCACGCGCAAGCGAACTTGGCCCAGTTGCACGATTTCTCCGGGACACCGAACTCGATACGCGAATGCTCGGCATGGTCGGCGCATTGCTGATCATTTGGCTGGTGTTCCACGCGCTTTCCGGCGGCTTGTTCCTCACCCCGCGCAATCTCTGGAACCTGTCAGTCCAGTCGTCCTCGGTCGCGGTGATGGCGACCGGCATGGTGCTGGTCATCGTCACGCGCAACATCGACCTGTCGGTCGGCTCGATCCTCGGCTTCACCGGAATGATCATGGGCGTGACGCAGGCAGAATTCCTGCCGCAATATCTTGGCTTCGGCCACCCGACCATCTGGATCATTTCCGCTCTTGTCGGCCTCTGCGTCGGCGTCGCCATCGGCGCACTACACGGCTACGTCATCGCCTATCTCGGCGTTCCCGCCTTCATTGTCACGCTCGGCGGCCTGCTTGTCTGGCGCGGCGCGGCCTGGTGGGTAACGAGCGGACGCACCGTCGCGCCGATGGACGCGACCTTCCGCCTGATGGGCGGCGGGCCTGACGGCGCGATCGGCTCTACCTGGAGCTGGATCGTCGGTATCGTTGCCTGCCTTGCCGTCATCTGGCTGCTGATGAACGCCCGCACCCAGCGCAAGCGCTTCCGCTTCCCGCTGCGTCCCCTTTGGGCCGAGGTGTTCCTCGCGGTACTCGCCTGCGCCCTCATCCTCGCCTTCGTGCTGGTGGCGAACTCCTATCCATGGCCGGTCGGCATCGTGCGTCGCTACTTTCAGAGCCTTGGCCAGGAGGTGCCGGAGGGTGCCTACATCGCTCACGGCATCGCCATTCCGGTGCTGATGGCGCTCGCGGTCGGCATTGCCATGACCTTCGTCACCAACCGTACCCGCTTCGGCCGTTATGTCTTCGCCATCGGCGGCAATCCGGAGGCCGCGACGCTCGCCGGCATCAACACCCGTTGGGTGACGATGAAGATCTTCATGTTGATGGGCGGCCTGGCCGCCGTCGGCTCGCTGATATCTACCGCGCGCCTGAACGCAGCGACAAATGCCCAGGGCACGCTCGACGAGCTGCTGGTCATCGCGGCGGCCGTCATCGGCGGCACGTCACTGTCAGGTGGTGTCGGCACCATTGCTGGCGCGATGCTCGGCGCGGTGCTGATGCAATCGCTTGCTACCGGCATGATCCTGCTCGGCGTCGACACGCCGCTGCAGAACATCGTCGTCGGCCTCGCGCTCGTGATCGCCGTCTGGCTCGACACCCTCTATCGCCGCCGCATCGGCTGAGGAGATGATCATGGCAAACAATGGCACTCCTTCCGGCACCCCGCTTGTCGAAATGCGCAACATCTCGATCGCCTTCGGTGGTATCCACGCGGTCGATGATGCCTCGATCGATCTCTACGAAGGTGAGGTGGTCGCCCTCCTCGGCCACAACGGCGCCGGCAAGTCGACACTGATCAAGATCCTCTCCGGCGCCTACAAGCGCGATGCGGGTGAGATCTTCGTGAAGGGGGAAGCGGCGATCATCAACAATCCGCGCGACGCCAAGAAGTACGGCATCGAGACGATCTACCAGACGCTGGCGCTCGCCGATAACGTCGACGCCGCCGCCAACCTGTTCCTGGGTCGCGAACTGCGCACCAAATGGGGCACGCTGGATGACGTTGCAATGGAGTCGGAAACTCGCAAGGTAATGGGCCGTCTCAACCCGCGCTTCCAGCGCTTCAAGGAGCCGGTCATCAAGCTGTCCGGCGGCCAGCGCCAGTCGGTAGCGATCGCCCGCGCCATCTATTTCAATGCACAGATCCTGATCATGGACGAGCCGACGGCAGCGTTGGGTCCGCAGGAGACGGCCCAGGTCGGCGAGCTGGTCAAGCAGCTCAAGGCCGACGGCATCGGCATCTTCCTGATCAGCCACGATATCCATGACGTGTTCGACCTCGCCGACCGCGTCTGCGTGATGAAGAACGGGCAGGTTGTCGGAACCGCCCGCACCCAGGACGTCACCAAGGACGAGGTGCTGGGCATGATCATCATGGGCAAGTGCCCCCCCGGCGCCGTTCCGGGCCCCGGAGCCATGCGCGCCTTCGCCTGAAAAAGGCCCGTATGGCAACAAAAAAGGGCCCGGAAAACCGAGCCCTTTTTGTTTGTCTTGCTGCGGATCAGTAGCAGCGATCGACGACAACCTGTCCGGTGCGTGCGTGGCGATACTGGCAGTAACCCGGGCGGTCCGCCATACGACCAAGCAGGTAGCCACCAGCACCACCGGCAACGACGCCGATCAGTGCGCCTTCAGTGCCACCAGCGGCTGCACCGACGAGGCCGCCACCGATCGCGCCAACGGTACCCGCTTGTTCTGCGGTCGTGCAGCCTGCCATCGTCAGAGCGGCAATGGCCGCGAACAACATATTCCTCATACATACCTCCTAGGTGTTGGACCCGCCCCTTCCGGGAACGATGCCTTATCGCAACGCCAGCATCAAGAGCGCCACTACCTAAGGCTGTAGTGATCTCGATTCTTCGTTGCGCGATTGCCTCGACGCTACAAGAACCTCTTCGTCGTCAATCGGTTCCACGGAGGCCGTTAATCCGTGTTCGGGCGTCACGTCCCACACGATTTCCGAATCGACCTCGGCCAGCATCGGATCGACCTCGAAGCATTCGACATAGAGGTTCTCGTGCTTGCCGTAGCGCTTACGGACTGCCGGAAGGTCCGCAGCGCAATCCTCGTAGAGCTCGTACACCGGCAAAGGCGCGGGCAGCTCGCGGCAATCCTTGAGGTCGCCCGAGCATGTGACTGCGAGAATGAATGCTGCGATGTGTTCCATGGCGTGTTCACCTTTCGCCATTTCAACGCAGCGCCTTCACCACGGTTCCGAGCGGTTCACCATTCAGAAAGGCTGTTCTGGCTAGGGTCGCCCGGAGGGGGACGGAGTGACAGCGATGAAGGCGGCCGTCCGGCTGGAAACATTTCTCGAGATGATGAGCGCCGAGCGCGGCGCGAGCGAAAACACGCTCGCGGCCTACCGGCGCGACCTTGAAGATGCGGCCGAGTTCTTCGGCGGCCGGCTTGATGACGTGTCTTCGGCGGAAATCCGCAGCTGGCTCGACGACATCGCGGCGCGCGGCTTCGCGGCATCCTCACAGGCGCGAAAACTCTCGGCGCTGCGCCAGTTCTTCAAGTTCCTGCACGCCGAAGGTATCCGCGAGGACGACCCCACCGGCGTGATCGACGCGCCAAAGAAGCTGGCCGGGCTGCCGAAGACGATGCAGGAGGACGCCGTCCTGAAGCTTCTTGCGCGCGCCGAAGCCGAGAAGCGCGAGGCAGCAACCGATGCCGCCCGCTTCATGGCCTGCCGGCTGCATGCACTCGTCGAAACGCTCTATGCAACCGGCCTGCGCGTCTCCGAGCTCGTCTCTCTGCCGGTGACGGTGGCGCTGCGCAACGAGCGCTTCTTCACCGTCCGAGGCAAGGGCGGCAAGGACCGCATCGTGCCTCTGTCGCCGAAGGCAAAGGAAGCGCTGCGCGACTGGATTGCGACCCGCGACAGGAACCCCTCATGGGCGGAAAGCCCGTACCTGTTCCCGGCCGACTCCGAAAGCGGCTACCTGCCGCGCCAGGTTTTCGCGCGCGAGCTGAAGGCGCTGGCGGCACGCGCGGGCATTCCCGCCGCAAAGGTGTCGCCGCACGTACTTCGCCATGCTTTTGCCAGCCATCTGCTGCAGAACGGCGCGGACCTGCGCGCGGTGCAGCAACTGCTGGGCCACGCGGACATATCGACGACGCAAATTTACACCCATGTGCTCGAAAACCGGCTCATCGAACTGGTCACAAGGCATCATCCGCTTGCCGATTAGTCTTATGACCGTTATGTGAAGCGTGCGTTTGCGCCCGCGCATGGCATTTTCCGGGGCATCTTCGCTCCTAGACCATCCTTCGGACACGACACGGCGAATGTTCAATTATCTCGATTTCGAAAAACCCGTTGCCGACCTCGAAGGCAAGATTCTCGAGCTGAAGAAGCTTTCCGAGAGCGGCGAGGCCGTTGATGTGGGCGACGAGGTTGCCCGGCTCGAGAAGCGCGCCCAGGACGCCCTGCGCGATGCCTACAAGAACCTGACGCCCTGGCAGAAGGTTCAGGTGGCACGCCATCCCGACCGCCCGCACTGCCTCGACTATGTGCGCGCTCTGTTCACGGACTTCACGCCGCTCGCGGGCGACCGCGCCTTTGGCGAGGATCAGGCGATGGTTGCGGGCTTCGCCCGCTTCCGCGGCGAGTCCGTCGCGGTGCTCGGCCTTGAAAAGGGCAACGACACCCAGACCCGCCTCAAGCACAATTTCGGCAGCGCCCGTCCAGAAGGCTACCGCAAGGCCGTGCGCGTCATGGAGCTGGCCGACCGTTTCGGCATTCCGGTCGTCAGCCTTGTCGACACGGCAGGCGCCTATCCGGGCATCGGCGCCGAGGAGCGCGGCCAGGCTGAGGCGATCGCCACCTCGACCTCCGCTTGCCTTGGCCTCAAGGTTCCGAACGTGGCCGTCGTCATCGGCGAAGGCGGCTCGGGCGGCGCGATCGCGATCGCAGTCGCCAACAAGGTCTACATGCTCGAGCACGCGATCTATTCGGTGATCTCGCCGGAAGGCGCGGCCTCGATCCTCTGGCGCGACACGACCCGTTCGAAGGACGCCGCGACCAGCATGAAGATCACCGCGCAGGACCTGCTGGAGCTCAAGATCATCGACGGCATCATCGGCGAGCCGCTCGGCGGTGCGCATCGTTCGCCGGAAGTCGTCATCAAGGCGACCGGCGACCAGATCGCAAAGGGCTTTGCCGAGCTCGCCGCAACGCCGATCGACTACCGCGAGCATCGCCGCGAAAAGTTCCTGGCGATGGGCCGCAACCTCTAACTGCAGCCCTGCTTTTGCCACAACTGGCTCTCAGCATATCGGCGCGTACGGCCTGTGCGCGCCGTTTTTGCTTGCGTGCCATTAGGTAAAGATTGCAGTAAGGTTTTTGCAAGGTTAACCCGTCTATTGTCGCTGCCAGGGCGTGCGAGCCCAAGCGTCGGACTGGTGTCCGGAACCAGAGCAGATCGATCCATGACGACCAAATTTGCCACTGTAGGCCTTTTGATCGCGGCCCTGTTCATCTCGGGCTGCAACGAGACGCTCGAGGACATCTCCCCGACGAGCGAAAAGGCCAACAAGCCGCTGCCCGCCAAGGTCGTCCAGACCCTCAAGGCGAAGGGCATGTCTACCACTTCGCCGATCATGATCCGCATCTTCAAGGAAGAGGCGGTGCTGGAAGTCTGGAAGCAGAAGGACAACGGCCGCTACGACCTCGCCGCCACCTATGATATCTGCAAGTGGTCGGGCCGGCTCGGGCCGAAATTCGTCGAGGGCGACCGTCAGGCACCTGAAGGGTTCTATACGGTGCGTCCGTACCAGATGAACCCGCGCTCTTCGTACCACCTGTCCTTCAACATCGGCTTCCCGAACAACTATGACCGTGCGCACGGCCGCACCGGCCAGCACCTGATGGTACACGGCGCCTGCTCGTCCGCCGGCTGCTACTCGATGACCGACAAGCAGGTCGAGGAGATCTACGCCTTCGCCCGCGACGCCTTCAAGGGCGGCCAGGAAGCGTTCCAGATCCAGGCCTTCCCGTTCCGCATGACCGCTGGGAACATGGCCCGCTACAAGGATGATCCGAACTACGAGTTCTGGACCATGCTGAAGGAGGGCTACGACCACTTCGAGCTCACGAAGGTGCCGCCGAAGGTCGACGTCTGCGGCAAGCGCTACGTCTTCAACGCGATGCCGGAAGCCGGCAAGACGTTCAATCCGGTCGCGGCCTGCCCGCCAATGAGCCGGTCGGCGACACTTGAAGCCGCCTACCAGAGCTATCTCAAGACCTATCAGTCGGCCTTCGACGCTGCTCTCAACAAGAAGAGCGACAAGGCGCCTTCGCCTTCGATCAAGGGCTATCAGGAGGCTCTGCTTGTGTCCGACTGGTCGCGCCGCCGCGCTCGTGGTGAGCGGGTGACGCGCGAGCCGCCGACACTCGACCAGCCGCAGGTCCTTGTCGCCGAGTCAAAGCCTGCCCCGAAGCCTGCCGAGGCTCCGGCGACGGTCGCCGTCGTGCCGACGCCGGCTGACAACGCCCGCGCCGAGGGCGCCATTGCCGAGGCAACCGGCACTGTCCAGCCGGAAACCGCGGTTGCGGAAAAGCCCGGCCTGCGCAGCCGTCTGCTTGGAATGTTCGGCGGCTGATCTGTTGAACGACGAGAATGCCGAAATCTATGACCTCAGGGGGCTGAACTGCCCGCTGCCGGTCCTGCGTGCCCGCAAGCGTCTTTCCGGTATGCCGGCTGGCGCAAGGCTCTGGGTCGAAACCACCGATCCGCTCGCCGTCATCGACATTCCCGCCTTCTGCCACGAGGCGGGTCACAAGCTGATCTCCAGCGAGCAGGTAGATGGCGCCGGACACCGCTTTCTGATCGAGCGCGCCTGAGCGTTAGCCGGACCGCAATCGCGATCCGGCATCTCACTCCAGTTCAGGGACGAAAGCCCGCGATCGCCAGCGGGTTGTCGGAGAGCGCCGCGCTGTCGGCAGTGTCGATCATCGGCTCGCCGACAAATGCCGAGAACAGGCGGCGCGTATAGTCTTCGGACAAATCATAGCCGATCAAGACGATGCGCGTTCCGCGCGGGCCCTCCGGCCACTCTGGCAGCCATGCGGGCGGATGCAGGAGCTTTTGCACGCCGTGGATGACGAGCGGTCGCTCCATGTCCTCGACGACCTCGATCACCCCCTTCATGCGCAACAGATGCTCGCCCTGCGTCGAGCGCAGAAGGTCGAGGAACATCTCCACCGTCGAGAACGAGACCGGCTTGTCATGAACGAGCGAAATGCTCTTCACCCGCTCATCGTGGTGATGATGGTGATGGTGCGGATGAGTGCAGCCATGGCCCTCACACTCATGGTCATCGTGATGGTCGTGATGGTGGTGGTGATGCCCGGCGTGCTCTTGCTCGCCAAGCCAGCGGCGCACGTCCGCCGACTTGGTCTCCGGATTGTAGACGCCGCACTCGAACAGTGCCGCCACGCCTGCCTCGCCGCTTCCGGCATCGATGATCTCGGCCGTCGGATTGATCGCCCACAGCCGCGCGCGTAGTCCGGCTTCCCCGCCCTCTTCCGCCAGGTCCGCCTTAGTGAAGACAATGCGGTCCGCGACCGCCGCCTGCCGCACGGCCTGTTCATGCGCGTCGAGCGTCGCAGCGCCGTTCACGGCATCGACCACGCAGATCACGCCGTCGAGGCGCAGCATGCGCACCAGCACCGGATCGCCCATCACCGAATGCAGCACCGGCACCGGATCCGCTAATCCCGTCGTCTCAACGATGATCCGCTTGAGCGGCTGGATCTTTCCCAGCTGCGACTTCTCGATCAGCTCGGCCAGCGTGTCGACGAGCTCACCGCGCACGGTGCAGCAGAGGCACCCATCCGCAAGCTGGATGACGCCGTCCGAAGCCTGCTCGACCAGCATGTGGTCGACCGAGACCTCGCCGAACTCGTTGATGATGACGGCCGTACTCTCGAGCGCCGGATCCTTCAGGAGCCGGTTGAGCAGGGTCGTTTTTCCGGCACCGAGAAAGCCGGTGAGGATCGAAACCGCAATGGGCGTATTTGGCATGTATCAGCCGCCTTCCGCGACGTTTGTGGGATTGTAGTCCGGGCGCGGCGTCGGGATCGGCACGTCCGCATAGCGCGGCGCCTTCGATTCCGGACCGCTCGCACCGGTGGTGATCGCAACTGCGACCCGCTCGCGCTGCGGCTCCTTCAGATGCGGCGAGGTATAGCGCGGCTTGCCTTCCGGCCCCCGCAGCGCCTCGACCGACTTCCAGTGTTCCGGCGTGCAGATCACGGGGCGAAGGTTCACCGCAGCCGCCGGCTCTTTGCCGCTCGGGCGCAGCTGGGCGATGAACGGGGCATTGTCGCCCTTCGTCTCAAAACCGCGCGCCAGCATGTTTGCCGCCTTGTCTGCACGCGCCTCGACCGTGGGCTCGCCGACGACGACGGCCATCAATGTGCGCCCGCCCCGCTCCGCTGTCGCGATCAGGTTGAAGCCCGACGGGCAGGTGTAGCCGGTCTTCATCCCGTTCGCGCCCTCGAAGCGCATGATGAGGTCGTTGTGGTTGTCGATCGTCTTCTTGCCGGTCTTCAACGCCTCGATGCCGAAGAAATGATGATATTCGGGAAACTCGTTCCAGACTGCCATGGCGATGATCGCAAGATCGCGCGCCGAAGTCGTCTGCTCGTCGGCATGAAGCCCGTGCGGGTTGACGAACTTGGTGGCCGCGAGCCCGAGGCGCTTCGCCTCCGCATTCATCCGCTCGGCAAAGGCCTGGCGCGAGCCGCTGAGGCTTTCGGCAACAGCCGTGGCGACGTCGTTCGCCGACTTTACCATCAGGATGCGGATGGCATTTTCGAAGGAGATCACGGTGCCGGGCTTGTAGCCCATTTTGCTCGGCGGCTCCTTCGCCGCCCGCTCGGAGATTTTGACCGGCGACTGCATCGTGATCTCGCCCGCCTTGATGGCGCGGAACACCACCAGCGTCGTCATCAGCTTGGTGAGCGAAGCCGGATACCAGGGTGCGAACGCATCTTCGTGTTCGAGCACCTTGCCCGTATCGAGGTCGACCAGCATCGCCGGGCCTGCCAGGCTGCTGCCCGATGTCAGGGACAGCAGGAGACCCGCGATGACCATTGTCCTGAACTTCATTGCGAAACCGCCCTTGTCGCGCCGTCCGGCACAATAACAATGCGGGCAGCCAGGGACCTCCCGCCGCCTCTGCGCCCGGACCGTAAGTCCGTTCTTGCTATTTAACCTATGTGACGCCAAGAAGGCAAAGAACCTGCCGATGCTGCGGCGCACTCTGCGCGCGCCTCCATGGCTTTCTGAAGAGGATGCTCTCATGCCGATCATCAATCGCGTCGCCGAAATGCATGACGAAGTAACCGCATGGCGCCGCCACCTCCACACGATCCCGGAGCTCCTCTACGACGTTCACCAGACCGCTGCATTCGTTGCCGACAAGTTGCGCGAATTCGGCTGCGACGAGGTCGTCACCGGCATCGGCCGCACCGGCGTCGTCGGCATCATCCGCGGCAGACTTGGCGACGGCCCGGTGGTGGGCCTGCGCGCCGACATGGACGCGCTGCCCCTCACCGAAGTCACTGGCAAGCCCTATGCCTCGCAGAAGCCCGGCGTCATGCACGCTTGCGGCCATGACGGCCACACAGCAATGCTTCTCGGCGCGGCAAAATATCTTGCCGAGACCCGCAATTTCCGGGGCGCGGTTGCGGCGATCTTCCAGCCGGCCGAGGAGGGCGGCGCCGGCGGCAAGGCGATGGTCGAGGACGGCATGATGGACCGCTTCGGCATCACCAGCGTCTTCGGCATGCACAACATGCCGGGCCTGCCCGTCGGTGAGTTTGCGATCTGCCACGGCCCGATTATGGCGGCGACCGCTGAGTTTCGGATCACCGTCAACGGCAAGGGCGGTCACGCCGCCATGCCGCACAAGGCAATCGACCCGATCGTCGTCGGCGCGCAGATCGTCCAGGCGCTGCAGACGATCGTCTCGCGCGGCACCGACCCGCTTGATGCCGCCGTCGTCTCGGTGACCCAGTTCCACGCCGGCGATACCCACAACATCATCCCGACCTCCGCCTTCCTCGGCGGCACGATTCGCACGCTGCGGCAGGAAGTGAGCGACGCCACCTACCGCCGCATCAGCGAGATCGCCGAAGGCATCGCTGCCGCCTGCGGCGCAAGCGCCGACGTCGAGATCATCATCAACTATCCGGTGACGGTGAACCACGCCGACGAAACCGAATTCTCGATCAGGGTCGCGGAGGAAATCGCCGGTGCCGGAAAGGTCGACCCGCAGCTTCGTCCCCTGATGGCGAGCGAGGATTTTTCCTACATGCTGGAGGCGCGCCACGGCTGCTTCATCTTCGTCGGCAACGGGGACACGGCGAACCTTCACAACCCCGCCTACGACTTCAACGACGACGCCCTGCCCCACGGTATTTCCTACTGGGTCCGCCTCGCAGAACAGGCGCTCGGGCGTTGAGCTGGGCGTCAAAACGGTTGGCGAACGCGACCGAAGCGTTTATATCCGCAATCGGCGGTCCCGTAGCTCAGCAGGATAGAGCATCAGATTCCTAATCTGAGGGTCACAGGTTCGAATCCTGTCGGGATCACCAGCATTCTCAGCGGTTTCGTAGATCCCTAGCTCATCAAGCTCCAGCTGCGCACACACCTGCTTCTTTCTCTAGCAGTTTGGGGCCCCTCCCCCTTTTCCTCCCCTCGGCGCCCCTCGAGCTTCGTCATCCTCGGGTTTAACCCGAGGATTCAGACCGGAATGCGTCCCCTGGGTGGAGGGTAGTTCGCGGGCTGGGCGACGGGTGCCGCGGCCTGCGCCAGACCACGCAGCTACACTTAGGTTGACTGTGTTGTGCCCGACCTGAGAGATAGGTGACAGTTCGTACCGGAGACATGGGTTACACTTTTCGGTTTTGGGCCGGGAGGTGTCGATGCCGTGGAGAGAGACTTCGGTGATGGATGAGCGTCTTCGATTTGTCGCCCGCTTGCTGGAGGGCGAAGGGATGAGCGAGGTGTGTCGGGACTTCGGCATTTCGCGCAAGACCGGTTACAAGATCTTCAATCGCTACAAGGAGGATGGCATTGATGCGTTGACGGACCGGTCGCGGCGACCGGTGCGCGGTGACGTCCCCGGACGTGGTGTAGCTGGGTAGCGCGGCGGTCATCGGCGCTTTCCGGTAGGGT
>NZ_JAGL01000020.1 GCF_000526635.1 Aminobacter sp. J41
CTCGAAGAAGAGGCGGGCATGAGCCGCCATGATGTCCGCCCGGATGCGGGCCTGCCTCGCGGTCAGCGCGCCGAGGCTGACGCGGACGAGGGGAAGCTCGTGGCCGCAAAGGTCCTTCGGAACCCTAATCTGGAAGATGTAAACGGAACCTGATCGCACGAGGTAGCGTCCGGCCCCTGTGNCGCGCGGGCGTTTGGAGGATGCTTCCCGGGNCGCNGAACGCGTCCTCCCGAGCGATACTTCGGGCGATACATTCAGCGATACTTCTGACGATACATCCATGGCACAGACACCCTCATTTGGGTTCCCAGCCAGGAAATCATGTCGGGAAAACAGCGTCTTGCGCGTAATTGGCGAAGAGTGGGTTCGCCGTGGCGGAGAGGAGATCACTAACCGCCATCGTCTCGACCGCAACGCCGCTGCTGCTCGTGACCGTCCCACCGGTCGCTGAGATAAGCCTGATCTCGTAGACGGCCGGCTTGTTGCGCCGCGCGAGCGCCCGGTTCGCGCCATTGAAGACGGAAGCGGGTCCGGACACGTCGAGAAGCTCGAAGCCGGGATAGGTGACCAGGACGATCCTGTGCATGCCAACAACCTCGCCGTTCGCCCGTCAGTTAGTGCCCGCACCACGCGCGTCCATGTTCTCCTGTGCCTGGGGGTATTCGAGCTGCATGGCAACGACGTCGGTGGTGGGCTCGCCATAGCGCGCGGCAATGGCCGCAAGCGTTTCATCGAGCGCGATCGCAGGCGGACGGTTCGGGAACGTCGGCACGATGTGGTCGGCAGCGACCACCGCACCCGCCTGGTCCGGGATCAGACGAAGCCCGCTGAGGCTTTCGATCGGCTCAGACGACCCGGCGATGGTTGAAACGCTGGAGCGGTAGGTTCGCGACCATGCGTCGGCGATCAGAGCGAGGGAGACTTCATCGATACCCGGCTGGAGGCGAATGCCGAGCTCTTCGCTGCGCCAGAAGGCCAGCCGGTTTTCGAGTACTGTCGTGGCGAAGGGCCGCGTGATCCGGAACGCCGCGCTGGCGTGGCGTGTATCCCAGGTCGGCACGCCCAGATCTCGCGCGACCTCCTCCGCCTTGTGACGACCGGCAATCGCTTCGATCAGTGTCAGCATCATCGGCATGGACGCGCTGATGCCGGTGGTGGTGGTCACCTCGCCGTCGGTAACGATCCGCCGGTCCGGCACATATGTCGTCGTCGGGCTGAGCTCCAGCACGCGGTCGAGATAGTACCAGTGCGAGGTGGCGCGTTTTCCCTCGAGCAGCCCGGCCGCCGCCAGCACCTTGGCACCGGCGCAGACGGCGACGATGTTCGCACCCTTGTCCGCCTGGCTCCTGATCCATTCGAGTGCGGCGGGGGTCATCGTCACGACTCATCGCCGGGACGATGACGTAGTCGGCGCCTTCGGGATGTGCGACGTCGAATGCTGCAATCGTCGACTCGGGCTCGACCGTGAGGGCGGGGTAGAGCCTTACGGGACCGGGCTCCGTCGCCAGCATGACGACGTCGGCAACGTCCGCGCGGCGCAGGATGCCGGCCGGCATCATGTAGTCGGTCGTCTCGGTGGCGTCGTTGATGCCGATGATCGCGACGAGCGGCCGCTCACGTTTCGGTGGCTTCAGCGACGCGAGCATCGCGTCGGTTTCGGACTGCGGTACGTTCGGGGCGATAGCAGAAACCGGGCTGGGCAAGGTGAGCAGCCAGCCGCCGAAGCCGACCATTCCTAGAATGACCAGCCCGAGAATGCCCCACAGGAAGAAGGATCTGCGCATCGGAAGGACCTTCCGGAACAGGGTCGCGCACCCGGAAGGGTGGGCGCCGGCCTCATATTCCGGAAAGTCTAGGTCCAGTAACGGCTGGCAGAAACGTCAAAAGAAGGCGTTTTCCTGCCAACCCGACGGAGCGTCACTCGGCGGCGAGGCGCGGGCTGAGACCGCCGTTTTCCTCGAGGAAGGCCACGATTTCCTCGACGCCGATGCGGCGGCGAAGGTCGGTGAAGAGGAACGGTGCGCTACCACGCTGCTTCTCGGCATCCGCCCGCATCACGTCGAGGTTCGCGCCGACGTGCGGTGCAAGGTCCATCTTGTTGATGATGAGCAGGTCCGAGCGGGTGATGCCGGGGCCGCCCTTGCGCGGGATCTTTTCGCCGCCGGCAACGTCGATGACGTAGATGGTGATGTCGGCAAGGTCCGGAGAGAAAGTCGCGGCGAGGTTGTCGCCCCCAGACTCGATGAAGACAACGTCGATGTCAGGGAAGCGGCGGCGCATCTCGGCGACCGCCGCGAGGTTGATCGACGCGTCCTCGCGGATTGCCGTGTGCGGGCAGCCGCCGGTCTCAACGCCGATGATGCGGTCCTCCGGCAGCGCCTGCAGCCGGTTGAGGATCAGCGCGTCTTCCTTGGTGAAGATGTCGTTGGTGACGACGCCGACCGAGTAGCGGTCACGCATCGCCTTGCAGAGCATCTCGGTGAGCGTGGTCTTGCCGGCTCCCACCGGCCCGCCGATACCGACCCGCAGCGGCCCGTTCAGTGAACTCATGATCGGAATACCCTCGAATATTGAACTTCGTGCCGCATCGCCATGATGTCAGACATGAATGCGGAAGAACCAAGGTCATCTAGCGTCGACACGGCCGCCCGCGCCGCAGTCGCGCGAATGACAGGTTCAAGCGCTGCCATCGCCTTCACGCCGTCGCGTTGGCCGAGCGGCACGAGACGCACGGCGGCCTGGATGAGGTTGGAGGCAAAGGCGTGGAGGTAGGCGGCAAGCGCGTCTTCCAGCTCAATGCCATGCCGCGCGGCAGCCTGACCGACTGCCACCGGATAGGCAATGCGTTCGCTCTGGTCATCTTCGCCCGACCATGCGGAGATGGCAGTAGCAAAGGCTTCGCCCTGCAGCATCGTCTCCATGTGGCGCTCGCGCGCGCCCGCCAGTGCCTCGGCAAGTTCGGCGACTTCAGAGCAGTCGCCGGAAGTCAACACCTCGCGCCAGGACTCGGCCAGGAGCACGGCGTCGTTCCACGCCGAACCACGCTGAAGCAGCACTTCCAGCCATGCAATAAGCGATGCGCGGTCGCGTACCTTGCGCTCCTCGATCGCCCGCTCCAGCCCGTGGCTGTAGGCAAAGGCGCCAACCGGAAAGGCCGGCGAGAGCCAGGTCATCAACCGCAACAGCGCTGATGTCGGTGCCTCAGCCATGATGATGATGGTGGTGATGGCCGTGCCCATGATCGTGGCTGTGGCCGTGTTCGTGGTCATGATCGTGATGATGGTGATGACCATCATGCGCGTGACCATGCCCATGATAGGCGCCATGCACCGGCTGGAACGGAGCGACTGTCTCGCGCACCGTTGCCCCCAGGCCTTCCAGCATCGCGCGCAGCACGTGATCGCGGCGGATCAGGATGCGCAGGGGCTCGATCTCGATCTGCGCCTGGAAGTGGCGGTTGCCGAGGTGCCACGCAAGCTCGGCAAGATGCAGCACGTCGCGCGGCACCACCTCAAAGAGTTCTTCCTCCTCGGCGATGATCTCGACCTGACGGCCGTCTTCCAGGACGAGGCGGTCGCCATTGGCGAAGAGCACGGGCTCGGGCAGGTCGACGAGGACGTCCTCACCGCTATCCAGCGTGATGCGCTTGCGGCGCAGGTGCCGCCTGTCCTGCGCGAGGCGAATGGTGGCCGAGGAGGGCCGAAGGTCCTCCCCGCTGCGGATGTAGGATAGGACGCGAAGCATTTCTCTTGCCTCAGAATAGGAAGTAGCGCTGCGCCATCGGCAGCACGGTCGCCGGCTCGCAGGTCAGCAGCTCGCCGTCGGCACGCACCTCATAGGTCTCGGGATCGACCTCGATGTGCGGTGTCGCGTTGTTGAGGATCATCGATGCCTTCGAGATGCCGCCACGGGTGTTCTCGACCGCTAACATCTCCTTGGCGACGCCAAGCTTCTCGCGCAGGCCAAGGTCGATCGCCGCCTGGCTGGTGAAGGTGACGGACGAGGCTGCGGGCGCGCGGCCAAACCCGCCGAACATCTGCCGGTAGTGCACCGGCTGCGGTGTCGGGATCGAGGCGTTCGGGTCGCCCATCGGAGCTGCCGCAATCGTGCCGCCAACCAGCACCATGTCCGGCTTCACCCCGAAGAAGGCCGGGTTCCACAGCACGAGGTCGGCGCGCTTGCCGACTTCGACCGAGCCGATATGTACCGACATGCCGTGGGCGATCGCCGGGTTGATCGTGTACTTGGCGATGTAGCGGCGGACGCGGAAGTTGTCGTTGTCGCCGGTTTCCTCCGGCAGACGTCCGCGCTGGACCTTCATCTTGTGCGCGGTCTGCCATGTGCGGATCAGTACCTCGCCGACGCGGCCCATGGCCTGGCTATCGGAGGAAATGATCGAGAACGCCCCCATGTCGTGCAGGATGTCCTCGGCCGCGATCGTTTCCTTGCGGATGCGGCTTTCGGCGAACGCGATGTCCTCGGGGATCGACGGCGACAGGTGATGGCACACCATCAGCATGTCGAGGTGCTCGGCGATGGTGTTGTGCGTGTAGGGGCGGGTCGGGTTGGTCGAGGACGGGATGACATTCGGCAGACCGCAGACCTTGATGATGTCCGGCGCGTGGCCGCCGCCCGCGCCCTCGGTGTGGAAGGCGTGGATGGTGCGGCCCTTGAAGGCCGCAACGGTGTTTTCGACAAAGCCGCTCTCGTTCAGCGTGTCGGTGTGGATCATCACCTGGACGTCGTAGTCGTCCGCCACCGAGAGGCAGCAGTCGATTGCCGCGGGAGTGGTGCCCCAGTCCTCGTGGAGCTTCAGCGCACAGGCGCCGCCCTTGATCATCTCGATCAGCGCTTCGGGACGCGAGGCGTTGCCCTTGCCGGACAGGCCAATGTTCATCGGGAAGGCGTCGAACGACTGGATCATGCGGGCGATGTGCCACGGTCCCGGCGTGCAGGTCGTGGCCAAAGTGCCGTGAGCGGGGCCGGTGCCGCCGCCGAGCATCGTCGTGACGCCTGACATCAGCGCTTCCTCAATCTGCTGCGGGCAGATGAAGTGGATGTGCGCGTCCATCCCGCCAGCCGTGAGGATACGGCCTTCGCCTGCGATCGCCTCGGTGCCCGGGCCGATAATGATGTTGACGCCCGACTGGGTGTCCGGGTTGCCGGCCTTGCCTATGGCAACGATGCGGCCGTCCTTGAGCCCGACGTCGGCCTTGACGATGCCCCAGTGATCGACGATCAGCGCGTTGGTGATGACGGTGTCGACGGCGCCCTCGGCGCGCGACACCTGGCTCTGGCCCATGCCGTCGCGGATGACCTTGCCGCCGCCGAACCTCACTTCCTCGCCATAGGTCGTGAAGTCCTTCTCGACCTCGATGATGAGGTCGGTGTCGGCGAGGCGGATGCGGTCGCCGACCGTCGGGCCGTACATGTCGGCGTAGGCCGAACGGGAAATCGTTGCTGGCATCAGAGCTGTCCTGTCACTCGACCGTTGAAGCCAAAGATGCGGCGCGCGCCGCCGATCGGCACCAGCCGCACCGCGCGCGCTTGGCCCGGCTCGAACCGGATCGCAGTGCCCGCGACAATGTCGAGGCGCATGCCGCGTGCGGCTTCACGGTCGAAGTCGAGCGCCTCGTTGGTTTCGTAGAAGTGGTAGTGGGAGCCAACCTGCACCGGGCGGTCGCCGCGATTGGCGACGCGCAGCGTGATTGCCTCCTTGCCCTCGTTGAGGACGATCTCGCCCTCCGCCGGGATGATTTCGCCTGGGATCATCTTCACGCTCCGACTGCGAGCCATGCGCCGCCAAGGGCGGTCGCCGCACCGAGGAGGCGGGCAAGGAAGTTGCCGGACGAGGCGCGGCCAGCCTTGCCAAGCGCGATGCCAAGGCGGATGCCTGCTGCATGGAGAAGGACGGTCGAGGCAGCAAAGCCGAGGCCGAAGGTCAGCGCACCGGCGGCACCGAGCTCGGAACCATGTGCATGGCCGTGGAAGAAGGCGAAGAAGCCTACCATGGCAGCTGCCGCCGCAGCCGGGACACGCAGCGAAACCATCGCCATCAGGCCGAGGACGATGACGGAAGCCAGGATCACTGGCTCGACCATCGGCAGCGGCAGCGCCATCAACGAAGCGGCAAAGCCGGCGCCCATGCAGGCGACGAAGGCTGCCGGGACCGTCAGGATCGCGCGGCCGCCGAGCATGGAAGCCCACAGGCCGACGGCGACCATGGCAAGCACGTGGTCGGTGCCGAAGAACGGATGCGAGAAGCCTGCAGCGAAGGAGCCGTGCTCGACAGGGTCGAAGTGGGCGAGGGCAGGGGCGGAGGTCGCGGCGACTGCTCCGATGGTGAGTGCGATGCGCTTCATGGCTTATTCTTCCGGTTTCAATCTGCGTTAGCGAATAGGCTGATGGACCGTCACCAGCTTGACGCCATCGGGAAAGGTGGCCTCGACCTGGACGTCGTGGATCATCTCGGCGACGCCCTCCATCACCTGGTCGCGGGTGACGACGTGCGCGCCTTCCTCCATCAGTTCGGCGACGGAGCGGCCGTCGCGCGCACCCTCGACGACGAAGTCGGTGATGAGCGCGATTGCTTCCGGATGGTTGAGCTTGACGCCGCGCTCGAGCCTGCGCCGCGCGACGATGGCGGCCATTGCGATGAGGAGCTTGTCTTTTTCTCTTGGGGTCAGGTTCATGGAAAACTCAGATCTGCCAGACTTTGGGTAGGGCTCTTCCGCCCAGGAGAACCGCGAGCGCGGGAATGAGGGAGCGTCGCAACGTGAGGCTGTCAGGCGCGGCAAGACGGGCGACGAGCTTGCCGTCCCATGCGCTTGCACCGCCTGCGTCGCCGATCACGTCGCGCAGTGGGTCGAGAAGCTGGTCGGCGTCTTCGGTGACGAGCAGGACCGTGGCGATCGCGCGATTGCCGCCGAGCGCTGCCTGCTCTGCTGCCAGTGCGGCAATGTCACCGGAAAGACGCAGATCGTCGGCGAAGAGGAGCTTACCGTTCTGGCGAATGCGCCAGCGGTCGCGGAACAGGCCCGAAGTGACTGTCTCGCCCATGGCCTCGCGGCCCAGCACGAGCGCTTCGACGGCAAGAAGTTCTGTGCCTTCGGCAAGATCGGCCTCGAAGCGGCGCGAGAGCCGGCCGCCGTCGAACAGGATCGTTTCCTGCGGCAGCCAGTCGAATCGCGCGCCTTCAGCCAGCTCGACGCGTGTCAGGACCTCGGCGTCGCTGCCGGTCGAGCGGTAGATGCGCTCGCAGGCCTGCGTGGTCATGACGGCCTGCGCGCCCGCGTTCAGCGAAATTTTCGTGGTCAGGCTGTCGCCACCGGTAAGGCCGCCAGCCGTGTTGATCAGCACAGCCTCGGGGATGGCATCCAGCATGCGCGGCAGGCGGATCTTGGCGCAGCCTTCCTGGAACAGCCGGTCGAGGCACGAGATCTTGTCGCGGCGCTTGAAGGAGATGCGCGAATGCCCGCGCGCCCTCTGCATTTTTGGCAGAGCGGCGGCAACCGGGGATGACGGAAAATCCCCTTCAGGCTCGAGGCATGAGGCACCCGCGTACATTCGGCTCAGAAATCCCCGCGCGAATTCGTTGAAACTGCGATCGCCGGGCGCGCAACTGCAGCGCCGGCCTGAGGATGCTATTCAATGAACGTGCCAACCCGAGGACTCGGGGGAGAAGCGCCCGCAAATGAACGGATTGTGCCAGATCCGGCGGCGAAAGCGCGGGAGGCTGCTGATTAATGCTTAAGCAAATATTGCGCGACCTGCTCAATCCTTAGTCAGAAGCGAGCCAGCAACCGCCGCCGGCGCGGGCCCCGCTAGCGGTTGGCGCGAAAACGGGCAGGGTTAGGCGCTGCGGACGATCCAGTCGTGGTCCGGATGGTTCTTGAAGCGCCACTTGCGCAGCGGGCCGGCCATGACGTTCAGGTAGTACATGTCGTAGCCATAGGGCGCGCCGCAGGGATGGTGGCCCTTCGGCACCAGCACCACGTCGCCGTCCGACACCGCCATCGTCTCGTCGAGCGAGCCGTCCTCCGTGAAGACCCGCTGGAAGCCAAAACCCTGAGACGGGTTGAGGCGATGGTAGTAGGTCTCCTCGAGATAGGTCATGTTTGGGAAATCGTCCTCGTCGTGCCGGTGCGGCGGGTAGGACGACCAGTTGCCGGCCGGGGTGAAGACTTCCGTGACGAGGAGGCTGTCGGCGACATCCGTGTCCTCCATCGCGATCGGATGGATGTAGCGGGTGTTCGCGCCCTTGCCGCGTTCCTCGAAGCCGATGTCGGTGATGACGGTGGCCGGATGACCGCCCTTGCCGGGCGCGGAGCAGACGGCGAGCGTACATTCGGTCTCCGCAACGGCCTGCCACTGCGAGCCGTTTGGTACGTAGACGCAATGCGGCTTGAGGCGTTCGAACACGCTCATGCGCTCGCCAAGCAGGCCGAAATCCTGACCAGCAGCAGAAACCCGCGCCTTGCCCTCGACGAGGACGAGGATAACTTCGCGCTGGCCCGCGGCTTCCGCTGCGGTTTCGCCCGGCAGCAGCCGGTAGAGCCCGAAGCCGACATAGCTCCATCCCGCGCTTTCGGGCGTGATGTCGTGAACCTTGCCATGCGTGCCGCGCGGCTTGACCAGCAGATCAGCCATTCTGTCCGTCCTTCCCTTCAGGTGTTCTGTAGCTGATGAGCAGCGCCCAGGCGCAGTAGGAGCCGATCGCGCCGAAGACGAGCGCCCATACGCCCTCGCCATGCGAGAATTCGAACGCGGCCCAGGCGAAGGCGACGACGACGATTGCCACCCGCACCCAGAGGGGGCGGAAGAACGGGTGGTCGGTCTCGAGGATGCGCATGGGCCGTCCGTTCCGTCAGCCGCGGTCGAGGCCCGCCTCGCGCGCCATCTGCTTCAGCGCGTTGAGGCCCATCGACTGGTACTTGACCGGATCGCGCACGTCCGGGTCCTGCTCGGCCTCGATCACCAGCCAGCCGGAATAGCCATGCTCGGCCGCGATCTTGAGAACCGGCCCGAAGTTCACCGCGCCTTCCGGATCGCCGGGCACGGTGAAGACGCCGCGACGCACACCCTCAAGGAAGCTCAGACGTTCCTCGCGCACCTGCCGCATCACGTCGGCGCGCACGTTCTTGGCATGGATGTGCGAGACGCGGCTCATGTGACGCTTTGCGAGGGCTTCCGGGTCGCCGCCGCCGAAATAGGCATGGCCGGTATCGAGCAGCAGCTGCGTCGCCGGGCCGGTCAGCTCCATCAGCCGGTCGATCTCGTCCTCGGCCTCGATAATCGTGCCCATGTGGTGGTGGTAGACGAGCGTAACGCCCTGGTCGGCGCAGTACTGTGCGATCTCCTCAAGAGCCGCCGCGAATTTCGGCCACTGCTCCTCGGTCAGCTTCGGCCGGTCATTGACCGGAACCGCGTCGTTGCCGTGGATGGCGTTGGAGCATTCGCAGACGATGCAGACCGGGCAGCCCATCGCCTTGAGAAGGTCGAGATGCGGCTGGATCGCGCGCTTCTCTTCCTCAACCGAACGCGTCAGCAGGTTGAGCGAATACCAGCCCGAGACGAAGCGTAGGCCATGCGGCTCCAGCGCCGCCTTTAGCCCCGCCGGCTCGGTCGGGAACTTGTGGCCCTTCTCGATACCGTCGAAGCCGATTTCGGCAGCCTGCGCCAGGCAGGTTTCGAGGGAGATGTGCTGGCCGAGCGTCTGGTCGTCATCGTTGGACCACGCGATGGGATTGGTGCCGTAGAGGATCATGACTGCCTTCGTGATCGGGTTAGTTTGCTAGGCGGCGGACGAGCGCCGCTTCATAGTTTTTGCGGGCAGCGCGGACCTGCTCGCGGGCCGAGACTTCCGGCACCGCAACGTCCCACCAGTGGCCGCCTTCCTCTGTTGTCTTCATCGGGTCGGTGTCGATGACGATGACGTGGGTGCGCGGCGAGGTGCGCGCGCGGGCAAGTGCTGCTTCCAGCTCTGAGATCGACGCGGCCTTCTCGGCGATCGCACCCATGGAGGCTGCGTGCGCGACGAAGTCGATATCGCTCGGCACGACGTGGCGCGCGGTGTCGAGGAGGTTGTTGAAGCTCTCGCCACCGGTCGAGATCTGCAGCCGGTTGATGCAGCCGAAGCCGCGGTTGTCGAGCAGCACCACGATCAGCTTGTGGCCGAGCATGACGGAGGTCGCGAGCTCCGAGTTCATCATCATGTAGGAGCCGTCGCCGACCATCACCACGACCTCGCGGTCGGGATGCGCCATCTTGGCGCCGATCCCGCCGGCGATCTCGTATCCCATGGTCGAGAAGCCGTATTCGAGGTGATAGCCGTTGGGCCGTACGGGCCTCCAGAGCTTGTGCAGCTCGCCCGGCAGGCCGCCCGAGGCGCAAAGAACGATCGCGTTTTCGTCGACCGAGCGCTGTACCGCGCCGATGACATGCGCGTCGGAAGGGAGAACATTGTTGCCAGGATCTGCGGTCACTGCATTGACGGCGTCCAGCCATTTGTCGCGCAGCGATGCGTCAGGCGCCGGCGCTGCATGATCGCCGAGCATCGGCTCAAGCTCTTCCAGCACGGTGCGCGCGTCGCCAACGACGCTGATCGCGCCGTGCTTGAGCGCATCATAAGGCTCGATGTTGATGGCCAGGATCTTCTTGTCCGGGTTCTTGAACAGCGCCCACGACCCAGTGGTAAAATCCTGGAAGCGCGTGCCGATGCCGATCACCAGATCGGCATCGGCAGCAACGGCGTTGGCCGCGGAGGAACCGGTCACGCCGATAGAACCGAAGTTGAGGGGATGGTTCCAGGGCAGGGACGACTTGCCCGCCTGGGTCTCGGAAATGGGGATCTGGCGCTTCTCAGCAAATGCCTTCAATTCCGCCGTTGCCCCGGAATAGAGCACACCGCCACCGGCGATAATGATTGGCTTCTTCGCTTTCCGGATCAGCTCGGCCGCGCGGGCGAGCTCGGCGGCATCGGCGCGTGGGCGGCGCTGGCGCCAGACCTTTTCCTTGAAGAACGTTTCCGGCCAATCGTAGGCTTCCGCCTGCACGTCCTGGCAAAAGGAGAGGGTGACGGGGCCGCAGCGGGCGGGGTCCGAAAGGGTGAGCATTGCCCGGGGGAGGGCGGTGAGCAGATGCTCGGGGCGTGTGATGCGGTCGAAATAGCGGCTCACTGGCCGGAAGCAGTCATTGGCCGAGACGACGCCGTCATCAAAATCCTCGACCTGCTGCAACACCGGGTCCGGCGCGCGGTTGGCAAAGACGTCGCCCGGAATGAACAGAACCGGAAGGCGGTTGACGTGGGCAAGGGCAGCCGCTGTCACCATGTTCAGTGCGCCGGGGCCGATCGAGGTGGTCACGGCCATTGCCTGCCTGCGGTTCTTTGCCTTGGCAAAAGCAATTGCCGCGTGGGCCATGCCCTGCTCGTTGTGGGCGCGCCAGGTTGGGAAGGCATCGCCGGCCTGCTGCAGCGCCTCGCCGAGGCCGGCGACATTGCCGTGGCCGAAGATCGCCCAGCAGCCGGGGACCAGCGGATCGCCATCCTCGTTCTTCTGCGCGGCGAGGTAGCGAACCATCGCCTGCGCTGCCGTAAGCCTGATTGTCGTCATGCTGCCTCCCTTTCAGCCGCCGCCAATGCCGCATCCCAACGTGCGCAAAGATCAGCGTAAATGCTAGCCATCTCTTCCACCGCCGCGGCATCATCCATTTCGCCGGCGAGCCATTTCCGCGCCGCCGCGCCGAAGATCGAGCGCCCGACCGCAAAGCCCTTCACCAGCGGGAACCGCGCCGCCTGCCGGAACGATGCCTCGAGAGCGTCGACTTCCGCTTCCAGCCCGAGGACGACGATGCCGCGCGTATGCGGGTCGTTGCGTTCGATGGCCGCGCAGGCGTTGGCCCACGCCTGCTGCGAGGTCATGGGTTCGAGCTTCCACCAGTCGGGATAGACGCCGATGTCGTAGAAGCGCTGGATCACGCGGGCGGTGGTGTCGTCGTCGACGCGGCCGACCTTCGACGGGATGATCTCGAGCAGGAATTCGAGGTTGTTGCGCCGTGCCGCATCGGCAAGACGCAGCATCGTTTCCTCCTGCTCGCGCTTCAGCGCCTCGTCGTCGTCGGGATGGTAGAAGCACAGCACCTTGACGACGTGTTCCGCCGGCCATTCGGCGAGGTCCGAGCCGAGATCGGGACCGATCTCCAGCTGCAGCGGCCGCGAGCCGGGCACTTCGACCGGCCGGCCGATCCACAGGCCCTGGCCGGCCGCGCGGTAAAGCGCCTCGGGACCGAGACGGCCGTCGCAGAGCAGGCCGTAGCCGGAACGGCCACCGGACACCTTGAGTACCGCATCGAGGCAGAGCTCCTTGAAGGCGCTGATCCGCTCACGCGGAGCACCGGCTGCGTCGGCAAGGTCCTCCAGCTGCTTGCGATGATCGAAGGCAAAGACGCGCATCACCGGCCAGCTGCCCTTGCGGGTCGTCGACCAGTGCCGCTGTTCGAGTTCGCGGTCGAGGCGGAGCGCCGGATTCTTGATGCCGCGATTGAGGAAGAACTGCAGCTCGTCCCAGCTGGGGTAGGCGGGAGCACAGCCGTGGCGGGAGACGGCAAAGGCGCCGCAGGCATTAGCGTATTTCAGTGTCGTCGGCCATTCCTCGCCGTCGAGCCAGCCCTTGAGCAGGCCGGACATGAAGCCGTCGCCTGCCCCCAAGACGTTGAACACTTCGATCGGGAAACCCTGGCCGGAGAGGCCTTCGTCCAGCGTGTCCGGAATGTCACCGGTAAAGGCGGAGGCGCCCATCGGCCCGCGCTTGCAGACGAGAACGGCATTGCAAACCTTCCGCACCTCGCGCAGCGCAGCGATCGTGTCGGTGGTGCCGCCGGCGATGTGGAATTCTTCCTCCGTGCCGACAATGAGGTCAAACAGATGCAGCGTCGACTGTAGCTTTGCCGTCACCTTCTCCGACGCGATGAAGCGGTTCTCGCCGTCGCCATGACCCGACAGGCCCCAGAGGTTCGGCCGGTAATCGATGTCGAGCGCGGTCCGCGCGCCGCTTTCGCGGGCCAGCTTCAGCGCCTTGAGGACGGCCGCTTCCGTGCGCGGATGCGACAGGTGGGTGCCGGTGGCGACCACCGCGCGCGCTTCGGCAATGAAGGCAGGGTCGATGTCGTCCTCGCATAGGGCCATGTCGGCGCAGTTCTCGCGGTAGAAGATCAGCGGGAACTGCTTGCGGTCGCGGATGCCGAGCAGCACCAGCGCCGTCAGCCGCTCCGGGTCGGTGATGATGCCGCGCGTGTCGACGCCCTCGGATGCCAGCTGCTCGCGGATGAACCGGCCCATGTGTTCGTCACCGACCCGGGTGATCAGCGCGGATTTCAGGCCGAGGCGCGCGGTGCCAACCGCCATGTTGGTCGGCGAGCCGCCGACATATTTGTTGAAGGAACGCATGTCCTCCAGCCGGCCGCCGACCTGTGCGCCGTAGAGGTCGACCGACGAGCGGCCGATGGTGATTACGTCAAGCTTCTTCATCAGACGGTTCCGCCCAGCGATCCTTCGAGCGCTGCCAGTTCCTGGCCGCCAGCCATCATGTCCTGCAGTTCCTCCGCCTTGATTTCCCCGCGCTTTGCGGTGCCGAGCGTACGGCCACGATTGAGCACGGTGAAGCGGTCGCCCACCGCCATCGCGTGGCGGACGTTATGAGTGATGAAGACGATGCCGATGCCGTTCTTGCGCACTTTGTCGATGGTGGCGAGCACATTGGCAGTCTGGCGCACGCCGAGCGCCGAGGTGGGCTCGTCAAGGATCAGCACCTTGGCGCCGAAATAGACGGCGCGGGCGATCGCCACTGTCTGGCGCTCGCCGCCGGACAGCGTGCCGACGGCCTGGTCGGGCGAGCGCAGGCGGATACCCATCTTCGCCATCTCCTCCATGGTGATGGCATTGGCGCGCTCGAAGTCGAACAGCTTGATTGGCCCGAACTTTCTGATCGGCTCGCGGCCCATCCAGAAATTTCGCGCCACCGACATCAGCGGGATCATGGCGAGGTCCTGGTAAACGGTAGCGACACCCGCCGCCATCGCATCGCGCGGGCTTGAGAAGGCGACTTCCTGCCCGTCGATGAGGATCCTGCCGCGTGTCGGCTTGTGCACGCCCGACATGGTTTTGATGAAGGTCGACTTGCCGGCGCCGTTGTCGCCGAGCAGACAGTGGCATTCGCCGGGCAGAACGGAGACCGAGACACCCGCCAGTGCGATAACCGGCCCAAAGTGCTTTTCGATGTCGATAAGTTCGATCAGAGGCTTGGTCATGTCACCGTTCTCCCGTGATCATGCGCCGGATGTAGGTGTTGAGAATGACCGCCATCAGCAGAATGACGCCGAGGAAGACGCGGAACAGCGAACTTTCGACCCCAGCGAAGAACAGGCCCTGCTGCACGACGCCGAAGATCAGCGCGCCGAGCGCCGCCCCGATCACCGAGCCGTAGCCGCCGGTCAGCAGCGCGCCGCCGATGACGACAGAGATGATCGCCTCGAACTCCTTGAGCAGGCCACGATCCGCCGCCGCCGAGCCGAACTCCATCACCTGGCAGGTCGCGAAGACGGTGGCGCAGAAGGCGGAGAACATGAACATCAGGATCTTCACCCTGTTCACGGGCACGCCGACATAGCGCGCCGCCTGTGCGTCGCCGCCGGAAGCGAAGATCCAGTTGCCGAAGCGGGTGCGGGTGAGGAGGACATGCGCAAAGGCGATCAGTGCCAGCGCCCAGATGATCAGCATCGGGATGCCGTCGATAACCGGCTGCCCCGCCTTGGGACCGGCGACGAACTTGCCGATGAGGCCGATGTCGGCGAGCCAGACGAAGAGGAAGCCGAGAATCTTGCCGCCGAACAGCCAGGCAAGCGGATCGCCCTGGGCAACCTCCGCGACCCCGCCGATGATCGTCTGGCGGGTGGTGGCGATGGCGCCGTAAATCGTCAGGCCTCGCAGCACGTAGAGGAAGGCGAGCGTGACGATGAAGGACGGCAGGCCGGTCTTTATGACGAGGTAGCCGTTGAGCGCGCCGACCGCGAGCGCGATGGCAAATGCGACGATGATGGCAAGCCAGACGGGATACCCCCACGTCACCGACATCAGGGCGATCACGATGCCCGCGAAGCCGATCATCGAGCCGACGGAGAGGTCGAATTCGCCGGCGATCATCAGCAGGCACGCGCCGACGGCGATGATGGCGAACTGGGCCGAAACCACGCCCCAGTTCAGGATGCCTTGCGGCGCGAACATGCCGGTACTGCGGGCGACGACCAGGAAGAAGGCGAAGACAATAATCGTGCCGCAGATGGCGCCGAGTTCCGGACGGATCAGGGCCTTGCGCCAGGCCGGCATCTCCTTGATGCGCTCGTCCTTGGCCAGCTCGACGACGCTCGCCGCGCCGTTCTGCTGAGGCTGAGGCTGGCTGTATGTCATCCGTGATCTCCAGAAATCCTGGCGTGCGCTCATCCTTGCGGGGTGCGCGTGCCTAGCTGGTTACGGGTTGTCGAGGGGAGAGGAGGGCTCGCGGCCAACCTCTCCCCTGTTGCTCGGTTACCGGTATTCGCCGGCGAATTTCTCGACGAGCTCGATGTTGTCCTTGGTCACGAAGCCCGGGCCCGAGTTGATCGAGTTGCCCGGCACCACGCCATAGCGGGCGAGGTTGGTCAGGATGACCACCGGGAGGTAGCCCTGGAGGAAGGGCTGCTGGTCGATCGCGAAGGCGATCACGTCGCTCTTGATGGCGTTTGCAATGTCAGGCGAGAGGTCGAACGTGCCGAAGTGGATGGTGCCCGCCTTGCCCGACTCGTTCAGCGCCGCGATCGTCGGCTCGGCCGAGGTCGGGCCAAGCGTCAGGATGCCGTTGGTGTCCGGATTGGTCTGCAGATACGCCATCACCTTCGACTTGATTTCCGCAGGGTCCTGGCCCGCGTCGATCATCTGGTTGCCGAGCTCGACGCCCAGCGCGTCGGCATACCCCTGGCAGCGCTCAACCGAGGCCGGGTTGGTGATGTAGTGGTTGACGCAGAGGAACTTAGTGACGCCGGCTGCCTTCGCCTTCTCGCCCGCGCCGAAGCCCGCAGCCTTTTCCGGCTGGCCGACATGCATCAGCGCGCCGATCTGCTTCGACTGCTCCTCGGTGCCGGAGTTGATGGTGATGACCGGAATGCCCTGCGCGACCGCATTGCTCAGCGGGCCGGAAAGGACGTCGAAGTCGGCGATGGTCGAGATGATGCCGTTGGGGCTGGAGGCCGTGGCCTGCTCGATGATGCGCGCCATGTCGGCGAGGTCGCCGGTCGGCGGATTGCGGTACTCCACCGTCACACCCATCTGCTGGCCCGCCACGTTGATCGCATTCTTGATGGTGTTCCACCAGCTGTCGCTGTCCGGCGCATGGCTGACGAGCACGAAGCGTTCGCCGTCAGCAGCGGCCGGCGCGGCAACGCCGGCGAAGATGGCGAGCGATGCCGCCAGTGTCAGAATGGTCTTCTTCATTTGGTCCTCCCTCTTGTTCTCCTAAGGTAGTTCCGCGCATCGCCCCTCCGGCGGTGTCCTCTCGCGGAAGCCCTCAACAGAATGTATATTCCATTTTTTTCTAAAAGCAACAGCGCTGTTCCAAATCAGACCAGCCGCCGCCGCGCTCCAACCGCCACCGAAAGGGTCATCGCCAGCGTCATCGTCGCCGCCAGCACGCGGAAATTGCCGACATCGATCTCGGAGACGAGCAGGTGTATCGCGTCGAGCGCGGCGAGGGGGCTGGTCGGCAGGTCGGTAATCGCAACGATGTCCAGCCCGCGCGCGGCCGCAGCCTCGGCTAGCGCCATCGTGTCTGCCGTATAGGGCGCGAAGGTAATGGCGATCAGCGCATCGCCATCTCCCAGCAGGTGGTGCTGGGTCAGGTTCCCGACGCCCGCATGCAGGATCGCCGGGATGCTCATTTTTTCAAAGGCATAGGCGAGGTAGCTTGCCACCGCGAAAGTGCGGCGCAGGCCAACGATGTGGATCGTGCGCGCGCCTGCCAGCACGGTGACGGCCTTGCGCAACTTGTCTTGGTCGATCGAGTGGGTGAGGTTTTCGATCGAGGCGCGGCCGGCCTCGGAAAATTCCGCGAGCAGGGCGGAAGGCGATTCGGCGCCGCCATTGCGTAAGCTCGAAAGCCGGGTCGAGTAGTCCGGCCACTTCTGCGAATATTCCTCGCGGTAGAGCTTCTGCATCTGCGAGTAGCCGGAGAAGCCCATTTCTTGGCAGAAGCGCATCATCGCCGAGGCCGGCACCTGCGCTCCGGCGGCAATGTCGGCTACGGTCGAAAATGCGATCTTGTCCGGGTTGCCCGCCACGTACTCCGCGCACTGCTTGAGCCGCTTGGGCAGGCTGCCGCCGACACGGCGCAGCCGTTCCTGAAAGTCGGCCAGGCTCTTGGGGGCGGCGATTTCCTCGGCAGGCATTGATGGTCCCTTGACATGATCTATTTTCCCTGATTTTGGAATATTCATTCCGTTTTCGCAAGCGGCGGTGATTGCCTGCTGTCGGTCATGCACAGACGGCGGAACTGAGGGAGGACAGCGTGAGCATCAGATTTGCACTTCTCGGCGCCGGCCGCATCGGGCGCGTCCATGCAGCCGCAATCGCGGCGGATCCCGACGCCGTCCTCGCTGCGGTTGCCGATCCGTTCAAGGAGGCGGCGGATGCCGTCATTGCTCGCTTCGGCGGCGACGCGCGTACCATCGACGAGATCGAGAAGGCGAACAACATCGACGCCGTCGTCATTTGTACGCCGACCGACACCCACGCCGACCTGATCGAGCGCTTTGCCCGTGCCGGCAAGGCGATCTTCTGTGAAAAGCCGGTTGATCTGTCGATTGCGCGCGTGCGCCAGTGCCTGAAGACTGTCGAGGAGACTGGCGCCACGCTGATGATCGGCTTCAACCGCCGCTTCGACCCGCATTTCCGCGCCGTCCGCAAGGCGATCGATGACGGCAGGATCGGCAATGTGGAGATGGTGCAGATCGTCTCGCGCGATCCCGGTCCGCCGCCGGCCAACTACATCACCTCGTCGGGCGGTATCTTCCGTGACATGACGATCCACGACTTCGATATGGCGCGCTTCCTGCTTGACGAGGAACCGGACACGGTGTTTGCAACCGCCTCCGTACTGGTCGATCCCGAGATCGGGCGCCTCGGCGACTTCGACAGTGCGTCCGTGACGCTGACGACGGCTTCGGGCAAGCACTGCACGATCTCCAACTCGCGCCGCGCGGTCTATGGCTATGACCAGCGTATCGAGGTGCATGGCTCGAAGGGCGCGGTGTCGGCAGAGAACCAGCGTCCCGTTTCGATAGAGCTTGCTACGGCCGATGGCTACACGCGCCCGCCGCTGCACGACTTCTTCATGACCCGATACACGGCTGCCTATGCGGCCGAAATTGCCGCCTTCATCGCAGCGGTGAAGGAAAAGAAGAAGCCGTCGCCGTCGGGTGCCGACGGGCTCGCTGCCCTGTTGCTAGCGGAAGCTGCGCTGAAGTCCATTGCCGAGAAGCGGGCAGTGCTGCTCTCGGAAGTCGGCAACTGACCATGGACAGCGTCGGCATCGGTCTCATCGGCACCGGCTTCATGGGCAAGTGCCATGCGCTCGCCTATGGCGCGGTTAAGGCGGTCTTCGGAGATGTTCCGACGCCGCGGCTCGAGCTTTTGTGCGAGATGCCGGCCGACAAGGCGAGGTCGATGGCACAGCAGTTCGGCTTTGCCCGCTCGACGGACGATTGGCGCGAGCTGATCAATGATCCGGCGGTCGACATCGTCTGCGTCACCACGCCCAACAAGCTGCACGCCGAGATCGCGATTGCCGCGCTGGAGGCGGGCAAGCACGTCCACTGCGAGAAGCCGATGGCGCTGACGCTTGCCGAGGCCGAGGCAATGGCGCGTGCAGCCGTGATCGCGAAGGGCAAGACGATCGTCGGCTACAACTACATTCGCAATCCCGCCTTCCAGCATGCGCGCAAGCTGATCGAGGAAGGCGCGATCGGCCGGGTGATCCACTTCCGCGGCTTCGTCGATGAAGACTACCAGGCGGACCCCGAGCTGCCGTGGACGTGGCGCGCGACCAAGGCCGAAGCTGGCCTTGGCGCGCTCGGCGATCTCGGCTGCCACATGATCAGCATGGCGGTCGAGCTGATGGGCCCGATCCGCAGCGTGATCGGCGACATTCGCACGGTGCATGCCACGCGCCCGTCGGCGGATGACGGCACCCACAAGCCCGTGGAGAACGAGGACATCGCGTCTGCGATCCTCGAATTCGAAAGCGGCGTGCAGGGGCTGTTCTCGACCTCGCGTTCGGCCTGGGGCCGCAAGAACTACATGGCGGTCGAGGTGCATGGCACGCAGGGCATGATCTGCTTCGACCAGGAGCGGATGAACGAGCTGCGGCTTTATCAGAACGCCGGGGACAAGTCGGTACAGGGTTATCGCACCATCATGACCGGGCCGGTGCATGAGCCGTATGGCAATTTTGTCCCGGCACCGGGCCACCAGATCGGCTTCAACGATCTCAAGACGATCGAGGCGGCGAGCTTCTTGCGCGCAATTGCGGGCGGGTCCGAGGCATATCCGTCGTTCCAGCAGGCGCTCGAGTTCGAGCGTGTTATCCACGCGATCGCGAACTCGAACGGCCAGCGCATCGTCCTCTGAGATGCTGGCGATGCCCCCTGCCGCTTTGGCAGAGCGGTTCCATAATACAGATTATCCGATAAACTTGCCTGATCTTCAGTGACTGGGAGGCGCGCCCTGTCGCCTCTTCCTTCCCCCTCCCGTCGGTTCTGACAACCAGAAATTGACAATATCCTTTTGAGCTATGGCCCCACCGCCCCCAAGCGAGTAGGCTACGCCTCCGCATTTTTTGTAGATTCGACCCGTTCGTACGAGGGAGCGAGAGATGAAGACACGCGCCGCTGTTGCCGTTGCCGCAGGCAAGCCGCTGGAGATCATGGAAGTTGACCTTGAAGGTCCGCGCGAGGGCGAGGTGCTGGTCGAAATCAAGGCGACGGGCATCTGCCATACCGACGACTTCACCCTGTCGGGCGCCGACCCCGAGGGCATCTTCCCGGCGATCCTCGGCCATGAAGGTGCGGGCGTCGTCGTTGACGTCGGCCCGGGCGTGACCTCGGTCAAGAAGGGCGACCACGTCATTCCGCTGTACACGCCGGAATGCCGCCAGTGCCCGTCCTGCCTCAGCCGCAAGACCAACCTGTGCACCGCAATCCGCGCCACGCAGGGTCAGGGCCTGATGCCCGACGGCACCAGCCGCTTCTCGATCGGCAAGGACAAGATCTTCCACTACATGGGCTGCTCGACCTTCTCGAACTTCACGGTCCTGCCCGAGATCGCGGTCGCGAAGGTCAATCCGGACGCGCCGTTCGACAAGATCTGCTACATCGGCTGCGGCGTGACGACCGGCATCGGTGCCGTCATCAATACGGCGAAGGTCGAGATCGGCGCAACGGCTGCCGTGTTCGGCCTCGGTGGCATCGGCCTCAACGTGATCCAGGGCCTCAAGCTTGCCGGTGCCGACATGATCATCGGCGTCGACATCAACAACTCGAAGAAGGAATGGGGCGAGCGCTTCGGCATGACCCATTTCGTCAACCCGACCGAGATCGACGGCGACGTCGTCCAGCACATCGTCAACATGACGAAGCGCGGCGCGGACCAGATCGGTGGCGCCGACTACACCTTCGACTGCACCGGCAATGTGAAGGTCATGCGTCAGGCGCTCGAATGCGCGCATCGCGGCTGGGGCCAGTCGATCATCATCGGCGTTGCGGGCGCTGGCCAGGAGATCTCGACCCGTCCGTTCCAGCTGGTCACTGGCCGCACCTGGAAGGGCACGGCGTTCGGTGGCGCGCGCGGCCGCACTGACGTGCCGAAGATCGTCGACTGGTACATGGAGGGCAAGATCCAGATCGACCCGATGATCACGCACCTCCTGAAACTCGAGGACATCAACAAGGGCTTCGAACTGATGCATTCGGGCGAGAGCATCCGCTCGGTGGTGGTCTACTGACCGGATCAATGCCCGCGATCTATGTCGATGCGGATGCGTGTCCGGTGAAGGACGAGGCGGCGAAGGTCGCCGCCCGTCATGAACTCGTGATCACTTTCGTGTCGAATGGCGGCCTGAAGCCGTCGCGCGATCCGCTGGTGCGGCATGTCGTGGTGCCCGCTGGCGCCGATGCTGCCGACGACTGGATCGTCGAGCACGCTGTGGCGAACGACATTGCCGTCACCGCCGACGTTCCGCTCGCCAAGCGCCTTGTCGAAAAGGGCGTGCATGTGCTGGGGCCGACGGGCCGCGCCTTCACACCCGAGACGATCGGCATGGCGGTCGCCATGCGGGATCTGAAGCAGCATCTTCGCGAAACCGGCGAGATCAAGGGCTTCAATCCGGGCTTTTCCGCCCGCGACCGCTCGGCATTCTTGTCCGCGTTGGACCAGGCTGTGCGCCGGGCGCTGCGCTCGGCACAGACAGACAACGATTGAGGTAGCCATGAAAACCGTTTCCACCGCGAAATCCTTCGGCGGCGTCCAGGGCGTCTATACGCATACCTCCGAGGTTTGCGCCTGCGACATGACCTTTGCGGTCTTCGTGCCGCCGCAGGCAAAGGACGGAAACAAGGTTCCGGTCCTCTGGTACCTGTCGGGCCTCACCTGCACCCATGCCAACGTGATGGATAAGGGCGAATACCGGCGCATGGCAGCCGAGCTCGGCCTGATCATCGTCTGCCCGGATACCAGCCCGCGCGGCGATGACGTTGCTGATGAGCCGGACAATTGGCAGTTCGGCAAGGGCGCAGGCTTCTACGTCGATGCCACGCAGGCTCCCTACTCCCGGCACTACCGGATGTATTCTTACGTCACGAAGGAACTGCCGGCACTGATCGCGAAGGAATTCCCGGCCGACATGAGCCGCCAGGGCATCTTCGGCCACTCGATGGGCGGCCATGGCGCGCTGACTATCGCGCTGAAGCATCCGGACCGCTTCAAGTCCTGCTCGGCTTTCGCGCCGATCGTCGAACCGTCGACGGCAGGCTGGTCGAAGCCGGCGCTGGAAAAATATCTCGGCACGGATCAGATCGCCTGGCGCGATTACGACACCGTGGCGCTCATCAAGGACGGTAAGCGCTTCCCGGAATTTTTGGTCGACCAGGGCACCGCCGACGGCTTCCTCAATGAAGGCCTGCGGCCGTGGCTCCTCGAAGATGCGGTGAAGGGAACGGACATCCGCCTCACCCTGCGCATGCAGGATGGCTATGACCACTCCTACTACTTCATCTCCACCTTCATGGACGATCATCTGCGCTGGCACGCCGAGCGGCTGGGCTAAAGGCAGGTTGCCGACCAAGAAAAAGGGCCGGGCAGCTGATGCGCCCGGCCGTTCTGTTTCAGGCTATTCGGCGGCCGACTTGCCGGCCTCGCCCATGCCTTCCGCGGGCTTCGGCGCGGATCCATGTCGCACCTTCTGCTCGATGCGGGAGCCGACGTCCGGATCGATGCTCTTCCAGTATTGGAACGCCCGGCTCAGCACCGGTTCGCGCACGCCACCGAGCAGGCTGCCAGCCACCGTGTCGACGAGCGCTGCCCGTTCCGCATCGTCCATGACCTCGCGCACAAGCGCTCCCGGCTGGCTGAAGTCATCGTCGTCCGCGCGCAGCGTATAGGCGTTGCGTACCAGCTCGCCGTCCGTCTCCCAGCCGTCTTCCATCCGCCCGGTCTGGTCGGCCCACGGGCGGCCATAGCTGTTGGTCGCGTAGACCGGCGCGCTGCCACTGTGGTGATAGGCCATCTGGCCGTCGAACATGTAGGTGTTCACCGGCACTTTCGGCTGGTTCACCGGCAGCTGGTGGAAGTTGGTGCCAATCCGGTTGCGCTGGGCGTCGTTGTAGGCAAAGGCGCGGCCGAGTAGCATCTTGTCCGGCGACAGGCCGATGCCGGGAACGGTGTTGCCCGGCGAGAAAGCAGCCTGCTCGATCTGAGCGAAGAAGTTCTCGGGATTGCGGTTGAGCCGCATGGTGCCAACCCGGATCAGCGGGTAGTCGCGGTGCGGCCAGACCTTGGTGAGGTCGAACGGATTGAAGCGGTAGGTCTTCGCGTCCTCGTACGGCATGACCTGCACCGAGAGCGTCCAGCTCGGATGCTCCCCGCGCTGGATCGCCTCGAAAAGGTCGCGGCGGTGATAGTCCGCGTCTTCGCCGGCCATCTGTGCGGCTTCCGCGTTCGAGAAGAACGCCATGCCCTGGTCGGTGTGGAAGTGATACTTGACGAAGAAGCGCTCACCCCGGGCATTGACCCACATGTAGGTGTGGGAGCCATAGCCGTTCATCTGCCGCCAGGTGCGTGGCAGGCCACGCACGCCCATGAGGTAGGTCACCTGGTGCGCGCTCTCGGGATTGTTGGTCCAGAAATCCCACTGCATGTTGTTGTCGCGGAGCCCTGAGTCCGGCAGCCGCTTCTGGCTACGGATGAAGTGCGGGAACTTCATCGGGTCGCGCACGAAGAAAATCGGCGTGTTGTTGCCGACGAGGTCGTAGTTGCCTTCGCTGGTGTAAAACTTCAGCGAGAAACCGCGCACGTCGCGCCAGGTGTCGGGGCTGCCCATCTCGCCCGCGACCGTTGAGAAGCGAGCGAGCATTTCGGTCTGAGCGCCCTTCTGAAACAGCGCCGCCTTGGTGAACTGCGACACGTCCTCGGTCGTCTCGAAGACGCCGAAGGCGCCTGAGCCCTTAGCGTGGGGCTGGCGCTCCGGCACTTTCTCGCGGTTGAAGTGGGCCATCTGCTCGAGGAAATGGACGTCGTGCAGGAGGATCGGGCCGTCGGGCCCGACCGTCAGCGAATTTCGATCGCTGCGCGCAGGCGCTCCGGTGCTCATGGTTGAGCCCGAAGCCTCAGTCTTCCAGGACATGGCTGGTTCCTTTCTCGTCCAATAGCAGCGGGTTAAGTCGTGGCGGACGGAGAAGTTCCGGGAAACGGCAGTACGAGCGGACCGAAACCTTGCGGTTTCCTGTGCATGACCTGATCGCTGCCGCAAATGGCACGGCGAAACGGTCTACGGTGCTTACCGAACCTTGCAGGGAATGAAACGGGCAGCACCGCGATGGCATTTCGCTTCGTCCACACGGCGGACCTTCACCTCGATTCACCGCTGCGCTCGCTGGCGATGCGCAACAGCGACCTCGCCGAGCTGATCGGTAACTCAACGCGGCAGGCGCTGGTGTCGATCGTGGACCTGTGTATCGAGGAGCGGGTCGACGCCCTCATCATCGCCGGCGATCTTTATGACGGCGACCAAACTTCGATGAAGACGGCGCGGTTCCTGGCAACGCAGATGCAGCGCCTGCACGAGGCGGGGATCTCCACCTTCGTTATCCGAGGCAACCATGATGCGCTGTCCCGCATCACACAGGAGCTGGTGTTCCCGCCTTCGGTGAAAGTGTTTGGTGGCCGTGCCGAGGCGGTAGAACTCAAGCGTGACTATCTCAGCATCCACGTCCATGGGCTAAGCTTTGCGAAGCCCCACGCGCCGGAAAGCCTGCTCGAAAAGTACCGCCGCCCCCTCCCCGACGCGGTCAATATCGGCGTCATGCACACGAGCCTTGCCGGTGCGAACGGCCATGACCTCTACGCGCCGTGCAAGGTGGCAGACCTGCATGGCTGGGGTTTCGACTACTGGGCGCTGGGTCATGTGCATGCGCGCGCACTGCACGAGGGCGAACGGTCCGTGATCATGCCAGGCATGCCCCAGGGACGCGACATCAACGAGGGCGGCGAGAAGACTGTCTCACTCGTCACCATCCATGATGACCGCCGCGTCACGGTCGAGGAACGGCTCACCAGCATCGCCCAGTTCGAACGGATCACTGCGGATTTGTCCTCGGCCGTCACCTGGCGTGAGGCGGTCGATCTTGTCGAGCAGGCTCTGGCAGATGCCCGCGCGCGTACCCGCTCCGACCATCTGGTTGGACGGCTCAGGATCACCGGCTCCACGCCGCTGTCGTGGACGCTGCGCCGCGATCGCGACCTGCTGCTGGCCGAGGCCGAACAGCGCGCCGAGGGGCTTGGCCGTACCTGGATCGAAAAGCTCGAGATCTCCATCTCTTCCCCTGCCGAGACGGCATCCCGCAGCAACAGCGCCGACCCGCTGCTCGAACTCCACCAGCTGATGCGCGAGACTGTTATCGGCCAGCATAGCGTGCGCGACGCGGTGCGCGACCTGGTAAAGGAAGTCCGCGACGATCTGCCGGCCGAGGCGCGCAGCTTCAGCGGCAGCGACGAAGCCGAATTCGAGGCGCTGGTCGATCAGCTGCTCGCAGAAGGCAGCGAGGACATTCTGGCGCGCCTGCGGCTTGAGGCGCCGGAGGCCGCCTGATGCGTCTCAGACGTCTCGACCTGACCCGATACGGGAAGTTCACCGACTATTCCATCGACTTCGGCGAGCGCGTGTCCGACAAGCCGGATCTGCACATCGTCTACGGCCTCAACGAGGCCGGCAAGTCGACCTCGCTGTCGGCCTATCTCGACCTCCTGTTTGGTATCGAGGAGCGTACTCGATACGGGTTCCTGCATCAGGGAAAGGCGATGGAGGTGGGCGGCTGCCTCGAGTTCGGCGGCGAGGCGCACGAGTTCAAGCGGGTCAAGCAGCGCGCTAACTCGCTGCTCGATGCGCAGGGCCAGCCGGTCAACGAGGCGGTTCTCAGCGTGCCGCTGGCTGGCCTCACGCGCGATGCCTACCGCATGATGTTCTCGCTTGACGACCAGACGCTGGAGGATGGCGGCAACGCCATCCTCGAAAGCCGCGGCGACCTTGGCGAGCTGCTGTTTTCGGCGAGCGCCGGGCTCGCCGGTACCAGTGCCGTGCTCGAGAAGACGATGGAGGAGGCGCTTTCCATCTTCCGCAAGCGGGCGAGCAGCACCACCATTGCGGGGCTCAAGCGCCGGATGGCCGAACTGAAGGCGCGCCGGGACGAGACCGATACACAAGCCTCCGCCTATGCGTCGCTCAAGGCCGAGCTTCAGCGCGCCGAGGCCGCTTATGAGGAGGTCATGCGCGAGATCGGCACGGCGCGCACGCGCCAGGAGCAGATCGCGCGGATGCTGCGCGCGCATCCGCTGGCGGGCGATTACGGCCGCCTGGAGGAGAGCCTTGCTGCCTATGCGGAAGTCCCTCGCCCGCCGGCCGAGTGGTCGCACGCGCTGCCCGAACTCATTGATGCGGAAGCACGGCTGCAGACGAAGCGCGCGGGGCTCGACCAGCGTGAAGCGCGGATTCGCGACGAGATTGATGCGCTCACCGTCGACGAGCGGCTGCTCGAGCTCGACCACCGCATCGAGCGCCTGTCGGAAGCGGCTGCACGATATACGACGGCCGAGGAAGATCTGCCCAAGCGTAAGTCGCAGCTTTCCGAACAGAAGATCAGGGTCGACCTGATCCGGACGGCGCTGGGCAAGCGTGACGTGGCCGATCCGATGACGCTGGTCGTTCCAGCCGCGACGATCGGCATGCTGCGCGAGCTGCTCGCCGAAAAGAACGGCATCGATGTTGCGCTCCGCGCCGCCGAGAAGGAGTTCGAGAACGGCGAACAGGTGCTGGAAGACGCACAGGCGGAGCTGAAGGGGCTGGAGGGGGGCGGCGTGCTGGATGCGATTACCGTGGCCCGCCTGCAGGCGTCGCTCCTCCGCATCCGGCGGGGTGATCTTGCGGCCGAGCTACGGCTCGCGGAACGTTCACTTGCCGAGAAGGTGCGGGCTTTCGAAGAAGCGGCAAGCGCTCTGCAGCCGTGGAGCGGTACCGGAGAAGAACTGAAGGCCATCCGCCTTCCGGATGCCGCGCGGCTTGAAGCATGGCGTTCGGGTGCCGACGCTCTACAGAAGCGCCGCGCGGCAGCGCTCGACCGCAAGCGGGAGCTGGAGACGAGGCTCGCTGAAGATAAGGCTCGCATCGAGGTCCTGCGCAGTGTGGGCAGCGTCATCGGCGACGAGGAAGCGGAAGCGCTGATGGCCCAGCGCAACGTCGCGTGGGCAAAGCATCTCCAAGCGCTTGACCGCGAGACGGCAGTGCACTTCGAACAGCGTATGCATGCGGTGGATGAGGCCGCTGATGCCCGGCTCAAGGCCAGCAAGGAGCTGGAGGAACTGCGCGCTTCGACCGCCGCAAGCGCCGTCACCTCGGCGGCCATTGAGCGGCAGGACGCGCTGCTGAGCGAAGCGGATGAGGAGCTAGCGCAGTTGAGGGCGGAGATCGTGGCTGAAGCGCCGGCGGCGCTCCCCCTCCCCTCTGAAGCACTCATCGCAGGTCTTCTCGCCACCTTCGAACGCTGGTCGCGCGATCATGCCAAGGCCGTTGCCGCGTGGGATGCGCTGCAGGCAGCGCAGCGCGCGGCAGACGAAGCTCGCGCGGCGGCCGACGCTGAACGGGAGGCGCTGGCCGGGGCGCTTGAGAATACCGGCATGGAAGCCAGCGGCCTTGCCTTGTCCGAACTCGTGCAGGCGGCTGAAAACCTCATATCCGCGCACAACACCGCGTACACCAAGCGGGCAACGATCGAGAAACAGGTTGCAGACCTGACGCGAAATCTCGTCTCGCGCCAGCGGGAGCTTGATCAGGCGAGGGCTGCATCCGAAGACTGGCAGGGCCGCTGGAAGAGCGCTCTCGATCAGACCTGGTTCGCCGGGATGGAGGAGGCACCAGGCGCCGTGCGTGAGCTGCTCGATGCGCTGACGGAACTTCCCGTTGCGCTGAAGGAGTATGCCGGCACGCAGCATCGCATCGACGCGATGGAAGCAGACCGCGCAGAATTTGTGAATGCTGTCGCCGACATCTGCGATGCCCTTGGCGAGCCATTCGATCAATCGCGCCCGGTTGATGCCGCCCGCGCCCTGATTCGGCGCCGGGACGAGGCACGGCAGACGAGGGAGCGGCGCGAGGAAAAGCTCGCGGAGCTTGCGGCGGTCGCGGACGAACGCGAGGAACTGGGGCAGCAAATTGCGCTGCACGAGACGCGCCGCAACGAGATGACCTCTTTTTTCGATGTCGAGTCGATTACCGAGCTGCGTCAGGCGCTGGAGCTTGCTGGGCAGCGCGACCGCCTGGTCGAGGAACGCGACCGGCTGGCGCGGCAGATCATTGCCGAGACGCAGGAAGAAACACTTGAGGCCGCTCTTTCAGCGATTTGCGGGGCGGACATTGCCGAGCTGCAGCGCGAGCAGGCAGAGCTTGCGGTCCGCATCGAGAACCTGGATGAGCGCGCGAAGACGCTGTTTGCGGATCGCACCCGTGCGCAGGACCGCCTTGATGCCATTGGCGGTGACGACACCGTGGCCCGCATCGATGCCGAGCGCAGGACGATCCTGCTGGAGATGGAGGAACAGGCGCTGCGGTACTTGCGCCTGCGCAGCGGCAGCATGATTGCCGAGCACGCGATCCGCGCCTATCGAGACCGGCACCGCAGCGCGATGATGAACCGTGCCTCAGAAGCGTTCCGGCAGATGACGCGCGGCGAATACACCGGCCTTGCAACGCGGCCGGAGAAGGACCGCGAAACGCTGATCGGCCTTTCCGCGCGCGGCGGCTCGAAGCTGGCGATGGACATGTCCAAGGGCACGCGCTTCCAGCTTTATCTCGCCCTTCGCCTTGCCGGCTACGAAGAGTTCGCGGCTGCGCGGCCATCGGTACCCTTCATCGCCGACGACATCATGGAGACGTTCGACGAGCCGCGCTCGGAGGAAGTGCTGCGCCTGTTCGGCCAGATGAGCCAGGTGGGCCAGGTGATTTACCTCACCCACCACCGCCATCTCTGCGACCTTGCCGCGAAGGCCGTGCCGGGCGTGAAAATCCACGAGATTGCGGCGGCCTGAGCCGCAACCTCATTCAGCGGATTGCTGAGAAGATCGAAGGCCCCTCCCCTGCTCAGGCGGAGGGAGCCTCCTCTATATGTCCGCCGAGGAACAGCTGGCCGACTCGGGGGTCGGCGAGGAGCTTTTCGGCCTTGTCGTGCATGCGCGTCTGGCCGAGTTCGAGCACCAGGCCATAGTCCGATATGGCGAGCGCGGACTTGGCGTTCTGTTCCACCATCAGGATGGTGACGCCCTGGTCGCGCAGGCGCTGCAGGGTGGCAAACACTTCCTGCACCAGCTTCGGTGACAGGCCGATCGACGGTTCGTCGATCAGGATCAGCTTCGGGTCGAGCAGCAGCGAGCGCGCGACTTCGAGCTGCTTCTGCTGGCCGCCCGACAGCTCAATGGCCTTGCGGTTGCGGAACTCGCGCAGGATCGGAAACTTGTCCATCACCTTTTCGATGCGTTCGCGCACTTTGGCCTGATCGCGGGCGGTGACGCCACCGAGCTCGAGGTTGTGGTAGACCGAGAGCTGCGGCACGACGTTGCGGCCCTGCGGAACGTAGGTCACGCCATGGTCGATCATCTGTCGCGGCGTGTGGCGCGTCACGTCCTTGCCATCGAGCAGGATACGGCCCTTGTCGATATTGAGCAGGCCGAAGATTGCCTTGAACACGGTCGACTTGCCGGCGCCGTTCGGGCCGATCACGGTGGTGATCGTGCCCTTCGGGATCTTGAACGAGACGCCGTTCAGGATCGTGATCTTGCCGTAGCCGCCGTGAATGTCCTGGAGTTCCAGCATGATCAGCCTCCCAGATAGGCGTCGATGACGGTCTGGTTCGCGCGGATCTCGTCGGGCGAGCCCTCCGCGATGATGGCGCCTTCCGCCAGCACCACGATGCGGGTGCACAGGCTCATCACGAACTCCATGTTGTGTTCGATCACGACGAAGGTCGTGCCGTGTTCGGCATTGTAGGCGACGAGGCGCTCCTTGAGATGCGCGAGCATCGTCAGGTTCACGCCGCCTGCCGGCTCGTCGAGCAGCACCAGGTCCGGCCCTGCCATGAAGGCCATAGCGGCATCCACGAGCTTCTGCTGGCCGTAGGAGAGCGAGCCCGCCGGCGTGTCGCGCAGGTGCGTCAGCCGAAAGAACTCGATGAGCTGGTCGGCAGCCTGCGTCAGGCCGGCATCCGTGGGCCCGAACAGGCGCGAGATCAGCGTACCCTTGTGCTCCTGGCCGGCGACAATGATGTTGTCGAGCACCGTCATCTGCGGGAACACCGACAGCTGCTGGAAAGTGCGGCCGACGCCGAGGCGGTTGAGCTTGCTGGCGCGCATGCCCGTCACGGGCACACCCTTCACCTCGACGGACCCTTCATCCGGCTGCAGCTGGCCGAGGATGCAGTTGAACAGCGTCGACTTGCCCGAGCCGTTGGGGCCGATGAGGCCGAGGATCTCGCCCTTGTGCACGTCGAAGGAGACGCCGCGCACGGCCTTGATGCCGCCGAAGCTCTTGGTGATGTTGCGGATCGAGAGAATGGGCGCGGTCATTTCAGTTTCGGTCCCTGCTCCACGTCTGCGCGGATCTGCGGCTTGCCGAAGAAGCGGTCACGCAGCATTCCCCACAACCCGATCAGTCCCCTTGGCGTGAACACCAGCATCACGATGACGAGCGCCGAGTAGATGATGAGGTAGTAGCCTTCGGTAAAGCGCAGCAGCTCCGGCAGGAGGATGACGACGCCGGCGCCGAGGAACGGCCCGAAGAAGAAGCCGGCGCCGCCCACAACAACCATCAGCAGGATGCGCAGCGAGTGGCCGACCGCAAACGAGCCCGGCTCGATGAACTGGACGAGCGGCGAGATCAGCGCCCCGGCAAGGCCGCCATAGGTCGAGCCGATCGCGAAGGCGAGCAGCGTGATGCGCCGCGTGTCGACACCGAGGCTTTCCGCGCGGATCGGGTTTTCGCGCAATGCCTTGAAGCCGCGACCCCACGGCGAGCGGACGATCCACCACATGATCGCGGCGGCAACGACCGTGATCGCCAGCGTGAAGTAGTAGAAATTGTGCTGCTTCATCGTCGAGACGAAGCCGAAGTCCGGACGCGGCATGCCCGAGAGGCCGTAGTTGCCACCTGTCAACCAGTCTTCGTTGCGCAGCACGAGGAAGACGAGCGTGTTGAAGGCAAGCGTCACGAAGGCAAGGAAATGCCCCTTCACGCGCAGTGCCGGATAGCCCAGCACGAGGCCGACGACGAAGCAGAGCAGCAGCGCCGGAACGAGTGCCGCCATCCAGTGCCAGCCGGCAAGGGTCAGCAGCGCACTGGTATAGGCGCCGATCGCCATGAACGAGGCCTGCGCCAGTGAGATCTGGCCGGCATAGCCGAGGGTGAGGTTCAGCCCCATTGCGGCGATCGAAAACACGAGCCACGAGGTCAGCACATAGGTGATGTAGTTGCCCTGCCCGATCGGGGCGAGGATTGCCAGCACCAGCAGGAGGGCAATGAGGAGCCAACTGAGATACGCGCGCATCAGACCGCCCTTCCCTCGGAGGTGCCCATGATGCCCTGCGGGCGCACGAGGATGATGAAGATCAGCAGGATGAGCGGCAGCGCGGCACGATATTCGGCCGTGACATAAGTGGCGACGAGGTTGTCGAGCACGCCGATCAGGAGGCCGCCGACAAGCGCGCCGCGGATCTGGTTGAAGCCGCCGACGATCGCCGCGATGAAGGCGACGAGGCCAAGCGTCTCACCGTTGGAGAACTTGGCCAGGTAGACCGGCGTGATGAGGAACGAGGCAAGCGCGGCAAGGGCTGCGTTGATGAGGAAGGCGTACATCACCATACGCTTGACGTTGACGCCTAGAATTTCCGCCACTGCCGGGTTCTGCGCCGCAGCCTGCATGCTGCGGCCAGTGCGCGTGCGGTTGAGGAACAGCGTCAGTACCACGACGACGGCCAGCGAAATCAAGAGGTTCAGCATGTCCTGCATCGACACGACCGCGCCGAACACGTTGATCGGGTTGGTCGGGAACATCGCGGGGAACGGCTGTGCCTCGGCGCCATAGAATTCCTTGACGCTTTCGCGCAGGAGGATGCCGAGCGCCATGGTGGCGATGATCAGAGAGATGCCGCCGGACGGAAGGATGGGATCGACGACCAGCTTCTTGAATACGGCGCCGAGCAGCGCGATCGCCAGCAGGAGCGCGAGGCCCAGCGACAGCGCGAGCGGGAAGCCAAGAATATTGGTGCCGACCAGCACGAAGAAGGCCGGGACCATGACGAACTCGCCCTGCGCGAAATTCACGGTCTGGGCTGCCTGCCAGACGAGTGTGAAGCCGATGGCGACGAGCGCATAGATCGAACCGGTAGCCAAACCGGACAGCAGAACTTGCAGGAACTGCGACATGGGATGTCCTTTAGGCAGGGGCGGCCGCCCGTTCAGGCGGCCGCGACTGCATCAGGGATGGGATCAGTTCGCCGGAACCGTCCCGATGACGACGGGCTTGCCGTCCTTGACCTGAACCATGAAGCTCGGACGCGACATTTCGCCGGTTTCGTCCCAGCAGGTGTCGAGCAGCATCTTCGGATACTCGGCAACCGGCAGGCACAGGTTCTTCATAGTCTCGGCGAACTTAGCGCCGTCGAACTCGCCGACCTTCTCGGTGACGTACTTCGTGGCCCAAGCGCCGATGTAGCCCTTGATCGCGTCATGCGTCGGGTTGCGCTTGAACTGGGCAACGAACTTCTCGTTGAACTCGGCGATGCCCGGAATGTCCGTGGCGGTCGCGGTCACGCCGACATGCGCGATCGCGCCTTCGGCTGCGCCGCCGGCAAGCTCGATCACCTTGGCCTCGGTCAGGGTCACCTCGCCGACGAGCGGCATAGAAAGACCCTGCTTCTTCGCCTCGATCAGGAAGCGGGCAGCCTCTTCCTGGTTCATGTAGACGAACACAGCCTCGGCGCCGGATTCCTTGAGCTTGGAGACGTCCGAGGCGTAGTCGGTCGCGCCTTGCTCCGAGGGAACGTCGGTGACGATCTCAATGCCCGCCTTTTCCATCTCGGCGGTGAAGACGTCACGGCCGCCCTTGCCGAACTCGTTGTTGACCCAGGCGACGGCGACCTTCTTGGCCTTCAGCGTGTCGGTGAAGTACGGCACCAGAGCAGGAACGCCCTTCTGGGAGCCCGACGAGGTGCGGAACACGAACGGGTTGCCCTTCTGGACGATGGTAGGAGCTTCCGAGCCCACGAACTGCGGGATCTCGTTCTGCTGGGCGACCAGCATGTTGACGAGGGTCGAGCCCGAATAGATGGTGCCGAGGATGGCGAACGCACCCTCGTCGATGGCCTTCTGGACCATCGCGCGCGAGACCTGCGGGTCGGTCTGCGTGTCGTATTCGGAAACCTCGACCTGCTTGCCGAGGATGCCGCCAGCGGCGTTGATTTCCTCGATGGCGATCTTGATGCCGTCACGCCAGTTCGTGCCGGCCGGGGCGCCGGCCCCCGAAAGCTCGGCGACCATGGCGATCTTGGCGGCGTCCTGAGCCTGCACTGCGGTTGCACCCATCAGCAGCGCGGCGCTCAGCGCCAGAATAACACGGCGGTTCATTCCACCTCCCTAGATGCCACGGCTACATGCGCCGTCTCCCTTTTGCGCCACCGTGGCAGCAAAGACCTCTCTCGGAGACTGACCGCGACGATGTGGCACATTCATGCGCTAAGGCGCAAGATGAGGCAGGGGGAATAGCGATGAATGCGCAGGAGCAACAGGGCAATTTTTTCGTGCAAAAGCAGTCGGCTGGGCGCTCCTCACAACCTAAAGCGGGCCTTCAGGCGTTGAAAACCCACCACTTCGCGCTGGCGAAGTTCAGGCCCATGCCGACAATCGATCCGATTGCCACTCCGGCTACCGGCGCAAGGGGTTCGTGTGGGAACAGCGCGACAACCAGGCTGTAGCTGGAATAGTTCGCCGCTCCGCCCGCCGTCATTGCTGCAAGATATTTCAGGGGTTCCGCCGACTTCACAGCGGGTCCTGTCCTGAAGGTGAAGCTGCGGTTGAGCAGCCACGTGACGGCAGCCGCGCAGAGGAAGGAGATGACGCGAGCGATGTAGGGTCCCGCGCCTAGCCGCATCCCAATCACAAGCACGGTGACGTCGGTCAGGAAACCGATTGTCCCGACGAGCGCGAAACGGGCGAACTGAGCAAGCGTGGTGCTCATCCGCTCCGTCTCTGCCACGGGCTCGGCTGGGCGAGATAGGCCATGCGCTTAATTTCAGCGCGTCCGCGCGTAACCGTGTCGAGGATTAGTCCGCAGACCAGCAGCAGCGTCCCGAACAGCACCAGACTCGCGGACAGAAGCGCCGTTGGCAGCCGCGGAACGAGACCAGTCTCAAGGTATGTCATCAAGACCGGCTCGGCGAGGATCAGTGCAGCCACCACGCAGGCTACAAAGCCGATCGAGAAGAACTGCAGCGGCTTTTCCGCCTTAAGCAGTCGGATGATCGTGAAGAGGATGCGCAGGCCGTCCTGATAGGTGTTCAGCTTGCTGACCGATCCCGGCGGCCGCGCATGATATTCGGTATCTACCTCAGCGACGGGCATGCGCAGTTCGAGCGCATGGACCGTCAACTCGGTTTCGGTTTCGAAGCCCGTCGCATGTGCCGGGAACGACTTCACGAAGCGTCGCGACAGGACTCGGTAGCCGGACAGCATGTCGGTGAGGTTTCTACCGAACAGGAACGCGACGCAGCCCGTCAGCAGCTGGTTGCCGAAGCGGTGGCCTGCGCGGAAAGCGGCCTCGTCCTTGGTGTGGCGGACGCCCACGACCATATCGAGCCCATTCTGCAGGAGCTCGTCGATCATCATTGGCGCGACGGAGGCGTCGTAGGTGCCGTCACCGTCTACGAGGATGTAAACATCCGCATCGACATCGGCGAACATCCGGCGGACGACATGACCCTTGCCCTGGCCACGTACGCGTCCGACAATTGCGCCGGCGGCCTTCGCCACTTCAATGGTGCGGTCGCTCGAGTTGTTGTCGAATACGTAAATTTGGGCGTCGGGGAGCACGGCTCTGAAGTCAGCGACGACTTTGCCGATGGTAGCTTCTTCGTTGTAGCAGGGAACGAGTACCGCGACGCGTGCGGCGCTGTCCGCAGCCTCGCGCAGCCCCTCCCTCTCGAGCCGTTCAGCTATGTTCATTTTTCCCCAGCGCCCCTCACCTCGCCATCGCGAAGGATTGGAGCACAAAGAGGTCAACAAGCGCTGAACTTGATTGGTCTGCCCGTTGAGGGGAGCATCCGCGAGGGTACTTTTGCCCCCTACCCCCCGTTCATCAGGTTTCGCAGGTCGGCAAGGCCGCGGATTGCGTCGCGGCTGCCGGTGCCGGCGGCGGCTTCGAAGACGCGCTTGGAGTCGGACAGACGCCCGAGCTTCATGTAGGCGTAGCCGCGCAGGACCATCAGGTCGATACGTTCGGGCGCGATTTGGGCGCGCTGGTCGAGCGCGATGATCGCTTCGACATAGCGGCCGCGCTCAAAGGCACCGAGGGCGCGTTCGGCGAGGATGCTGGTCTGCAGCTCCTGTGCCCGCGCTTGCGACTGCGGCGCCCTCGTTGCAGAAACGGCAGCGTTGTCGATCAGACCTGCTCGCAAATATGCAAGGCTCTGGCCGTAGGAAGCGTCGCGGCGAACCTGTTCGCTGCGGCTGCGCAATGCGACATCAAAGGCCTTCGCCGCCTCGATCGGGCGATTTGCGTCCATAAGACACCAGCCACGGTTGAGCGCAGCTTCAGGACTGAGACTTTCCGGATGGATCTGGCCGGCGCAGCTGCGACGTGAAGCGGAGGCGGCGGGCGCCGCTTTCTGCGCAGCAGGTGCCGTTCGGCGCACCGTCTGTACGGGCTGGGTAGGCTGAGAAGGTTGGGCTGGCTGAGCTGCCTGCACGTTGGTTGTTACGACGGCGCGAGGTGCTGGTTGCGTTGGCGCCAGAGCGAGCGGCTCCTGAGCTGTTGAGAGGCGGGGCGCAACCGGTGCCGGCTCCGTCACGGCGACACCGACGAGCTGGATTCGCTCGGAGCGTCCTGCCCACTGCCGCTTGATTTCCGCAAGCTCGGCTGCCTCTCCGAACAGGTGATAGGTAAGTGCCAGCCCATAGGCCGACGGCTCGTCGTCGGGGCTCCAGGAAAGCGCCGTCAGGAACCAGGCCTTTGCCGTGGTGTGCTGCTCGAAGGCGCGGGAATACCAGCCGAGCTGGCGGGCGCCCTCGACATAGCGTGACGAGGCAACTTCGGCGACGATGCGGTTAAGCACCTCGCTCGTCAGCAGCGGGCGCGGTTCGGTGCCAAGCAGGTTTGCCGCTGCGGCGAGATAGACAACGCGCGTGTTGTCGCTCGTGCCGCGCCAGCGGAACATCAGCTCCTCCGCTTCGGCGAAGGCATTTCGCTCGATCAGGGCCAGCGCCAGTCCTTCGGCGGCGTCAGCCGATGGCTCGCCGTCGAGTGCCATGCGGAACCACTTCTCCGCTTCGATGTGGTTCTTGCGCTGCAGATAGTACCAGCCAAGCAGGCGTGCGTCGGACGGGAGCTTGTCGGCTTCGGCAAGCCGCTCGACGCGCTTTAGCTCCTCGGCGGGGACCGCCGCTTCGGCATCTTTGCTGCCCCTGGCCACCGCGTCGCGGGCGAGATCGTCCCGGATAGCGGCGAACTCGCCCTTGCCGTCGCTGTCGAACCGCTCGAGCGTGAGCAGGTCTGCAATATTCGTCTGCGTCAGCAGCAGCGAGGCGTTTTGCATGGTCGCAACGCGCTCATTGGTGTTTTCGCAGTTCGAGAGAATGTACTTGTATGCATCGTAGGCCCGGGGCTCGCGTTCCGTGCGGGCAAATGCCTCGGCTACGCGCCAGAGCACGTCCACCTCACTGCAGGTGAGGAGCTGCGGGTTGTCCGACGCAACCGAGATGACTGTGGCGTACTGGTCGAGGTTGGAAGCGTTGATGAGGCGGTCGCGCGCCTCGGCCAGCGCGAGCCGGTCCGTCAGGTCCGTCGGCGGCGTCCAGCCCGGTTCGGCGGCCTGGCGCTCGGCGATCTTCTGGCGTACTTCGCCGAGCTTGCCTTCGGAATAGAGCTGCCAGATTTCCTCCAGCGCGGTGTCAGTTTTCACCGGCGTAGCAAGAGGATCGGCGGGCGGCGTCCAGTTCGGATAGAGCGCTCGCAGACGCGCGATCTCGATCTCCAGGCGGCGCTTGTCGCCCTGGCGTGCAAAGTAACGCAGCGCGGATTCATCGACTTCCGGCGGCGCTGCATCCTGGGCCTGCTGCGCGAGCGGTGCCGGCTGGAGGTCCGCTTGTGCCAGCAGCTGAGGCTCGCCGGCTTCCTCGTCGTCGAAAATCGCCGCAGCGGCCGGGGTGGTTCCGGTTACCTCCAGCGACACCATAGGAGCGTTCGGGTCCCAGTAGTGGCGGATCTGCGCAAAGGCGGTCGTGCCCAGCAAGAGCGACAGAGTGGCCGCGCCGATGGCGACAGACTTCACCGAGGTTGTCAGAGACATTCGGGCCGGTCCTCCCTGATGTGGGACAGTGCAAGAAGTTGCAGAGTGGAAGGATAGTAAACAGTCGGGCGGAAGCTGCGAAGTTCTTCAGGAATTTTCACGCGATCGACAACACAACTCGCAAGCGCGGAGATGATCCGGTAGCCGGGATCATCAAGCTGGGCAGCGATCTTGCCGTTGACGGCGTCGATCAGGGTGATTTCTCCGTTAGGGCCGGTCATGCCATCGCGCAGCCGGCGCAGCAGCTCGGCATCGTTTTCCAGAGCACGCATCAGATAGAGCGGAATGCGGATGGCGTTGTAGCCGAACATCGCTGGAAAGCCGTTCGCGCTCTTCGGCGCATTCGCCAGCGAGACCCACTCGGCCGGAAGCCTGCGCTCGCCGATCTGCGTCTTGCGGATCAGCCGCTTGCCGCTTTCGGAAAGCCTCATCCAATCGGTTTCGGGTGCAATGCGTGCGAGGACAGGGAAGGCCTCGAACACCCAGTAGGACGGGTTGACCACCGGTCCGTCGCGGCGCGCCTTCGGGCCAAAGCCGCCGACGCCGGGAAGCAGCAGTAGCTCGCCCTGGTGCTCGAAGACCGAAGTGCGCCCTAGCGCCCGCGCGATGGTGCGCGCGTTCCGGGTAAAGCGCTGATCGTGCCAGGCGGCACCCGCAAGCGCCAGCGCGTAGGCGATCAGGATGTCGCCGTCGGCGGCGTTGTTGAGGTCGGTGATGTGAGGCGTCGCCCATGGCTCCCACTTCCAGGCGGCGAGACTGTCGTCGCGCAGCAGGAGTTCGCGTTCGGTAAAAGACCAGATCCGCTCGAAATCGGCGCGGTTGCCGGCAAGGTAGGCGAGCAAGAGGCCATAGCCCTGCCCCTCGCTGTGCGAGATGCCGCCATTGCCATCATCGATCACCCGGCCTTCTTGCGACACGAAGCGATCGGTGTAGGCCGACCATTCCTCGGAAGTGATCTTCGCATTGGCGAGCGAGGGTGCCATGCCGGTCACAAGAATGAGCGCCAGGAGCAGCTTGCGGATCAATGACGTCTCCCCGATCGCGAGAGCAGCGCGGAGGTCGCGATGCCGACAAGGAAGCAGGTCGCCACCAGCACCAGGGAGTATGACAGGATGTTGCTCGACAGCCAATTCGCGACGATGAGACGGAAGTTGTTGATCGAAACGGGCTGCGTCTCGACGAACTTCTGCGTGGTTGCGGGCAGCGCGCTGATGGTTTCCTCGTCATTGTCGAGATTGGCGAGCCGACCGGAAAGACGCGTCCAGTTGGGTAGCCTTGAAATTGCGCTGACGCCCTCCTGCAGCATCTGCGTATCCGGTGCGGAGACCAGCGTCCAAACGCCGTTGCCTGCCGGATTGATGCCTTGCGCGACCATCACCTGAGCCGGGCGGGACGGAACGAACGGCGGCTCGGAGGACGGGACGAAGCGAAGGTCGCTAAGGTTCAGCTCAAAGGTGCGGTCGAACCATTCCTCGATGTCGCGGAACCAGTTGCGCGCGCCCATCTGTTCGCGCCAGGCCTGCGGATCGGCCTGCGCGGCATCCGTCGCAAGCGGGACGCCGCCATGCGAGGCGACCCAGTGGCTGCGTGCCTCCTCGGAGACGTTGACCTGCGACAGCACCGGGGACGGGATCGTATTGATCGAGCCAATGAAAATGGCGTCGCGGTCGCGGAGCGTGTCTATCGAGGTCGTCAGTGTTACCGGCATGGCGCGGCCGGCGCTGAGAGCCATGCGGGCAAGCAGATCCGCCGCTACCGACAGGGTCGGCGCGTCGTTGCGCTCGGTGACGACAGGGACCGGCTGTTCCGCTTGCGAGTACGGATACCCCGTGCCGCTGAGAGCAGCGAGGTTCGGGCTTTGGCCGATGCGGGCGAAGGCCGGCACGACAAAGCGCGAGCTGTTGAAGATCGCGAAGCGCGGCTGGTCGCCCGTCAGGCCAGCCGCCGCGCAAGCCTCATCCTCCGCGGTGCGCAGCGTCGCGACGACCCGGATCTCGTTGAGGCCCGGCTTGAAGTGCCGCATCGTCATGCGCAGCGGCAGCTTCTCGAGAACCGCGCCGCGATCGTCGTTGAGCGGCATCGAGATCGCGATCGAGTCGTTGACGTAGACATTGATCAGGCTGCCCGGCAGAACGCCTTGGGCATAGGCGGCATCCAGCAGGATCTGCGCTTCGCCGTAGGAGCCGGCGTAGAAATCGGACGGAACCGAGAACTGGAAGCTGGTGCTGAAGTTGCGGCCCGAGAAGCTCTCGGAGCGCACACCGAGCTCGCTGAAGGTCAACTCGCGCGCGCCGTAGATCATCGGCGCGTTCGGCAGCCGCCAGGCTTCAGTCGTGACGGCTTCGCGGCGGGTACCAGCGGAGCGGTCGAGAGGGGCCAGCATGCCGTCGAGCGCCTCTAGCCATTCGCCGCGCGTCTGACCGCTGACGATGAAGGTCGGTATGCCGTCCGGCTGTTCGGCGAACGTTGCGATGGGACCGGTAGCCCCCGCCGGCAAGTCGACACCGAGTGCCTCAAGCTCATCGCGTTCGCCGATGAACACGCGCAGGCTCGCATTTTCCTGCTCGTCCGAGGGTGCCGCGTCGATGACGTAGTTGAGATCTGGCAGGGGCTGGTAGAGCGCGATGGTCTGCGCGAGCTTCAGGATGTCGGCACCGATGTCGTTGCGCGACATGCCGGGCGCCACGATGGCGATGGTGGCACGGCCGGAAGTGTCCGGCGCTATGGCGCGCAGGTCCTCGACCGCCGAGAGCCTGGAAAGCGAAAGATCGTCGGATACGAGATAAGTCTGCGCGGCATTGACCGAGGTCCACAGCTCATAGGTCGAGTCGATGGTGCAGTCAGTGCGGTGGCGCTGGCTCACGCGCAGCGACACCTCGTTGCGGCCAGCGCGCAGCAGACCCGCAGGCACGTCGACCTCGATGACGCCGACGCCATCGGCCGAGCGGATCGGCGTCTCGATAACGACGGAATCGTTGATCAGGAGCTGCAGACGCGACACTTCCGGCGCCACGACGATCGCGTTGCTGTAGCCGAGGTGCAGGCGCATGGGAGCGGATGCCTGCGCATTGGTGAGATGCAGCGCCCAGCTACGCGAGGCGATTTCACCCTGCAGCATGATGTCACCGGTCGGCAGCAACGGCCGGCGGAATTCGGCGGACTGCACGTCCCCAGGCTGTGGTGCCGGAGTCTCGATGCCCAAATCTTCTGGCGGGAGCGAGGAATCGGGAGCGAGCTCGGACCGCTCCGGCGTCATGTCGAAAGGCGTCGGCTGTGCTGAAAGCGCGGTAGTTGCCGAGAGTGCGATGAGGAATGCGAGTGGGAGGCGCTTCATCACCGGGCGCTCCTCGGTTGGGGGAGCGGCTGTGGCGCTGGCTCCGACGACCGCAGATAGCGGACGAGGTAAGTGAGGCCGCGCCAGGTCTGGTAGAACGCAAGCTGCAGGAACCACAGCGTTCCGCCGACCACGCCTGGATTGCGCCGGCGCGATTCCTGAAACTGCGACCATTGCTCCGGATTGGCGAACACAAGGTCCGCGGCGTACCGGTGATGATCTGCGGCCGAGCGGACGTACTGGCAGCCGAGCACGAAGGTGTCGCCTTCCTTGGACTGGTTGCGCACGACGATCGGCAGTTCGCCAATTTCGGCGCCCGAAAGCAGTTGGAAGCGGATGGCGGTCGTCCCTTGGGCCACGAAATCGGGGGTGTCAGCGCCGTAGACGCGCACGCGCGCGCCGTTTACCGACACGTCCTCGATGGTCGCGGGCAACCATGCATTGTCGTGGCCGAACTCGCAGCGGCGATTGACCTTGATGCGTCGCGTGCTGCTCCACTCGCGACGCTCGGAGACAACGCCGAGGGCGCATCCGGCGAGGATCAGGTTGAGAAGGTTCCAGCCGCCGACGACGAGCGTGACGTCAGCCTTCCATGGCTCGGCATAGATGCGCCAGGCCGAAACTCCAACGGCAATCAGCAGGACAGCGAAGATGACGAAGAACGGACGGCTCAGCTCCGACAGGCGGTTGGTCGAGATCGACTCGTCCTTGGCTGTGACCTTGAAGGTTGGCTTGCGCGGATTGAGCATCACCGAAACCACCGCCGGCAGCAGATGTACCGACTGGATGTATTCGTAGAGCTCTGAGATCCATGGCCAGCGGAAGCGACCGTAGAGGTAGTTCTGTATCATCAGGTTCACGGCGATGTAGCTCAGCGTGTAGGCGAAGAACTCACCGCCGGAGGCTGTGAACACCTGAAGGTCGAAGAACAGATAGCAAAGCGGGGCGAACAGGAAGATCGTGCGCGGGAACGGGAACAGCCAGAACAGCGTCGATGACATGTAGCAGAGGCGCTGCGGCAGGGTCAGTCCGCGCTTGAGCAGCGGGAAGCGGAAGCGCAGGATCTGCATCATGCCCTGGGCCCAGCGGCTGCGCTGGCCGATCAGCGAGGCGAAGGACGCCGGCTGCAGGCCAGCGATCAGCGGCTTGTCAACATAGATGCTGTTCCAGCCGCGCGAATGCAGCTCGATGGCTGTCTCGCAGTCTTCTGTGATCGACGTGCCGGAAAAGCCGTTGGTTTCCTCCAGCGCTTTGCGGCTGAGCACCGCGGCCGAGCCACAGAAGAACGAGGCGTTCCACTTGTCGAGGCCGCGCTGGATAACGCCGTAGAACATCTCGTTTTCCGACGGCATCTTCTCGAAGGTACGCAGGTTGCGCTCGAGCGGGTCCGGATTGAGGAAGAAGTGCGGGGTCTGCACGAGGAAGAGCTTCGGGTCTTCCTTGAAGTAGCCGACCGTCTCGCGCAGAAAGCTGCGCGTCGGGGCATGGTCGGCGTCGAAGACCGCGATCAGTTCGGAATCGGAATGGGCAAGGCCGTTGTTGAGGTTGCCGGCCTTTGCGTGCTCGTTGCGCTCGCGGGTCAGGTATTTCGCGCCGAGTTCGACGCAGAGCTTCTGCAACTCGACGTGCCGCTTCTGTGCGGCTTGGGCGGTCTGCACGTCGTCGGAATTGCGCTTCTGCACGGTGCCGCCGTCATCAAGCAGCCAGACTGTGACGCGGTCCTGTGGGTAGTCCATCGCTTTTGCTGCCGCGATTGTGTCGGCCAGCATGCGCGAGCTTTCGTCATAGGTCGGGATGAAGACGTCAACGCGCGGCAGTTCCTCGTCGTTGACAAGTGCGGGGGCGCGCGGCGGCAGCGGTTTGGCAACGATGAAGAGGCTGAGGAACAGCATGATCACGCTGTACATCTCGGCGATGTACAGGAGGAGGCCGGGGATGAAGTTCTCCAGCTGGCTGGTGGGCGGAATGGTGCTGGTCGTGCGCCAGTAGACATAGCGCAGCACCATCGCGACACCGAGAGCGAGCGCGATGACCCTCCACGTACCGTCGAGGCGCAGCAGCTTCATCGTGATCATGATCGCGAGGATGATGCCGCCGAGGACCAGGTGAGTCTGGAGATTGATCGGCAGCGACACGATGAAGATCATGCACGCGGCCAGCACGGCCCACACCGCGCCGACAACGAAATTACTCATAAAAATACTCGCGTCCTGATGACGTGTTTGCCACGCGAATGTGGCCGTGCTCTCGGTCTAGTGCAACTGTGGCGCTAAAATGTCGCCAGACGTAGAGCGGATATCTTCCAAGCTTACCCATGGTTAAGACTTTGTTATCTGACCATGGGGAAGCTCGGGGTTTAGTTACCAAAGCCGGGCGGCGGCGGCACTTGCGGGACAGCCTGCGGTGTTGCAGTGCCCGGAGGCGGCGGCACTATCGGTGCGTTTGCCGGAACCGTTGGAAGCACCGGAGCTGTTTGTTGAGCGGGCGCTGATGCAACCGCCGGTCGTGGCGTCGGCCTCGGCGTCCTTTCCTCAACGGGTGCCGCAACGGTAATCTGGGCGGCGCCCGTGAGCCCCTTGGGGTGGATCGGTTGACCGGTCGTGCCCAAACGGGGGTCGGCCGCCGGTGCCGTGCCGTAGGGGTTCCAGGTCTCGCCGGCAATAGCCGACTTGATGGTGTAGCCGTACATGACGGCCAGCAGCCCTTCCTCGGTCGCCCCGGTCTGGCAGAGCCGCAGGCGTACCTGTATCGAACCGCGCGTCGCTACGGTTGCGTCGGAGCGCGTTCCGGCAAGACGCTGCCATGCGTAGACGCAGAGGTCGCCGGAACTGCTGCGTCCCGTCGCGTATCCAAACGGGCCGTAAGCGTTCTGGGCGAAGAGCGGTGAGCGAACCATCGAAACGCCAGGTAGCGCCCTGCGCATCTCTCGGTCGATGGACCCTTCCGTTGGCGGATAGTCCGTGAGCGTCGTGTCGCCGCGGCTGGAGCCCATCGGCCCGAAGAACTGGACGCGCAGCGTGTTCTGTCCGGGCACGGTGGACGAGGTCGCGAGCACGATGTCCTGCTGGATGGCGTTGGCAAAGATGCGCTCGATGACGCTGACCACCGCCGGGCCGCCGGGAGGTGGCAGGGCCAGTGCCGCTGTAAGGTCACGCTCATGCGACAGCGACGAATCCTCGATGCGGACGGGTTGCTGAGCGCAGCCGGCGATGGCGATCGCAAGGGTGGCAGTCGATGCGAGAGCGAGAGGCCGCGCGATCCGGGCTGCAACCTGGAGCCCGCGGAAAATGAAATGGGGTGCTGCCATGCCTGCGAATCAGTTCAGCCTTGAGATGTCCGATGTTTAGCGCGTGTTAACCATGCGAGGAAGCCCTGTCGCGATCTGGCCGGATTGCACCTCCCTTCGGCGGTCTTGAACTCGGCGCGGCAGGGGCCCAGATCAGTCATGGCCGGATCCAGCGTCCGGTTACTTGCTCTTGTTGACGTTTGCACAGAGAGGAAGTGATGACTGATATTGCATTCCCATCCCCCGTGGTGCTGCGCATGCCGAGTGGTGGCGAACGAAAGGTCGCCACGAGCTTCGAGGCTCTAGAGTGCCTTGAGCGCGAATGGCCCCAGTGGGCCCGCGGTCGCCGCTGGCGCAGCGCGATGACCGTCTGCCGCGACGCCCTCGATGGCTGGCGCACGGCCGCTGATGCCCAGCGCAGCTTCGTGAAAGCGGCTACTGGGGCTGGGCTCATTCAGAACAGCAAGCAGGCGCGACGTGTACGCAAAGCGAGCCTGATGCCTGCGGCTGAAGTCAGGCGCATCGGCCTTTCGGGCCTGCCTGCCGACGCTTGAGTTCTGACGGGTGGGGCGCTGTGCGAGCTGCGGCGTCCTTGCCCAAATTTCGTGACAATCGCGCGGCAACTCATGCCGCTATGACGCAGCGGAAGTAGCTGGTCCTGACGTTCGGAGGTTGAAGTTGTCTCGCTTGCTGTACTGCCCCTCGTGCCATGCCCAACGGCCGAAGGCTGCAACCCGGTGCCCGTACTGCCGCAATACCTATGGCCCTGCCGCGAGTGTGCCGGAACACCTCTTCGCAGACCCTAGCGGCGAGAGCTTTCTTGTCGGCCAGAAGGCCGAGCGCGTGCAAGCCGCAGCCTAGATCACACCTCGGCGGAGCTCTGCTTCATCAGCGGTGAAGCATTGCCGACAACGGACAACTCCGCCGCGGCACGCAGCAAGTTGGGCGCAAGCTCCCGCATCCGTTTCTCGGTGAACCGCACTGCAGGGCCGTAGATCGACACCACAGCGCGGGCTTCGCCATCGTCCTCGCGCACGGGGGCGGCCATGCCGTTCATCCCCACCGCATAGGTCTCGAGAGTTAGCGCATAACCCGCCTCGCGAGCGGCATTCAGGCGCTGGAGGAGGTCGAGCATGGTGAGAGGCGCGTTGGGACCATACTCGCCCGGCTTGGCGAACCCCTGTTTTGCAACGAGCTCAAGCGCCTGCTCGTCGCTCAGCGTCATTAGCCAGGCGATACCGGAGCTTGAGGAAGCCAGATGCGCATCTGCGCCCATGTCCGGGTCGTAGATGAGCCCGTTGCGCGCGCCCTGCGACTTCGCCACCCAGGTGAGATTCCGTCCGCTGACTATGCTGAGGCGGACCAGCTCTCCGCTCTCGGCCGCGAGCCGGTCGAGCACCGGCTGGGCGAGATCGACGATGCCGCTGTCGCTGAGATAGCTGAGCCCGAGAGCCACCAGTTTCGTCGAGAGGTAGTAATCGGCGTGCTCACGGTCCTGGCGAACATATTCGAGCCGTACCAGATCCTTCAGCAGCCGATGGGTGCCGCTTGGCGGGATCTCGAGCTTGTCGGCGATGTCGCGCAGTGCCAGGCCCTTTGGGGACTTCGCCAGCAGTTCCAGAATGGCCAGCGAACGCTCTAGCACACTACTCATAGGCTCTCCCGCGACTTACTGATTTAGCCCAACCTTAGACGATCGCTGCGAAAATTGGAATGATATTCCGAAGCGGAAGAAGGTTTAATGTATGTCGGCAACGTCTTTCCCCACCTGACGCAGGGTAAGGAACTTCTGTGCGGGTGGCCACGGTTTAGGGAGGAAGTCCAGAGACTTTTATCGATTTTGGAAGGTCCTGTTAACCAACCTTTCCTATCCCTCAAGGGGCCAATCCAGTCGTGAGTCTATGAGTATGTCTTCCATGCGTTCACCCAGGTCCAGTCCGTTGGAGATCGTTGCGCGGAACGACGCGCTTCCGCCGCGTTCAGAGGCGTCTCAGGACTCCGCTACGGCGGACGACAACCAGCCGCCGGCATGGGACAACTACTTCTATATCGCGCCGAATGTGCGCTTCACCCGCACGCCTGACCGGATGCTGCGTCGCAACTCGGAAGAGAAGGCTGCACAGCAGCAGCCTGCGCAGCAGACGACCTCGCCTGCGCGTCCTCCCTTCGCGCCGGCTCCGACTCCCGCGCGTGCGATGATGCCGGTCACCCCCACGCAGCCGGTCCAAGAAGTTTCGGAGGAGCCGCAGGTTGCGCACGTCGCTCCGGCCCCGATTCCTTCACCCGCACCGGCTCCGGTCCAGCCACAGGCACAGGTCGTCCGCCCGGCAGCGGCGGTTCACGCAAACCCGGCCTATGTGCCCCCGTCGCAGCCGATGCGACCCGTGCAGCATGTCCAGCCGGCGCCGCGTCCGGCAGTTCCCGTCGTGCAGACTGAGGCTCCCGCCCCGCAGCCTGCCCCCGCCGCTCCTGTTGTCCGGCAGGTTGCGACCTCTCAGTCTGTCCAGCAGCCCATGGTGCAGCAGCCGCAGGCCCACCAGCCTGCAGCGTCTGCGTGGTCGTACCTATCCGACTTTGCATTCTTTGAGCTGGCGGGTCCCGCAACCGGTGTTCCGGCCGATGAACCGGAAGCGATCGTGCCGCCAGCAGTGGTGGCACAAGAAGCGCCCGTCGTCGTGCAGGCTCCCCTGCCCCCGCAGCAACCCGCCCCGGCGCCGGCCGCCCGGGTCGTGCCGATGCAGCCGGTGGATATCGCCTCGCTCTACCGCGTGATCGAGTGTGCCGTTGGGCAGACGCCGTTCGCCCCAAAGCAGGAGGAGGTTCATCAGACTGACGCTGTACAGCAGGTCGAGCCGGACGTGGCCCCTGCCGTCGCAGAAGCGCCTGCCCCTGCTCCGGAGCCGCTTCGCACTGCTCCTGCACCCGTCGCGCCGATGATGCGCGCGCCGTCGCTGCCGATGGCGGGCCCGGTCTCGGCTGCGCATTCGCGTGATGACTACGAGTTCCCGTCCGCGGAATTCCTCCAGCTGCCGCCGGAAGGCCAGGGCTTTTACATGTCGCAGGAGCGACTGGAGCAGAATGCTGATCTGCTCGAGAGCGTCCTGCAGGATTTTGGCGTTCGCGGTGAAATCATCCACGTTCACCCCGGTCCGGTCGTCACGCTCTATGAGTTCGAGCCCGCGCCGGGCGTGAAGTCGAGCCGCGTCATTGGTCTCGCCGAGGACATCGCCCGCTCCATGTCGGCGATCTCCGCTCGCGTCGCCGTGGTTCCCGGCCGCAACGTTATCGGCATCGAGCTGCCGAATGAGAGCCGAGAGACCGTTTATCTGCGCGAGCTCATCGAGTGCGAGGGCTTCCGCGACAGCAGCTACAAGCTCGCCGTCTGCCTCGGCAAGACGATCGGCGGCGATCCGGTCATCGCGGAACTCGCTAAGATGCCGCATCTGCTCGTTGCTGGTACCACCGGCTCGGGCAAGTCGGTCGCGATCAACACCATGATCCTGTCGCTGCTCTACCGCCTGAAGCCGGAAGAGTGCCGCCTGATCATGGTCGATCCGAAGATGCTGGAGCTGTCCGTCTATGACGGCATCCCGCACCTCCTGACCCCCGTCGTTACCGATCCGAAGAAGGCCGTCACCGCCCTCAAGTGGGCCGTGCGCGAGATGGAAGACCGCTATCGCAAGATGGCTCGCCTCGGCGTGCGCAACATCGATGGCTTCAACCAGCGCGCCAAGATCGCCCGCGAGAAGGGCGAGGTCGTGACAATGCAGGTGCAGACGGGCTTCGAGAAGGGCACGGGCGAGCCGGTCTACGAGGATCAGGAAATCGACCTGACGCCGATGCCGTACATCGTCGTCATCGTCGACGAGATGGCCGACCTGATGATGGTTGCCGGCAAGGAGATCGAAGGCGCCATCCAGCGTCTCGCGCAGATGGCACGTGCCGCCGGTATCCACCTGATCATGGCAACGCAGCGTCCTTCGGTCGATGTCATCACCGGCACGATCAAGGCGAACTTCCCGACCCGCATCTCCTTCCAAGTGACGTCCAAGATCGACAGCCGAACCATCCTGGGCGAACAGGGTGCGGAGCAGCTGCTCGGCCAGGGCGACATGCTGCACACCGCAGGTGGCGGCCGCATCTCGCGTGTCCATGGCCCGTTCGTCTCGGACGAGGAAGTCGAGCGCGTCGTCGCCCACCTCAAGCTGCAGGGCCGTCCGGAATATCTCGATACCGTCACGGCGGACGAGGATGAGGAAATCGAGGAGGAAGAGGACGCGCCGGTCTTCGACAAGAGCGCGATGGGTTCCGAAGATGGCGACGACCTGTTCGACGAAGCCGTCAAGGTGGTCCTTCGCGACAAGAAGTGCTCGACCTCCTACATCCAGCGTCGTCTCGGTATCGGTTACAACCGCGCCGCATCGCTGGTAGAGCGGATGGAGAAGGAAGGTCTGGTTGGTGCGCCGAACCACGTCGGCAAGCGCGAGATCCTCGTTGGCAAGCGCGACGTGAAGCCGGCAAACGACGTCGACTAAGACGCCGGAAAAGCAGAATCAGAAACGGCGGCGGGGCTTGCCCCGCCGTTTCCTTATGCAGATTTAGCCGGTGCCTCGGGTCGGCCTGTGGATATCCGCGCAGTTGTCGCAACGTCATCCAGTGCTGCACTGACTAAATTTTGTGCGCGGACACGTTCGAGATTGTGCAACTGCGCAATCTTGTTGCTGCAGATGCCGATTTCGGCCCGAGCGTGGCGCATCTGAGGCCTTTCGGGCGCAATACTACTTCCCTACGCGCCTGCCTGACGCTAGAGTGCCTGCAGATATCGGCATCCGAGCCCCGTCCCGACCGCGCGCCGAGCGTGGGTCGGTGCGGGGTTTTTCACTTTGGGCACGGCATGAAGCGGGTCATTGACATAGGCGTTCTGTTCTCGCGCAGCGGCATCTACGCCGCCCTGGCGCGTGGCGCCTATACGGGCGTGCTGCAGGGCGTCGAGGAAGTGAACGCCGACGCCAGCCTCGACGTGGCGTTCCGCGTCATCGAGCGTGACCCGGAAGGCCGGCTCGACCGCTACGCGCCGCTCTGCCGCGAGATCCTGCGTACGTCCGAAGCGCGCCACATCTTCGGCTGCATCACCTCGGCGAGCCGAAAGGAAGTGATCCCGGAACTTGAGCGCTTTGACGGCGTCCTCTGGTACACGGTCCCTTACGAGGGTTTCGAGGCATCCGAACATGTCGCCTACATGCACGCGTGCCCGAACCAGCATCTGCTGCCGCTGCTCGACTGGGCGCTGCCGACGCTCGGCAGCCGCGCCTATCTCCTCGGCTCCAACTACATCTGGGGCTGGGAAATGGCGCAGATCGCGCGCGAGCGCATCGCTGCAGCCGGCGGCCACGTTTTGGCCGATCGCTACCTTGCGCTCGGCGACACCGAGCTCGACCACATCATCCAGGACATCCGCACGCTGAAGCCGGATTTCATCCTGAACTCCCTGGTCGGCGACAGCTCCTACGCCTTCCTCGCGCGCCTTGCAGAGCTGAAGCAGGATCCGGAGTTTGCCGACGGCATCCCGGTACTCTCCTGCAACTTCACCGAATGCGAGATCGAGGCTGCTGGCGACGCTGCCGAAGGACTGGTTTCGGTCGGGCCATGGTTCGAACCCGAGGGCGGCAGGGGCGGTTCGTTCCATGAGATGTCGCGCCTTGCGGTGCATGAACTCGCGAAGCTGTTGAACGGCCGTCCGGGCGCGGAGAATCTGCCGCTGTCGGAACTGCTGCATTCGGCCATCCGCTCCGGCTACACGCCCCGGATCGATCCGGCGCACCTGCATGCGGCCCAGCCGGCCATCATCGCCCGGCTGGAGAACAGCCGCTTCCGTGAGATCAAGCGCCTGCCGGCGCTGCGCGCCGATCCGTATCTCACACACCGCTCCCAGTCCTCGCAGGGCGGCTCCATGCTGAAGGTGGTGAAATGACGCGCATCAGGACGGAAAACCTCGGCGGCGCCACGGCCTGGATCCTGCACAGGCCGCACCCCTCGGTTCAGGGCCTGATCCGCCAGCTCGGCGTCATCGGGCTTGAGGCGCGCGAGGCCTGGCCAGAGCTTCCGGCCGAGTCGATCGGAGCTGACTTCATCTTCTATGATGCCGACATGGGCCATGACGAGCAGTTTCCCTGGGCGCCCGGCCAGTCGCCGATGCCGATGATCGCGCTGATCGGCTCCGAAGCGCCAGGCCGCTTGCGCTGGGCGATGGAGATGGGCGCGCATGCGCAGCTGTTGAAGCCGATGAGCGACAAGGGCGTCTATGCGGCACTGCTCGTTGCGCGCAGCAACTTCGATCGCGCCAAGGCCTCAGAGGCGCTTATCGCCGACCTGCAGAACCGGCTTTCTGCCCGCCAAACGATCGTCCGCGCCGTCATGATGTTCGTCATGAAGGGCAAGACCGAAGCCGAGGCCTACGACATTCTGCGCCAGACCGCGATGGCCTGGCGCGTCACCATCGAAACCGCCGCCGAGCGGCTGGTTGCGAACCATTCGAACGAGAGGGGCACCGACGATGGCAGACGCATCGATCTCGCCTGAACCCTTGGTCGTGCCGCCAAGCGGACCGTCCGTCCTGCGCAGGCTGATGCAGCGAAAGCTGGCGCTGCTGGGCCTGGTGATCGTCCTCATCTGCGTGGGCGGCGCGGTATTTGCCAAGTGGCTCGCACCCTACGACCCGTATGAGCAGTTCTTCGACGGCCTGACCATCGAGGGCGCGCCGCTGCCGCCGAACGAGACCTTCTGGTTCGGCACCGACCTGCTCGGCCGCGACCTGTTCTCGCGCATGCTGTTTGGCGCGCAGACCTCCCTAGTCATCGGCCTGGTCGCCAATGGCGTGGCACTCTTCATTGGCACGCTGGTGGGCGTAACGGCCGGCTATTTCCGCGGTGTCGTCGGCGCTGTGCTGATGCGTTTCACCGACCTGATGATGGCGTTTCCGGCGCTGCTGCTGGCAATCTGTTTGGCCGCGATTTTCTCGCCGTCGCTCTGGATCGTCGCGATGGTGATCGCCTTCGTGAACTGGGTGCAGACCGCGCGCGTGATCTTCACGCAGACATCCTCGCTCGCCGAACGCGACTACATCGCTGCCGAGAAGACGCTGGGCGCCGGGCACGGACGCATCCTCTTCAGGCACATCCTGCCGCACCTCATCCCGACTCTGATCGTGTGGGGCACGCTCGGCATCTCGACGACCGTGCTGCTCGAGGCAACGCTCTCCTTCCTCGGCATCGGCGTGCAGCCGCCGATTCCGTCCTGGGGCAACATCATCTTCGAGAACCAGACCTACTTCCAGTCGGCCCCGTGGCTCGTCTTCATCCCGGGCGCGGCGATCCTGCTCTTGGCGCTGGCCTTCAACCTGGTGGGTGACGCACTGCGCGACATTCTCGATCCGACACAGCAGGGGCGCGACTGATGGCAGCCTATATTCTCCGACGCCTTGTCCAGTCCGCGCTGATCCTGCTCGGCGTCTCGTTCATCACCTTCGTGCTGCTTTACGTGCTGCCTGCCGATCCGGTACGCCAGATCGCCGGCCGTTCGGCAACCGCCGCCACGGTCGAAAGCATCCGCCAGCAGCTCGGCCTCGATCAGCCGTTCCTCGTCCAGTACGGCAATTACCTGGTCAATCTGCTGCAGGGCGATTTCGGCCGCTCCTACCTGCAGAAGACCGAGGTTGCGCAGCTGCTAGTCTCGCGCTTGCCGGCAACGCTGATCCTGCTGGTCGCGGCGATCTTCTGCGAGCTGCTGATTGGCCTGCCGCTCGGCATCATCGCTGCGCTGAACCGCGGTAAGACCGTCGACAACGGCCTGATGCTGACGAGCTTTCTGACCGTCTCCGCGCCGCAGTTCGTGGTGGCACTGCTGCTGCTCTACGTCTTTGCGGTACGGCTCGGATGGTTCCCGATCGGCGGCTACGGCACCTTCGCGCACATCGTGCTCCCGGCGCTTACCCTCGGCATCCTCGGCTCCGGCTGGTACTCGCGCATCATGCGCTCGTCGATGGTCGACGTACTGCGCGCCGACTTCATCCGCACCGCGCGCGCCAAGGGCCTGAGCCGCAGCAAGGTCATCCTCGGCCATGCCCTGCCCAACGCGATCCTGCCGATCATCGCCATGATCGGCATCGACATCGGCCTGTTCATGTCCGGCATCGTGGTGGTTGAAAGCGTCTTCGGCTGGCCCGGCATTGGCCAGCTCGCCTGGCAGGCGATCCAGCGTGTGGACATCCCGATCATCATGGGCGTCACGCTCGTCTCGGCTTTCGGCATCGTCATCGGCAACCTGCTCGCCGACCTGATTTCGCCGCTCATTGATCCGCGCATCAAGCTGCGCTGAACCCGTCAACCCACAGGAGTAAAGCCCTATGAAGAAGCTTATCCTCTCCACCGCTCTGGCGAGCCTGATGGCCCTGCCGGCTTTCATGCCGGCTCAGGCCGAGGAGCCGACCTACGGCGGCAACATGGTCGTTACCTACAAGGACGACGTGGCAACCCTCGACCCGGCTATCGGCTACGACTGGCAGAACTGGTCGATGATCAAGTCGGTCTTCGACGGCCTGATGGACTACGAGCCGGGCACCACCAACCTGCGTCCGGGTCTCGCCGAGAGCTACGAGATCTCCGAAGACGGCGTGACCTACACCTTCAAGCTGCGACCCGGCGTCAAGTTCCACAACGGCCGCGAGCTGGTTGCCGAGGACGTCGTCTACTCGCTCAACCGCGTCGTCAACCCGGCCACGCAGTCACCTGGCCAGGGCTTCTTCTCGATGATCGAGGGCTTCAACGAGGCTGCTGCCGGCACGGCCGAGGGTCTGTCGGGCGTCTCCGCTCCGGATGCCAGCACGGTCGTCATCAAGCTGTCGCGCCCTGACGCGACCTTCCTGCACGTGATGGCGCTGAACTTCTCGTTCGTCGTCCCGAAGGAAGTCGTTGAGGAAGCTGGCGCCGACTTCGGCAAGAAGCCGGTTGGTACCGGCGCGTTCAAGCTGACCGAATGGACCCTTGGCCAGCGCCTCGTGTTCGAGAAGAACGCGGACTACTGGATCAAGGGCGTTCCGTATCTCGACGGCTTCACGGTTGAGGTTGGCCAGGAGCCGGTTGTGGCGCTGCTGCGTGCGCAGAACGGCGAAGTCGATATCCCGGGCGACGGCATCCCGCCGGCAAAGTTCGTCGAGGTCATGAAGGACCCGGCACAGGCGGCGCAGGTCGTCGAGGGCGGCCAGCTGCACACCGGCTACATCACCATGAACGTCACGCAGGCTCCGTTCGACAAGGTCGAGGTGCGCCGCGCCGTCAACATGGCGATCAACAAGGACCGCATCATCCAGGTCATCAACGGCCGCGCCGTGCCGGCGACCCAGCCGCTGCCGCCGTCCATGCCGGGCTACACCCAGGGCTACGAGGGCTACAAGTACGATCCGGAAGGCGCGAAGAAGCTCCTCGCCGAGGCCGGCTATGCTGACGGCTTCGAGACCGAACTCTACGTGATGAACACCGATCCCAACCCGCGTATCGCCCAGGCGATCCAGCAGGACCTCAAGGCGATCGGCATCAACGCCTCGATCAAGTCGCTCGCACAGGCCAACGTCATCGAGGCCGGTGGCGCAGGCAATGCTCCGATGATCTGGTCGGGCGGCATGGCCTGGATCGCCGATTTCCCGGATCCGGCAAACTTCTACTACCCGATCCTCGGCTGCGCCGGTGCGGTCGAAGGTGGCTGGAACTGGTCGAAGTACTGCAACGAAGAACTCGACATGATGGCTGCCCAGGCAGACTCCATGGTCGATCCGGCGAAGCTCGACGAGCGCCTGGCCAAGTGGTCCGAGATCTACATGAAGGTCATGGAAGACGCGCCGTGGGCACCGGTCTTCAACGAGCAGCGCTTCACGCTGCGCTCGGCGCGTATGGGCGGTGACGATGCGCTCTACGTCGACCCGGTCTCGATCCCGATCAACTACGACTACGTCTACATCAAGGAGTAGTCTTCCCATGTGCAAGCACTGCCAGCACACGATCCATGCCCATCAGCACCATTTCGGCTGGGACAATTCCTTTACCCCTGCCGTGACGGCTGCGCCGGGCGAGACGATCCTGTTCCAGTGCCTTGACAGTTCTGGGGGCCAGCTCGGCCCCCAGTCCACCGTCGAGGACGTGAAGGCGCTGGACTTCGGCAAGATCAACCCGGTCTCGGGTCCGATCTACGTCGACGGCGCCAAGCCGGGCGACGTGCTCAAGGTCACCATCGAAAGCTTCACGCCGCAGCTTCGCGACGGCGCGGGCTTCGGCTGGACCGCGAATATCCCGGGCTTCGGCCTGCTCGCCGACGAGTTCACCGAGCCGGCGTTGCAGGTGTGGAAGTTCGACGCCAACACGATGGAACCTGCCTTGTTCGGCAAGCACGGCCGCGTGCCGCTCAAGCCGTTCGCCGGTACCATCGGCAACGCGCTCGCCGAGAAGGGCCATCACACGGTCGTTCCGCCGCGCCGCGTTGGCGGCAACATGGACATCCGCGACCTGAACGCCGGCACGGTCCTGTACCTCCCGGTCGAGGTCGAGGGCGCGCTGTTCTCCGTGGGTGACACCCACGCGGCACAGGGCGACGGCGAGGTCTGCGGTACCGCTATCGAGAGCCCCTTCGACGTCGTGCTGACGCTCGACCTGATCAAGGACACGCCGCTGAAGACCCCGCGCTTCACGACGCCTGGACCGGTCACGCGTCATCTCGACACCAAGGGCTACGAGGTCACGACCGGCATCGGTCCGGATCTCTGGAACGCGGCGAAGGATGCCGTCGCCAACATGGTCGAGCTGCTCGCCAAGACGCAGAACATCGATCCCGTTGACGCCTACATGCTCGTCTCGACCTGCGGCGATCTTCGCATCTCCGAGATCGTCGACATGCCGAACGTCGTGGTCAGCTTCTACTTCCCGAGGTCCGTTTTCGAATGACCGCAGCCATGCTTTCTCCCGTAGTCGATGCAGCAACCGACGTTGTCCTGTCGGTGCGCGACCTGCAGGTCTCTGCCCGTTCGGAGCAGGGACTGGTGCCGCTCGTCGAGGGCTTCAGCTTCGATCTTCATCGGGGCGAAACGCTCGCGATTGCGGGGGAAAGCGGCTCGGGCAAGTCGATCACGTCACTCGCCTGCATGGGGCTTTTGCCCGCACCCGCGGTCAGGGTGACAGGCGGCTCCATCCGCTTCGGTGACGTGGAACTCACGACCCTGCCCGAGAAGAAGATGCAAGCAATGCGCGGCGCGCGCATTGCTATGATTTTCCAGGAACCGATGACCGCTTTGAACCCGGTCATGTCGATTGGTCGCCAGCTGGTGGAGGCGATCCGCACCCATGAGCAGCTGTCAGTCGCGGAGGCACGCGCCCGTGCGCTGGAGGCAGTGAAGGCCGTGCGCCTTTCGCAGCCGGAAAAGCGGCTCGAGCAATATCCGCATGAGCTCTCGGGCGGCATGCGCCAGCGCGTGATGATCGCTATGGCGATCGCGCTGCGGCCTGCGGTGCTCATCGCCGACGAGCCGACTACCGCGCTGGACGTGACGGTGCAGCGCGAGGTGCTCGACCTTCTGCGCGACCTGCAGAAGGATCTCGGCACCGCCGTCATCCTCATTACCCATGATATGGGCGTCGTCGCCGAGATGGCTGACCGCGTCATCGTCATGCGCAAGGGCCGGATGGTGGAGGCAGCTCCGACGATCGAGCTCTTCGACAATCCGAAGGAACAGTACACCCGCGACCTGCTCGCCGCGGTTCCGCGTATCGGCGCGGGTGCAGCTCGCCCGGAGCTCGACAAGCGCGAGGTGCTGGTCCGCTACGACGATGTTTCGGTCAACTTCCCGATCCGCCGGGGCCTGCTCGGTCGAGTTGCTGCGCGTGTCCATGCCGTTGAGCATGTTTCGCTCGAAATCTTCCGTGGCGAGACGCTCTCGCTGGTCGGCGAATCCGGCTGCGGCAAGTCAACGATGGCGAAGGCGCTGGTCGGCCTCGTGCCGCACACCGGCCGCATCGAGATCAACGGCCGCGCGCTGGGCGATCTTGATGCGAAGGGGCGCAAGGCGGTCCGCCGCGACCTGCAGATCGTTTTCCAGGATCCGATGGCGGCACTCGACGCGCGCATGACCGTCGGCGAGCTGATCCGCGAGCCGCTGGTGATCCACGGCATCGGCACGCCGGAAGAGCAGAAGGCGCGCGTGCGCGAACTGCTCGAGCGCGTCGAACTTTCGGCTAGCGTCTACAACCGCTATCCGCACCAGTTCTCCGGCGGCCAGCGGCAACGCATCTGCATCGCGCGCGCGCTTGCGCTGAAGCCGAAGCTGATCGTCTGCGACGAGAGCGTGGCCGCGCTCGACGTCTCCATCCAGGCGAAGGTGCTGGACCTTCTGCGCGACCTGCAGAAGGAAATCGGCGTCACTTATCTCTTCATCAGCCATGACATGGCGGTGGTCGAGAATATCTCGGACCGCGTTGCGGTGATGTATCTCGGCCAGATCGTCGAGATGGGGACGCGCGCGCAGCTGTTCGGCAATCCGCAGCATCCCTATACCAAACGCCTGCTTGCTGCCGTGCCAGTGCCGGATCCGCGCCGTGAGCGCGAGCCGAGCCTGCGGCTTTCGGGCGAGATCCCGAGCCCGGTGTGGAAGGTGGGCGAGGGCCCGGAGCGCGTCGAGCTGGTCGACATCGGCGGCGGGCACCTCGTCGCGCGCCACTGATCAGACGCGGCGCAGCCTGATCCAGGCAGGGGCGTGATCGCTCGCCCCTTCCCTCCCCCGAACGTCACGGTCGACGCCGCCGTCCTCGAGCCGGTCGACGAGATTGCGGCTCAGCAGGAAATGGTCGAGACGCATGCCGGCGTCGCGCTGCCACCGCAGGCGCTTGTAGTCCCAGAAGGTGTAGATCTTCTCGTCCGGGTAGAGGTGGCGCAGCGCATCGGTCCAGCATCGGCCGATGAGCCTGCGGAACGCAGCGCGCGCTTCCGGCTGGATGAGCGCGTTATCGTCCATCGATTTCGTCGGATAGATATCGAAGTCGGTGGGCACGACATTGAAGTCGCCGGCAAGGACAACCGGAGCCCCCGTCTTGCGCAGCGCTGTCGCGTGTTTTCTTAGCCGCTCCAGCCAGGCAAGCTTGTAGGTGAATTTCGGGCCCGGCTGCGGATTGCCATTCGGCGCGTAGATCGAAGCGATCAGGATACCGGCAACCGCCGCCTCGATGTAGCGCGCGTGCGTGTCGGCGGGATCTCCCGGCAGAGAGGTCCGGGTGACGACCGGTTCTCCCAGCCGCGACAGGATCGCGACGCCGTTCCAGCTCGGCTGGCCGACCCACGCGCAGTCGTAGCCCAGTTTCTTGAGGTCGCCTTCGGGGAAGGCTTCGTCAGTTGCCTTCAACTCCTGCAGGCAGGCAATGTCAGGCTTGGATTCCTTCAGCCACGCCGTCAGGTTGCCCAGCCGGCGGTTGATGCCGTTGATGTTGAAGGTCGCGATCTTCATTCGGCGCCGATGCGCCGCGACCAGTCGCGGACGGCCGCTGCGAACGTCTTCAGGTGGTCTGCAGTGCTGAAACCGGAGATCTTTTTCCGCGGCTTGAGGTCATGGTCGCCATCCTCCAGCCACAGGATCTCGATGGCTTTCGACAGTTTGTAGGTGGCTACTTCCTCCCGGGTACCGAGCGGGTCGCGCGTGCCCTGACAGATCAGGGCAGGTGTAGCAAGATGTTCGAGGTGCGCGGTGCGCAGCTGACCGGGCTTTTCGGGCGGATGAAATGGATAGCCGAGGCAGAGCAGCCCCGCGATCTGGCCGGCCTTTTGCAGTTCGTCCGCGACCATCGAGGCGACGCGACCGCCCATCGACTTGCCTCCGATGATAAGCGGCGTCCGTGTCCCAAGATTTTCGACCGCATGGCGGTATTCGTCCATGACGAGTTCTGCCTTCGGCGGTGGCTTGCGCACGCCGTCGCGTCGGGCGGCCATATAGGCGAACTCAAAGCGGGCCACGCGAAAACGTTCGGCGGCGAGTGCTTCGGCTGCCGCATTCATGCTTGCCGAGTCCATCGGCGCGCCGGCGCCATGGGCAAGAAGCACAGTCATTTCAGCATCTTCCGGCCCTATGGTGAGGAAATTCATGGCATGCTCCGGTTGTACGTGTGCAACATAGCGCGGCGGCATCTATTATCGAGCCAGCCCCGGTGCGCCACTTGTAACTCGACATTTCTCCATCATATGATATGGGTATTCACTATCAAATGACGGAGACGGAAATGTCCGTTGCCCTGCAACACATTGCCCCAGAGGCCGAACGGCAGGATTTCTCCAGCCTCGCTGACCGGGCCCGGCTATCGGCCGTGGCGCTCAAGGCCTATCGACGGCTGGTCGACGTGTGGGGCCTTACTGGCCAGCAGGCGGCTGCCCTGCTCGACGTTTCCATCAGCACATGGGAACGGATGAAGCACGAGGCAAAGCCCAAGTCGCTAAGCCAGGACCAGCTGACCCGCATTTCCGCGCTGGTGGGCATCTACAAGGGGCTGCATCTGCTGTTTGCCGACGACATGGCCGACCGCTGGATCAAGCTGGAGAACAAGGCGCCGCTGTTTGCGCGGATGAGTCCGCTCGATTCCATGACCAAGGGCGGCATCCCGCAGATGCTCGACGTGCGCCGCTATGTCGATGCGGTGCGCGGAGGGCTCTGATTGGATATCGACGGCATCCCGGTCGTCACGGAAGCGTTTCCGAAGACGGTCCGGCTGGTCACTACCGCCCGGCTGCGCGAGGCGGTGCTTAAATCCCTCGTCGACAGTAATGACGAACTCGACCTGCTGGCTGAGATCGAGCAGGCGACAAGCACGCGGATGATCGCGCAGGATCGCGGCATCTCGGACCTCGCCGCCAACGAACTCGTCTACGACGTGCCGCACGCGCATTTCATCAACGCGTCCTTCGCTTACGCCAAGCCGCAGCAGCCGAACCGCTTCAACGGACCCAACCGCGGCGCATGGTATGCGGCGCTCGATGTGGAGACGTGCCTGGCGGAAGTCGGCTTCCACCTGACGAACGCCCTGGCGGATGCCGGCGACTTCAACGCCACCGTCGAATATGCCGAGATGTTCTGCAGCCTGGCGGGTGAGTTCCTTGATCTGCGCGAACGACCCGACCATCCGGCACTAGGGCTGGACAAGGCGAGCGCCTATCCGGTCGGGAATGCGCTGGCGGCAAAGGCTCGTGCGTCGGGCCTCAATGGCATCATCTATCCATCGGTGAGAAAGCCCGGTGGCACCTGCATCGTCGCGCTGAGGCCTGCGGCCATACAGGCGGTGCGGCAGGGCGCGGTCTACCGGATGACCTGGCGCGGCAGTTCGACGCCGATGATCGTAGGGCCTCTCTGAAGCACGCGGTCAACTTCGGTGACTTGTCCCGTATCGGAACTATAACTTTTGCTCATAAGATCAAAGCAAAATGCAATTTTTATTCGCGCAGTTTTGACGCTAAGAGGAGCAGGAATTTCCGTCGAAAGCGGCTGTGAAGCCCGCATGGGAGTGTGTTTCGATGAAGATTTTCCTGCTGGGGCAGGCCTGCAATTTCCTCAACGAGATTTATGGCGGCTGGCAGGTGGGTATCTGAGCATACGCGAATTGCATGGATCCCGGTGGGCCAGCCGGGACAATCCATGGGATTGTCGCAAGACTATTTGCGAATGCCCCGCAGCGGCAAGCCGCAAGCCACCCGCAGCGGGTATCCCGATAGTACTCGTGGAACTTCTGCCTGAACCCGCCCGTTCAGGTGGTTCCCCGGGTGCTTGCCGGCGGGACCCTGCGAAGGGCCCGCCACCCATAATAAGAAGCCTAACCGTCCGCACTGAACGGCTGTCAGGTTCCCCCGTGGACCTGGCAGTCGTTCAGTCCGTCTTCGAAAGCCTCAATGAAAAAGGGCGGCCGAAGCCGCCCGTTGGTTACCCTAGTTTTTACCCCGGTCAGTTGACCGCGCTCAGAGTGACAGAGGTGCCGGTTGCTGCCGCGTTGAGGCCTATTTGACCAGTCGCGCTGATGGTCTGCAGGTGGACCGAACCTTCGGTCCCGCCTACGAGTACGTTTGCACCCACACCGACACCAGCGGTCGCTTCAACCGTGGCACCCGAATAGAGGCCGGCGAGTGAGCCTTGATGATAGCCGGCAGTTGGGGCAAAGACTGCCCAGATCAAACGTCCTTCGGTGGTGAAGCCGACGTCGATGCCGACCTTGCGGATGGTGCCGACATAGTGCTCGGTCGCGCGGCTGCCGATCGTGGACTGGAAGACGCAGTCGAGTTCCTTCGCGGATCCCAGAACATAGCCTGCGCCACCACCCACGCGGCAATCTAGATAGCCGATCTTCACGCCATCCCGGTCCTGCACCTGCGGGGCTTCGACAATACCGTAGTTCACGAGGTCAGCGGCAGATGCGAGCTGAGGCGCGGCGAACATCGCGGGGAGGATGGCGGCTGCAGCCAGATAGCGTTTCATCATCTTTGTTCTCCTTGGGCATGCACCGGCGCCAAAAATACGCCGGTCGTCCTTGCGCTAACGGACAACATGCGAAAACGATCCGCGTTTGCCGGGCCGCGGATCGTGTCCAGTTGCGGAGTGGGCCTTTAACGCAGGGCCTTCCTGGCGACCATGGCAATCGTCAACCCGCATGCCGCGATCAGCACAAAAAGATAGGGAACGCCGCCCCATCCCTGCCACTCGGTCCAGAAGGCGAGGAGCGCCGGGCCGCCGAGCTGACCGATCGAGGAGGCCTGCTGGACGATGCCGAGGGCAAGCGCGAGCTGCTGGTTGGAAGAGAGCAGCCGCGGCATGGTGACGAGGATCGATGAGGGCATCAATGCCGCGAGGCCGAGGCAGAGGCCGGCGGCTGTGACGGAGACCTCCACCGGCGACGACGGATGGAAGATTGCGACGCCGCAGACACCGATCGTCGTGAAGACGACCGCGAAGATGCTCCACAGCGGCGCACCCATGCGCAGGATGAAACCCGCTGAAATGTTGCCGATGGCGTTCGCGACCACGGCCAGTGCGGAGACCGTACCGGCAGCCTCCAGCGATAGCCCCATCTTTTCGATGAGGAACGTGGGCAGGAACGTCGTCAGCGCAAAGTACTGGATCGTATACAATGCGAAGGTGAAGGCGAGCAGGACCGGGGTGCCTGCCCTGAACACGGCGGCAATATCGCCAAGCGTCGGGCTCGCGCGTCGCGCGACGGCAACCGCTTCCTTCGGGCGCAGTGCGAAGATCAGCACGGCATGCGCTGCGGCAACAATTCCGTTGAGAGTCCACAACCAGCGCCAGTCGCCCTGCATCAGCGCCGGGCCAAGCAGGATCATCACGGCGGCGCCCACCGGCATGTAGGCGGCCCAAAAGGCGAAGACGATCTGCTGCGTGCGCGGAGTCACCATGCTGCGCAGCAGCGTCGGACAGGCGATGACGACTCCGAGGAAGCCGATACCTTCGATGACGCGGCTGGTGATCAAAATGGTCGCGTCAGACGCCGCCGCACCCATGAAACTGCCGCCGGAAATAAGAAGCAGGCCAAAAATGATGACATGGCGAAGGGGGAAATAGGAGAATACGAAACCAGCCGCCATGCCACCGACAACGCCGAGCGCAGCATAGGCGCCGGCTACCCAAGACGCCGCAAACAGGCTCAGCCCCAGGTCCTCGCGCAGGAGCGGAATGGCGATTGCGACCTTGCCAATCTGGAACGCGCCGATGATGCCCGTAATGATGATCAGTACGGATTGCAGCCAATCAGTCTTGTCTCGCACGTCCCCTCCCCGTCGGCGCAGTGACTTAAACAGGCCTTGGAAGAACAGACGTGGGTGGACGTTGCTTCCGGCATGCCCAGCGGATCATACCGGGGCAGCCGCAACTGGCAAGCGCATTGTATACAAGAAGTTCGGATGCAAGGGACATCCACAGGGCAGACAGTTTGTCGCCCTGTTTTTTGCACTGCAACCCGGGCATAAGCGCTGCAATAGTAAGGAGTCGCTAAATGTTCCGAGTTCTGTTGTCCCTCGTCGTCCTGGTTCTGGCCGTCGTCGCTGCCGCTACCGGGATCTCGTCCATCGGTTTCGTGCCGACGCTGACGCTGGCGGCAATCTGCTTCACCGCCATCATGTTCGTGATCCTGATCAGGATCACAATGGCCTGAGGGTAGTGGGGCGGCTGCCGTCAGGCAGCCGCGACGCGATTGCGGCCGCCGTTTTTCGCCACATAGAGGGCGTTGTCGGCGGCATTGATCAGATACTGATAATCCGGGTGGCCCTCGAAGGCCGCTACGCCAACAGAAATCGTCACCGGAATAGCTGGGCGGTCAACAACGGTCGCAGCCTTTTCTTCGACACGGGCGCGGATGCGCTCGCCGATGACGAACGCCTGTTCCTCCGTTGCCTCGACCAGGACGATCAAAAACTCCTCGCCGCCGTAGCGGAACACGAAGTCGCTCGGGCGTACCGTGTTGAGGAGAATCTCCGCCACGTGGCTGAGCACGGAGTCGCCGGCCTGGTGGCCGTGAACATCATTGATCGTCTTGAAGTGGTCGATGTCGATCATCAGCACGCTGAGCGGCTGGTTCGCACGCTTGGCGAGACCGACCTCGCGTCCGAGCACTGACGCCAGGAAGCGGCGATTGAGCGTGCGTGTGAGCGGATCGCGGCCGTTTTCGACATTGGACGCGGCGTTGAACAGGTCATTGAGGTGATACTTGATCTCTTCGATCCGCACCTGCAGCGCCGCAACGCCCGCCGTCCGATCGTCGCTGACCTTGCTCAGCACATCGTCATCGATCGTGTGCATCAGGTTCTGGATGGCGTCGAGCTGCGGCGCTCCCTGGAACAGGATCGCACCGCGGTGGCGAACCCACAGGCCGAACGGCGAGTTGGCTAGCTTCGTCACCTCGCCGCAGTCGTTGCTGAAGAGGTTGAACAGCACCTGCTGGCTCCACTCCATCAGAGCGGCGCGTTGAGTTTCGCGCTCGAGATGGACGTCCTGGCCAAGCGAGAACAGGCGGAACGCCTCGTCGGTCTGAATGCGGCGGCTCGTGTCGGACAGGAATGCCGCCGACATGTGACGCATCGCATAGTCGATCAATTCGTCGAGCAGGATGATCGCCTCTGCGATGGAGCGGCGGTCGATGTCCAACTCGGCGATCTTGATCGCAATCTCGCTCTTCAGCAGCGTCATGCCTTCCATCACCAGATGGTTTGGAATCTTCAGACGTGCGTGGACCTCACCGACCTTGACCTGGCGGGCGTCGAACTCCGTCATGTCCCCCATCGGGTCGACGCTGACGAGTTCGATCAGCCAGTTTCGCAGCGATTTGTGAAGGCGGTTCGTGACGACCGAGTGGTTGAGGAATGCCTTGCCTTCCTCATGGGCGAGGAAGCTGTCGTAGAATTTCCCGACCAGCTCGTCGAGGTTCTCCTTGACGATGCGAGCAAGTCGCTCTGACCCTGCTGCGCGGCTTTCATCCGAAATATGTTTCCAGAAATTCATACCCGGTCGATACGCGTTGGTCATGAAATCGCTCGTCAGTTCCCCAAAGGCAGCTCCCTACTCCCTTGCGGGACACCAATCAAGCGATCGAAACCACTGTAGTTATACCATCTGGTACTAGTTTTGCATCGGCTCCGATGGCACTTGAAATAGCCGTGGTCTTTGAGCGAGATCAATGCCGTACGACGGCGATTGACTTCGCCTTAGAAAGATATGCAAGATAACAAACAGCAATCGGTATCGTTTGCTGGGTATTCTGGGAGGAACTCATGAACAAGATAATCGGCCGCCTTGCGGCTGCGGCAATGCTCACGACCATGATGAGCGGCATGGCGCTGGCCGACATTACCATTGGCGTGACGGTTTCGTCGACCGGTTCCGGTGCGGCGCTCGGCATTCCGCTCAAGAACTCGGTCGAGCTGTGGCCGAGCGAGATCGACGGCGAGAAGCTTAACGTGATCGTGCTGGATGACGCTGGTGATCCGTCCATCGCCACGACCAACGCACGCCGCTTCGCCAATGACGACAAGGTGGACGTCATTGTCGGCTCGGCGCTGACCCCGGGCTCGATCGCGATCTCGAATGTCGCCAACGAAGTCGGCATCCCACACCTCGCCTGCTCGCCGATTCCGCCTAATGTCGCGGCAACGAAGTACACCTTCGTCATGCCGCAGGACGCCGGCCTGATCGCTCGCAACCTGTTCAAGAAGATGCAGGCCGATGGCGTGAAGAAGGTCGGCTATATCGGCTTCTCCGACTCCTACGGTGACCTCTGGGTCAACCAGTTCAAGGCGATCGGCGCCGAGTACGGTCTCGAACTGATTGCGGAGGAGCGCTATGCGCGCCCGGACACGTCGGTTTCGGGCCAGGTGCTCAAGCTGGTCGCGGCTCAGCCGGACGCGATCTTCGTCGGCGCATCGGGCACCGGTGCGGCGCTGCCGCAGCTGGCGCTGCGCGAGCGCGGCTTTGAAGGCACGATCTACCAGACGCACGGCGCGGTGACTTTCGACTTCCTGCGCATTGCTGGCGAGGCTGCCAAGAACACCGTGTTCGCCTCGGGTCCGGTAATGGTTGCTGAGCTGCAGGACGACTCCTCCGAAACCAAGGAAGAAGGCGTCGCCTATGTGACTGCCTATGAGGCCAAGTTCGGCGCGGGCACCCGCACTCAGTTCGGTGCACACGTCCATGACGCGATGGCTGTCCTCAAGCGCGCGATCCCGATCGCGAAGCAGAAGGCGCAGCCGGGCACCCAGGAGTTCCGTGATGCTCTGCGCGACGCGATCGAGAGCGGCGGCCCCTTCCCGGCCAGCCAGGGCGTGTTCGAGTTCAGCGCCGACAACCACTTCGGTCTCGACGACCGCGCAGTCGTGCTGCTCTCGGCCTCGCCGAAGAACGACGGCAGCTTCGATCTCATCAAATAATCAAAGCTGCGTTGATGCAGAAAGGCCCGGATCACCCCGGGCCTTTTTTCATTTGGCATTATCCTGATGAAGGAACGAGGCGGGCTCAGTGCCCGCCGCCGAGATAGCTTTCGACCAGTTCCGGATCAGCAGCCATTTGGGCTGCCTTGCCCGAACGGCGTACCTCGCCCAGCTCGACGAGATAGGCTTCGTCGGAGATTTCGAGCGCCGCACGCGCGTTTTGCTCGACCAGCAGGATCGAAACACCCGTTGAGCGCAATTCCGAGACGATTCCGAGGATTTCAGCGACGATCTTCGGCGCAAGGCCAAGGCTCGGTTCATCGAGGAGCAGCAGCTTGGGCCGGCTCATCAGCGCGCGACCGAGCGCCAGCATCTGCCGCTCGCCTCCCGAAAGCGTGCCGGCAATCTGCGTGCGGCGTTCCTTGAGGCGGGGGAAGCGCTTGTAGACATCCTCCAGCGTTTCCCTGCGCTCGTCTGCCGTGCGCAGGAAGCCGCCGAGTGCAAGGTTGTCTTCAACGGACATTGTCGTGAACAGCTCGCGCCGCTCGGGCACGAGGCACATGCCGGCTTGCACGCGTCCTTCCACCGAATGCGGCACCGGAGTGCCGCGATAGAGGATGGTGCCGCTGCTCGGGATCACGCCCATGGTGGCGTTGAGCAGTGTCGTCTTGCCGGCGCCATTGGCGCCGATAACGGAGACGATCGAGCCAGATGCCACTTCCAGCGAGATGCCGTGGACGACCTCGGCACGGCCGTAAGAAACGCGGATGTCCTTCAGCTGCAGGAGCGGGGCGGTCATGCGACACCTCCGAGATAGGCTGCAATCACGGCGGGATCGTTTCGCACCTGATGCGGATCGCCCCTTGCGATCACGGTGCCGAAATCGAGCACGACCAGCCGGTCGACGAGTTCCATGACGAAGCTCATGTCGTGCTCGACGAGCAGGATCGCGACGCCTTCGGAGCGCAGCTTACGCAGCAGTTCGGCAAGCTGCTGCTTCTCGCCGTGGCGCAGGCCAGCAGCCGGTTCATCGAGCAGCACCAGGTTTGGATCGAGGGCGAGAGCTCGTGCAATCTCGAGGATGCGCAGCTGACCGAGCGGAAGGTCGCCGGCAGGGCGGTCGCGCACCTCGGAAAGGCCGACGCGCTCAAGCTGACGGTCGGCTTCGGCGAGAAGCTTGGCCTCTTCGCCGCGCTCAAGATGCAGGAAGCTGCGCAGCACGCCTGCGCTGCCGCGCAGGTGTGCGCCAAGGGCCGCGTTCTCCAGCGCCGTCATGTCAGGGAAGATCTTGGCGTGCTGGAAGGTGCGGGCGATGCCCTGCCGCGCGACATCGCCGGGGCGATGCACGCCTGCCGGACGGCCGCTGATGCGGATCTGGCCGGTGCTGAGGCTTGTAACCCCGGTGATGAGGTCGAAGGTCGTGCTCTTGCCAGCGCCGTTCGGGCCGATCAAGCCGATGATCTCGCCGGCTCCGATCTCGAAGCTGACGTCGTTGACGGCAACAAGCCCACCAAACTGCTTGCGCGCCTTTTCGAGCGTGACAAGCGGCGTGCCGGGCGCCGGCATGTCCCGCTTCGGCAGGCTTTCGGTACCGGGCTGTGCCTTCGGCTTCGGAGCACTCGCCGGCAAGAGGCGCAGCACGAAGGACCAGAGGCCGTCGCGGGCGAACTGCAACATCATCACCAGCAGGATGCCGAAGAACACCGCCTCGAAGTTGCCGCTGTGGCCGACCAGCCAGGGCAGGTAGCGCTGAAGGAGTTCCTTGAGGGCAAGGACGATACCGGCGCCGAAGATCGCGCCCCAGATGTGCCCGGCGCCGCCGAGGACTGCCATCAGCAGGTACTCGATGCCCATGTTGAGACCGAATGGGGTCGGGTTCACCGTGCGCTGCAGGTGGGCGTAGAGCCAGCCTGACAGCGAGGCGGCGATGGCTGCGAAGATGAAGACCGTAAGCTTTGCCCGCGCTGTGTTGACGCCGAAGGCTTCTGCTGCCGCCGAGCCGCCACGAAGAGCGCGGATGCCGCGTCCGACGCGGGAGTCCAGCAGGTTGCGCGCGCCAAAAGCAAAGATCAGCACGAACGCCCAGATCACGTAGTACATCGACGTGGTGTCGAGGAAGCGATAGCCCGCGATCTGCAGCGGCGGGATGCCGGTGATGCCATCGTAGCGGCCGAGGAAGTCGAGCTGCCCGAACAGGTAGTAGATGGCGATGCCCCATGCGATGGTGCCGAGCGGCAGGTAGTGGCCCGACAGTCGCATGGTGATGAGGCCGAGGGGCAGCGCGATCAGCGCGCCGACCGCGAGCGATACCGGCAGCGTCAGCCACGGCGAAAGTCCGTAGCTCGTCGTCAGCAGCGCCGTCGTATAGGCGCCGAAGCCGCAGAAGGCAGCCTGGCCGAACGAGGTGAGACCGCCGACGCCAGTGAGCAGGACGAGGCCGATTGCCACCAGCGAGGCAAGGCCGACATTGTCCATCAGCGTGATGATGAATGGCGGCACGGGCAGCAGCGGAATTACCGCCAGCAGGACAATCGCGACCAGCCCCGGGAGCGTGATGTTCAGACCCTTCATGTCATTCATCCTCATGCGGATCGGTGGTCAGCGAGCGCCAGATCAGCACCGGAATGAGCAGCGAGAAAACGATGATCTCCTTGAAGTTGCTGGCGAAGAACGAGGCGAACGCCTCGACGAGCCCGACGCCGATCGCCGCCACCGCCGTGACCGGGAAGCTGGAAAGGCCGCCGATGATCGCTGCGACGAAACCCTTGAGGCCGATGAGGAAGCCGGTGTCGTAGTAGATCGTCGTGATCGGCGCGATCAGGACTCCTGAGATGGCGCCGATGGTCGAGGCAAGGACGAAGGCCGTTCCGCCGGTGAGGTTCGTGCGCACGCCGACGAGACGGGCACCGAGCCGGTTTACGGCAGTGGCGCGCAGCGCTTTGCCGAGGATGGTGCGCTCGAAGAAGATGTAGAGTCCGACCATCGCCGCGATCGTCGCGCCATAGATCCAGAGACTCTGCGCCGGGATTGGAAGGAAGCCGAGGGAGAAGCTGCCACGCATCAGAGGCTGGGCGCGCAGGCCCTCAGCGCCGAAGGCGAACAGGCCAAGGCCCATCATGGCAAGGTGCACGCCGACCGAGGTGATCAGGAGCACGAGCACTGACGCGTTCGCCAGCGGCCGGAAGGCAACGCGGTAAATGTAGAGCCCCATCGGCGCGATGATCAGGATCGCAAGCAGCGCGCGCACAATCGGCCCCGGCTGCATCGGCAGCACCGTGACCACAAGTCCGTAAACGATGGCGGGAAGCACGAGGTTCACCAGCGCGCTGGTGATGAGGTGCTGCGGTCGGAAGCTTTGCCGGAATGAGGCAAGGTCGAAGACAAACGCGGCAATGCCGAGCCCCATCAGCAGCGGCAACGTCCCGGGGATCCGGCCGACGTCAAGCACGGCCAAAGTCAGCGCCCCGTAGGCGACGAACTCCCCTTGCGGAATGAAGATGACGCGCGTCACTGCAAATACGAGGACGAGCGAGAGCCCCAGCAGCGCATAGATCGCACCACTGGTCACGCCATCCTGTATCAGGAACGCGAGGATTGTACTGTCCACGCTGTGCCTCCCCTTGGCCGGTCCATCCCCCACCGGCGGAATTGTAACGTTTTATAACAATCTTGATTTGCCCTGCCAATGCAAGGCAGAATTTCCAGAAGTTTGCTGCCACCTTCCACAATTCACGTTTGTGGCTCTGGCAATCGAATGCCGTCGGTTATGCAGCACGATAGTCTTCCCGGATCATGTCGGCCGCCTTTTCGGCTATCATTACCACGGGTGATGCGGTGTTGCCCGAAGTTATCTTCGGCATGATCGAGGCATCGACGATGCGCAACCCGCCAAGTCCGCGCAGCCTGAGGCGCGGATCCACGACCGCCTCGTTATCTACGCCCATCCGGCAGGTGCCGACCGGGTGGAAGATGGTGGTTGCGATGTTGCCGATTACCTGCAGCAGTTCGTCATCCCTGTCGACGGACAGTCCCGGCAGCACTTCTTCGGGATTGAAACGCGCGAGCGCCTTCGCCGTCATGATGCGCCGCGCCTGTCGGACCGATGCAAGCGCTACGTCCTTGTCGCGCTGGGCAGACAGGTAGTTCAGTTTGATTAGCGGCTGTTCGGCCGGCGCCGCAGTCTGCGCATGAACGCTGCCACGGCTTTCTGGCCGCAGGTTGCACACCGACACGGTGATCGCAGGATAGCGATGCAGCGGATCGCCGAGCCGGTCCGTCGAGAGCGGCTGAACGTGATATTCGAGATCGGGCGTTTCGAGCGCCGGATCGGACTTGGTGAACATGCCGAACTGGCTAGGGGCCATCGACATCGGGCCGGCGCGCATCAACGCATAGTGCAAGCCGATGCGTGCCTTCCCAAGTGGGCTGTTGAACAGCGTGTTGAGGGTCAGCGTGCCGTTGACCTTGTACACGGTGCGGATCTGCAGATGGTCCTGCAGGTTTTCGCCGACCTCCGGGCTTTCGTGGACAACCTCGACGCCGATTGACTGGATGACGTCCGGGCGGCCAATGCCCGACAGCTCCAGCAGCTTCGGCGAGTTGATCGCGCCTGCACAGAGGATGACTTCTGCATTCGCCCTCGCCTCATTGATCGTATCGCCGACGCGAAAGCGCACGCCAAATACACGCCGGCCGTCGAGCAGCAGTCGCTCGGTCAGTGCATTGGTGATGAGCCGCAGGTTCGGACGCTTCAACGCCGGACGGAGGAAGCCCTTGGCAGTGTTCCAGCGGATGCCCTTGTTCTGGTTGACCTCGAAGAAGCCGGAGCCTTCGTTGTTGCCGTCGTTGAAATCGGAGCGCGGCATGATGCCGAACTCCTTCGCACCTTCCTGCACGGCTTCCAGAATGTCCCAGCGCAGGCGCTGCTTGGTCACCTTCCACTCACCACCTGTGCCGTGGAATTGGTTCTTGCCGGCATGGTGGTCTTCGGAGCGGATGAAATAGGGAAGAACGTCATCCCAGCCCCAGCCGACATTTCCCATCTGGCGCCAGCCGTCATAGTCCGCCGCCTGACCGCGCATGTAGATCATGCCGTTGACGGAGGAGCAGCCGCCGAGGACCTTGCCGCGCGGATAGACCAGCGACCGGCCGTTGAGGCCGGGCTCAGACGCCGTCTTCATCAGCCAGTCAGTGCGCGGGTTCCCGATGCAGTAGAGATAGCCAACCGGGATATGAACCCAGTGGTAGTTGTCGGATCCTCCGGCCTCGAGCAGGAGAACCCGGGTGCGCCCGTCGGCCGTCAGCCGGTTCGCGAGCACGCATCCTGCCGTGCCCGCGCCAACGATGATGAAGTCGTAGCTCTCCTCCGCCGACATGCCTTCCTCCCAAGCTTGTCAGCTCAAAGGCTGACCGGTTCCGCACCATTGTCAACCGGGGAGGAATAGCTTTCCGGCCTCGCCAGCCAATTGAGCAGTGAGACACTTCCAATTCCGCTCGTCGCTGGTAGAAGACGTCAAACCGCCACAAGATTTATATTTCTGCTGCGCGCTTGCGCAGGAACGCCGGTACCGAATGCGTCGCTTCCCGAGCCTTTCCGCCCGACAGTATCTGAAGGCCCTTGGGCCGGGTGCAGCCGTGCCGTTGCGCGAAGGTGTTCGTGCAGGGATTGGCGCGCTGATCGGCATTGCGGCGACCGTGGGGCTCGCGATGCTGCTCTCCGGCGACATGTGGCTCGGCGTCTACCTGGTCGCGCCGTTTGGCTCGAGTTCGGTGCTCCTGTTTGCTGCGCCGAACAGCCCGCTGGCCCAGCCCTGGCCGGCGATCCTCGGTAATACCGTCTCGGCGCTGACGGCGATTGCCGTTTGTCATCTGGTACCGGAGCACGCTTTGAGCGTGCCGCTGGCGGTTGCTGCCGCGATCGTGACGATGGCGATCTGCCGCGCGACTCATCCGCCCGGCGGTGCCGTGGCAATGATGGTAGCAATCGGCGCTGAGAAGATCCTGCCGCTCGGCTTCGGCTATGCATTCGTGCCCGTCGCACTAGGCACGCTCGTTCTCGTTTGCATTGCGGCGATCTATGCGCCGCTGACCGGCCGCCGCTATCCGCTTCGCCAGTTCAACGAGGCAAACAAGGTCGGCACACATGATCCAGCACCACAAGCGCGGCTGGGTCTCAGTGAAGAGGAGCTTGCCGAAATTCTCGCCCGCTACCGGCAGTCGTTGAATCTCGGCGTCGAGGATCTTGCGCGGCTGGTTGCGGCCGCCGAGATGAAGGCCGCAAGCCACCGGATCAAGCCGCAGCGCGCGGCCGACATCATGTCGCGTGACCTCGTGACGGTGAGCCCGGATACCTCGCTGCAAAAGATCGCCGAAATCTTCATGGAACGCGGGTTCACATCCCTGCCGGTGGTAGAGAACGGGCACTACCGCGGCGTGATCTTCCAGCTCGACCTGATCGAGGGAGCGATGGGCAGGAAGGTGCAGACCAATGGCAAGTCGGGGTTCTTGCCGGCCTGGGCGCAGCGCAAGCGCGCCGTGTGTGCCGCAGAAATAATGAAGACGCCGCGCCCGGTGCATGCCGACGCGCCGGTTGCAGCCCTGCTACCGCTGCTTGCTGGTGATCGCGACGATGCGGTTCCGGTACTAGATGGCGAGCAGATCGTCGGTATCGTCACGCAGACTGACCTGATCTCAGCGCTCGCGCGCCAGGGTCTGCAGGCGGCCTGACGGGTCTAGCCCTCGGCCTTCATGGTGCGTGCTACCTCAATTAGCTTCTCGCGATCCGTACCGTATTTCGCGACGAGATCTTTCGCCTGCAGCGGCGATAAATCTGAGTTCTCGACGAGATAGCGAACCAGTTCTTCGTTCGCGGTGTGCGGATGCATCCACTCGTTGTTGTCGTTCATGGCGTGCTCCTTTGACCGACAACCCCTAAGGGGGATGGCAGCTCCCCTTCGTTGGCTAGTTGGGAATATTGACCGGCACAGCAACGATCGTCTTGCCGGTGTCGTCGGACATGCCGACGTGGAAGATGCCGACAATGCTCGCTGCAATGAGGGCGATGACGGCGAGCGTGCCAATGCCTTTGCCAAGGCGTGAGTTTTCTTTCTCCATGGCCGGGTAACCTTCTCGTCCGCAGGTTGTTCCAAGCCCTTCGTTAGCTGGTCGCAGAAGGAAGGAGGCAGCCGCGGCCCCCTCCCCTCTTCTCGCCTCTCCTCCCCTCCCCTACTGGATCAGCCTTCCGGCGGGAGGATGACCGTGTCGATGACGTGGATGACGCCGTTGCTGGCGGCGATGTCCGTCGCCGTCACATTGGCATCGTTCACCTTGACGCTGTTGCCTTCGACCTCAATGTCGACCGACTTGCCGTTGACGGTCTTGGCTTCGTCGAGGCCGACGACGTCAGATGCCATCACTTTGCCTGAAACGACGTGATAGGTGAGGATCGCTGCCAACTTGTCCTTGTTCTCGGGCTTCAGCAGATCCTCGACAGTTCCGGCAGGGAGCTTGGCAAAAGCAGCGTCGGTCGGCGCGAAAACGGTGAAAGGCCCCTCCTCTTTCAGGGTTTCCACGAGGCCTGCGGCATCCAGCGCCGCGGCGAGCGTCTTGAAGTCGCCAGCTGCGACAGCGGTGTCGACGATGTCCTTGTCCTGCGCTTGGGCAGGAAGGACGTAGGCCAGGCCGATAAGGGCGGCGGCGATTGGGGACTTCATGTTCATGTCAGTGCTCCTTTGCTGATGGGGCGCTCCCGAGGTCTTTCATCTGGAGCAAAAAGATTTTCGCTCAATTCACGTTGTCGTGACATTCGAGAGGTTTCTCTTGAGAAGAAAAGACGCTTTCCTACATTGTCGCTGAGCGAAAGGAGATTTGTTGCGTGCTTTCCGAGACCCTGACATCAGAGCTTGAACGCTACCGGATCGGCCCCCGCATCCGCACGCTTAGACTCAAGAAGAAGATGGGGCTCGTGCAGCTCGGCGAGCACACCGGAATGTCGCCGGCGATGTTGTCGAAGATCGAGCGCGGTCAGCTTTTTCCAACGCTACCGACACTGACGCGCATCGCGCTGGTTTTCGGCGTCGAGCTCAATCACTTCTTCAGCCGCAGCGGCCCGCGCGTGGCAGTGACACGGCATTCCGAACGGCTGAAGCTGCCGATCCCTGCGAACGCGCCTGATCCCAGCTATCTGTTTGAGAGCCTCAACTTCCCCCTCACCGATCGCAAGATGGAAGCGTTCGTCGCTGAATTTCCGGTCGGTGCTCCTGAAACCGATCCGCACCAGCACGGTTCGGAAGAAATCCTCTATGTGATCGCTGGAACGATCGCGGTTACCGTAGATGGCGAGGAGCACGAGTTGGAGGCGGGCGACTCCATCTCGTTCGATTCCTCCATGCCCCATTGGTACCGTCGCATAGGCGATGGTCCATGCACCGCACTCGTCGTTACTGTAGCCTGAGCGGCATCCACTTCTTCATCTTATTCTCCCGGCCACGAACTGCGGAACAACTCCGCCGTCTCCCTGTTCGTGTTTGGGGGCGCGAAAGGACGACAAGATGACAAGTGAAGATACCGACCGCGTGTGGGAACTGATGCAAAAGATCGGCTTCTGCATGCTTTCAACACGCGAAGGCGAAGACATTCGCTCCCGCCCAATGGCGGCGCACGTTGATCGGGACGCCAACGCGATCTATTTCCTGACGGACGTGAAGAGCCACAAGGACGACGAGATTGAGGCTGAGCCGCACGTCGCGCTCGCCTTCGCCGATGCGGGTGATCAGAAATACGTCGCCGTCACCGGCATCGCGCATGTGTCCAACGACCGCGAGAAGATACGGGAACTTTGGTCAACTCCGGCCAAGGCTTGGTGGGACAGTCCGGAAGATCCTGACATCAGGGTGCTGAAGGTCTCACCGAAAGATGCCCAGTACTGGGACAGCCCCGGCACTGTCGTCAGCTACGTGAAATTGTTCGCCGCGGCAGTCGGAGCAGGGCGGCCCGACGTAGGCGACAATGCCAAGGTCAAGCTTGGCGCTGGCTGGCTCAGACAGCCGGGCGAGGGTTCCTGAGCGCTACGGTTCCTGTTCCTAAAGATGCAAGACTCTGCAGACATTTCACGCTAACCTCCCCTCACCCTAACCGGGTAGCATGAGGGGGAACGGTTGGCGCTGCTTATTGAGGAAAGGCAGAAAAGAAGCCTGGGCGGCCTGATCAGGGCCCCTATCGCAGCCATATGGCTCGCTGTCATCATGCTCGCAGGCATTTCGATCCTCGGCGCGCTGATGATCTGGCAGAGCTACAATGCCGCGATCGAACTAAGTGAAGCGCGCGCCAAGTCTTCGGCGCAGGTGGTTGCCGCTCACATGGAGTGGCTGATGGAGGCGAGCGATCAGGCGCTGCGCCGTATCGATGCCGTCAGTGGCCCGGATCCGATACGGGCCTCTCCCGGAACGATTGCCAATCTGCGCGACGCCGTCTCCGACCTTCCGGATGGATTCCAGTATTCCGTTTACGACGAGACCGGGCAGCTGCGAATGTCGAGCATGGCGGAAGCGATTGGCATCGACGTTTCCGATCGCGAGTACTTCCAGCACCTTCGCGACGGGGCCGCCTTTTTCATCTCAGCGCAGCTAGAGGAGCGGCTGAGCGGCGAGCAAGTTTTCGTCGTCGCCCGGCGCATCTCACGCGATGGCGAGTTTCACGGAGCGGCCAGCATTGCGATCCCCACGCGGACCATGGGTGAATATTGGGCAACGATGGACCTCGGCCCCGATTCCTCAATCGCGATCGTCCGTCCCGACGGCTGGATTGTCGCGCGCTACCCGCAGCTGCCGCAAGCAATCAATCTAGGCACCTCGCGCCTGTTCACGGAGCTTGTGGGAGGAGACGCCGGCTTCTATCACAGCACGTCCTCGGCAACGGATGGCATCCCGCGTGTTGTGGGTTTTCGAAAGGTGGCAAGCTGGCCGCTGATTGCCACGACCGGAATCGCGAAGTCTGAGGCTCTCCGCTTCTTCTGGTCGAGCCTGCGGATCGGGCTGGCCGTCGGTCTGCCCATGCTCGGCTTGCTTGTACTCGGCGTTGGCTGGATCATCCATCTGTTGCGCGCGGACGCAGCACGCAGCAAGCAGCTCGTCCAGGCGCTCGAGCACAATGAGTTCCTGCTGCGCGAGATTCATCACCGCGTGAAAAACAATCTTCAGGCCGTATCTTCACTCATCCGGCTGCAGCCGATGCCGAAGGATAGCAAGGACGATCTTGCGCGTCGTATCGGCGCCATGGTGGCGGTGCACGAGCAAATCTACGGGAACGACCAGTTCGACCGGCTCGACCTTGCGCCCTATCTTGAACGGCTGGTCAATGAGGTCGCTGCCGGATTTCCCGGCGCCGTTGATGTGGCGACCTCGTTTGAGCCGATTAGTATCTCGCGCGACCGCGCCTTGCCCGTGGGACTCTTCCTCAATGAGGTGGTTTCCAACGCGTTCAAGCATGCGTTCCGGGAGCGCGAGACAGGGCGGCTTGAGGTCAAACTGACCAGCGAAGGCGACGGCGCGAAGCTCACCGTCGTTGATGACGGTGACGGCTACGACACCAGTGGCGACCGGAAGGGCATGGGAAGGCGGCTCATTGACGGCTTCGTTGCGCAACTTGATGGTTCACTCGAGGTCGTTGCAGACGGCGGCACCAGGGTCGTCCTCACCTTCCCCACCGATTGAGTTCGGCCACGCGCCCTTCCCCAGCGAATGGAGCGCGTTTACAACGTTTTGTGGCACTTGAAACGGCGCTGGGGACCAATTAGCTCAAGCTCGCCGGGGGGCTATGCCATGCATTGGTTCCGGGCACTCTGGAGTAGTTGTACGTGTACAACTCCCCATCCTGACGGCGGGGCTGCTGCCTCCGGCAGCAAGCTCCACAGGTCGACTTGCGCGGGGTGGTGAGCGTGTTGGAGCGCGCCATTTCGCAGATGAAAACAGTTCAGGTGTTTGAATGACCACTGAAATCAAAGAGCCCGAAACGCTATCATTTGAAGCGGACGTCGCGCGTCTCCTGCACATGATGGTCCACTCCGTCTATTCGGATCGGGACGTCTTTCTGCGCGAGTTGATTTCCAACGCAGCCGATGCCTGCGAGAAGCTGCGCTACGAGGCGATAGCCCGGCCCGAATTGCTCGCTGACGATCCGAAGCTTGGCATCACGGTCGTTGCGAATCCGGACACGAAGGTGCTGGCCATCGAGGATAACGGCATCGGCATGAGCCGCGCTGACCTTGTAGAGGCACTCGGCACGATCGCACGTTCCGGCACCAAGGCGTTCATGGAGCGGATTGAAGCGGCAAAGGCCGGCGAGGGCGCCGAACTGATTGGCCAGTTCGGCGTCGGCTTCTATTCGGCATTCATGGTGGCGGAGAAAGTCGAGGTCTTTACCCGCCTCGCCGGCGCCCAGGAAGCCTGGCGCTGGACGTCGGACGGCAAGGGTTCCTATGAAGTGGCACAGGTTGCACTCGATGAGGCGCCTACCCGCGGCACACGTGTCGTCCTCCACCTCATGGAGGACGCCAAGGAATATACGCAGCCGTACCAGCTCGAGCGGCTGATCAAGAACCAGTCCGGCCACGTTCCCGTCCCGATTTCGCTGATCGACAAGCCGGACGACGAAAAACGCGAAGTGGCAGACGGCAGCGCCCTGTGGGTGCGTTCGAAAACCGAGGTAAAGCCGGAGGAATACACCGACTTCTATAAGAGCGTTTCCGGCAATTTCGACGAACCTGCCGCGACGATCCATTTCCGCGCCGAGGGCCGGCAGGAATACAATGTCCTCGCCTTTATCCCGAGCATGCGGCCGTTCGACCTGTTCGATCCCGACCGCAAGGGCCGCATGAAGTTGTACGTGCGCCGCGTCTTCATCACCGACGAGGCCGACATCCTGCCGCGCTACCTGCGCTTCGTGCGCGGTCTTGTGGACTCGGCAGATCTGCCGCTCAACTTGTCGCGCGAGATGATCCAGGAGAGCCCCCTGCTCGCTGCGATCCGCAAGGGCGTGACCAACCGCATCCTCGGCGACCTTGCCAAGATGGCCGAGAACGACGCGGATACCTTCACGAAGATCTGGGAAAACTTCGGCGCGGTCATCAAGGAAGGCCTCTATGAAGATTGGGATCGCAAGGAGCAGCTGCTGAAGCTCTCGCGCTTCCACACCACGACGTCAGGGGACGGCTGGCGCAGTCTTGCCGATTACGTCGGCGGGATGAAGGAAGGCCAGAAGGCCATCTACTATATGACCGGCGACGACCGCGCGCGGCTTGAATCTTCGCCGCAGCTTGAGGGCTTCAAGGCGCGTGGTATCGAGGTGCTGCTGCTGACAGATCCGGTCGACAGTTTTTGGGTCTCGACGGCGCCTTTCTTCGAGGGCAAGCCGTTCAAATCGGTGACGCAGGGCACGGCTGATCTCAAGGACATCCCGCTGCCCGACAGCGATGAAAAGCCGAAGGAAGAAATGACGCCGGAGATGGCAACCTTCATCGCCTTCATGAAGTCGACGCTGGGCGATGCCGTCATCGACGTCCGTGCCTCCGACCGCCTCACGGAAAGCGCAGTCTGTCTGGTGGCGCCGGAGCACGGACCGGACCGGCAGATCGAGCGGCTGCTGAGTGCTGCCGGTCGTCTGGAAACCGCCTCCAAGCCGATACTCGAGATCAACCCGCGCAACGAGCGCATCCGCAAGCTGGCGGCGCAGGGCGAAGGCGACCTCGCATTCCGTCAGGACGTGGCACACCTGCTCTTCGATGAAGCGCGCATACTCGACGGCGACAAGCCGGTCGATCCACGCGCGTTCTCGGAGAGGCTGGCGCGGGTGGTTGCACGCGGATTCGGCGCGTAACACGTCCCCAAGGGTTGATTGACCAAAGGCCGGGAGAGAAATTCCCGGCCTTCGCTTATTCGGAGTAGGGGAGGGGACGTTGTACGTGTACAACGAGCTCGTATTCGCGACCGTTTCCATGGATGAATCTCTGCCCTTAGCGCGAAATTGGCGTTAACTTTCCGTTAACGAAAAAGGGTTTGCCCCAGGGGCAGAATCACCGCATCTTCATCTGCGCATTTTCTAGAATTTTCGCAAAAAAAGCGCGGATCGAAGTTGGCATGTTGGATATGACAAATTTCGCGGAGGCAAGCCCGCCAAATCTGCGGAAGATGATCGCCTCGGACGCCGCTGAGTTGTCGCGGCAGCTGCAGGCGCACCAGCAGCGCATCTTCCCGCCGACCGCGCAGAAGAGCATGCGCCTGTTCACGCCAAGTGAGGCTGCAAGCTTCATCGGTATCCACGAAGGCTATCTGCGCCAGATCGTGGCGGACGGGCACGGGCCCCAGCCGCAGGCCAATGGCCGCCGTCTCTATTCGGTTGATGACATCAACGCTATCCGCCAGGTGCTCGACGCCGGCGGCATGCGTAAATATGTGCGTCACCGTATGCCGGGGGAAAAGCTGCAGGTCGTTTCGGTGATGAACTTCAAGGGCGGCAGCGCCAAGACGACGACATCGGCGCACCTTGCCCAGTACCTGGCGCTGCGCGGCTACCGCGTGCTGGCGATCGACCTCGATCCGCAGGCGAGCCTTTCGGCAATGTTCGGCCACCAACCTGAGCTCGACGTCGCGCCCGGCGACACCATCTACGGCGCGCTGCGCTATGGACCCCAGCGCCGCAGCATCACCGAGATCGTCCGCGCGACCTACACGCCCGGCCTGCACGTCATTCCCGGTAATCTCGAACTGCAGGAATTCGAGCACGAGACGGCAAAGGTTCTCGCCGACCGTGCACAGGAAACCATCTTCTTCAGCCGGCTTGGCGAGGCGCTGTCGGCCATCGAAAGCGCCTACGACATCGTCGTGATCGACTGTCCGCCGCAGCTCGGTTTCCTGACCCTGTCGGCGCTCTGCGCGGCAACCGCTGTGCTGATCACCGTGCATCCTCAGATGCTCGACGTGATGTCGATGTCGCAGTTCCTGCACATGACCTCCGACCTCCTGGCGGTGGTGGAGGATGCGGGCGGCGATACCGACTACGACTGGATGCGCTACCTGATCACGCGCTTCGAGCCAAACGACGGGCCGCAGACGCAGATGGCCGGCTTTATGCGCTCGATCTTCGGCAACCGCGTGCTCGAGAACGCCATGCTGAAGTCGACCGCAATTTCGGATGCGGGGCTGACCAAGCAGACGCTTTACGAAGTGGACCGCTCACAGTTCACGCGCGGCACCTATGACCGCGCCCTGGAGTCGCTGACGAAGGTCAACGAGGAGATCGAAGACCTGATCCGCAAGACCTGGAAACGGAAGTAGAGATGGCGCGCAAGCACCTTTTCGAGATCGCCAACACCGACCCGGCACCGGCCGAGGTGCAGCAGCCGCAGCCGCGCCAGCTGGAGCGGCCTTTGCTTGGGCTTAACCTTACGCCGTCGACGCCGGTCGGCGCGATCTCGCAGTCGCTTGAAGCAATCAATTCGCGTGCCACGCGGGCCGAGGAAATCGAACGAAAGCTGAGCCAGGGGCATGTCGTGGTCGAGCTCGATCCGGCGACGATCGACAGCGCCATCGTCGTCGATCGCCTTGGCGTCGATCCGGCGCAGCAGGACGCGCTGGTGCAGCAAATCCGTGAGAACGGCCAGCTGGTCCCGATCCTCGTGCGCCCGCACCCGACGGAGGCCGGCCGCTACCAGCTTGCTTATGGTCACCGTCGTCTCTCCGCGGTGCGAAAGCTGGGCCTGCAGGTCAAGGCAGTTGTACGCGAGCTCAGCGATGAGGAGCTCGTCGTCAGCCAGGGCCAGGAAAACAACAGCCGCCAGGACCTGAGCTACATCGAACGCTGCTATTTTGCGCTGCGACTGGAGGAGAGGGGCTTTTCGCGCGACGTGATCATGGCGGCGCTCGGCGTCGACAAGGCGGCGCTCTCGCGCATGATCGCCCTGGTCAAGCGGGTGCCGGCTGACATCATCGAGGCCATCGGCTCGGCTCCGTCGATCGGCCGGCAGCGTTGGGCCGAGCTTGCCGACATGCTTGAGGACCGCGCGAAGCGCGGCCGCGTCGGCAAGCTGATTTGCGACAGTGAATTTTCCTCGATGTCGAGCGACGAGCGCTTCAACGCCGTCCACAAGCTGCTCGCCACCGTGAAGGCGCGGGCGGTTCCGGCCAGCTGGACTGCGCCGGACGGCACGAAGCCGGTCTCGATATCGGAAAATGACAGGCGGCTTGTCCTCACATTCGACAAGCGCGTGAACCCGCAATTTGGAGCATTCATCCAGCAGCGCCTGCAGGCGCTCTACGATGAATTCCGTGAAACTGGTTTGAAGGAGCAGTAGCCGGCAAAAGAAAAGGCCCCCGAAACGTCACCGCCGCGGAAGCCTTCTCAGATCGTGTAGCAACACTGAGAATCGCAAATCCACGAATCGCTGTCAAGAGTCCTGGTGGCTCGGTGCGTCGTTTTGGCGAGCAGGTTTCTTTTGCCTCAACGCAGGTGAGGGAAAGATGCAGACGCATTTGGCAACGACGCCGTTCGGCCGGCGGTCGCTGTCGCTCGGCATGTTGGCAGCGCAGATGGCGGCAAAGGACGTCGCCAGCACTGCCAGCGTGCAAAAGTGGCAGGTTTTCAGGGATATCAAGGAAGCGCGCAATGCGATCGGCGCCACAGACAGGGGGCTCGCGATCTTGGACGCGCTGCTGTCGTTTCACCCCGACGCGGAGCTTTCGGGGACAGGTCAACTGGTCGTGTGGCCGTCGAATGAGCAGCTCATTGCGCGTGCCAACGGCATGTCGCCGGCAACGCTGCGCCGGCATCTCGCCAACCTTGTCGAGTGCGGCCTGATCATCCGCCGCGACAGTCCCAACGGCAAGCGCTTTGCCCGAAAAGGGGAGGGGGGCTCAATCGAGCAGGCCTACGGCTTTGACCTNTCGCCGCTGGTTGCCCGGGCTGCGGAGTTCAAGACGCTGGCAGAGCAGACGCGCGCCGAGCGTCGCGCTGTCCGGCTCGCACGCGAAAAGATCACCATTATCCGCCGCGACATCGTCAAGATGATCGAGACCGGTATTGAGGAAGGCGTGCCTGGCAACTGGGGCAGGATCCAGCTTGCCTACCAGGAGATCATCTCGCG
>NZ_JAGL01000021.1 GCF_000526635.1 Aminobacter sp. J41
CTCAGATTCAAAGTGAGAACGGATCGGAATCAACAAGTCTGATTTGAAGGCTCGCGGAACTTTGTCAGCAGTCTGAAGGCCGGCTCTGCCGGCCTTTTTTGTTGTCTGCATGCCGCCCCGCGTTACCTTTGGGAGTAAGGAACAGGGGAGACACCATGCTACCAGTTCGCCTGCTACTTGCCGCTACGGCCTTCGTTGCCTGGATGGGCACGGCCTATGCGACCTCACTGGAGGAGGGCAGGCGGCTCACCGAGGCCTTCATCGGCGGTCAGGCCGACACGCTCATCGACAGGATGACACCGCAGATGCGCGAAGCGGTTGTATCCGCTGAAGCTCTGCACGCGCTGCGCGACGAAGTCGAGGCGACATGGGGCGCGGAAAAGGACGCGTCCGAGCAACTTTTTCGCGAGAACGCCTATTCGATCTACATCCGCCGTGGCGTTCACGAGAAATCGGATGTACCGCTGATCACCCAATTTTCCTTCGACCGCGAAGGAAAGATCGCCGGCTTCTTTGTTCGCGCTGCCACTCCACCCGCTGCATCGCGTTTCGAGGATTACGAGACGAAAGCAAGGCTGCGGCTTCCCTTTAGCGGCGAATGGTATGTCTATTGGGGTGGGCGCACCGTCGAGAACAATTACCATGCCGCCGATCCCGGCCAGCGCTATGCGGTAGATTTCCTCGTCAAGGAGAAGAACTGGTCGCATGCGGGCGAGGGGAAGTCCCCGAGCGACTACTACTGCTGGGGCCGGCCGGTCCTGGCTCCCGCTGACGGAACGGTGGTGACAGCTGTCAACGATCTGCCCGACCAGATGATTGGCGCGGCCGATCCGCAAAATCCGGCCGGCAACCATGTCGTCATCGACCTTGGCAATGACGAATACCTTTTCCTCGCACACATGCGGCGAGGAACGATATCGGTGAAGGCCGGAGACAGGGTGACTTCAGGCCAGCCGATCGGGGTGTGCGGCAACAGCGGCAACACGTCCGAGCCGCACCTGCACATGCATCTGCAGACGACGCCGGAGCTTGGCAATGGCGAAGGGCTGCCGATGCAGTTCGTCAACTATCGGGCGGAAAATCCGGTCGAGCGGGGCGAGCCGCAGCGCGGGGAGCGAGTCTCGTCGCAGTAGGTTTCCCGATCAGGGCGCAAGGTGCCGGAATGCGGCGACCACCTGCTCATAGACCTTGCGCTTGAAGGGGACGATCAGCTCGGGCAGGTCCGCCATCGGCTTCCATGCCCAAGTGTCGAATTCGGCAGTATGCCCACCCGGCGGCGGATTGATCGCGATTTCGCTCTCGTCGCCCTCGAAACGGAAGGCGAACCATTTCTGTGCCTGGCCGCGGTACTTGCCTTTCAGCGCGATGCCCACCAGCTCCGGCGGCAGGTCGTAATTGATCCAGTCTGGTGCCTCGGCAAGCAGCGAGACGGTGCGCATGCCCGTTTCCTCGTAGAGCTCGCGCAGCGCGGCTGGCAGCGGATCCTCGCCTTCGTCAATGCCGCCCTGCGGCATCTGCCAGAGCTTGTCTGAGCCGGCCATCTCGCTGTCCGACAGAACGATGCGGCGCCCGGTCCAGACGAGATCGTCACTGTTCAGCACCATGACGCCGACGCAGCGGCGATAGGGCAGGCTCTCGGGGTCCACCGGCTTTCGGCTCTCGTTCATCGCATTCATTCCATTTCCGGATCGCGCGCCAGCGCCGAGACCGGGACGATCTCGATGCCGCGCCGCTTTGCTTCCTGCGCCCAGACGGAGACGGCGTCAACCGTGGCGCTAAAGGCAGAGCCGGTCGCGACCGCATATCCCTTGGCGCGGGCAGTACGCTCGGCATCGTCGAGCTTCGCCAGCACCGCCGCGTGCTCCCGCTCGGTGTCGATAGTAAGGTCAGCGGCGGCGTAGGGCACGCGCGTGACCAGCGCGAGTTCCGGCGCCAGCGTGCGGGCAGACGAGCCGTCGTCGAGATACATCAGGCCGCGCTTGCCGAGTTCGGCCATGAAGGGGGAGAAAGCGGCTCGATCAGTGACGAAGCGCCCGCCCATGTAGTTCATCACGCCGGTATAGTTGGTGATCCGGCCGAGCGTCGCGTAGAGCCGGTCCCGGTTCTCCTCGGGGCCGGCATCAACCGTCAGTGTATTGCGGCCGGGATCGACCGACGGATAGTCGAACGGCTCCAGCGGCACCTGCAGTACGATTTCGTGGCCCTTCTGGCGGGCTGCCTGCATCCAGCGGTCAAGGCTGTTGCCGCCGCTGGCAAAGGCAAGCGTCACCTCGGGCGGCAGCTTGCTGATCGCCTCCTGCGTGCCGGTCTGCGAGACGCCAAGACCACCGATGACGATTGCAACGCGCGCGCCGCGTGTGCCGGACCATGGCCGGGCATAGACGTCGAACGGACGGCGACCATCGGCGGCGCGGATCGGCAGCAGGCCGTGGTCCGATTCCTCGACGAGGTCGCGGTCGGGAAGATGGGCGACGCGCGGGTCCTGCCCGGTCTTCGCGGTCGGGTCGCGGACGATGATGCCGCCGTTGCCGATCTCATCAGCATTGGGAACCTTGATGATGGCGGGACCGGAAGAAGAGCCGGACGAGGAAGGATAGGCTGCAGGCGCCGCAGCAGCGCCGCTGGCGAGGTTTTCGACCGTTTCCGGTGTGGTCACCACTACCTGCGGCGGCGTGCGATAGGGACGCTCGCGAAAGGCGATGAGCGAGGAGGAAACGACAAGAGCGAGGCCAACGAGGCAGTAGATGATTTCCTCACGGCCAAAGCCGCGGCCGGACGAGGGCCGCTGGCGCTGCCCCGGCAGGCCCAGCGGCTTGTCGATTTCCCGATCTCGAAGACGCTCGTTCACGAAATGCGCTGCCCCCCAAGCCAGGCCGACTCGCGAATCCGCGCCGGAAGTCTGGTGAGACGCCGGCGCGGGTTTAACTCGGGCCGGTCCGGAGACCGGCTGACGCAACTCTTACTGCTGTTCCTGCTCCAGGACCGCGTGGTCCGGGTTCGGCGGGAACGCGGCGTGGCTCTCGACGCCACGCAGGAGGTCGTAGGCGTACTTGAGCTGGACGTCGTCCTTCGGATCCGGCGGGACATAGGCCGCAGAGCCCGAACCTTCCTCGCTCTCCAGCTGACCCTTGATGTGGCCGCGAAGCTCGGACTCGCCGCGCGAGACGTCACGACCGGCAAGATCCTCGGGCAGCGGCTGCTCGACCTTGATGTCCGGCGTGATGCCTTTGCCCTGGATCGAGGTGCCCGACGGCGTGTAGTACAGCGCCGTCGTCAGGCGCAGCGCGCCATTCTCGGCCAGCGGGATGATCGTCTGGACCGAACCCTTGCCGAAGGACTGGGTGCCGACGACCGTCGCACGGCGGTGATCCTGCAGGGCGCCCGCCACGATTTCCGAAGCACTCGCCGAACCGCCGTTGACGAGCACGATCAGCGGCTTGCCGTCGATTGCGTCGCCTGCACGGGCGTCGAAACGGGTGATGTTCTTCGGGTCGCGACCGCGGGTCGAAACGATCTCGCCGCGTTCGAGGAAGGTGTCGCTGACGCTGACCGCCTGATCGAGCAGGCCGCCCGGGTTCAGGCGCAGGTCGAGCACGTAGCCCTTCAGCTTGTCGCCGGGGATCTGCTTCTTGATGTCGGCGATCGCGTTCTGCAGGTCATCGTAGGTCTTCTCGGTGAACGAGTTGATCTTGAGATAACCGATGTCTTCCTCGACGCGGTGACGCACCGCGCGAACCTTGATGACGTCGCGGACAATCTTGAGCTTGATCGGCTCGGTTGCGCCTTCGCGCAGGATCGTCAGCTCGATCGGCGTCTTGACGGCGCCGCGCATCTTGTCGACCGCCTCGGACAGCGTCATGCCGCGGACCTCGACGCCGTCGATCTCGGCGATCAGGTCGCCGGCCAGCACACCCGCACGGGCAGCCGGGGTGTCTTCGATCGGCGCGATGACCTTGACGAGCTCGTTCTCCATCGTGACCTCGATGCCGAGGCCGCCGAACTCGCCGCGCGTCTGCACGCGCATGTCCTTCGCCGCTTCAGGATTGAGATAGGACGAATGCGGATCGAGCGAGCTCAGCATGCCCTGGATCGCGCTCTCGACCAGTTTCTGGTCTTCCGGAGGCGTGACGTACTGGGCGCGGACACGCTCGAAGATGTCGCCAAAGATTGCAAGCTGGCGATAGGTATCCGAGCCAGCTGCATTCGCCATCGTGCCACCGGCGCCGTGAATCAGGCTCATGGCGGAAGCGCCCACCAGCGCACCGGCACACAGAAGCGACAACTTACGTACCATTTTCTGTCCTTCCAACAGTGCTCTCCGTCCACCAAGGGGCCGGATCGACGGGTTTCCCTTCCTTGCGGAACTCGACATAGAGTTCCGGACCGGCATCTGACCCTCCGAAGGCGACGGCGCTTGCAACCCGCGTCTCACCCATCATGCCGACAGGTTCACCTGCTAGGACAGACTGGCCCGGGACCACGCTGATTCGACCCATTCCCGCCAGAACCACATGATAGCCGTCGCCGGCATTCAGTATCAAGAGTTGCCCATAGGAGCGGAACGGGCCGGCGTACAGTACCGAGCCGTTAACCGGAGCAGTAACGATTGCTGTCGAATGTGTCGCGAGCATGTCGCCCTGCAAGGTTCCGCCACTGCCGTCGGGCTCGCCGAAGCGGCGGTCGATGCGGCCGGCGACCGGCAGATTGAGCTGGCCGAGCATAGCGGAGAAGGGCGCTTTAGGCGCCGGCAGTTGCTGGGTCGGCGCGCTCCAGCGCGGCGATTCCGCGGCTTCGCGGCCTGCGGCGGCAGCCTTTTCCTCCGCTTGCCGCGCGGCGATCTCGATTTCGCCTTCGAGCGCGTCGATCAGCTCGCGCAGAGATACGGCCTGCGAGCCAAGCTCCTCGATGCGCGCCTTCTCGGCGAGAAGATTCTGCTCCGACGCCTCCTGCAGCTTCTGCTTTTCTTCAAGAAGAAGTGATAGGCGCTTCTGCTCCTCGGCCTGCTCGGCGACCGTCGCGAGCAGGCGCTTGCGCTCGCTGGTGATCGAGGCGACGAGGCGCGACAGCTCCTCGAGATCGCCCAGCAGGATCTCGGTCTCGCCGCGTAGTTCCGGCACGACGGCAGCGAGCAGGATTGACGAGCGGACGGATGAGAGCGCGTCTTCAGGCCGAACGAGAATGGCCGGCGGCGGGTTCAACCCCATGCGCTGCAGCGCGCCCAGCACCTCGGCCAGCACGCCGCGGCGTTCGTGAAGTGACGCCCGAAGTCCCTGCTCCTGGATGTGCAGGGCTTCCAGCTTTCCTGCAATGTCGTCGGCCTCGGTCGCCAGCTTGCGTTCGGTCTTGGCTGCCTGGACGAGCGCCGCGCTCAGCGAGGCGTGGTCCTTGCGGATCGCGGCGATTTCCTCAGCGATCTTCGCGGCCCGCTCTTCGGAAACCGAAAGCTCCTGCGTGATGCGGGCATATTCCTCGGCGGTCGCCGTGCGCTTCGCCTCGAGCTCGGTCGCGGCGGCGGTTGCTTCCTGCGCACGCACCTGCCCCACGCCGGCCAAAGGGGCCAGCGCGGCGCACGCCGCAGCGAATAGCATCTGCCTTGCCGTTCGGTTCATCGGTCCGCGCTTTGTCCTGCCGCCGAGACTAGAGCCCCATCGTTAACGAAACATCAACCAATCGCCGATGGGTGCGCTCATTAGCTGCGGTGGTAGGGGTGGCCGGAAAGAATGGTCGCAATGCGGTAGAGCTGTTCGGCGAGCATTACTCGCACCAGCTGGTGCGGCCAGGTTTGCGCGCCGAAGGAGAGCACATAGTCGGCGGAGGCGCGGCTTTCGGGCGCGTGGCCGTCCGGCCCGCCGATGGCAAAGACGAGATGCTTGCGCCCGGAATCGCGCAGGGAGGCGACCTTTTCGGCGAGTTCTTCGGAGGTGGGGTTCTTGCCGCGCTCGTCGAGGATGAACAGCGCCGCGTCGCCGCGGTGCTGGGCAAGGCTTGCAGCCTCTTCCCTCTTGCGCTCGTCTGCCGACTTGGCGCGGCTTTCGGCGATTTCGGACACGCCGGAGAATTCGAGCCCGATAGCCGGGCCCGTCTTGGCAAGACGGGTCAGATAGCGCTCAGCAAGTTCTCTCTCGGGGCCGGCCTTCATCCGGCCCACGGCGTGAATGCTCAAGCGCATGCCTGCCTTCTCCATCCACCCCCGCAGGGGTATGCGTCAGTGGACGGTGTCGTCCTCAAGATCCGGCGTAAGCCACATCTTCTCGATGTTGTAGAATTCCCGGACTTCCGGACGGAAGACATGGACGATGATGTCGCCGGCATCGATCAGGACCCAGTCGGCGCTGGTCAGTCCCTCAACGCGCGGATAACCGAGCCCGCCATCTTTCATGGCGGTCATGAGATGTTCGGAGATCGCAGCGACGTGACGGTTGGAGCGCCCCGACGCGATGACCATGTAGTCACCGAGACTGGACTTTCCCTGCAGATCGATTTTGACGATATCTTCGGCCTTGGAGTCTTCCAGACTGGCAAGGACGAGGTCGAGGGCGCGGGAGATTTCGGCGATGCCGTCAACTCCGGCCGTTGAAGGCTTGCTAGAGGCCTCCTTCTGCAATGCTGTTCTCAGTGTCTTTCCTTTCTGACAAGAACAACCTGTGGGCATATTAGGCCCAACAGGAACTAAATAGGCAGAGTCCCGGTCTGGTTTCAAGACCGCCTTATGGTCGCGGGTCTAGGGCCGCCCTTCGCCCCGCAGGGCCGTGGATGAGAGTGACGAGCGCGGACCGTGGATGAAGGTCCACGCTGGTGGCCGCAGGCGCGCCAGCGCCGCTGCATCCCGCTCGTTGATGCGGGCATAGTCGAAGGTCTTCGCCATCTTCGACGAAATCAGCGACAGGGTCGACCCCGGCCGGTCGACCACCGCGATCGGCACGCTCCTGACAATCTGCTGCCAGTTCTGCCAGCGGTGGAACTGAGCGAGGTTGTCTGCGCCCATGATCCAGACGAAGTCGACGCCCGGATTGCGCGACAGCACCAGCGCGATGGTGTCAGCCGTGTAGCGGACATTGAAGCTCGCCTCGAACGCGGTCACCTTGATGCGCGGGTCCTCGGCAAAGGCTTCCGACAGGTCGATGCGTTCGGCGAGCGGCTGGATCGCCTTGCCGGCCTTCAGCGGATTGCCGGGGGTGACCATCCACCAAAGCTGGTCGAGGCCGAGCGTGCGCAAGGCAATCTCGGCGACGAGCGCATGCCCGGCATGCGGCGGGTTGAACGATCCGCCGAACAGGCCGACCTGCATGCCTTTCTCGACATGCGGCATGCGCAGATAGCTGGCGGGGACGTTCGCGATCAACTGGGGCGGACCTGCCCGTTGCCGCGCACGCGGTACTTGAACGACGTCAGCTGCTCGACGCCCACCGGTCCGCGCGCGTGCATGCGGCCGGTTGCGATGCCGATCTCGGCGCCCATGCCGAACTCACCGCCGTCGGCGAACTGGGTCGAGGCGTTTTGCAGAAGGATCGCGGAGTCGATCTCGTTGAAGAAGCGCTCGACCGCGGCCGGGTCCTCGGCGACGATTGCCTCGGTGTGATGTGAGGACCAGCGCTCGATATGGTCGATCGCCTCGCCGACGCCATCGACCAGCTTCACCGAGATGATCGCATCGAGATACTCGGTCGCCCAGTCCTGTTCCTGCGCAGGCACGGCCGCGTCGAACAGCTTCATTACTTCGTCGGTGCCGCGGATCTCGCAGCCAGCGGCATGCAGCTTCTGCAGGATCGGCACGAGATGCGTGGAAGCTGCGGCACGGTCGACCAGCAGTGTCTCGGTCGCGCCGCAGATGCCGGTGCGGCGCATCTTGGCGTTGAGCGCGATCTCGACGGCCATGTCGACCTTCGCCGACTTGTCGATGTAGAGGTGGCAGATGCCCTCGAGATGGGCGAAGACCGGCACGCGCGCTTCGTTTTGTACGCGCTCGACCAGCGAGCGCCCGCCGCGCGGCACGATCACGTCTATGTTGCCGCCGAGGCCCTTCAGCATCTCGCCAACGGCGGCGCGGTCGGTGGTGGGCACCAGCTGGATCGCATCCTCGGGCAGGCCGGCGGCTTTGAGCCCCTTGACCAGGCAGGCGTGGATCGCCTTCGACGAATTGGCGCTGTCGGAGCCGCCACGCAAAATCACGGCATTACCCGCCTTGAGGCAGAGCGCGCCGGCATCAGCCGTCACGTTTGGGCGGCTCTCGTAGATGACGCCGATGACGCCGAGCGGCGTCCGTACGCGTTCGATGTGGAGCCCGTTGGGGCGGTCCCACTCGGCGATGGTCTCGCCAACCGGATCCTTGAGCTCCGCAATCGCGCGGATGCCGTCCTCGATCGCGCGGATGCGGCCTTCGTTCAGCTTCAGGCGATCCATCATCGCCGGCGACAGGCCGGCTGCCTCGCCATTGGCGATGTCAATTGCGTTCGCCTTGATGATCGCCTGCATGTTCTCGCGCACGGCATGAGCCATGGCGATGAGGGCGGCGTGTTTGCGCTCGGCGCTGGCGAGCGCGAGTGGCCGAGCGGCGGCGCGGGCCTTGCGTCCAACCTCCGCCATCACCGCAACCACTTCCTGGGTGTTGGTCTCGCGCTTATCCAGCATGATCCACCTCTACTTCCAGTGCCTGCGACGTCACCATGTCGTCGCGATGCACCATCGCCGCCCGCGCCTGATGGCCGAGGACGGCCTCGATTTCCGCGGTCTTCAGTCCGGCGATCCTTACGGCATCCGCCGCATCGTAAGCAACAAGCCCGCGTGCGATCTCGCGCCCGTCAGGGGCGAGGATCGCCACCGTGTCACCGCGCGAGAAATTGCCGGAGACGAGGGTGACGCCAGCCGGCAGCAGCGACTTGCCCGAGGCGAGTGCGCGCACCGCGCCCGCGTCGACCGTAACGCGGCCAGCCGGCTCCAGATTGCCCGCGATCCACGACTTGTAGCCTCGCACCGGGTGCGGCGAAGCGGCAAAGAAGGTCGCGCGCTCGCCTGCGTCGATCGCCTTTAGTGGGTTCATGCGCGCACCCAGCGTGATGATCATGCTGGTACCGGCAATTGTGGCGATCTTGCCGGCGTCGATCTTGGTGCGCATGCCGCCGCGCGAGAGTTCCGATGCCGCGCCGCCCGCCATCGCCTCGATCTGCGGCGTGATGCGCTCGACATAGGGAATGAACTTCGCGTCCGGATTGTTCGCCGGCGGCGCGTCGTAGAGGCCATCGATGTCGGACAACAGGACCAGCAGGTCCGAGTTCATCATCGTCGCGACGCGAGCGGCGAGGCGGTCGTTGTCGCCGTAGCGGATTTCCGACGTTGCCACGGTGTCGTTCTCGTTGATGACCGGCACCGCCTTGAGCTTCAGCAGCGTCGAGATGGTGGCGCGGGCGTTGAGGTAGCGGCGGCGCTCCTCGGTGTCGCCGAGGGTGACGAGAATCTGGCCCGACTTCAGCCCGCGTTCGCGCAGCTCCTCGGACCAGGCGCCTGCGAGCGCGATCTGGCCGACGGCCGCGGCCGCCTGGCTTTCCTCGAGCGGCAGCGAGCGGGCAGTAAGGCCCAGGATGGTGCGGCCGAGCGCGATAGCGCCCGACGACACGACGAGTACCTCAGTGCCCTCAGCGGCCAGCGCGGCAATGTCGTCGACCATGCTCGACAGCCAGTCCCGCTTGAGGCCCTTCTTCCGGTCAACCAGCAGCGCCGAACCGATCTTCACGGTGATGCGACGGAAATCCTTGAGCGGGCGGGCAGTCATGGTCTGGGGCTTTCGTGGCAGTGAGGGTAGGCTGAACTATTTCTTCCAGCGATCGTCTTCCTTGACCGGCGCTTCCTCGGCGCGGGCCTCCTCGACGACCGAGATCAGTGCGCGCAGCGCCTCATCGACGCCCTCGCGCGAGACGGCCGAGATCATCAGCGGCGTGCGGCCGCTCGCGCGCTTCAGCGACGCCGCCTTCTTCTTGCGGCTCTCATCGTCCAGCGTGTCGACCTGGCTCAGCGCCACGATCTCCGGCTTCTCGTCGAGGCCGTGGCCGTAGGCTTCGAGTTCGGCGCGAACCGTCTTGTAGGCCTTGCCGGGGTTCTCTTCCTGCGCCGAGACAAGGTGCAGCAGCACGCGGGTGCGCTCGACGTGACCGAGGAAACGGTCGCCGATACCGATGCCTTCATGCGCGCCTTCGATAAGGCCCGGAATGTCGGCGATGACGAATTCGCGGGCGTCGATGCGGGCAACGCCGAGGTTCGGGTGCAGCGTCGTGAACGGATAATCCGCGATCTTCGGCTTTGCCGCCGTCACAGCCGACAGGAAGGTTGACTTACCGGCATTCGGAAGGCCGACGAGGCCAGCATCCGCAATGAGCTTCAGTCGCAGCCAAATGGTGCGCTCCTCACCCGGCAGGCCGGGATTGGCGCGGCGCGGTGCCTGGTTGGTCGAGGTCTTGAAGTGCTGGTTGCCGAAGCCGCCATTGCCGCCGCGCGCAAGCAGGAAGCGCTGGCCAACCTCGGTCAGGTCGCAGATCAGCGTCTCGTTGTCTTCCTCGAAGATCTGAGTGCCTGCCGGCACCTTCAGCACAACATCGGCGCCCTTGGCGCCGGTGCGGTTGCGGCCCATGCCGTGCATGCCGGTCTTGGCCTTGAAGTGCTGCTGGTAGCGATAGTCGATGAGCGTATTGAGGCCGTCGACGACCTCCGCCCAGACGTCGCCGCCGCGCCCGCCATCACCACCGTCGGGGCCGCCGAACTCGATGAATTTTTCGCGGCGGAACGATACCGAGCCGGCGCCTCCGTCGCCGGAGCGGATATAGACCTTGGCCTGATCGAGAAATTTCATCTGAGTAACAGTCTGCTGCTTGCTCTGGTGTGAAGTGCCTGCTCTAGCCTAAGAGCAGCACGGAATCACGCCGAAATCGGCGCGGGTGGGGTGAATGGCATGAAATGCGTCAGCTATAACATCCAGTTCGGCTTTGGCGAGGACGCCATGTTCGACCTGGAACGTATCGTCGAACGCCTGCACGGCGCCGACGTTATCGCGCTTCAGGAAGTGACGCGCAACAGCCCCGCCAACGAGCACCGGGATCTTGTCGCGGATATTCGCGCCATGCTTCCCGATTATTTTGCCGTCTACGGCCCGAATTTCGAGGCCGAGGTTGCGTCGCGCTTCGAGAACGGCCGCGCCATCGACGTGCGCCTGCAGTTCGGCAACATGATCCTGTCGAAGACGCCGATCCTCGTCTCGCGCAACATCCTGCTGCCGCGCACGCGCAGCTACGACAAGGTCAACCTGCAGCGGGGCGCGCTGGAGGCGGTGATCGACACGCCGTTTGGCCCGACGCGCTTCTACTCGGTCCATCTCGACCATCGCGGCTCCGACGAGCGCCTGCGCCAGATCGACTTCCTGATGGACCGCGTGATCGGCTACCCGGTCGAGGGCGGCGGCGTCACCGGAATTTGCGAAATGGGCTACGCCGAGCCGCCGGTACCGGAGGGCTACGTGCTGATGGGCGACTTCAACATGCTGCCTGGCTCCGAGGAATACACCGCGGTGACGGGCCGGCCGGACCACGAGTTCGGCACGCCGATGGTGGCGCGCTACGCGGTGGATGCCGCGCTCTTGCCGAACGGCGATACCCGGCCGACCTGCGTCAATCTCGGTGACCCGAAGGACGCGAGCCTGCACAAGCGCCTCGACTACTGCTTCGTCCATCCGACGCTTGTGTCGCGCGTGAAGTCCGTCAGCGTCGATTTCGACGCCGTAGGCTCCGACCACAAGCCGGTCTGGATCGAGCTGGCCTGATTTCACAGCTGGCCCCAGCTTCTGAGGCTCACCCAGGTCCGGCGATCCAGCGCGTAGCGCTCGACGGTGACGCGGCCTGCAGACAACGATTCCAGCATGCCCTGTCCGGCGTACTGGAAGCCGCACTTGTGGATCACGCGGCGCGAGGCCGAGTTGGTGACGCGGCAGGAAGCATTCAGGCGCTCGATCGCGGTCGCGCGGAAGGCAAGGTCGACCAGCGCATGTGCCGCCTCGGTCGCGTAGCCGTTGCCCCAGTAGCGTTCACCGATCCAGTAGCCGAGCTCGAGGCCATGCTCTCCCGCATAGAGGCCCGCGCAGCCGATGAAGGCGCCGGTCTCGGCCAGGGCGATGGCGTAGGAACAGCCGGCGCGCTGGCGGGTACGGGATGCCTCGACGAAGGCATGCGCGTCCTCTTCGTCATAGGGATGCGGCATGCGGCCGAGCATGTTGGCGATGCGGCGGTTGTTCGCGAGTTTTGCCAGCTCCGGCACGTCATCGATGTGCGGCGGGCGCAGAACGAGCCGCTCCGTCACCAGGACGGGGCACTCGATCCTGGGACTTTCGTCTTCGACTTCTTCCTTTTCGGCAACCATGACTTTCCTCCAGACAAAGAAAAAGGGGAGATGGCGACCCATCTCCCCTGATCCTTTTCCGGACTGTCCGGACACCGGTTCCCGAGATGGGGCGCCGGTGTTCTGGTGCGGATCCGGCTTACTCCGCTGCTTCCTTGATCGGATTGACCGATACGTAGGTGCGACCGTTGGCTTTGCGCGCAAACGAAACAGCGCCCTCGGCAGTCGCGAAAATCGTATGGTCCTTGCCAATGCCGACGTTCACGCCCGGGTGCCACTTGGTGCCGCGCTGACGAATGATGATGTTGCCCGGAATGACGACCTCGCCACCGAACTTCTTCACGCCAAGGCGCTTCGATTCTGAATCGCGACCGTTACGCGAGGAACCGCCAGCTTTCTTATGTGCCATGGGATTACTCCTTCAGTTCCCGAATTACTCTGCGTCTGCTGCAGCTGCAGCTTCGGTCTTCTTCGAAGCCTTCTTCGCGGCGGCCTTCTTCGGCTGTGCACCAGCGGTCAGGATCTCAGTGACCCGGACGGTGGTGAGCTCCTGGCGATGGCCGCGCTTGCGGCGCGAGTTCTGGCGGCGACGCTTCTTGAATGCGATGACCTTCGGGCCACGGCCCTGCTCGACGACCTCAACGGCAACTGAAGCGCCCTCAACGAAGGGGGCGCCGATGGTGACGTTGTCGCCTTCGCCGTAAGCGAGAACTGCGCCGAGGGTGACGATCTCGCCAACTTCGCCTGCGACCTTCTCGATCTTCAGGACGTCGTCAGCGGCGACGCGGTACTGCTTACCGCCGGTCTTGATGACTGCGAACATTTTTTGCCTTTCGCTGTTCGTCCGGCCTTGATCACGAAGTGACCTGGCCGTCTTTTTGTCAGTCGGTTTCGGGTGAACGTCTTCGCGCCAGATAAACGCAACAAACGACCGGCGCGGAAATCTCCTCGCCGGATTTGCCGTCCCGATACAGGAGTTGGCAAATCGAGTCAAGGAAACATCGGCGTCGCTGCATTTGCCCTTTCGGCATCGAGAGGCTAAGGGCCGAACAACGGGGCCGTTTGGATCGCCCCCGCGACTATGAAAGGACAGCGAGATGGCCGACGACGAGGAATATGTCTACGACGAAGCAACCGGCGAGTGGCTGCCGGCTTCCGAGATCGCGGCGCGCAACGCTGGCAGCGCCGCAGAGGTCCGTGATGCCCTCGGCAATATTCTGGCCGATGGCGACGCGGTCGTCCTGATCAAGGACCTCAAGGTCAAGGGTGCGGGCCAGACGCTGAAGCAGGGCACGCTCATCAAGTCGATCCGCCTTACCGACAATCCGGAAGAGATCGACTGCAAGCACGACGCGATCAAGGGCCTCGTCCTGCGCACCGAATTCGTGCGCAAGCGCTAAACCTAGACCGCGGCGGAATGGCGGGCGGCGCCGGTCGAGAAGTAACGGTCGAACCGCGCCGCAGCCAGCCGCACCAGAGGCCGCTGCATCTGCGGCACGATATAGAAGTCACCGTCGCGCACGAGCAGGGGATCGTCTTCCTGCGCCACCAGCGCGGCCTCGGCGAGCACCGCACGCGCGGCGACGCCGAACTTCTCGACCGCTTCGCTGGCCGAGAAGCGGAAATCGCACATCAGCCGTTCGATCACCCAGCCGCGCATCACGTCGTCGTGGGTGAAGGCGACGCCGCGGGCGATCGCGAGCGTGCCGGCATCGACGCGGCGCTGGTATTCAGCTGTCGCCGGCACGTTCTGCGCGTAGCCCTGGCGGAAGCGGCTGATCGAGGACGGCCCGAGGCCGATCAGCGTCTCGCAATCATCGTCGGTGTAACCCTGGAAGTTGCGGCGAAGCGTGCCGTTGCGCGCGGCCACCGCCAGCGAATCCTGCGGCAGGGCGAAATGGTCGAGGCCGATGACTTCGTAGCCTTCCTCGGCGATGATGCGCGCGGCCGCGAGCGACTGGGCAAGCCGCTGCTCCGAGTTGGGCAGTGCAGCTTCGTCGATCATCTTCTGGTGCTTCTTGAACCACGGCACATGCGCATAGCCAAACAGGGCGATGCGGTCCGGGCGCAGCGACAGCACCTTGCGGATCGTCGCCTCGACGCTTTCGAGCGTCTGGTGCGGCAGGCCGTAGAGGACGTCGAGATTGACGGATGGCACGCCGCGAGCGCGCAGGCCGTTGACCACCGCCTTGGTGTCTTCAAAGCTCTGGTCGCGGTTGATCGCCTTCTGGACCCGCTCGTCAAAGTCCTGGATGCCGAGGCTGGCGCGGGTAAGCCCGATCGAGGCGAGCGCGTCGAGCTTTTCCTCGGTGATGTCGTTCGGGTCGATCTCGACGCTGATTGCGGCATCCGCGCTGAAGCGGAACTCGCCGCGCAGCGTGTTCATGATCGCGGTGAGGTCTTCGGGTGACAGCAGCGTCGGCGAGCCGCCGCCGAAATGAAGAGCGGCAACCTCGCCACGGCCCCCGACGAGCTTCCCGGCGATGGCGATCTCGGCGATGAGGCTCTTCACAAAGCTGGCGACCGGATCGTAGCGGTTCGTCTGCTTGGTGTGGCAGGCGCAGAACCAGCACAACCGGTCGCAATAGGGAACGTGGATATATAAGGAGAGGCGATCGCCCTCGGGGATCGCTGAGATCCAGCTGGAGACGGTGCCGGCATCGATTCCCGCGTGGAAGTGCGGCGCGGTCGGGTAGCTGGTGTACCTGGGCGCGGTATCTGGACGCATCGGCTTGCCTTTCATGTCCGTTCCATCCCACATTCACGTCAGGAAAGGCTCCCCGCGTTGACCTGGATCAAGGAAATGCCGGGGCAGACAAACTGACGCGGAGCTAGAACAAGGTAAGAGTGCTATAGGCCCGCGTGGGAGGGATGGCACTTGAAGAGCGACAATGGAATTGCGCAAGGACATCCATTCGGACGGCATCCCGCTCCTTTGCGAGTCATGCCAGGCCCGTCATCGCGGCGTGTGCGGTGCGCTTGAACCCGAGCAGCTGATCGCGCTCGCCAAGGCGTCCCACAAACACGTCGTCAAGGAAGGTGAAGAGCTGATCGGTGACGCCGAGCGTATCGACGTCTACTCGAACGTGCTCTCCGGCGTGGTGAAGCTGACGAAGACGCTTTCGGACGGCCGCCAGCAGATCGTCGGCCTCCAGTTCGCGCCCGATTTTCTTGGCCGCCCGTTCCGCAAGGAAAGCTCCATCAACGCGGAGGCGGCGACGGACGTCTCGCTGTGCTCCTTCCCGAAGGCGACGATGGATCGCATGATGCAGGAGCAGCCGGGTCTCGAGCACCGACTCCTGCAGCAGGCGCTGATCGAACTGGACGACGCGCGCGACTGGATGGTCACGCTCGGCCGCAAGACCGCCGCCGAAAAGGTGGCCAGCTTCCTGATGCTGATTGCCCGCAACATCGACCCGTCGCGCGACCCCGAGCGCCGCGCGGTAACCTTCGACCTGCCGCTCACCCGCGCCGATATCGCCGACTTCCTTGGTCTGACCATCGAGACGGTGAGCCGTCAGCTGACCCGCCTGCGCACCGACAACGTCATCCGCATCGAGAACAACCGCCACGTCTTCGTCGACGACATCAGGCGCCTCGAGGCCCGCGCCGGCAACTGACGTTCACCCGCCGGTTTAGTTGTGCTGCGGCCCGTTGCCGCGCTCGCCCAGCAGGATCGGAAAGATGTGCTCCCGCTCGAAGGCGATGTGGCGGCGCATCGACTCGAAGAAGGCGCGCAGCATGAAGCCCAGCGCCTCCGGATTGCTGATCGGCGCGCCACGCCCGATCGAGAGCAAGGTCTCCGTCAGGTCCTGAGCCGAGCACTCGTCCTCAATGTGCTCTTGCTTCAGCCTCTCCACCGTCTTCAGCCGCTGTTCGCGATGCGCCACGTCGTCGACAAAGGCCGGAAAGACGCAATCTTCCTCGAACCGGTGGCTTTCGCGCAGCAGCGGCACCAGCATCGACGCCACGATCAGGCACTGGCGGCGGTCGACGTGAGGCAGGCTGTCAGCGATGTCCTCGAGCTGGCGACACAGATCGAGCTTCAGGTCGTGCGAGCGGCCGACGTGATGGCAGGGCACCTCGCGGCCCGGCATGCACATGTGCGCCACCGGGCACCGGTGCGGCACCTCGCACATGTCGGGCGACATGCCCGTCCCTGCATTGTTCACGTTCTGCAACCTACCCTCCGGAATTTTTCTCTTATGCCGCTAAGGCTGTCGGAAGGATGAACACTCGGCCTTGACATGGATCAAGGCGAAACGCGCGGCAACGTTCAAATGGATGTCTCATGGATGGTCGTGCCCGTGACGGCGCGGCCCTTGCCTTGCAACGTCGCCGATGGGGACATGAAATGAGATACGGTGCAGAGATTGTGGGTGTGGGCATATTTGCCTTCATCGCACTGATTGGAGCCGCACTCGGCGTGGACGAACCGTTCCGCCAGCATATGTGGGTGCTGTTCTTTACGCTGGTCGCCTTTGGCGCGCTCCTGATGCGAAACACCAGTTTCGCTCCGAAGCAGCCGGTCGACCAGTCGGTCTACATGGACGGGCCGATCCGCTACGGTGCGATCGCCACTGTGTTCTGGGCCGTCGTTGGCCTGGGCGCGGGCGTCTTCGTGGCGCTGCAGCTGGCTTTCCCGGACCTCAATCTCGAGCCGTGGTTCAATTTCGGCCGCATGCGTCCGCTGCACACCTCGGGCGTGATCTTCGCATTCGGCGGCAACGCGCTCATCGCGACCTCGCTCTATGTCGTCCAGCGCACGTCCCGCGCACGCCTGTTCGGCGGCAATCTCGCCTGGTTCGTGTTCTGGGGCTACCAGCTCTTCATCATCATGGCGGCGACCGGCTATCTGCTGGGCATCACCCAGAGCCGCGAATATGCCGAGCCGGAGTGGTACGTCGACCTCTGGCTGACGATCGTCTGGGTTGCCTATCTCATCGTGTTCCTCGGCACGATCTTCAAGCGCAAGGAACCCCATATCTACGTCGCGAACTGGTTCTACCTGTCGTTCATCATCACGATTGCGATGCTGCACATCGTGAACAACCTTGCATGGCCGGTCTCCTTCATGGGTTCGCGCTCGTACTCGCTGTTCTCCGGCGTGCAGGACGCGCTGACGCAGTGGTGGTACGGCCACAACGCGGTGGGCTTCTTCCTGACCGCAGGCTTCCTCGGCATGATGTACTACTTCGTGCCGAAGCAGGCGAACCGTCCGGTCTATTCCTACCGACTGTCGATCATCCACTTCTGGGCGCTGATCTTCCTCTACATCTGGGCCGGTCCGCACCACCTGCACTACACGGCGCTGCCTGACTGGGCGCAGACGCTCGGCATGGTGTTCTCGATCATGCTGTGGATGCCGTCCTGGGGTGGCATGATCAACGGCCTCATGACGCTGTCCGGCGCATGGGACAAGATCCGCACCGACCCGATCATCCGCATGATGGTTGCCGCTATTGCCTTCTACGGCATGGCGACCTTCGAAGGCCCGATGATGTCGATCAAGTCGGTCAACTCCTTGTCGCACTACACCGACTGGACCATCGGTCACGTCCACTCCGGCGCTCTCGGCTGGAACGGCCTGATCACCTTCGCGGCGATCTACTTCCTCGTTCCGCGCCTGTGGGGCCGCGCGCGCCTCTACTCGGAGCGCATGGTCATCTGGCACTTCTGGCTGGCGATGACCGGTATCGTTCTCTACGCCGCCACGATGTGGGTGTCGGGCATCATGCAGGGCCTGATGTGGCGCGAGTACGACGAGCAGGGCTTCCTGGTCTACTCGTTCGCCGAAACGGTCGCGGCCATGTTCCCGTACTACGTCGGTCGTGCCACGGGCGGTCTGCTGTACCTCACCGGTGCGCTGATCATGGCCTACAACATCACCCGGACGATCCTAGGTCACCAGCGTGAGGAGGCGCCGATCGGCGGCGCCGCCCGTCAACCCGCGCTGCAGCCGGCCGAATAGGAGCAAGACCCATGTCAATTCTTGAAAAGCACCGCGTCCTCGAGAAGAACGCGACCCTGCTCTTCGCTGGCTCGCTCTTCGTCGTGACCATCGGCGGCATCGTCGAGATCGCGCCGCTGTTCTACCTCGAGAACACCATCGAGAAGGTGGAGGGCATGCGGCCCTACACCCCGCTCGAGCTGGCCGGTCGCGACATCTACATCCGTGAGGGCTGCTACGTCTGCCACTCGCAGATGATCCGTCCGTTCCGCGACGAGGTCGAGCGCTACGGCCACTACAGCCTGGCTGCGGAGTCGATGTACGACCACCCGTTCCAGTGGGGTTCCAAGCGTACCGGTCCGGACCTGGCGCGCGTCGGCGGCCGCTACTCGAACGAGTGGCACGTCCAGCACCTGATCGACCCGCGCTCCGTGGTGCCGGAGTCGGTCATGCCGACCTACGCCTTCCTCAAGGACCGCAAGCTCGACGTCTCAGACTTCGCGACGCACCTCGTCGCGCAGCAGACCGTTGGCGTGCCGTACACCGAGGAGATGGTCCAGAACGCGCAGGGCGACATCGAGGCGCAGGCTGATCCAAATGCCGACACCGCCGATCTGCTGGCCCGCTACCCGAAGGCCAAGGTTGGCGACTTCGACGGCAATCCGAACGAGCTGACCGAGATGGATGCGCTGGTCGCCTATCTGCAGATGCTCGGTACGCTGGTTGACTTCTCGACCTACGACGAAACGGCCGGCTATCGCTAAGGGAGGGCAGGATCGATGGATACCTATACCGCCATGCGCCAATTCGCCGACAGCTGGGCGCTGTTGGGAATGACGCTGTTCTTCGTCGGCGCCGTGCTGTTCGTCTTCCGCCCCGGCAGCCGACAGCTGGCCCAGGATGCCGCACAAATCCCACTCAAGGATGACTGAGATGAGCGAAAGAGAGATCGACGAGATCAGCGGCGTCGAGACCACCGGCCACAGCTGGGACGGGATCAAGGAACTCGACAACCCGATGCCGCGCTGGTGGCTGTGGACCTTCTACGTCACCATCGTCTGGGCCATTTGCTACACGATCGCCTTCCCGGCCTGGCCGCTCGTGACCAAGGCCACCGGCGGCATGCTCGGCTGGGCTAGCCGCAGCGACGTAAAGCAGGAGATGCAGGCAGCGGAAGCCGCCAAGTCGGAGTATATCGCGAAGATTGCGGAGCTGCCGGTCGAGGAAATCCTTGCCGACGACTCGCTGCGCCAGTTCGCGACGGCTGCGGGCGCGGCTGCCTTCAAGGTGAACTGCGTCCAGTGCCATGGCTCCGGTGCAACCGGTTCGGTCGGCTACCCGAACCTGAACGACGACGACTGGCTCTGGGGCGGCACGCCTGAGGCCATCTACACGACCATCTCCCACGGCATCCGCTACGGCGATGACGAGGAGACCCGGTTCTCCGAGATGCCGGCCTTCGGCGAGATGTTCTCGCGCGACGAGATCGGTTCGCTCGCCAAGTACGTCGTCTCGCTCAGCCAGGGCGGCGAGGTCGAGGGCCCGGGCGCACAGATCTTCGCCGACAACTGCGCGGCCTGCCATGGCGATAAGGGCCAGGGCGATCAGTCGGTCGGTGCGCCGAACCTGTCCGATCCGATCTGGCTCTATGGCAAGACCGAGCAGGAGATCATCTCCCAGATCCGCGCACCGAAGCACGGTGTGATGCCGGCCTGGCAGGCACGTCTCGGCGACGTGACGGTCAAGGAGCTTACGGTGTTCGTCCACTCGCTGGGCGGCGGCGAATAAGCAGCCGGATGAACGACAAGGGCCCGGAGCGATCCGGGCCCTTCTTCTTTGAGGCGCACCGCCACGAACCTCCCAGTGTGCCTCACCTTGCACCGCGCCACCATGTCGCGGCCGATCGGGCGTTCCGTCGCGGCGACCTGCCGTGCGCCTTGACGTAGATCAAGGCCCGGGATCTTCCCGTCGGGCAATGGGGCCGGGGTGGGAGGATCCTGCCGTCAGGAGTTTGCAATGTCCGGCATGGTTGAGGTTGAGCGTCACGAAGCTCAACCGGTCAATTCAGCTAAGGTTCGCCAGCCGCTCTACGAGGCGCGCAAGAAGATCTTCCCCAAGCGAGCGAACGGCAACTTCCGCCAGTTCAAGTGGCTGGTGATGGTCGTTACGCTCGGCATCTACTATCTCACGCCGTGGCTGCGCTGGGATCGCGGACCCTATGCGCCGGATCAGGCGGTGCTCGTCGACCTCGCCAACCGCCGCTTCTACTTCTTCTTCATCGAGATCTGGCCGCAGGAGTTCTTCCTCGTCGCGGGCCTGCTTGTGATGGCGGGCCTCGGCCTTTTCTTCATCACATCGGTCGTCGGCCGCGCCTGGTGCGGCTACACCTGCCCGCAAACCGTGTGGGTGGACCTCTTCCTCGTCGTCGAGCGCTTCATCGAGGGCGACCGCAACCAGCGCATGAAGCTTGATGCCGCGCCGTGGACGGCGCGCAAGGTCATGCTGCGCACGATCAAGCACACGATCTGGCTGCTGATCGCGGTTGCCACCGGCGGTGCGTGGATCCTCTATTTCGCCGACGCGCCGACGCTACTCGTGGACTTCTTCAAGGGCCATGCCGCTCCGGTCGCCTACATCACCGTCGCCGTCCTGACCGGCACGACCTACGTGTTCGGCGGCCTGATGCGTGAACAGGTTTGCACCTACATGTGCCCGTGGCCGCGCATCCAGGCGGCGATGCTCGACGAAAACTCACTTACCGTCACCTACAATGAGTGGCGTGGCGAACCGCGTACGCGTGGTGCCAAGCGCGCCGCTGCCGAGGGCATTGCGGCTGGCGACTGCGTCGACTGCAATGCATGCGTCGTCGTCTGCCCTATGGGCATCGACATCCGCGACGGCCAGCAGCTCGAATGCATCACCTGCGCGCTCTGCATCGACGCCTGCAATGGCGTCATGGACAAGCTTGGCCGCGAACGTGGCCTGATCTCATACGCAACGCTCGCCGACTACCAGCACAACATGGACATCGCCACCGGCAACGGCGCGCATGCGATCAACCCGACGCTGGTGCGCGACGAGAAGGGAAAGCTGAGCGATAAGCTGCGCCACTTCCACGTCCGCAAGCTGTTCCGCCCGCGCAGCCTGGCTTATTTCGCCGCCTGGTTGCTGGTTGGCGTGCTCCTCCTCTATGGCCTGGTCACGCGTGACCGCCTGGAGGTCAACGTGCTGCACGACCGCAACCCGCAGTTCGTGGTGCTGTCGGACGGCTCGATCCGCAACGGCTACACGGTCAAGCTGCTGAACAAGATTCCGGAGGTCCGCACGGTTACTCTGGCGATCGACGGCCTCGAGAACGGTGCAATGAGCATCGTCGGTGTCGACGAACCCGAGGCGCAGACCTTCACCGTCGAACTCGAACCGGATAGGCTGAAGACGCTGAAGATCTACGTCCGCCAGCCCTTTGAGAACGTTGCCGGCAAGAAGCAGAGCTTCTCCTTCCTCGTCGAGGATAAGGAGAACGCCGAAGCCGACCAGTATGTCGCCAATTTCGAGGCCCCGGAGTGAGCATCATGCAGAACCAACGCGTTTCCGCCGGACAGTTCACCGGGCGCCACATGATCGCCGTGATGGTCGGTGCCTTCAGCATCATCATCGCCGTCAACCTCGTGATGGCGACGATGGCGAGCCAGAGCTGGACCGGGCTGATCGTGAAGAACAGCTACGTCGCTGGGCAGGAATTCACCAAGAAGACCCAGGAAGCGCGCGCGCAGGATGCGCTCGGCTGGAATCCGTCGCTGACGATCAAGGACCGCGTGCTGACCTACGCGCTGACCGACAAGGAGGGCCGCGCTGTCACGCTGCGAGGCGGCACCGCCACCTTCTGGCGCCCGACCAGCGACCGCGAAGACGTCACCGTCGAACTGAAGCTGGATGGCACCGGCCTGTCCGCTCCGCTCGATGTGCATGATGGCGTGTGGATCATCTCGCTGGTGATCGACGCCGATCTCGACCACGCCTACCGCGACACGCGGCGTGTCCAGATATACGGAGGTACGCTGAGATGAGCTGCTGCGCACCCGGGCTTGACGGCGCGGCGGATGGCGCGATCGCGCTGCCTTCCGACGACGAGGTCCTGTTCAGTGCGCGCGATCTCGGCGACGGCGTTCGCCAGGTAGAGTTTTCCGTACCGCAGGTGCATTGCGCAGCCTGCATCGCAACGGTCGAGAATGGCCTGAAGGCGCTGCCCGCCGTCGAGGCCGCGCGCGTCAACCTTTCCACCAAGCGCGTCACCGTGCGCTGGAAGGGCGAGGATCTGCCGCCGCTCGTCTCGACGCTTGCCCGGCTCGGCTACGCGCCGAACCTGTCTGACGACGCGGCCGCCGGCCGCGACGGAACGCTTTCCGAACTCCTGCGCGCCGTTGCCGTTTCCGGCTTTGCCGCCGGCAACATCATGCTCCTTTCGGTTTCCGTCTGGTCGGGCGCCGAGGGCGCGACCCGCGACCTGTTCCACTGGGTGTCTGCGCTGATCGCGCTGCCGGCGATGCTCTATGCCGGCCGCATCTACTATCGATCCGCCTGGTCTGTGCTGAAGCATGGCCGTATGAATATGGACGTGCCGATCGCGATCGGTATCACCATGGCTTATGCGCTGTCGCTCTACGAGACGATCTACAGCGGCCCGCACGCCTATTTCGACGCGTCTGTGACGCTGTTGTTCTTCCTGCTGATCGGCCGCTCGCTTGACCATGTGATGCGCGAACGCGCACGCACGGCGGTGGTTGGTCTTGCGCGCCTGCAGCCGCGTGGCGCGCTGGTGGTCCTGCCGGATGGGGGGCGCGAATACCGTCCGGTCTCGGAGATCGAGCCCGGCATGACGGTGCTGGTCACAGCCGGCGAACGCATACCGCTCGATGCGGTGGTCACGGAAGGCCGCTCGGACCTCGACTGCTCACTGGTCAACGGCGAAAGCGCGCCGCAGACGGTGGCGGAGGGGGCGACGGTGCGCGCTGGCACGCTCAACCTCACCGGACCGCTGACGCTGCGCGCAATTGCGCCGGCATCCCAGTCATTCCTTGCCGAGATGCTGCGGATGATGGAGGCCGCCGAGGGCGGCCGTGCCCGCTACCGCCGCATCGCCGATCGTGTTTCGGCGATGTACGCGCCGGTGGTGCATCTCACCGCGCTCGTCACCTTCTTCGGCTGGCTGATCGCCACCGGCGACTGGCACCTTGCCGTTACCATCGCCATTGCCGTCCTGATCATCACCTGCCCGTGCGCGCTGGGTCTTGCCGTGCCGATCGTGCAGGTGGTTGCCGCGCGCCGGCTGTTCGAGAACGGCGTGATGGTTCGCGATGGTGCCGCGATGGAGCGTCTAGCCGAAGCCGACATGGTGGTGTTCGACAAGACGGGCACGCTGACGCTCGGTCAGCCGCGCCTCGTCAACACGCACGAGATCGATCCGGACGCGCTTGAAGCTGCGGCCGAACTTGGTGCACATTCGCGCCACCCGCAGTCGCAGGCGATCGCCGCTTTCAAGGGTGCGGGCGGCAAGCCGATCAAGTTCACATCCATTACCGAATACCCCGGCCAGGGAGTCGAGGGCCATACAGCGGGGGCAGTATGGCGCCTCGGTCGCGGGGGTTGGGCCGGGGAAGGCGAGGGGACGCTTATCGGGCGGGATGGCGTCTCCCTCGCTACCTTTTCCTTTGAGGACAAGCCGCGCGCCGACGCGCGCGAGGCAGTCTCGATCCTCAAGCGCGAGGTCGGGCCGGTGGTCATGTTGTCCGGCGACAACGAGGCCGCATGCCGCACCGTCGCCAGGGAACTCGACATCGACGTCTACGCTTCGGGGCTGATGCCGGCCGACAAGGTCGCTCGCATCGAGGAAGCGACGAGCCAGGGCCGCAAGGTGCTGATGGTCGGCGACGGCCTCAACGACGCGCCGGCCTTGGGGGCTGCCTACGTCTCGATGGCGCCGGCGACGGCTGCGGATGTTGGCCGCAACGCCGCTGATTTCGTCTTCCTGCACGAGAGCCTGAAGGCTGTGCCGGTCGCGGTCGAGGTTGCCCGCCGCGCGGGACGGCTGATCCGTCAGAACGTCGCCATCGCGATCGTCTACAATATCTTTGCGGTGCCGATCGCGATTTTGGGCTATGTTACGCCGCTGATCGCGGCGGTAGCCATGTCGACATCCTCGATCCTGGTCATCGCAAATGCTCTCCGGCTAGGAAAGGCTGGCAGATGAGCATGCTCATCTATCTCATCCCGGTAGCGCTGCTGCTCGGCGGCGGCGCGCTCGTGGCGTTCCTGTGGGCGGTGCGGACCGGGCAATACGAGGACCTCGACGGCGCAGCGGCACGTATCCTGCTCGATGATGAGGACGACAAGCCACTTTTAAAGTGAACGCGTGGGCGAAAACGGCGTCGCGCTTTCGCCCGCATTAAATCTTGATCAAAATTATCAAGAATGATAGTCCGGCCGTGAAGGGTTTACAGGACCGGGTCATGGCTATCGAGACATTGTATTCGCGGGTACGACTGGTTGCGCTGGCGCTTGCCGTGTCGGGTGTTCCGGCAATTGCGCAGGAAACGTCCCAGAGTGGCGGCGACAAGTCGTTGACCGTCGAGCTCAATGCCCTGCAGCCCAGCCAGCGCGGCTGCCGCTTCACCTTCGTGGCGACCAACAGGCTCGGCGCCGAACTCAAGAGCGTCGGCTTCGAGCTGGTGCTCTTCAACAAGGCTGGAATGGTGAGCCGCATCATCATCGTCGACTTCAAGGACCTGCCGGAAGGCAAGACCAAGGTCCGGCAGTTTGACTTTTCCGGTATCCAGTGCGCCGATCTCGGCCGTGTCCTCGTCAACGATGCGACGGACTGTGCCGGTGACGGCGTAGAACCGAAGGCGTGCATCCGGTATCTTAAGACAGACACCCGAGCCGAAACCGAATTCGGGGTATAAACGTGCAGATCATCAAGAATCTCGTCGCCGCCTCGCTGGCGGCTGGCCTCGCGCTGGCTCCGGTGGCCGGCATTGCCCAGGAGGCGCAGCCTCAGCAGGCTGAGCAGGCGCCGGTGACTGTTCCGGACGCTGAAGCCGCTCCGGTCGCGCCCGCGCCGGTGGCGGAAGCTCCGTCTGCGCAGCCCCTGGCGGCCCCGGCCCCAGCAGCAACCGCTCAGGCTGACGAGGCGGACGTGACGGTCTTCGATCAGGTCGTCGAGCGCGACGCCACGCTGCCGCACAATCTTTCGCCGTGGGGCATGTTCATGGCGGCCGACTGGGTGGTCAAGGCCGTGATGATCGGCCTTGCCTTCGCTTCGTTGGTCACCTGGACGGTGTGGCTCGCCAAGTCGCTCGAGCTCGCCGCCGCACGCCGCCGTCTGGGCGCGCATCTCGACCGCATCATCGGCTCGAAGACGCTGGATGAGGCCGCCGGGGCGCTTGAGAACCGCTCGGGTCCCGCTCCGCTTCTGGTGCGTGCCGCGCGCCATGAAATGCAGATGTCGTCCGACATGCTGCCCTACGGCGGCAGCGCTGGCCTCAAGGAGCGTGTCGCGTCGCACCTGTCGCGCATCGAGGCGCAGGCCTCGCGCCGCATGACCCGCGGCACCGGCGTGCTCGCGACCATTGGTTCGACTGCCCCGTTCGTCGGCCTGTTCGGCACGGTCTGGGGCATCATGAACTCGTTCATCGGCATTTCGGAATCGCAAACGACCAACCTCGCAATCGTCGCCCCCGGCATTGCCGAGGCGCTGCTGGCAACGGCGATCGGCCTTGTCGCAGCTATCCCGGCCGTCGTCATCTACAACGTGTTCGCGCGCTCCATCGCCGGCTACAAGCTGCTGCTGGGCGATGCGTCGGCCGCCGTCGAGCGCCTGGTGAGCCGTGACATTGATCGCCGCGCGCTGCCGCAGGCGGTTCGCGCAGTGCGCGCCGCGGAGTAGAACCCATGGCAGGCGGCATCCGCAAAGGCGCTGACGACGACGAGCTGTCGGAAAACCACGAGATCAACGTCACGCCGTTCATCGACGTGATGCTGGTGCTGCTGATCATCTTCATGGTCGCGGCACCGCTGGCGACGGTCGACATCAGTGTTGACCTGCCCAATTCCACGGCGACGCCGCAGCCGCGGCCCGACAAGCCGCTCTACGTGACTGTGCAGGAAGACCTCACCGTTTCGGTCGGCGAGAACCAAGTCGCGCATATTGACCTGCGCAGCGAGCTCGATCGCGCGACCAACGGCGACAAGGACGCCCGCGTCTTCCTGCGCGCAGACAAGTCCGTCGCCTATGGCGACCTCATGAACATCATGAACCTGCTGCGCATGGGCGGCTACACCAAGATCGCGCTGGTCGGTCTGGAAACCGTCGGCGCGAATGCGGAAGGCGCGGCCCAGGGGACGGAATGAGCGGCTATTCGGACATAGCCTGGTCGCGCAATCTGAGCCGCACCTCTGCGGGCCAGATCGCCCTGTGGTCGGTCGCGGCGCTTGCGATGGTCACGGTCCACGCCGGTGCTGCCTGGTTCGCGATGCAGGAACGTCCCGTGGTGATGGAAGACGACGCCGCTCCGGCGATCATGGTCGACCTCGCCTCGCTGACGATGGCTCCTGCCGCAGAGACCGAACAGGTGGCGGCCGATGCCGTCGACGCGGTTGAGGCGGAGAAGGTCGAAGCCGTCGAGCCTGCCGAGCAGGTCGAAGAGGTCGAGCCGGTTGAAGCCGAACCGGTAGAGGAGACAGCAGAAACCGTCGAGCCAGAGGTCGTCGAGGCTGAGCCCGTCGAGACGGCGATGGCCAACATGCCGGTCGATCCGCTGCTTGCAGATGAGGTCGAGCCGGTGGAGGAGCCTGAAGTCGCAGCCGTCGCCTCGGAGGTTGTCGAGCCGGAAGAGGTCGAGGAAGTGCTTCCCGAGGTCGCGATGATCCCGGAACCGCGTCCCGAGCCGAAGATCGAGCGCCCGAAGGTTGAAAAGCCGAAGCGCGAGAAACCGGTCGAAGAGCGCAAGAAGCCGCGCCGTCAGGAAGCCTCGCAGCAGCAGGTGAGGGCGCAGGTGAAGACGGCGCAGAACGCGCCGCGTGCCGCAGCCCCGCAGGCCGCCGCCGGTTCCGGCTCGTCAATGAGCCCGGCGCGCTGGCAGTCAAAGGTCATGGCGCATCTCGAGCGCCGCAAGCGCTATCCCGCCTCAGCCAAGCGCGCGCGCCAGCAGGGCATCGTCCAGGTGCGCTTCACCATCGACGGTGACGGCAATGTTGGTTCCGTGTCGCTGAGCCGTTCGTCGGGCGTTTCGGAGCTCGACGAGGAGGTGCTGTCGCTCGTCCGCCGTGCCTCGCCAGTGCCGGCTCCGCCTCCCGGCGTGGGCCGCACCATCGTGGTGCCGATCAAGTTTAGCCTGCGCTGACAGCGAACATCAGACAGAAAACGAGCCGGTCCGGAACTTCCGGATCGGCTCAAGTTTATCAGCCAGTCGCTGACGATTTATGTGAGCTAGGAAAACGGCTTCTAGAAGAAGTCGACCTCGCCTGCGGCTTCCTCGTCCTTCATCTGGATCTCGAGACCTGCGGAGCCGATGGAACGGACGAGTTCGCTGAGCTTCAGCGTTTCGGTCGCGGCGCTGGTGTCGATGTACCAGTGCGGCTCACTCGCTTCGCCGAGCGCGCGCAGAAAATCGGCCACGCCGGCAATGCGCTGCGCACTCAGGTCCGCATCCTGCATGGCGCGGACATAGTCCTCGTCGGAGGAACCGACGTCCCAGGTGGCGCGCGCAATCGCCGCCTGGTTGCGGTCGATGCGCGCCGAGATCTCCTCAAGCTCGGCATGGATCCTCGCCAGAACGTCGATCAGGCGCTCCGGATTTCCGCTTTGCGCAAGTTGCTGGGTCAGGATCATGCGAGGCTCGATTCCGGGTCTTGCTGTCAGTGCAGCTTGCCGACGATGGCCTCGAGGGCCCGGCGCAGCTGGTCGGTGTTGAACGGCTTCGTCAGGTAGTTGTTGAGGCCAAGCTTGCGCCCTTCCTCAAGCACGGCGCGGTCCGGGCTGCCGGTCAGAATCATGAACGGCACGCGCGAGGTCGGCTTGTAGGTACGGATGGCGTGCAGCAGCTGCAGGCCGTTCATCTTCGGCATGTTCATGTCCGAGATGATCAGGTGCGAAGGCTGCGTCATCATCATCTTCATGGCCTGTTCGCCATCCGACGCTACCTGGATGTTGCGGAAACCAAGCGACTCCAGAGCTTCACGCACGAGCAGGCGGCTGGTGGTCGTGTCGTCTACGACGAGAATCCTGAGTTGTGCTAGCAGCGACATTGCGCGAATTCCTTTGTATGTATCGTCAGTTCAACAGGCCCGACCCGGACTGGTTGTGGGTCAGGACGCTGTCGAGCGCGATCAAGCTGATCATTCGTCCTTCCATCGCGATCACTCCCTTCATGAAGGAGCGCGCGAGCTCCGAGGCGACATTCGGAGTTGCCTGGATGGACGAAGATTCGACCGTGAGAATGTCGGACACCGCATCGACCAGAAGGCCGATGGTCTGGCGCCCAACCTGCGTAATGATGATGACGTGGCGCGGTGTTGGATCAGCTGGCGTAAAGCCGAGTCGCGCAGCCAGATCAACGACCGGAAGCACCGCGCCGCGCAGGTTGATCACACCCTTCACATAATGTTCGGAGTGTGGCAGCGGCGTCGTCGGCGTCCAGCCGCGGATGTCGCGGACCGACATGATGTCGACGCAGAACTCCTGCTGGCCAAGACGGAAGGCGATGAGCTCGTTGTTGGCACCGGCCACGCTCTGTTCGTGCAACTGGGTCATGCTGCGTTCCTCTTGCGGTTGGCGTCGATGCGAGCCATCTCGGTGCGCGAGCCGGCGACAATGGCATCTACGTCAAGGATGACTGCAACGCGGCCATCGCCAAGGATCGTGGCGGCCGCCACGCCGAAGACATGGCCGTAATTGGTTTCGAGGCTCTTGATGACCACCTGCTGCTGGCCGATGATCGCGTCGACCATCAGTGCGCACTGCGACTGGTTCTCGGTCTCGACCATGACCGCGACGCTCTGGACCGGATCGGCCTCGACCTCGCGATAACCAAGCACGGCACCGACGTCGATCAGCGGGATGAACGAGCCACGGATCGCGATGACGCGGGCCTTTTCGCCGAGGCCGTGGATGTCGCTTTCCTTCGGCTGCAGCGTCTCGACGATGGTCGAGAGCGGCACAACAAGGGTCTGGCCGGCGACCGTGACGACCATGCCGTCGAGTACGGCCAGCGTCAGCGGCAGCGACAGAGTGAAGGTCGTGCCCTGGCCGGGGCGCGACGAGATCGAGATGCGGCCGCCGAGCGCCTGGATTGAGCGGCGGACAACGTCCATGCCGACGCCGCGGCCCGACACGTCCGAGATCTTCTCCGCGGTCGAGAAGCCCGGCGCGAAGATCAGGTCATCGATCTCGGCGTCGGTGAGCTGAGCGTCGGGCGAGATGATGCCCTTCTTGACGGCGATATCGCGGACGCGCTGGCGGTTGATGCCCGCTCCGTCGTCGGCAACCTCGATCACCACGCGGCCCGAGCGATGTGCCGCGATCATGCGGACGACGCCCTGTTCAGGCTTGCCCTTGGCGATGCGGTCCTCGGGCTTCTCGATGCCGTGGTCGATCGCATTGCGGATCATGTGGGTGAGCGGGTCGGCAAGGCGCTCGATGACGGTCTTGTCGACTTCGCAGTTTTCACCCTCGGTGATCAGGCGCACCGACTTGCCGGTCATGTCGGCAACTTCGCGCACCACACGCGACATGCGCTGGAAGATCGGGCGAACCGGCTGCGCGCGAATTGCCATGACGGAGTCCTGGATCTCGCGGGTCAGGTGCTCAAGGTCGTCGAGGCCAACCGCAACGTCGGAGAGGCGGGCAATGCCTGCCTCCATGACGCGCTGCGCCAGCATCGACTGGTTGATCACCAGCTCGCCGACGAGATCGATCAGGCGATCGACGCGATCGAGATCAACGCGGATCGTGGCGCTCGGAGCAGGGGCCGATGCGGCAGCCGCGGCGTTTGCCGCCGGCGCTGCCGGAGCCGCGGCAACAGCGGGAGCCGCCTCCTGAACTGGGGCTGCGACCGGTTCGGGCGCCGGAGCTGCCGGCTTGACCTCGAAGACCGGAGCGGCGGCAACCGGAGCAACGGCCTTTTCAGCCTGTTCCTCGGCAGCGACCTGCGCAAGGACTTCCTTCACGACCTTCTCGGCTTCTTCCGGAGCTTCGACGAAGCCGGAAATCAGCGGACGGACTTCCAGATCGCAGTCGAACTCGACGAACTCGAAGATTTCGCGAACGGCAGCTTCGGTGCCGTCGGTCTTCAGCTTGATGGTCCAGTCGAAATAGGCGCCTTCCGGATCAATCGCGTCGAGATGCGGCAGCGAGGAGTAGTCGCAGGTGACTTCCATCTCGCCCATGCGGCCGAGCTCGCGCAGCAGGCGCAGCGCGTCGTTCGCCTTGGCGTAGAGCTCCGGCTTCGGACGGAAGCGAATTTCGAAGCCCTCGGTGTGGGACGCGTCCTCGGCGAGCAGCTCATCGAAGTCGATCTTGACCGGTGCGAAGCCGAACTCGTCGACCTGCGGCTCTTCCGGCTGCTCGTCGGCGAAATCGAAGTGAACCGGGGTCGGCACGAAGCCGAACTCGTCGGGCACAAGTGCGGCGCCTTCGACCGGCTCGATTGCGACAGGGGCAGCCGCAGGCGCGGCCGCTGCCGGAGCCGCAGGAGCGGGCTCGATGCCGCAGGCCTTCTGCAGTTCCTCAGTCATCTGCGCGACACGAGCCTCGTCGGCCGCACCGCCATCACGGGAGATGCGAACGAGGTCGGACAGGACGTCCGCCGAGCGCAGCATCAGCTTGATGATCTGCTGCGTGATCTCGATGCGGCCACTGCGCATGCCGTCGAGCGTCGTCTCGAAGGTGTGGGCGAACCGCACCAGGGCGTCGAGGCCGAATGCGCCGGCGCCGCCCTTGATCGAATGAACCGCGCGGAACACCGCATTGATGGTCTCGACGTCGCCTTCCTCACGCTCGATGGTGAGAAGGCCGTCCTCGAGTTCGGCAAGCTGCTCCTCGCATTCCTGGAAGAAGGTCTGCTTGATGGCTGCCATGGTATCCATGGGGCGATTCCTCTGGCCTCAGGCTGCGACTCGGTTGATGGCGGAGACGAGCTTGACCGGATCGAACGGCTTGATGATCCAGCCGCTGGCGCCGGCACGGCGCGCGCGATCCTTCTTGTCGTCGGTGCTCTCGGTGGTCAGCACCAGGATCGGTATGGCCCGGTGCTTCTCGCTGCCGCGGACGGCCTCGATGAAGCCGAAGCCATCGAGCCGCGGCATGTTGATGTCGGTGATGATGACGTCCGGGGCGCAGGTCTCCAGCACCTCGAGGCCGTGGATGCCGTCTTCGGCCTGAACGACTTCCATGCCAGCATCGATCAGCGCCGCCTTCAGCATCTCGCGAATGGTCCGCGAATCATCGACGGTCAGAATGGTCTTCGGCATCGTCAGTGGTTCCTTGCCGTAAAGTTTGAAATTTCAAGACCGGCAATTTCGATGGCGTCCGTGAAAGCGGGCGATGGTTCGGAAATCGTCAGTTCAGAGCCGTCAGCGGTCCAAGTAGCGGCCGCCGACAGCAGGATCTGCAGGCACTGTGCGCCGACGCGTTCGATGTGCGATGCATTCAGCATCACATCCTTGCCGCGCAGAGCCAGCAGCTGGCTGGCCAGCGGCCCGGCGGCCTTGATGTCGAGCTCCGTCGGGAGCGTTATGCACTCAGCGGCATTCCCCATTGCCACTCTCCCTTAGAATTCTTCCCAGTCATTTGCGTCCGGTGCGGCGGCAAGCGCGGCTGCACCCTGGCTGCGGTAGGTCGTCTGGCGCGGCGAGGGCAGCGGCGCGACGGCCGGACGGGCCGGCTTCTCGACGCGGCGAGCCCTCTTCGCGCCTTCGCCAAGCATGAAGGCGGAGACATTCTGGGCGAGCGTCGCGGCCTCGTTGCGCAGCGAATGCACGGCAGCCGTCGTCTCCTCGACCATGGCCGCGTTCTGCTGCGTGCCCTGATCCATCTCGCTGACGGCGGTGTTGATGTCGGAAAGGCCGATCGATTGCTCGCGGGACGAAGAGGCGATGCTGGCGACCAGCTCATCGATCTCGATCACGCTTGCGATGATGCGCTCGGACACCTCGCCGGTTTCCGCCATCAGCTTCACGCCCTGCTCGACCTGTGCGGAGCTGGTGGAGATCAGGCCCTTGATCTGCTTGGCAGCCTCGGCGGAACGCTGCGCCAGCGCGCGGACTTCCGAAGCAACAACCGCGAAGCCGCGGCCAGCCTCGCCGGCGCGGGCTGCCTCGACGCCGGCGTTGAGCGCCAGCAGGTTGGTCTGGAACGCGATCTCGTCGATGACGCCGATGATCTGCGAGATTTCCTGCGAGGACTTCGCGATCTCGCTGATGGCGTGGACGGCGTTGCGGACGATCTCGCCCGAATGCTTGGCCTCGTCACGGGTCGACACCACCTTGGCGGCGGCCTGCGAAGCGCCCTCGGCGGCGCGCTTGACGCTTGCGGTCAGCTGATTGAGCGCGGCAGCGGTCTGCTCGAGACGCATTGCCTGGTGCTCGGTGCGCTGGGCGAGGTCATCGGCGGCATTGCCGATTTCGGACGAGCTCGAACCGATGCTGTCGGCCGACTGCGCAACCTGCGACAGTGTCGACGACAACGAGGCGATCGCCGCGTTGAAGTCGTCCTTGAGCTGGCCGAATTCCGGCGCAAGGTCGCCCTCAAGGCGGGTGGTAAGATTGCCGGCGGCGACGTTACGCAGCGCCGCGGTGATGGCTGCGACGGCCTCCTGCTGGCGGCGCTCAACTTCCTTGCGCTCGGCCTCGGCCTTCTGGCGCTCTTCTTCCTGCGCCTCAAGGTAGGTCGAGATGGCCAGATCCATGTCCAGCATGACCGCCTTCATCACGGCGGTGAGCGACTCGCTTACAGCCTCCGGCGTGGAGCGGCGCGCAAACAGCGTCGGCCACTGCTCCTGCACGATGGCTTTGATGAGATGTTCAAAAACCAGCGCGTAGCCGCCGATGTACCAACTCGGCTCGAGGCCGAGGCGCGCGTGCGCACGGCCGATTCGGGTGCTGGCTGCTTCGTAATCCGGGCCGAAATTTCCGTCGGCGATGACGTTCCAGTGCGACTCCTGCAGGCGCTTGGCCGTCGCCATGTGGGCATCGGACTTGAAGAAGTGCGAAATCTGCGGAGTCCGGCTGATCTTGCCATAGAACTCGGTCAGGGCAGGACCGATCGCGCGGGCGAGCGTCGGCTTCAGGTCCCGAATCTTCTGACGCATGGAAGAATCAAGAGCAATGAACGCAAGACGGTCTTCGAGCGACGTCCGGTTGGCATGCGAAACGGCCATATCCTGATAGTCCCGAGCCGCCGGGAAGCGGCTTAATGCTGAATGAAAGTTCGCATTCCGGCGAATCCGGATCGGGTGCGCGGCATCATGCCTTTGGTATCCCCACCAAGCCCCTCCTGAGGGAATAGAGAGGATTTGTTTCTCCATTCTTAACGCAAGCCCTTGGCGCGCAAGGGGTTGGGTGCCCAAGGGGAAGGCTGGCAGCATAAAAAAGAGGCCGGATGTGACCCGGCCTCTTCGGTGTCAGCGTGTCGAAAGGAGCTTACGCGTTCTGCGCGGCGACGACGATGATCTCGACGCGGTATTCCGGCGCTGCCAGCGGCACCTGGCCGGTTGCACGCGCCGGGGTGTTCGCCGGGTCGACCCAGGCTTCCCATGCCGCGTTCATCTCGGCGAAGTCGTTGATGTCGGCGAGCCATACCTGGGCCGACAGGATGCGCGACTTCGACGAGTTCGACAGAGCTAGCAGACGGTCGATCTCGGCCAGCGCGGATTCAGTCTGCTCCTTGACGGTCTTGCCCTCGCCAACCTGGCCAGCGAGGTAGACGATGCCGTTGTAGGCAACGGCCTGGCTCATGCGGGGACCGACTTCGTGACGGATGATGCTCATGAAACTCTCCTGATTGGGCGCCATCTACTACTTAATTTGAGGCCGCTTCCGCAACGGCTGTTCAGACGAAGCTGGATCTTTTGCCATCGACGGCATCGGCGATGAAGGCGGCGACGGTCTGGATGCGGCGCAGCGTGCGGACGGACTCGTGGTAGACCAGCCAGTAGGCGCGGCGGATCGGCGGCGTTACCGGCACCTGCACCAGTTCGTCGTGCATGCGGGCGATAAAGGTGTGGAGGATGCCGATGCCTGCGCCCGAGCGCACCGCCTCGACCTGACCGAGTGCCGAGGAGACCGCAAAGCTCGCGTGCCAGTCCGGCAGGATTTCCGGGCCATAGTCGAGCGACGGGCTGATGACGAGGTCGGGTACGTAGCCGATCAGACGATGCTGCCGCAGCTCCGCGCGGTTCGCCGGGAGACCATGCTTTTGCGCATAATCCCGTGAGGCGTAGAGGCCGAGTGTGTAGTCGACCAGCTTTGAGGCGACCAGCCGGCCTTCGGTCGGACGTTCCACGGTGATGGCGATGTCGGCCTCGCGTCGCGACAAGGAAAACGAGCGAGGCACCGGAACCAGCTGGATCGACAGCGAGGGAAAGCGCTGGGTGAGCGCGCCCAACCGCGGGGCCAGGAAGGCGACGCCGAAGCCGTCCGGAGCGCCAACGCGGACGGTGCCGGAAACGTCGTCGCTTTCTCCGGCGATCTCGGATCGCGCGGCGATCATGTCGGCCTCAATGCGCTCGGCGACGGTGAGGAAGCGTTCGCCCTGCTCGGTCAGCTCCGAACCAGTGGTGAGGCGGCGAAACAGTTTTGCGCCGAGGCTTTCCTCAAGCGCTGCGATCCGGCGCGAGACGGTCGCGTGGTTGAGCTCGAGCCGCCGCGCGGCACCAAGGATCTGACCGGCCCGCGCCACGGCGAGGAATATACGAACGTCGTCCCAGTTCATCGGCACCTCACGTCAGGCATTGCAGCAGATCATGTGCCGCGACGCAAGGAAATCGAATTTTTGCACAACGGATGCGAACTTCCTGACGTTGCATTGCCCGAGGGTAAGCATGACAATGCGGGTAACTTTCGAGGGAGAACGCACCATGATCGAAGTCGGTCACTTTATCGGCGGCAAGCGAGTCGCGGGCACCAGCGGCCGCAGCCAGGATTTTCTGCAGCCGCTCGACGGCACCGTGCGCGGCCGCGTCGCGCTGGCATCCGCAACCGAGGTTCGCGCCGCGGTCGCAAACGCCAAGGAGGCGCAGCCGGCCTGGGCGGCCACCAACCCGCAGCGCCGCGCGCGCGTCCTCATGAAGTTCCTTGAACTCGTCCACGCCGAGTATGACGAGCTTGCCGAGACGCTCGCCCGCGAGCACGGAAAGACCATCGCCGACGCCAAGGGCGACATTCAGCGCGGCCTCGAGGTTGTCGAGTTCTGCATCGGCGCGCCGCACCTGCTGAAGGGCGAGTACACCGACGGCGCGGGTCCCGGCATCGACACCTTCTCCATGCGCCAGCCGCTCGGCGTCGTCGCCGGCATCACCCCGTTCAACTTTCCGGCGATGATCCCGCTGTGGAAGATCGCGCCGGCGATCGCCTGCGGCAACGCCTTCATCCTCAAGCCGTCGGAGCGCGACCCGTCCGTGCCGATGCGCATTGCCGAGCTCTTCATCGAGGCAGGCCTGCCGGCCGGCGTCCTCAACGTCGTCAATGGCGATAAGGAAGCGGTGGACGCGATCCTCGACGATCCGGACATCAAGGGCATCGGCTTCGTCGGCTCGACGCCGATCGCGCAGTACATTTATGCGCGCGGCTGCGCCAACGGGAAGCGCGTTCAGTGCTTCGGCGGCGCCAAGAACCACCTCATCATCATGCCGGACGCCGACATGGACCAGACCGTCGACGCGCTGATCGGCGCGGGATACGGCTCTGCCGGCGAACGCTGCATGGCGGTGTCGGTCGCGGTTCCGGTCGGCCAGGAGACGGCGGATCGTCTCATCGAGAAGCTCGCCCCGCGCGTCGAGGGCCTCAAGGTCGGCCCGTCGACGGACTCTTCCGCCGACTTCGGGCCGCTGGTGACCAAGGAAGCGCTCGCCCGCGTCAAGAATTACGTCGACATCGGCGTGCAGGAAGGCGCGAAGCTGGTGGTCGATGGCCGCAACTTCACGCTGCAGGGCTACGAGAACGGCTATTACATGGGCGGCTGCCTGTTCGACCATGTCACGCCGGACATGCGCATCTACAAGGAAGAGATCTTCGGGCCGGTGCTGTCGGTCGTACGCGCCAATACTTACGAGGAGGCGCTGCGTCTGCCGACCGAGCACGAATACGGCAACGGCGTCGCGATCTTCACCCGAGACGGTGATGCGGCCCGCGACTTCGCCTCGCGCGTCCAGGTCGGCATGGTCGGCATCAACGTGCCGATCCCGGTGCCGATCGCTTACTACACCTTCGGGGGCTGGAAGGCCTCGGGCTTCGGCGACCTCAACCAGCACGGTCCGGACGCCTTCCGCTTCTACACCAAGACGAAGACCGTCACCGCGCGCTGGCCGTCCGGCATCAAGGATGGTGCAGAGTTCGTCATCCCGACAATGCGGTAATCCTCCGAAAAGACTTGAAGATGCGGGCGCCCACGTGGCGCCCGTTTCGCTTCAGCATGTTCCATTGCGCCGCGTCATAAAATCGTGATGGAACGGCACACCCGTCGCTGCCTTTCCACTCCATGACGACTCCCGCTATGCGGGTAGAGAAAGTGGAGGCGTAGCGATGAAACGCATTCCGATATTTGTGGCGATGATCGCGGCAGGCGTGACCCTGGGCGCCTCCCCGCTTGCCTCGGCGGACAACCAGCAGCCGCAGCAGGCACAGCCCGCACCCGCGGGTGAAGCAGCCGATATGATGTCGCTGTCCATGTGCGGCGAGCGCGAGCAGGTTCTCTCCGCGCTCAAACAGCAGTTCAGCGAGGACCCGATGGCCGTCGGCCAGGTCGACGATCAGGCGGTGATGGAGATCCTGGTCTCCGACACCGGCACCTGGACAATACTCGCGACCGGTACCGATGGCGTCAGCTGCATTCTGTCGGCCGGCGAGGGCTTCCAGAGCAACATGCTCGTGCGCGGTGTGGATATCTGATCAGCGGCGAGCGGCGGCTTCCGCAAGCTCGCGCAGCATGACCATGAGCTTTTCCGCTTCGAGTGCGGCGCGGATTTCGTCGCGGTCAAGCACCGCATGGATGAGTGCGACGTGATGGCCGGCGGCGCGGGCAAGTCCCGCCTCGCTGTGGTAGCGGTACCAGAAGCGGCGGCTGTGGGTCTGCAACGGGGCCGCGACGCGGGTTGCGAAGATGTTCTCTGATGCCTCGCCAATGATCTCATCGAGCATCTTGTCGGCTTCGAGGAAGGCGAGCACGTCCGCCTGGACGACCGCCGCGTGCATGGCGCGGGCGGCTTCTTCGAGACGCAGACGATTGGTCGGCGAGGCGTGTCGGGCGGCGGCGCGTGCCAGTACCGTTTCAACTCCCCGGCGTGCTTCCACGATCAGCACCCAGTCCTGTGCACGCAGCGGAGCGATCGCAAGACCCGCGCGAGGTCGGATCTCGATCAGCCCCTCCCAGGCCAGACGCTGGATCGCCTCGCGCACAGGTGTGCGGCCAAGATCGAGGCTGTCGATCAGGACGCGTTCGGTGACCACCGCAGCCGGCGGCAACTCCAGAGTGACGATCATTTTTTCAAGCGCACGATAGGCGCGCTGCGCAGCCGGCTCGGCCACCAGGTTGCGGGTAGGCACTGCTATCTCCTTTACTGCGCAATGATATATCAGAGTCGAGTTGTGCTTGACAGGCATATCAGCGGCGCGATATCGATCTGATATATCAGAGGAGGCATCCCCATGTGGTCTGGCGTATTTCCCGCGGTAACGACGAAATTCACGGACGTGGACAAGCTAGACCACGCTGAGATGGAGCGCTGTTTTGGGCTGTTGATGGAGGCCGGTTGCGATGGGCTGATCGTCGCCGGCTCGCTCGGCGAAGGGCCGATGCTGACCCATGGCGAGAAGCTCGACCTTCTGAAAATCGCCCGCAGCGTTGCCGGCGGCAAGCCGGTGCTGCTGACTGTGAATGAGGCTGCGACGCGCGATGCCTGCATGCTGGCGCAGGCCGCTCGAGTGGCGGGTGCCGACGGCATCATGCTCGTGCCATCTCCGATATATCACACCGATCCGGACGAGACGGTCGAGACGCTGAGGGCGGTCGCGGCGGCCAGCGATCTGCCGATCATGATCTACTCGAACCGCATCGCCTATCGCGTCGATGTCACCGTGCCGGTCCTTGAGCAGCTAGCCGGCGTCGAGAACATTGTTGCGATCAAGGAATCGTCTGACGACATCCGCCGCACAACCGACATCATCAATGCCTTCGGCGACCGCTTCGATGTCTTCACCGGCGTCGACAACCTCGCCTTCGAGGCGCTGGCGCTGGGTGCTGTCGGCTGGGTGGCGGGCCTTGTCACCGCCTTCCCGCGCGAAACAGTCGCGATCTACCAGCTGATGAAGCAGGGGCGCTACGACGAGGCGCTGAAGATCTACCGCTGGTTCCGGCCGCTGCTCGACCTCGATGTTTCGACCTACCTCGTCCAGAACATCAAGCTCGCCGAGGTGCTGGCGATCGGTTCGAACGACCGGGTGCGCATGCCGCGCAAGCCGCTGTCTGGGGAACGTCGCGCCGCGGTGGAGAAGATCATCACGCAGGCCCTTGCGACGCGGCCCGAACTGCCGTCATTCTGAGGCACCCCCAACCGCTTCCAGATTGCGTGCATCTCGATGAGTTACAATGAAATTGCGGTGGTCGGTGCCGGCGTCGTTGGCATCTGCGCCGCAACCTATCTCGCCGAAAGCGGCCAGCGCGTCGTCCTGTTCGACCGCACTGGCGTCTGCGAGGAAACCAGTTCCGGCAACGCCGCCGCCCTTGCCTTCTCCGACGTGCTGCCGCTCGTGCAGAAGGGCATGATGCGCAAGCTGCCGCAGTGGCTGAAGGACCCGCTCGGCCCGCTTTCCATCCCGCCGGCCTATCTCCCGAAACTGATGCCGTGGCTGTGGCGCTTCTGGCGTGCCTCTGCCGACGAACATTACGAGGCAAGCCTTTCGGCGCAGACGGCGCTGATGGGTGTGGCCGAGCGCGAGTGGATGGCGCTCATCAACCGCTCCGGAACGCGTGCCATGCTCAACGAGCACGGTTCGCTCGATCTCTATGAGAGCCAGGCCGAGTTCGCGGCCGAGCTGCCGGGCTGGGAAGCCAAGGCCCGCCACGGCATCGAGTTCCGCCATCTCGACATGGAGGAAGCGGCTGAGATCCAGCCGGGCCTGTCGCCGAGCTTCGTGCGCGCGACCTTCGTGCCGGGCTGGAAGAATGTCAGCGACCCGAAGCTGTTCAGCAAAGCGATCTATGCCTACGCCGAAACCACCGGCCGGGTCCTCTTCGACCGAAAGACGATCACCGGGATCGTCCCCGGCGTCCAGGGCGCGGCGGTGCGGTTCGATGACGGCGGCAGCGAGGACTTCAAGGCGGTCGTGGTCTGCGCAGGCGCCTGGTCGAAGAACCTTGCGGCCCAGCTCGGCGACCGCGTGCCGCTCGAAACCGAGCGCGGGTACAACACGACGCTGCCGCCCGGTGCCTTCGACGTGCGCTGCCAGCTGATCTTCCCGGCGCACGGCTTCGTCATCACGCCGCTGTCGACGGGCCTACGCGTTGGCGGCGCGGTCGAGCTCGGCGGCCTCAAGCGCCCGCCGAACTATGCGCGCTCGCGGGCCATGCTGGAAAAGGCGAAGCGTTTCCTGCCCGGCCTTCGGGCCGAGGGAGGACGCGAATGGATGGGCTACCGCCCGTCGCTGCCGGATTCGCTGCCGGTCATCGGCAAGTCGACCGCATCGCCGTACGTCACCTACGCCTTTGGCCACGGCCATCTTGGACTGACGCAGGCCGCCGCCACCGGCGCGCTGGTGCGCGACCTGGTGCTTGGCCGCACGCCGCCCATATCGCTCGATCCATACTCACCTCAGAGGTTCTGACCAACATGGCGCGCCACTCCTTCTTCTGCCTTGACGGACACACATGCGGTAATCCGGTTCGGTTGGTAGCAGGAGGAGGCCCGCTGCTGCAGGGCTCCACGATGATGGAGCGGCGCGCCCATTTCCTCGCCGAGTATGACTGGATCCGCAAAGGGCTGATGTTCGAGCCGCGCGGACACGACATGATGTCGGGCTCGATCCTCTATCCGCCGACGCGGCCCGACTGCGACATCGCCATCCTCTTCATCGAAACCTCCGGCTGCCTGCCGATGTGCGGCCACGGCACGATCGGCACCGTGACGATGGCCTTGGAGCATGGGCTCGTCACGCCGAAGGAGCCGGGCAAGCTGCGCCTCGACACGCCGGCCGGCCTCGTGCTGGCTGAGTACAAGCAGGAGGGGCAATATGTGGAGGAGGTGCGCATCACCAACGTGCCGTCCTTCCTCTATGCCGAAGGCCTCGAGGTCGAGTGCCCGGACCTCGGCATGCTCAAGGTCGACGTCGCCTATGGCGGCAATTTCTACGCGATCATCGAGCCGCAGGAGAACTTCCGCGACATGGCCGATTATTCGGCCGGCCAGCTGGTCGCCTGGAGCCCAATCCTGCGCGAGCGGCTGAATGCGGCCTACAAGTTCGAGCACCCCGAAAACCCCGCCATCAACCGGCTGACCCACATTCAGTGGACCGGCAAGGCGCAGACGCCTGAGGGCGACGCACGAAACGCGGTGTTCTACGGTGACAAGGCGATCGACCGTTCACCCTGTGGCACCGGCACCTCGGCGCGCATGGCGCAGCTCCACGCCAAGGGCCGCCTGAAGGTCGGCGACACATTCATGCACGAATCGATCATCGGCTCGATGTTCGCCGGCAAGGTGGAAGCCGAAACCGCCGTCGGCGGGCGCAAGGCGATCATTCCTTCGATCGGCGGCTGGGCGCGAATGACCGGCATCAACACCATTTTCATCGACGACCGCGACCCGTTCGCGCACGGCTTCACGGTGCTCTGAAAGCACCGCTTCGCACTTCCCTTGCGTCACGGCGCCGCGTCGTTTGATGTCGCACAGAGGACAATGAAACCAGATAATCGTGAGATGTTTTGGTTTCCAATTTCCTTTTGCGAATAACGCCTTAGCAATAGCTGAGGCGCAGGGAGTCAATCATCTTGTCAGTTCCCGACACGTGTGCAGAAACGCGCCGAAAGTGCGTGTTTTTTTACATGAAGCCGAATTGGGGAGTTGCAATCCGATAGCCGCGTAATAGGACTAAGGAACCAAAGAAAAAGAATGCGCCTCTCGCGGCGACATTCTCGGGGAGCACATACTGATGGAGTATTTTGTCCAGCAGCTTATCAACGGGCTGACGCTCGGCTCGATTTATGGCCTGATCGCGATCGGCTACACGATGGTGTACGGCATCATCGGCATGATCAACTTCGCCCACGGCGACATCTTCATGATCGGCTCGTTCATCGCCCTGACGATGTTCCTGGTGCTGACGTCGGTCCTGGGCTTCACCTTCCTGCCGGTTGTACTTCTGATCGTCTTGATTGTGGCGATGCTGTTTACTTCCGCATGGGGATGGACGGTCGAGCGCCTGGCCTACCGACCCTTGCGCGGCTCGTTCCGCCTCGCGCCGCTGATCACCGCGATCGGCATGTCGATCCTGCTGCAGAATTTCGTGCGCGTCACCCAGGGCGCGCGCGTCAAGCCGTTGCCGCCGCAGATCCAGGGCGGCATCACCCTTTTTGAAGGCAATGCGGAGACGGGCGCGATCGTCGTGCAGCTCTCCTACATGCAGCTGATCATCATCGTGACCACTGTCGTCCTGATGACGATCTTCTCGCTGATCATCGCGAAGACCCCGCTCGGTCGTTCACAGCGTGCCTGCGAGCAGGACCGCCGCATGGCGGCGCTGCTCGGCGTCAATGTCGACCGCACGATCTCGCTGACCTTCCTGATGGGCGCAGCGCTCGCGGCGGTCGCCGGCCTGATGTTCCTGCTTCTCTATGGCGTGATCGACTTCTACATCGGCTTCCTCGCCGGCATCAAAGCCTTCACCGCGGCCGTTCTCGGCGGCATCGGCTCGCTGCCCGGCGCAATGCTCGGCGGCCTGCTGATCGGCCTGATCGAGGTGTTCTGGTCGGGCTACTTCACCGTCGAGTACAAGGACGTCGCGGCGTTCTCTATCCTCGCCATTGTGCTCATCTTCCTGCCGTCAGGTCTCCTCGGCAGGCCGGAAGTGGAGAAGGTCTGAGCCATGGCAACCGCTACAGACAACCGTATTGCGGATTCCGTCCGCGACGCCTTCATCGCCGCGCTTCTGGTTGGGGTGCTGGGTTTCTTCTTCCTGGCGCTTCGCACCGAGATCGCGCCCGGCGGCCTTGCGCTGTCGACGCGCTGGGGGCTCTGGTTCTCGGCCATCGCGATCGTCTTCGTCATTCGCCTGGCGCTGAACCTGTTCCTCTTTAAGGCCAACCGGCCGGTGAGGACGGGTCCAAGCACCTTCGCGAAGATCGGGGCCAGCCTGCCTGACCTCAGCGGCTGGACCGGCACCATTATGCTGGTGGTGGCAATCGCGTTGCCGTTCCTGGTCACGACGTTCCTGCCGGCACAGCAGCGTCAGTTCATCGACCTGATGATCCTGATCCTCACCTATGTGATGCTGGGCTGGGGCCTGAACATCGTGGTGGGCCTTGCCGGCCTGCTCGACCTCGGCTTCGTCGCCTTCTACGCGATCGGCGCCTATTCGTTCGCGTTGCTCGCGCACTACTTCGATTTTTCGTTCTGGATGGCGCTGCCGGTCGCCGGCATTCTTGCCGCGTTCTGGGGCATGATCCTGGGCTTCCCGGTTCTGCGCCTGCGCGGCGACTATCTGGCGATCGTTACGCTCGCCTTTGGTGAGATCATCCGCGTCGTGCTGCTCAACTGGTACGACTTCACCGGCGGCCCGAACGGCATCTCGGGAATTCCGAAGCCGACCTTCTTCGGGCTCGACTTCGGCCGGGGCGAAGGCAATTTTGCCGCCGTCTTCGGCATGCCGTATTCGACGATCCACCGCTTCATCTATCTCTACTTCATCATCCTCCTTCTCGCCGTCATCACCTATTTCGTGACGAACCGCCTGCGCCGGCTACCCATCGGCCGTGCTTGGGAGGCGCTGCGCGAGGATGAGATCGCCTGCCGCTCGCTCGGCATCAACACCACCAACACCAAGCTGACGGCATTCGCCATCGGCGCGATGTTTGGCGGCTTTGCCGGTGCGTTCTTCGCCACCCGTCAGGGCTTCGTATCGCCCGAGAGCTTCACCTTCATCGAGTCAGCGATCATCCTCGCCATCGTGGTGCTGGGCGGGCTCGGCTCGCAGTTCGGCGTCGTCGTGGCGTCGACCGTGATGATCGGCGGCATGGAGATCCTGCGAAATCTCGGCTTCCTGAAGGGCGCCTTCGGGCCTGACTTTGACCCGGTTCAGTACCGCATGCTGATCTTTGGCCTGGCCATGGTGCTGATCATGGTCTGGAAGCCGCGCGGTCTGGTCACGACCCGCGAACCTACCGCCGTCCTCAAAGAGAAGAAGAAGATCGGAGCCGATCTGGTTGCACAGGGCGAGGGGCACTGATGAGCGTAATCTCGCAAGACATCACGAACGGCGAACTCGCCAACTGGGACAGGGATCCGGTGCTCAGCGTCGAGCATCTCACCATGCGGTTCGGCGGCCTCGTCGCCATCGACGACCTTTCCTTCAATGTCGGCCGCGGTGACATCACCGCGCTGATCGGGCCGAATGGCGCAGGCAAGACCACCGTCTTCAACTGCGTCACCGGCTTCTACAAGCCGACCGAGGGGCGCATCGTCATGCGGCACGGACCCGGACGCCAGCAGGAGGCGGTCGACGCCGTCACTGCCGGTGACGGAGCCTGGGCGCGCAGCGCGGAGGGGGCCGTGTTCCTGCTCGAGCGCATGCCGGACTTCGAAATCTCCCGGCATGCCAAGGTGGCGCGTACCTTCCAGAACATCCGCTTGTTCGGCGGCATGACGCTGCTCGAAAACCTGCTGGTTGCCCAGCACAACAAGCTAATGGCCGCATCCGGTTTCACGGTGGGCGGCATCTTCGGCATCCCCCGCTTCCGGCGCGAGGAGAAGGAAGCGGTCGAGAAGGCCGTCTACTGGCTGGAGCGCACCAAGCTGATCGACCGCGCCGACGATCCGGCCGGCGACCTGCCCTATGGCGACCAGCGCCGTCTCGAAATCGCCCGCGCGATGTGTACCGAGCCGCACCTGCTCTGTCTCGACGAGCCCGCGGCGGGCCTCAATCCGCGTGAATCGGCGGAACTCAACGAACTGCTGCAGTTCATCCGCCGCGAGCACAACACGTCGATCCTGCTCATCGAGCACGACATGGGCGTGGTGATGGAAATCTCGGACCACGTCATCGTGCTCGACTATGGCGTGAAGATTTCGGACGGCAGCGCCGAGTTCGTCCGCACCGATCCGCGCGTCATCGCCGCCTATCTCGGCGTCGAGGACGAGGAGATCGAGGACAAGCCGGAGATCGCCTCGCTTGTGGTCGAGGCACTGGGCGAGGAAGCGGCGGAAGAGGCCGGCATCGACGTTCCCACGGATGTAACCCCGGAAGACGTCGCGGCACTTGCCGAAACCGCGTCGCCCGAACAGGCCGCGCATCCCGGCAGGCGTCCCGGCGGCATTGAAGGGCCGCGAGAAGGCGGCTCCGACAAGCTGACCATCATCCAGGGCATTGGACCGGTCAACGAACGCAAGCTCAACGAACTCGGCATCTGGCACTTCGACCAGATCGCTGCTTGGACGCCGGAGGAAATCGAATGGGTAGGGTCCTACCTTGCCTTCCCCGGCCGGATCGAGCGGGAGAACTGGGTCGGACAGGCTCAGGAACTTGCACGTAAGAAGTCGGGGGCGGGCGAATGAACGCGCAACAGGAACAACCGCTCCTGAGTGTGAGGGGCGTGGAGACTTACTATGGCAAGATCGTCGCCCTGCGCGGCGTCGATCTCGACGTGATGAAGGGCGAGATCGTCACGATGATCGGCGCGAACGGCGCCGGCAAGTCGACGCTGATGATGACGATCTGCGGCGACCCGCGCGCCCGCACTGGCCAGATTATCTATGACGGCACCGACATCACCGGCATGCCGACGCACGAGATCATGCGGCTCGGCATCGCCCAGTCTCCGGAAGGCCGCCGCATCTTTCCGCGCATGACGGTGCTGGAAAACCTGCAGATGGGCGCGCAGCTGGTCGACCCGAAGTATTTCGACGACGACATCAAGCGCGTCTATGACCTCTTCCCGCGCCTCAAGGAGCGCGCGATGCAGCGCGGAGGCACCCTGTCGGGCGGCGAACAGCAGATGCTGGCGATCGCCCGCGCGCTGATGAGCCGGCCGAAGCTGCTTCTGCTCGACGAGCCGTCGCTGGGCCTGGCGCCACTGATCGTCAAGCAGATTTTCGAGGTCATCAAGGAACTCAACCGCAACGAGGGCCTGACGGTGTTTCTCGTCGAGCAGAACGCGTTCCACGCGCTCAAGCTCGCGCACCGCGGCTATGTGATGGTCAACGGCAAGATCACCATGAGCGGCACCGGCGCCGAACTCCTGAAACGCGAAGAGGTGCGCGCGGCCTACCTCGAAGGCGGAAGGCACTGAGGAGCGCGACATGGAAACAGTCGAACATCAGAACTCGCTGATCTGGGAAGTCACTTTCTGGGAATTCGCGCTCGTCACCGTCATCCTGGCGGGCGGCGCGGCGTTCCTCACCGGACGGGCGATGGGCCGGACCTGGCAGAGCGACAAGGTGCTGGTCATCTACATGATCCTGCTGGCGGCGGCGACGCGGTTCATCCACTTCGCGCTGTTCCGCGGAACGCTCCTTTCGCTCCATTACTACATTGTCGACCTGATCGTGCTGCTCGTCATCGCCTTCATCGGCAAGCGGATGATGCGGGCACGCCAGATGGGCCGCCAGTACAGCTTCATCTACGAACGGTCTGGTCCGTTCGGATGGCGGCGAAAGGCCTGAAAGCTAAAGGCGGCCGCTCTACTTCGGCCGCTTCATGAAAATCGGCTAAAACTTCTTCCCTAAGGGACAGAATTGAGATTTGATGCCGATCAAGCGGGGTGAAACCCGCGCTTTGCGGCAACCGGAACAGCAACACCGTCCGGAACCGCTACGGGAACATCAGGGTGTTTAAAGGGAGTAGTCATGAAGAAACTTCTTCTTGCAGGTGCAGCGCTGGGCCTTCTGATGTCCGGCTCCGCATGGGCAGATATCAAGATCGGCACGGCTGGTCCGATGACCGGTCAGTATGCGACCTTCGGTGCCCAGATGAAGGCCGGTGCTGAACTGGCGGTCGAGCACATCAACGCCGCTGGCGGTGTGCTCGGCGAGAAGCTGGTCCTGGAGATCGGCGATGATGCCTGCGACCCGCGCCAGGCGGTGAACGTCGCCAACCAGATGGCCGGTAACGGCGTGGTCTTCATGGCTGGTCACTTCTGCTCCGGCTCGTCCATTCCGGCATCGCAGGTTTATGCCGAGGAAGGCATCATCCAGATCTCGCCGGGATCGACCAACCCGACCTTCACCGATGAGCGTCCGGGCGACGGCATCTTCCGCATGTGCGGCCGCGACGACCAGCAGGGTGAAGTGGCGGGCAAGTACCTGCTCGACAAGTTCCCCGACAAGAAGGTCGCCTTCATCCACGACAAGACCGCGTACGGTCAGGGTCTCGCTGACGCGACCAAGGCTGTCTACGAGGCCAACGGCGGCAAGCCGGCCCTCTACGAAGCCTACACCGCCGGTGAAAAGGACTACACCGCGCTGGTCTCTAAGCTGAAGTCGGAAGGCGTCGGCGTTCTCTATGTCGGCGGTTACCACACCGAGGCCGGCCTGATCCTGCGCCAGATGCGCGAGCAGGGCATGGACACCATCCTCGTCTCGGGTGACGCGCTCGTGACCGACGAATACTGGGCAATCACCGGCGACGCGGGCGAAGGCACGCTGATGACTTTCTCGCCGGATCCGCGCAAGAACCCGGATGCGACGGACATCGTCGAGCAGTTCCGCGCCAAGGGCATTGAGCCGGAAGGCTACGTCCTCTACACCTACGCTGCCGTTCAGGCATGGGCGCAGGCAGCCGAGAAGGCTGGTTCGATCGACTTCGAGCCGGTGGTCGAGAAGCTCCATTCCGAGACCTTCAAGACCGTGCTGGGCGACTCCTCCTTCGACGACAAGGGCGACAGCCGCCTGCCGGGCTACGTCTTCTACGAGTGGAAGGGCGGCAAGTACGACTACGTAAGCGAATAATTCTGCTCTCATAGGCAGAAATGATGCCCGGCCCATGCGGCCGGGCATTTTATTTGGCACCTGCGCAACAACTATTGCGATGCAGCATTTTCGGACTAATCTCGGCCGGTCGACTTTGCCGGAGTGAAGTTCTTGAAGATCCGCAAGCTGCTTGTTGCCAATCGTTCCGAGATTGCCATCCGCGTCTTCCGCGCAGCCAATGAGCTGGGCATCAAGACGGTCGCCATCTGGGCCGAAGAAGACAAATATGCGCTCCACCGGTTCAAGGCAGACGAGAGCTATCCGATCGGCCGCGGCCCGCATCTGAAGAAGGATCTCGGCCCGATCGAGAGCTACCTGTCGATCGACGAGGTGATCCGCGTCGCCAAGCTTTCCGGTGCGGACGCCATCCATCCTGGCTACGGCCTCTTGTCCGAAAGCCCCGAATTCGCCGACGCCTGCGCCGAGGCCGGCATTGTTTTCATTGGTCCGAAGCCAGAGACGATGCGGCGGCTGGGCAACAAGGTGGCCGCGCGCAACCTCGCGATCGAGATTGGCGTGCCGGTGGTTCCGGCAACCTACCCGCTGCCCGACGACATGGACGAGGTCGCGAAGCTTGCCGCCGAGATCGGCTATCCGCTGATGCTGAAGGCGTCGTGGGGCGGTGGCGGGCGCGGCATGCGCGCGATCCGCTCCGAAGCCGACCTTGCCCGCGAGGTGATGGAAGCCAAGCGTGAGGCCAAGGCCGCATTCGGCAAGGACGAGGTCTATCTCGAGAAGCTGGTCGAGCGCGCGCGCCACGTTGAGGTGCAGGTGCTGGGGGACACGCACGGCAATGCCGTGCACCTGTTTGAGCGTGATTGCTCGATCCAGCGCCGCAACCAGAAGGTCGTCGAGCGCGCGCCAGCGCCGTATCTCAACGATGCGCAGCGGCAGGAGCTGTGCGGCTACGCGCTGAAGATCGCCCAGGCCACCAACTATGTCGGCGCCGGCACCGTCGAATTCCTGATGGATGCCGATACCGGCAAGTTCTACTTCATCGAGGTCAACCCGCGCATCCAGGTCGAGCACACCGTCACCGAGGAGGTGACGGGCATCGACATCGTCAAGGCGCAGATCCGCATTCTCGAAGGCGAGGCGATCGGGACGCCGGAATCCGGCGTGCCGGCCCAGGAGGAGATTGGTCTGCATGGCCACGCCCTGCAGTGCCGCATCACCACTGAGGACCCGGAGCAGAATTTTATCCCGGACTATGGCCGCATCACAGCCTATCGTTCGGCGGCAGGCTTCGGCATCCGCCTCGATGGCGGCACCGCCTATACCGGTGCGATCATCACCCGCTACTACGACCCGCTGCTGGTCAAGGTGACGGCATCGGGCGGCACGCCGGATGAAGCGATCGCGCGCATGGACCGTGCGCTGCGCGAGTTCCGCATTCGCGGCGTCGCGACGAACCTCACCTTCCTCGAGGCAATCATCGGCCACCCGAAGTTCCGCGACAATTCCTACACGACGCGGTTCATCGACGAGACTCCAGAGCTGTTCAGCCAGGTCAAGCGGCAAGACCGCGCGACCAAGCTGCTGACCTATCTCGCGGATGTCACCGTCAATGGCCATCCCGAGACGAGGGGCCGTCTGAAGCCGAACAGGGATGCCGCGCGGCCGCGCGTACCTTACATCGAAGCGCCGGTGCCGGAGGGTACCAAGCAGCTGCTCGACCAGCTGGGCCCGAAGAAGTTCGCCGAGTGGATGCGCAACGAAGAGCGTGTTCTCGTCACCGACACGACGATGCGCGACGGCCATCAGTCGCTGCTGGCGACGCGCATGCGCACGTTCGACATCGCCGGGATCGCTGGGGTCTATGCCCGTGCGCTGCCGCAGTTACTCTCGCTCGAATGCTGGGGTGGTGCCACCTTCGACGTGTCGATGCGCTTCCTCACGGAAGATCCGTGGGAGCGCCTGTCGAACGTCCGCGAGGCAGCGCCAAACCTTCTCCTGCAGATGCTGCTGCGCGGCGCGAACGGAGTCGGCTACACCAACTATCCGGATAATGTCGTCCGCTACTTCGTCAGGCAGGCGGCACAGGGCGGCGTCGACCTTTTCCGCGTGTTCGACTGCCTCAACTGGGTCGAGAACATGCGCGTCGCGATGGACGCGGTGATCGAGGAAGGCAAGCTCTGCGAAGCGGCGATCTGCTACACCGGCGACATCCTCGATCCGAACCGTGCCAAGTACGACCTCAACTACTACGTCAATCTGACGAAGGAGCTCGAGGCCGCCGGCGCGCACATCATCGCGGTGAAGGACATGGCGGGCTTGCTGAAGCCTGCGGCCGCGAAGGTGCTGTTCAGGGCACTGCGCGAGGCGACGGATCTTCCGATCCACTTCCACACGCATGACACCTCCGGCATTGCGGCCGCCACCGTGCTGGCCGCTGTGGAGGCAGGTGTCGATGCGGTCGATGCGGCGATGGACGCATTCTCGGGCGGTACCTCGCAGCCCTGCCTTGGCTCGATCGTCGAGGCCCTGAAGGGCGATCCGCGCGACACTGGCCTCGACACCGAGTGGATCCGCCGCATCTCGTTCTACTGGGAAGCGGTGCGCAACCAGTACGCCGCCTTCGAAAGCGACCTGAAGGGGCCGGCCTCTGAAGTCTATCTGCACGAGATGCCGGGTGGCCAGTTCACCAACCTCAAGGAGCAGGCGCGTTCGCTCGGCCTCGAGACGCGCTGGCACGAGGTGGCGCGCGCCTATCACGACGCCAACCTGATGTTCGGCGACATCGTCAAGGTGACGCCGTCGTCGAAGGTGGTCGGCGACATGGCGCTGATGATGGTCTCGCAGGAGCTGACCGTCGAGGACGTACTGAATCCCGCTCGCGACATTGCCTTTCCGGATTCGGTCGTGTCGATGCTGCGCGGTGACCTCGGCCAGTCGCCGGGCGGCTGGCCGGAAGCGCTGCAGAAGAAGGCGCTGAAGGGTGCGCAGCCGATCACGGTGCGTCCGGGCTCGCTGCTCGCCGATGCCGACCTTGAGGCCGAGCGCAAGCAGATCGAGGAAAAGCTCGAGCGCGAATTGAGCGATGCCGAGTTTGCCTCGTTCCTGATGTACCCGAAGGTGTTCACCGACTTTGCCGCCGCGCAGGCCGAGTACGGCCCGGTGAGCGTGCTGCCGACGCCGTCCTACTTCTACGGCATGGCACCGGAGGAAGAGATCTTCGTCGACCTCGAGCGCGGCAAGACGCTGGTCATCCGCTGCCTCGCCATCGGCGAGACCGATGATCAGGGCATGGTGACGGTGTTCTTCGAACTCAACGGCCAGCCCCGCCGCGTCAAGGTGCCAAACCGCAACGCCGGTGCGAGCGCCGCCAAGGTTCGCCGCAAGGCGGAACCCGGCAATGCCGCGCATGTCGGTGCGCCGATGCCGGGCGTCATCTCGACCGTTGCGGTGGCTCAGGGCCAGAGCGTCAAGGCAGGCGACGTGTTGCTGTCCATCGAAGCGATGAAAATGGAAACGGCGCTGCACGCCGAGCGCGATGGCGAGATCGCCGAAGTGCTGGTCAGGACCGGCGAGCAGATCGACGCCAAGGACCTGCTGATCGTCTATGCCTGACGATCAGCGATAGTCGACGAAGTTCTTATAGATGTAGCCGGTCTTGCCCTCGTAGCTGACGGCGCACCAGCTCTTGCAGTCGGGCTCCGCCTTGATCTCGGCGTTGGCCGGGACGATGGCGAGAACCTCGGCTTCGTCGCTTGGGCCTGCACGCATATTGACCGACGCCGAGGCGACAGCTGTGCGCAGCGGATCCGCCTCCGCCGGAGCGTTCCCTGACGGCTGGCGCTGTTCACGCGTGCCTTCATTCTGCTGCAACTGCATCTCCTCCAGCCGCTCGATGTCGTCCTCCGTCTCGGCGACCGGCACCGGCGGCACGAATGTGCTTTCGTGCGGCATCGCCTGAAGGATGGAGTTGGTCTGGGCCGGATCGGCGAGTTGCAGCGGCTTGGCGGACTGGATCAGCCGCGCGGCGGTCTCGACCGGCGGCGAAACCTTTGCCGGCTCCGTGGCCTTTACGGGTTCTGCCGGAGCAGCGGCGGGCGCATCAGGAAGGATGGTTGCCGTCGCGGGCGACGCCTCGACGCTTGCTTCGGGTGCGGCGGCTTCCCCGGCAACGTCGCTGCCGTCCGACAGGGCTCCAAACAGGAAGAACAGGGCGACGGCGCCAAAGACCGTCACCGCGAGCGGGGCCGCGGCAGGTGGCAAGTCATCGATGAAAATCTGGGTTCTCTTACGGGGCCGGCCCTCGGATGTGAGTGGGGCGAGGAAAGGTTCGGGCTGCTGGCGTTTGCGCCAAGGTAACTTTTCCACTGGGCTACTCCTTGCGAAGCGATCAGCCGCGCTGCGCAAAACTCTGGACGCGGAATCCATGGAATCTGAATGTGGCCTCGTTTGGTCGCCTTTGTGGCAGTTGATCCGGCTCCCCCGGAAATTGGCCCCTGTGGCCCATTGACCGGCCCCGCGAACGCTTTAGGTTCCGCGCGTCACGCAGGGATTTCACTGAACAATGCAGGATCAAAGACAAGCAGCGCGCCTCGGTCGCTGGGCGGTTGCAGCGATGTTTTTCGCGAACGGTTTTGTCACTGGCAGCTGGGCGCCGCAGGTGCCGGTTCTCCTGTCACGCTTTGACATTGCCGAGACGGTGGTCGGCCTGCTGATCCTGATCTTCGGCATTGGCGCGCTGGTGGCGATGCCGACCTGCGGCTGGCTGATGGGCCGCCATGGTTCGCGCGCGGTCCTGCGCGGGTTTGCGGCGCTGCTGGGGTTGGTGCTGCCAGCCGTGGCACTGGCGCCCAATCTCGTTCTCGTCATCCCGGCGATCTTTGCGCTCGGGGCGATCGTCGGCGGCATGGACGTCGCGATGAACACGCATGCGGTGGAGACCGAGCGCCAGCTGGGCAGGGCAATCATGTCCTCTTCGCACGGCTTCTGGAGCCTCGGCGGCTTTGCCGGAAGCGCCACCGGTGGCCTGCTCATCCAGAACACGGGACACATCATGCAGGCGCTCATCGTCGGCGCGATCGCCTACGTCCTCGTCGCCGGCGCCTGGCTACGGCTCGTCGACGGCGAGATCCGCACAACGTCAGGCAAGCGCGAGCCGTTCTCCTTCCCGAAGGATCCGCTGATTTACTTGGTGGGCATCGTCTCGCTGTTCTGCATGATCCCGGAGGGCTCGGTGCTCGAATGGGGCGCGCTGCATCTCCAGCGTAGCCTTGGCGCGGAGATCGGCCTTGCCGGCTTTGCCTTCGGCGGCTTTGCCGTAACGATGGCGATCATGCGCTTTATCGGCGACGGCATCCGCAACCGCTTCGGCGCGGTGAAGACGCTGCGCGTCTCGGCGCTGATTGCCGGCGTCGGCGTCTTGATGGCTGGCCTTGCGCCCAATCCCTACATGGCGATCGCGGCGTTTGCCTTCGCAGGCATTGGTGTTGCTAACCTTGTGCCAATCGTCTTCTCGGCCGCGGGAAACCATGCAGGCGTTGCTTCGGCGACCGCGGTGAGCGTCGTCACTACCATGGGCTATTCCGGCATGCTGGTGGCGCCGTCCGCCATCGGCTTCATCGGCGAGCATCTCGGCTTCCCGGTTGTCTTCGCCGGCCTGTCGCTGTTCCTGTTCGTCGTCAGCGCGATGGCCCGCATCGTCAAGCGCGCGGACTTCGTGCACTCGCAAGAGTAACCGCCAAAACGGAAGAGGCTGCCCGCAGGCAGCCTCATCACGTTACGCAATAATCAAAGCTATAGCCGTCCCATAAGGACCAGTATCAACACGATGACAAGGACCACGCCGAGGATGCCGGAGGGTCCGTATCCCCATCCGCGCGAGTAGGGCCAGGCCGGAACCGCGCCCAGCAAAATCAGGATGAGGATGATGATAAGAATTGTACCGAGGGTCATCTCGTCGCCCTTTCATGACCAATCACGCATCAACAATGTGATCTTCACGATATTGTTCCCGAACGAGTTTTTCGGGCGGCGCTGGCGGCGGATTACTCCGCCGCCCGGCTGTAGGCAGGAGTGGCGCCGACAGGTTCGTCATTCGAGGCCTTGTCGCCGCCGGCGCTGCGGCGCCGCCAGAAGAACAGGCGTCCGAGCAGGCTGCGGTTTTCCTCGCCCTCACGTGGCGTCTCGCGGGTAAACACCATCAGCGCCGCCGGGGTTACTATCAGCGTCAGGACCGTCGCGAAGGCGAGGCCGAAGACAATCGCCGAGGAGAGCGAGATCCACCACTGTGTCGACGGCGCGTTGATCGTCGTCTCATGGTGGAAGAGCTCGAGGCCAAGGCCCATCGCGATCGGCAAGACGCCGAGGATCGCCGCCGCCGCCGTCAGCACGACGGGGCGTGCACGCTCGCGGCAGGTCTGCAGCACCGCGTCCATCTTGCTCCAGCCCTCGTGGCGCAGACGGTCGTAGGTGTCGATCAGCACGATGTTGTTGTTCACCACGACACCCGCGAGTGCGATGACGCCGATGCCCGACATGATGATGCCGAAGGCCTGACCGGTGATCAGCAGGCCGAGGAACACGCCGATCGTCGCCATCACCACAGTCATCAGCACCAGGAACACGCTGGTGAACTTGTTGAACTGGGCAAGCAGCACGATGAAGATCAGGAACACGGCCGCGCCGAATGCCCGCGAAAGGAAGGCGCTGGCCTCATCGCTTTCTTCGCTCGAACCGGCGAGCTTCCAGCGTGCGTTGCCGAGGTCCATCTCGCCTACAGCCTTCGCCACTTCCGCCTGCACGGCGGCGACCTGGAAGCCGTTGGCGACATTCGCCTGAACCACGATCGTCCGCTGGCCGTCGATGCGGTTGAGGACGCCCGTGCGCGGCTCCGCCTTACGCGAGACGAAGTTCGAGATCGGCACGGAGCCCTGCGGGGTCTCGACGCGCAGCTGGTCGAGGGTCGAGAGCGTGCGCCGGTCCTCGGGCAGCCGCAGCCGGATATCGACCGCGTCATCCGCGCCGGCCGGGCGGTAGTCGGTCAGTTTGAGGCCCGTGGTGACGAGCTGGACGACTGTGCCGACCGCGATGGGGCTGATGCCGTACTGCGCGGCCTTCGTGCGGTCGACCGTCAGTGCCCAGTCCACACCGGGGGGCGGCAGACCGTCGGCAATGTCGATCACGCCGGGGACCTGTCCGATGCGCGCAGCCACTTGCCGCGCCTTGTCCTCAAGGCCGGCCGGATCCGCCGCGGAGATGCGAAGCTGGATCGGCTTGCCGGTCGGCGGGCCAGCATCCGGGACGCGCACCTCGACGTCGACGCCGGGAATGCCGGCCATCGTAACGCGCAGGTCATCCAGAATCTCGTTGGCAGGCTTGCGCTCACGCCAATCGACGAACTCGTACTGGATCACGCCGACCACGTCTTCGGGGACGTCCTGCCCGCCGCCGCGCGTCTGGCCCACCGTCGTGTAGACGGACTTGATGCCCGGCCAGCCGAGCAGCCGGTCCTCCGCAACGCGGGTCGCCTGGTCCATTTCCGCGAGCGAAAGGTTGCCGCGTGCGTGGACGTACAGCAGGCCATAGTCCGGCTCGACGTTCGGGAAGAACTCGACGCCTGCGCCATAGTGCGAATAGGTGTACATGACGCCGAACAGCAGGGCGACCGCGCCCACCAGCACCGTCTTCGGGTAGCTGACCGCCTTCTTGACGAGCGCCATGTAAGCGCCGTCGCGGCGCTCTTCCTCTGGAATGACGTGCGCGTGAGCGAACTTCGCGCCAATGGTCGGCGTGAAGACCAGCGCGTACAGCATCGAAGCGGCCAGCGTCACGATCAGCGTGATCGGCATGTACATCATGAAGCTGCCGACGATGCCGGGCCAGAACAGCAGCGGCGAGAACGCCGCAATACGCGTCAGCGTCGCGGCCGCGACCGGGCCTGCCATGCGCTTGGCGGCAAGCTCGAACGCCTGCTCGCGCGGCATGCCTTCCGACATGCGCCGCTCGGCGAACTCAACGACGATGATCGCGTCGTCGACCAGCATGCCGACCGCAAGGATGAGGCTGAACAGCACGATCATGTTGATCGTGAAGCCCATCAGTGCCAGCAGCAGGATGCCCATCAGGAACGATGACGGGATCGCCAGGCCAATGATGAGCGAGGACCTTCCCGACAGCGCATAGAGGATCACGATGAAGACGAGGATGACCGCGATCAGCACGTGGTTCTGCAGGTCGCCAAGCAGCTGGATGATGAAGGTGGACTTGTCCTGCGTGTAGGTGACCTGCATCCCCTCGGGCAGGTTCTTCTGGAACTCGTCGGCAAGCGCCTTCACCTGATCGACCGTCTCGACGAGGTTCGAGCCGATGCGCTTCTTCACCTCGATCGCGATCGCAGGTTTGCCGTCGATGCGGCTGATCGTTTCCGCGTCCTTGTGGGTCGAGCGGATGGTGGCGAGGTCCTGCGCGCGCACGATGGCGTTGGGACCGGCAACGACCGGCAGGGTGGCGACGTCTTCGACCGTCTCGATCAGCGCCGGGACCTTGACCGAATAACGGCCTTCAGAGCCTTCGAGTGCGCCGGCGGCGACAAGGCTGTTCGAGGCGCCGACGCCCTGAATGAGCTGGTCAAGCTGGAGTCCATAGGACGAAAGCTTCATCGGGTCGATGACGACCTCGACGAGATCGTCACGGGCGCCCTTGAGCACAGCCTCGAGCACGCCCGGTACTTCCTCGATGCGGTCGCGCAGCTCGCGTGCCGCGGTCGTCAGGGTGCGCTCAGGCACGTCACCCGAAAGCGTGACGACCAGCACGGGGAACTCGGAAATGTTGACCTCGTGCACGGTTGGCTCTTCCGCGCCTTGCGGGATGTCGGGCCGCGCGTCGGAGACCTTGTTGCGCGTGTCGTCGAGCGCCGTCTTCAGGTCCGTCGACGGGTCGAACTCGAGCAGGACGTAGCCCCCGCCTTCATAGGCGGCCGAGCGCATTTCCTTGACGCCCTTGATCGTCTTCAGCTTCGTTTCAATCGGGCGCAGCAGGAGCCGCTCCGAGTCCTCGGGCGAGATGCCCTGATAGATCAGGCTCACATAGATGATCGGAATGGGAACGTCGGGCTCTGCTTCCTTCGGGATCGAGATGTAGGAAAGCGCGCCCGCGATCATCAGGAACACGAGCGTGGTCAGCGTCAGGCGCGCGTTCCGGACCGCAAGTCGTACGATATCCATGACATGCCCCTTAGAGGGTGCCGCCAGCCGCTACTTCGGCCAGCTTCTTGATGGTTTCCGGGTCGGCGTCGACCGGATTGACCGTGTCGCCCTCGGAGATCATCTCCTGCCCCGCCACGATGATGCGCACGTCGTCGGGAATACCGGCGAGGACGAGGCCGTGAGGGGTGTCGTCGACGAGGTCGATCGGGAAGAACACCACCTTGTCGCTGGCGTCGACCGCACGGATGCCGAGGTCGCCGTCGGCGCTGAGCGTGACGACGGAACGCGGCAGGATCGTTGCGGGCACCGGATCGGCACGCAGCGTAATCTCTGCGGTCATGCCCGACGGAACCTTGCCGTCCGGGTTCGGGATCGCGATCTCGACGCGGAAGGTGCGTGTGGTGGTCGTGGCGTCGCGGCTCACATGCCGCAGTTCGCCCTCGACCTGCATGCCATTGACCAAGCGCACTTCGGCCTTGTCACCGGGCTCGACGAAGCCAAGGTCACGCTCCGACACCTCGCCGCGAGCAAGGATCGGATCGAGATTGAGGATCGTTGCCACCGGCGCTCCGACCTGCACCGCGGTCCCGAGCTCGACGTCGATCTTGTCGATCGTGCCGGGGAAGGGGGCGCGCACGATGTTGCGGTTGAGTTCCGCCTCCGCGGCTTCGAGCCCGGAACGGGCAAGCGCAAGTGCGGACATTGCCGTATCGAGCTGCTGCTTGGAGACGCTGCCCTGCTTGTGGAGCTTTTGGGCCGCTTCGGCTTCGGTCTCGCGCTGCTTCAGCGTCTGGCGCGCGGCCTCGACCGCGGCTTCCTTGCCCTCAGCCTCGAGCTTCAGGATGACGTCGCCGCGATTGACGCGATCGCCGAGCTTGACCGGCAGTTCCTCGATAACACCAGCCGTGCGTGCCGCCAGGACCGCGCGCTGGTCGGCGTCGGTATAGCCGGACATGCGGATGGCGCGCGAATGCTCGATACGGATTGGCTTGAGAACGCCGACGGTGCGCAGCGGCGTGGAGACCTGCTGCTCTTCAGCCGGTTTCTTTGCAGCCGCAGCCGGATCCTCACCGGCCGCGCTGCCGACCGAGGAGAATTCCCCGGTGGCAACCCACGCAACAGTACCGATCAGGACGGCAATCGCCGCAACCTTGTGAAACTTTATCCTGGGCATTCGAGATATCCAGCGCACGCTTCTCGTTCAGGCCCCACGCCGAGCGAGTGATATGGAGGTCACGGGGGCCGCGTTCAATAGATCTCAGGTTCTGACCTTATGAGCGCGTGACCTTTACAGTAGTAATCATCCTCGAAATAGTCAGAAAAACTGAAGTGATCATCAATGCGGTGGCAGTAATGGCTCATAACTGTTAACAGAACAACGGTTTCGCCCACGAGACTCGCCTTCGCGGGAGGGATGGCTTGTTCCTGAAACACGATGCGCGCGAGAGCAGGCCACGACGATCCCATCGCCGACTTCAGGGCTGCTCCGCGTAGCCAATCGCTACATGCCCTAGCGTGATGCGCAACCCTTCATCCTGAAGGCTGGTGACAGGGTTTGTCAGGAGGAGTTGCCGTAACGTCAGTTCTTCTGTCAGCTTGTACGGAATTTCCGCCGGACACTGGCAATTGCGACCTATGCGCGTTCTCGCAGCGGCGACACCGCGAAATGGTCACGATCCTCATGTTGAGGGATACGGGCGGCGACCACTTGCCTCGCGACTTTGTCATGTGCGCGCGCGCGGTTTGTGCTAGAAGGCCGCAAATCCCCATTCCGCCGCTGACAGGCGAAAACGAGTTTGACCGCGATGTTTGAATTCCTCGACCGTCCGCTGGAGCGCCGCATCACAGTTGGCGTGAAGGTTGGCGACGTGATGGTAGGCGGTGGCGCACCGGTCGTCGTCCAATCCATGACCAACACGGATACTGCCGACGTCGATTCCACCGTTGCCCAGGTGGCGGCGCTGCATCGGGCAGGTTCCGAAATTGTCCGCATCACCGTCGACCGCGATGAATCGGCTGCCGCGGTGCCGCACATTCGCGACCGTCTGGCCCGGCTCGGCATCAACGTGCCGCTGGTCGGCGACTTTCACTATATCGGCCACAAGCTGCTTGCGGACCATCCGGCCTGCGCCGAGGCGCTGGCGAAGTATCGCATCAACCCGGGCAATGTCGGCTTCAAGGACAAGAAGGACAAGCAGTTCGGCGCGATCGTCGAGACGGCTATCCGCCACGACAAGCCGGTGCGCATCGGCGTCAACTGGGGCTCGCTCGACCAGGAGCTGCTGACGCGGCTGATGGACGAGAACCAGAAGAACGGATCGCCCATGACCGCGCAGGAAGTCATGCGCGAGGCGATCGTGCAGTCGGCGCTGATCTCGGCCGAGATGGCCGAGGAGATCGGCCTGCCGCGCGATAAGATCATCCTGTCGGCCAAGGTCAGCCAGGTGCAGGACTTGATCGCGGTTTATGTCGAGCTGGCCAAGCGCTCGAACCACGCGCTGCATCTGGGTCTCACTGAAGCCGGTATGGGTTCGAAGGGCATCGTCGCCTCGTCGGCCGCGATGGGCATTCTGCTCCAGCAGGGCATCGGCGACACGATCCGCATTTCGCTGACGCCGGAGCCCGGCGGCGACCGCACCCGTGAGGTGCAGGTGGCGCAGGAACTGCTGCAGACAATGGGCTTCCGCCAGTTCGTGCCGATCGTTGCCGCTTGCCCCGGCTGCGGCCGCACCACCTCGACCGTATTCCAGGAACTTGCCGCGACGATCCAGGAAGACATTCGCCGCAACATGCCGGAGTGGCGTAAGAAGTATCCGGGCGTCGAGGACCTGAAGGTCGCGGTGATGGGCTGCATCGTCAACGGCCCGGGCGAGTCGAAGCATGCCGACATCGGTATTTCGCTGCCGGGAACGGGCGAGACGCCGACGGCACCCGTGTTCATCGACGGCCAGAAGGCCGCGACGCTGCGCGGCCCGAACATCGCCGAGGATTTCCAGAAGATGGTCGCCGATTATATCGAGCGCCGCTTTGGTATCGGCAGCCAACGCGCCGCCGAATAGGCCTGCGCGTCAGGCGCTGAGCGCCACCGGCGCGCGAGGACGATCCAGCCAGGCGTCGAGCTTGTCAGCGAGCTTGTCCGGTGAGATCGGCTTGGACAGGTAGCCGTCCATGCCGGCCTCGATGCACTTCTCGCGGTCCCCCTTGAGCGCGTGGGCGGTAACACCCACGATCGGGGTGTGGATACCGAGGCTGCGCTCCATGCGGCGGATCGCGGCGGTGGCCTCAAGGCCATTCATCTCCGGCATCGACACGTCCATCAGGATCAGCTTCGGTTTGAGCTCCGAGTGGAGCTCGACCGCCTCGCGTCCGTTCTGCGCGATGCGGTAGCTGAGGCCGAGCCCGTTGAGGATCTGGGAGAAGACCAGTTGGTTCACCTCGTTGTCCTCGGCAACGAGGATGTCGACGTGGCCGGGATGATCGGCGACCTTATCTTCCGGCGCTTCCGTCGCTGCGGCACGGGGCAGCGGGATCACTTCCGTGTTGCCCGCGTCGGTCTGGCGTGACGCCTGCATCACATGGACCAGCGTTTCCAGCAGCACCGCCGAGCGGACAGGCTTCGGCAGGTGAGCTGTAATGCCGGTTTCTGCCGTGATACGTCCCGCTGCCTGGTCGACCGAAGTCAGCAACACGATCGGGATATGGCGGAGTGCCGGGTTGGCGACGATGCGTTTCGCCACCTCGACGCCGTTCATGCCCGGCATCTGGTAATCGAGAACGATGCAGTCGACATGCGCACCAAGCTCGATGCAGCGATCGAGGAAGGCAAGGGCGATGTCGCCGTCCTCTGCGGCGGCGCAGTCGAAGTTCCAGCCGCGCAGCTGTTCGAGCAGGATGTCGCGATTGATCTTGTTGTCGTCGACGATAAGGACGCGCGCGCCGGAAACGTCGACCGGGACAGGTTTCGGGCGACGGACGTCCTCGTGAACGGGCAGCGGCAGCATGACCCAGAACACCGACCCCTTGCCGAGTTCGCTCTCGACGCCGATCTTGCCGCCCATCAGCTCGACGAGACGCGAGGCTATCGCAAGACCAAGGCCAGTGCCCTCATGGCGGCGGGTCGATGAGGAGTCGACCTGACTGAACTTCTCGAAGATCCGCTGCTGCATGTTTTCGGGAATGCCGATGCCGGTATCCTCGACGCGGATGGTGATGCTGGCCACATCCTTCTTCACCTCGCCGCTGACGTCGACGAGGACGTAGCCCTTCTCTGTGAACTTGACGCCGTTGCCGACGAGATTGGTGACGATCTGGCGGATGCGGCCGACGTCGCCCACGACGCAGGCCGGCAGCGCCGGATCGATGCGGACGATCAGTTCGAGATCCTTCTCGGCGACCTGGCTCGAAACGAGCGTCGCCACATCCTCAATTGCCTCGGCGAGGCGGAACGGTGCGGGGTCGAGCGTCAGCTGGCCTGCGTCGATCTTCGAGAAGTCGAGGATGTCGTTGATGATCGTCAGCAGCGCGCTGCCCGACTTGAGAATGACATCGGCAAAGGTGCGCTGACGGGTGTCCAAATTGGTTCGGATCAGGAGCTCCGCCATTCCGAGGACGCCGTTCATCGGCGTGCGGATCTCATGGCTCATGTTGGCAAGGAACTCGGACTTGGCGCGGTCGGCGGACTCCGCCTTCACCCACGCGGCCTCGAGCGACTTGTTGGCGGCCTCGAGCTCTTCCTGGGCCTTCGCGATGTTGCGCATCATAGGCACGAACACCCAGCTCGATGTAAGCACGGCGATCAAGAGGATGATGCCGGCGACGAGCAGGAGCATGCGGGGTAAGCTGTCGTAGCTGTCGATCATATCGCCGCGCAGCTCGGTCATCGTCGCCTTGAGGTTGATGTTGACGCGATCGCGCGCGAGCTTCTGCAGCTGGCTGAAGACGCGCTGTGCTGCCGGCGACGAATAGTCCGTGAAGATGTCGAGACGCCGCGCGAGCGAGATTACCTCACGCATGTCCTTTTCGAGCGACGGACGCGTCTCGTCGCCCTCCCAAATGTGCAGGAAGGCGGGGGACATCTGCAGCCCGCGAATGTCGCTCAGGATCGGATCAGGCGAGTCGAAAACGTGTTCCGTAGGCGTCGAACCCTGCTCCTCCGCCGCGATGCGGCGACCTTCCTCGGTCTGCACGTCGCCGCGCACGGCGGTCGAAAAGGCGCGGTAGAGGCTGTCGAGGCGCTCGACAACGCGACCGAGTTCCCGTCGCGCCTCGACGGCCGCGGGATTGTCCTCCAGCGTGCGCCCCGAGGCGCCTGCGGTGCGGGCGGCCTGCAGTTGCTGCTTCAGGCGCAACTGGTCGAGCGCCAGCGCCTGGTAGATGACGTCGCTGGTTGCCTCGCTCATGGCAACGAGGACGGCCGCGAACTTGATGTTGGTGCGCGCGTTGGACGAATGCCAGTTGACGAAGAACGCGCCAATGCTGACGGCAAGCAAAAACCCCGTCATGATGAAGATCAGACGGCCGCGCATATAGGAGCGCGTGACAGCGATGGACATCGACCCCGCCATAAAAATCCCCAGTTCAGCGGGGAAGAATGGCGAAGTTCCCTTAAAGTGCTGTTAATTCAGGGGAATGTTGGCGCTTGCTTGAAGGCGGGCGTCACGACGAGCGATAGGCAACGAATTCTGCCGCGCGCCGCAGCATCGTGGCGCGCTCACCGAAGGGCGCGAGAAATTCGCTTGCCTGCTCGACGAGGCCCTTGAGCTGCTTCCTCGTCCACTCGATCCCGTGCAGCGAAACCAGCGTGCCCTTGCCCGCGGTGGCGTCCTTGCCGGCCGCCTTGCCAAGGGTGCCGACGTCGGACGTTGCGTCGAGAAGGTCGTCGGCAAGCTGGAAGGCAAGGCCGATCGCAGAGCCGAACTCCCCAAGCCGCTCGCGCTCCTCCGGGGTGGCGTGGCCGATGAGAGCGCCGGCTTCGCAGGCGTAGCGGATCAGCGCGCCGGTCTTCATCGCCTGCAGGGTGACGATCCCCGCCTCATCCAGCTTCACCTTCTCCGCAGCAAGGTCGAGCGCCTGGCCGCCGGCCATGCCACCCATGCCGGAAGCGCGGGCAAGGCCCTGGACGAGGGAGAGTCGGGTCGCAGCCGGAAGCTCGGTCGCGTCGTCGGCGATAATGTCGAATGCGTAGGTCAGCAGGCTGTCCCCGGCGAGAATCGCGGTCGCCTCGTCGAAGGCGCGGTGGACCGTCGGCTGGCCGCGGCGCAGGTCGTCATTATCCATCGCCGGCAGGTCGTCGTGGATCAGGGAATAGCAGTGGATGCATTCGAGCGCGGCTGCCACCCGCAGGGCCGCTTCGCCATCCGCCGAAAACAGCGCGGCGCTCTCGATGACCAGAAAGGGGCGCAGCCGCTTGCCGCCATTGAGCACGCCGTGGCGGATGGCGCGCAGCAGATTTTCGGGGCGGTTGATCTCGCCGTCCAGAAGGTGAGGGCCGAGGAGCTGGTCGAGCGCAGCCTCGACGCTGGCGGCGTGCCGCGCGAGAGCCACTTCAAATTCGGGGATGGGCGTGTCGTTCATGCGCGGAGCGATGGCCCTAAAATGCGGCCGGGTCAAGCGGTGCGGCGTTGCGCTGAGGGGTATGCGTCTGTATTCCAGAAGCCAGTCATGCAAGAGGAGTTAGGGTGGCTCAAGGGACGGGCGAGCCGGGAATCGGCAAGCTGTCAGGGATGAAGCGGTCGCGAAAGCCCCGCAAGCGCAGCTGGATTCGCCGGCTCCTGCTGATCCTGATCGTGATCGGTGCAATTCCGGTGGCGCTCACCATCTTCTACCTGCCGCCTTTCATCCATCCGGTCTCGACACTGATGGCGAAGGATCTGGTGACACTGCGCGGCTTCACCCGCGAGTGGAAGCCGCTGAGCGAGATCAGCCCGCGCCTCGTCAATTCGGTCATGATGTCGGAGGACGGGCAGTTCTGCGCGCATCACGGCATCGATCTCGGCGAGTTCAGGGCCGTGCTGCAGGATTTCCTGGAGGGCGAGCCGTCGCGCGGCGGTTCGACCATCACCATGCAGACGGCCAAGAACCTCTATCTCTGGCACGGCCGCTCCTATGTGCGAAAGGCGATCGAGCTGCCTTATGCGGTCTTCCTGGACGCCATCATGCCGAAGCGGCGGATCATGGAGATCTATCTCAACATCGTCGAATGGGGCCCAGGCATCTATGGCGCGGAAGCAGCCGCGCAGCACCATTTCGGCAAGTCGGCAAGCAATTTGACGGCGCGCGAGGCAGCACTGCTGGCAGTGACCCTGCCGAACCCGATCGCTCGCACGCCTGGCAAGCCGACCGCGGCGCTCAACCGGCTCGCATCGCGCATCGAACGGCGTGCGCGGCAGGCCGGCGGCTACAACCACTGCGTCCGATAGCTGCGGATCGCAAAAATTTGCGACGTGGTCTGGTCAAATGCGCGTCAGCGGTGTATAGGCACGCGACTTTCCTGGTCATCGGCCGAACTGCGGGCCCTTCAACGAGGGTGGCTAAGGCATGTTGACCGAAAACCGGAGCAGGATCCATGGCCGTACCTAAAAGAAAGACCTCGCCGTCGAAGCGCGGCATGCGCCGCTCAGCCGACGCGCTGAAGGCACCGACCTACGTCGAGGACAAGAATTCGGGCGAGCTTCGCCGTCCGCACCACATCGACCTGAAGACCGGCATGTACCGCGGTCGCCAGGTTCTGGAGCCGAAGGAAAGCTAAGGCTTTCCGCGGACATTCCGTATTGAGGAGAAGGCCGGCGCTTGCGTCGGCTTTTTCTTTGCGTGCATGATCGCGGCCCTTTGACCGAGCTTGACTCTGGAGACCCGAATGCTGTTTCAAATCCCCCTGATGATCGTCCCGTTCATTGTCTACAATCTGGGACTCATCGGCGTGTTCGGCGACATTCCGGATCCCTGGAAGTCAGAAGTCTTTTCGCTCGGCATGCTGTCAGGCGGGGTCTGGTCGATGACGCTGGCCGACATGCTGGTGCTGCTGGCGCTGCTTTTGCTGTTCGTCGAGATCGTGAAGGCAACGCGTACCTCGAACGCCTCGGTGCTCGATCACCTGCTGTCGACCTTCGTGTTCATCGCCTTCTTGGTCGAGTTCCTGCTGGTGCAACGCGCGACGTCGTCGCTGTTCTTCATCCTGATGACGATCGCCTTCGTTGACGTGCTGGCGGGCTTCGTCGTCTCGTTGCGCGCCTCCTCACGCGACATCAATCTCCGCTAGTCAGAAAAAGAAAGAGCCCGGAACCCGGGCTCAGACTGCTGACAAAGTTCCGCGAGCCTTCAAATCAGACTTGTTGATTCCGATCCGTTCTCACTTTGAATCTGAGACGTTCCGTGAATCTCGGTCTCCGGAAAGGTGCGTCGAGGGTTTGTCAACAAACTGAG
>NZ_JAGL01000022.1 GCF_000526635.1 Aminobacter sp. J41
TCTCTATCAGGCCCAGAATGAAGGCCTCGTGCGCATCGAGCTTCGATCGTGACGGTTGGCCCTGCTTGCGCGCTTCCGTTTCGCCTGTCTCGCGATAGCGCCGATACCAGGCCCCGGCCGTTGAGATCCCGATACGGAAGCGTCGTGCCGCCTCCCGCGTCGAAACCCCATCTTCAATCGCCGCAATAACTCGACCGCGAAGGTCCCCGCTCAAGCTCCTCGTCATCACCACCCTCCTGGCAAATCACCAAGAGCAGTGAATCAGACTAAACTGATCCCGTGAATCCTCAAACCGACTCTGTGTTCATAAAAGATGCTCTAGCTGCGGAGTAGAGCCATTCAGCCCTCACTCCCTCGTCGCTAATCTTCTTATTACCTGCCTTCGCGGTACCACATCGCGCCGAACGCCAGCAGAAGTGCTGCGAGGCCGAAGAAGCCCGCAAACAGCGGCACACGGCTGACCGACTTCAGCACGCTGTCATTGGTGGTGCGAAGGCCGATCCAGTCGCGGCCCGACGCAACCGCACCGGTACGAACCGGCACGATCCCGGGAACGCTGACATTGCCGGTGAGCGTTTGGCCGAGCCGGCGCACGCTGCCGCCGGATGCGTCGGCGGCAGGCTGAAGCACTTCGGTCGTCGAGACCGTGTCCTGAAACTCGGGCGCGTTGACGGGACCGACATGGGCAAGCGCCGTCAGGTCGCCGTTGGCGATCTGGTAGAGACCGATTTCGTCGACTTCCAGCGATCCGGTGAACAGGCCGGGCTCCGATGATGCCAGGTTCACGTCGATGCGCCGGCCGGACGGCGTCAGCACCGATGCCGGGCCAGGATCATCGCTCATCGTCTGGCGGATGATGTCGAGCGTCATGCCACGGCCGGAGGCGGTCAGGCGCTCTTCCTCGAGTTCCGGTTCCTTCATCAGCCAGTGGGCGATGCGGCGGTAGAGCGAGACGTGCGGCCCGCCGCCTTCAAAACCGCGCGCCCACAGCCAGCCCTGGTCCGACAGGAGCATGCCGACGCGGCCGTCACCCTTGCGGTCGAGCACCAGCAGCGGCCGGTCCGCGCCCTGCAGCACGACATGGCCCTCGGGTTGCTGGATATCGATCAGCCGGAACCAGCGGCTCCACTGCGGCGGCTCCGACGCCGAACCCTCAAGACCGCGCGTCACCGGATGACGCTCGCCGTCTTCGGTCAGGCGCGGATAGAACCCTTCCTCGATGACCGTGCCGGTCGGCAGGGCCGGCAGCGCCGAGATCAGGGGCGTGCGCGCGATCGACTGGTTGCCGGCATATTCAGGGCCCGCCGCAATCAGCAGCGCGCCGCCATTCTCCACGTACTCGGCGATGTAGTCGTAGTAGAGGATCGGCAGCACGTCGCGGTGCTGGTAGCGGTCGAAAATGATCAGGTCGAAGTCGTTCACCCGCTCAACGAACAGCTCGCGCGTCGGGAAGGCGATCAACGACAGCTCATGGATCGGCGTGCCGTCCTGCTTTTCAGGTGGGCGCAGAATGGTGAAGTGGACGAGATCGACCGAAGCGTCGGACTTCAGCAGGTTGCGCCAGGTGCGCTCGCCGGCATGCGGCTCGCCGGAAACGAGCAGCACGCGCAGGTTCTCGCGGATGCCGTCGAGCACGGCGATGGTGCGGTTGTTGGTGCCCGTCAGCTCGCCCGGCGCAGTGGGGATCGTCAGCTCGACAATGTTCTTGCCGGCGTTCGGCACGACGATGTTCATCGTCATCGGCTGCCCGATGCGCGCCTCGCGGTTGACGACGAAGTTGCCGTTGATCCGCACCTCGACCGGCACCGTGCCGGTCTGGCCGTCGTTGGAGATGACGCGATAAGTCATCTCGACAGGTTTGCCGACGATGCCGAAGCGCGGCGCGCGCTCGAAGCGGATGCGGCGGTCGAACTCGCCTTCCTCGCCGGTCACAAGCACATGCAGCGGTGCGCTGATGCTGCCGGGATCGGCAGGCACGTCGTGCACCTGGCCGTCAGTCACCATGATCGCACCGGCAACGCGGGAGGGCGGCACGTCGCGGAAGGCGGAATCGATCTCGTGGAAGAGGCGGGTCTGTGTACGGTCGTCAGCAGCGTCCGCACGACCGGCCTCGACCACGCGCACGTCGAACTGCGGGAAGCGCGACAGCCGAGCGCGAAGTTCCTCAACCGCGGCGTCGGTCGTTGCCATGCGGTCGCCGATGTCCTGGCTCTGGCTGCGGTCGACCACCAGCGCAACGACGCTCTGCAGCGGCTCGCGCTCCTCATCGAGAAGCACCGGATTCGCGAGGGCGATGCCGAGCGCGGCCAGCGCGGCAACACGCAGGAACGAGCCGCGCATTCGCAGGAACAGTGAAGCGAACACCAGCAGCGCCACCGGCACCATGATGGCGGCGATCCAGATCCATGACAGTAGCGGCTCGAAGGAGAGCGACCAGTTCATGTCCGACTCTCCATGCTACTGCCCCAGCCGTTCGAGCAGGGCAGGGACGTGCACCTGGTCGGATTTGTAGTTGCCGGTCAGCATGTACATCATGATGTTGACGCCGCCGCGGAAGGCATAGATCCGTTGCATCGGATCGTTCGGCACGGTCGGGTAGAGCGGCGCGCCGGCGTCATCGATTGCCCACGCGCCGGCAAGATCGTTGGCGGTGATCATGATTGGTGTGACGCCGTCGCCGGTGCGCACGGGCCGGTTCTCGGCATTGGAGGCGTCGAGCGAGGCTTCGACCCAAAGCGGGCTGCCGGAGAAGCGACCCGGAAACTCGGGCATGATGAAGAAGGTCTTGGTCAGCACATGATCGGCCGGCACCGGCTCGAGCGGCGGCACGTTCATGGATGCGAGGATGTCGCGCAGGCGCTGGGTTGCGGGGCTGGCGGAAGCGGAGTCGATGCCGGTCGAATACTGGTCGCGGGTATCGAACAGCACCGTGCCGCCTTCACGCATGTAGGCGTCGACGCGCGCAAGGGCTGCTTCCGACGGCAGCGGCGCGCTGTCGTCGATCGGCCAGTAGATCAGCGGATAGAACGAAAGTTCATCGGTCTCAATGTCGACACCGGCTGGCTCGCCGGGTTCCAGCGCCGTCTTCTCGATCAGGTATTGCGACAGGCCTGTGAGACCGGCGCGGCTGACGGCATCGATCGAACTGTTGCCGGTGATGACATAGGCGATGCGGGTGTCGGTGATGGCCGAGATCGCCGACTCGTCATCGATCTGGTCCTGTGCCTCGGAGGGCGATGGCACGCCGGCGATGAGGCCGAGTACGAGGAACGCTGCTGTTGCGGCCGGGGCCTTCCTGACCGGCCGGCGTGCGAGGTAGCCGCCGATCCAGAACACCGCGAGCGTGTCGAGGAGCATCAGGAGAACGGCTGCTGCAAACAGCGGACCGCGCAGGTCGACCGACTGGTCGAAGGCATAGGAAGCTTCCGAAACCGGGATTGTTACCGACGGCCGGGTGATCGGCAGGAACGTAGCGTCGCTCCCGAGCAGGTTGTGCGCGACGACGCCTTCGTCGCTGCCATAGAAGCCGGGCGGGTTTTCGATGGTGACAGCAGCGTTGGCAGTTGGCTGAAGCGGCCGGGCATCAGGACCCGGAGGCACGAGCTCGCCGTCGGCGCTCACGATGCGGAACGGCGGCAACGATGCCGGGACGCCGCCGGCGCTGGCGTCGATGCGGCCCTGGTTGCGCGACAGCTGGACGATCCGGCGCAGCATTTCGACGAAGGTGCCGGAGATCGGCAGGTTCGACCACGTTGCCGACGGTGTCGTGTGGAACAGGACGAGCGTGCCCTGGCCGCGCGTGGCGCCGGTGACCAGGGGCGTACCGTCGGCGAGGCTCGCCCAGGTGCGCTCAACGATGTCGGAGGTGGGCTCTGCCAGCACCTGCCGGGTGACGGTGACCTCTTCCGGCGGCGGCAGGTCGGCGAACGGGCTGCCCTGCGGGAATTCTGCAACCGGCTGCGGCTCGGTCCAGGACAAGGCACCGCCCATCGCGCGCTCACCGATACGCAGGCGAACGGGAAGCAGTTCCTCGTCGTTGCCGGCGGCGGCAAGCCGCGAGCCCGCAAAGCGCACAAGCGTGCCGCCGTCTTGCAGCCACTCGATCAGCTGCGCCCGCGCGCTGTCCGGCAGCGTGCCGACATCGGCCATGACGATCATAGCCGGACGTTGTTCGAGAAGCTGCGGGATGGCCTCGGCAAGATCAGTGCTCTGCGGCTGGACGAGATCGGCGAACGGCTCCAGCGCGCGGCGGATGTAATAGAGCGGCGACAGCAGCGGCTGCGCTTGGTCAGCCTCGGCCTGCGAGATCAGGCCAACGCGACGGCGACGCGAGTTCTCGTCGAGCAGACGGATGCCCGCTGCATGCGGCTGGCCGTCGACGGTGATTGCGACGAAATCGTTGCGCAGCTCGAACGGCACCCGGAACTCGCCAGTAGCGGTCGTCTCGTTCGCGGCGAAGGCAACGGTCGTCTCGGCGATGCGGCGACCCCGGTCGTCCAGCGCGCCGGCAACGACCTGTCGCGGCAGCGTGTCGGTCGAGGGGCGGATAGCTGTGAAGGTGAAGCTCTCGGCGCTGTTGGTGTTGGCGCTGATGCCGACCATGTCGAGCCGGTTCGGCCCGATCCAGATCAGGCTGCCAGCGTTCTCGGACAGGAGCGTCTGAAATGCCTGCTCGTCTCCCGGCGCTTCGAGGCCATCGGTTAGAACGGCGACCGTCGCGCCGGGCAGCGTGCCAAGCGCGTCGGCGACGCGGCCAAAGACCGCCTGCCGGTCGACCGGGACCGGGCGCGGCTCGGCGGCGGCAAGGCGCTCGCGTGCGGTCGCCACGTCGAACGGGCCGATCTCGGCGTTGGGCTGCTCGGCGGTGAGAGCGAGGAGGATCGGCTGCCCTGCCGCGTCATCGATCAGCCGCTCTGCGGTCGCGACGCGGACATCCCAGTCCGGAGCGCTGGCCCAGCCGTTGTCGATGACGAGCGCCAGCGAGTTGCCGCCCACAGCAGTCGCCTCGCGCGGATTGAGAACCGGCTGCGCCAGCGCGAAGATGACCAGCGCGGCCATCAGCAGGCGCAGGAGAGTCAGCCACCACGGGCTCTGGTGTGGCGTTTCTTCCTTGCGAAGCACGCGTGCGAGAATGCGCAGCGGGGGAAAGATTTCTTCCTGCGGGCGCGGCGGAGTCAGCCGCAGCAGCCACCAGATCGCCGGAAGGGCGAGGAGACCCAGCAGGATGGCCGGTGCGCCGAAGGAAAGCGGCAGGAAGCCCATCAGGTGCCTCCGTAACCGACGTCTGTGGTAAGGGCCATGTGCACGCTGACCAGTGCTTCCGACGCTAGCCGGTCAGTGTGGTTGACCGTGTAGCTCCAGCCGAGCTTGCGGCACCAGGAGGACAGCTCCTCGCGCCGCGCAGTGTAGACGCGGCGGTAGTCCTCGGCGATGGTCTCGGCACGGCCGGCGGTCAGCTTCTCGCCGCTCTCGGGATCGCGGAACTCGGTGCGCCCGGAATAGGGGAAGGTTTCTTCGGCCGGATCGGAAATTTCGATTAGGTGGGCGCGCACGCCGCGGCGCGCCAGCGCATCAAGCCATTCCTGTGTTTCTTCGACCGGATCGAGGAAGTCGCTGGCGATGATGATGTCGCTGAACCGGCGCAGCTGCGAAAGCTCCGGGCGGGATGGAAGCTCGGGCGCGTGGATGAGGCGCGCGGCAAGCCGCTCGGCGCCGTTGCGCGAGCTGATCGGGTCGGTGAGCCCCGGCCAGCCGATGCGCTCGCCGCTGCGGGACAGAAGCTCGGCAAGGGCGAAGATCAGCACCAGCGCGCGCGCTTCCTTGGAAACGGTTGCACCGCGTGACTTGTAGAGCATCGACGGCGACGGGTCCGCCCACAGCCAGATGGTGTGCGCGGCCTCCCACTCCTTGTCGCGGACATAGACATGGTCGTCACGGGCGGAGCGGCGCCAGTCGATGCGCGACATCGACTCGCCGTCGACATAGGGACGGAACTGCCAGAAATTCTCGCCGATGCCCCGGCGGCGGCGGCCGTGCCAGCCGGAGATGACAGTGTTGGTGACGCGCTGCGCCTCGACCAGAAGGTCTGGGATGAGCGATGCACGCTGTCGGGCGCGGGCGAGCGCGTCGCGGGTCGCGACCGGTGCAGACGCCTCGCCGATCCGTGCCATTACCCTGCCGCTTTCACCAGTTGCGCGATCACGTTGCGGACGCTGATGCCTTCGGCACGCGCCGCGAAAGTCAGCGCCATGCGATGCTGGAGCACGGGTTCGGCCAGAGCCTTCACGTCATCGATCGACGGCGCAAGCCGCCCGTCATAGAGCGCACGGGCACGGGCGCAGAGCGTCAGCGCCTGGCTCGCGCGCGGGCCGGGACCCCAGGCGACGCGGCGGTCGGTTTCGGGATTGCCCTGGCCCGGACGCGCGGAGCGAACCAGCCTGAGAATCGCCTCGACCACGCTGTCCGGCACCGGCATGCGGCGGATGAGCGACTGGATTTCCTTGAGGCGTTCGGCGTTGAGAACGTTGACGGCGCGCGCATCGGCGACACCGGTGGTCTCCAGCAGGATACGGCGCTCGGCGTCGATGTCCGGATAGAGGATGTCGACCTGCATCAGGAAGCGGTCGAGCTGCGCCTCGGGGAGAGGATAAGTGCCTTCCTGTTCGAGCGGGTTCTGGGTTGCCAGCACGTGGAAGGGGGAGGGCAGGTCGTGCCGCTCGCCGGCCACGGTCACGTGATATTCCTGCATCGACTGCAGCAGCGCCGACTGCGTGCGGGGCGAGGCACGGTTGATCTCGTCGGCCATCAGCAGCTGGGCGAAGATCGGCCCCTTGATGAAGCGGAACGAGCGGCGGCCCGACGCATCCTGCTCCATCACTTCGGAGCCGAGGATGTCCGACGGCATCAGGTCAGGCGTGAACTGGATGCGGCGGCCGTCGAGGCCGAGGACGATGCCGAGGGTTTCAACGAGCTTGGTCTTGGCGAGGCCCGGCACGCCGACGAGCAGCGCATGGCCGCCGGCAAGAATCGCCACCAGCGTGCGCTCGATCACGTCGTGCTGGCCAAAGATCACCTGTCCGACCGCCTCGCGAACCCGCGAGATGTCGGCCAGCGCTGCCTCGGCCTGAGCAACCAGATCCTTCTCGGTAGGCGCAGTTTCCGGCTGGGGGGTAGCGTTCATGGAAACAGTTCCTCGTCAGTTTCGACATGGCCGCGCGCTGGCGATCCAGGCAGGTTCAACTTAAAACACGCAATTAGGCTGACAAGCGCAACAACAGTGACTATTTCGTGACGATGGCGATGCGCACAGATAATGAACACGGCGGACTGGGCAAGGCTGCGGATGCGGCGGGGCTGGAGGCGCTCATTTCACGCGCGGCCCGCGCTGGCAAGGGGCTGCCGCCCGTCGATCGCTGGAACCCCGAATTTTGCGGCGACATCGACATGGAGATCAGGCGCGATGGCACCTGGTTCTACATGGGAACGCCCATTGGCCGCCCGGCGCTGATGCAGTTGTTCTCCTCGGTGTTGCGCAAGGACGAAGACGGCAAGACCTATCTCGTCACGCCGGTCGAAAAGGTCGGCATCCGCGTCGAGGACGCGCATTTCATTGCCGTCGAGGTGAACCTCAGCAATCTCGGGCCTGACCAAGTGCTCACCTTCCGCACCAATGTCGGCGACGTGGTCGAGGCAGGACCGGACAATCCGATCCGCTTCGTCGACGAGGACGAGACCGGCGGCATGAAACCGTATCTTCTGGTTCGCGGGCGGCTCGAGGCACTGGTTTCGCGCGCGGTGATGTACGAGCTCGTCACCTACGGCGAAGAGGTCGAAATCGACGGCATGGCAATGTTCGCGGTGCGCTCCAAAGGTGCGGTGTTTCCGATGATGTCGATGGAGAAGCTGGAGGCACTTAGCGCCGGCTCATGACGATCGATACCCTCCCACGCTTCACTGCAGCGGATTTTCGCCGCCGCGCCGCCGTTCATCAGCTGCCGCGCGAGCAGAACGTTTACGGCGATCACCGGCTGAACCCCGATCTCGCGTCGCTGTTCGTGCACGACCAGCTGCGCGATGCGGCGGTGCTCGTTCCGGTCGTCGACCGCGCGGGCGAAGCGAGCGTGATCCTGACCCAGCGCGCGGCGAAGCTGCGCTCGCACTCAGGCGAGATCGCATTCCCAGGCGGGCGGCTCGACCCGACTGATCCAACGCCGGAATACGCGGCGCTGCGGGAGACCGAAGAAGAAATCGGCCTCAACTCGGACTTCATCGAAGTGGTGGGGCGGCTGCCGGACTATGTCACCGGCTCTGGCTTCCGCATCGTGCCGGTGCTGTCGGTAGTGAAGCCCGACTTCATGCTGACCATCAACGAGGACGAGGTGGCGGATGCCTTTGAGGTGCCGCTGTCCTTCCTGATGGACCCGGCAAATCACGTTCGCGGCAGCCGCATCTGGAACAACCGGGAGCGGTTCTTCTACCGGATGCCCTTTGGCGAGCGGAACATCTGGGGTGTTACCGCCGGCATCATCCGGGTGGTTTACGAAAGGCTTTATGCGTGAGCGGAGTTTCGATTGCGGCCCGGGCCGAGTGGCTGGCCGACGCCAATTTGCAGCGGCTGCTTGCGGCGCTGTCAGCGGACGGCGAGGAGGCGCGCATTGCTGGCGGCGCGGTGCGCAACACGCTGCTTGGCGAGCCGGTGTCCGACATCGACATCGCAACGACCACCACGCCAGATGAGACTGAGCAGCGGGCGCAGGACGCCGGCTTTCGTACCGTGCCGACCGGCAAGGAGCACGGCACCATCACCGTGATCGCCGACGGGCGCGGCTATGAGGTGACGACGCTGCGCGCCGATGTCGAGACCGACGGCCGACATGCCCGGGTAGCCTTCGGCAAGGACTGGAAGCGCGATGCCGAGCGCCGCGACTTCACGATCAACGCGCTCTATGCGCGAGCCAACGGCGAGGTGGTCGATCTGGTCGGCGGACTGCCTGATCTCGAGACCCGTACACTGCGCTTCATCGGCGATGCCGACGCGCGCATTCGCGAGGATTACCTGCGTATCTTGCGCTTCTTCCGGTTCTTTGCCTGGTACGGCAAGGGGCGCCCGGATGCGGACGGTTTGCGTGCCTCGGCGCGTTTGAAGGACGGTCTGGCGCGGCTCTCGGCCGAGCGGATCTGGTCGGAACTCAAGAAGCTTCTGTCGGCGCCAGACCCGTCACGAGCGCTGCTATGGATGCGCCAAGCCGGCGTGCTGACGCAGATTCTGCCCGAGAGCGAGAAATGGGGGATCGACGCGATCCACGGGCTCATCGCGACAGAAAAAGACCTCGGCTGGCAGGTTGACCCGATGCTGCGGCTGGCCTCGCTTCTTCCGCCTGTCCAGGAGAAGCTGGAGGCGATGGCGGAGCGGCTGCGGATGTCGAAGGCAGAAGCTGCCAAACTGACCAGCTGGGCCGCAGCCGGATCGGCCAGCCACACGACCAGCGAACTGGCCTTGTCCAAGCAGCTCTACCTAGGGGACGTTTGCGGCACCGCTTATCGCCTCAAGCTGGCGCTCGCTGCAGCGCGGGCACGTGCTCAGCAGGAAGATGCCGCGCTGGTCGAGGCCGGCGGCTATTCCAGGCAGCTGAAATTCCTGGACGGGTGGACGAAGCCCGCATTCCCGATCAACGGCGGCGACCTGCTAAAACTGGGTGCAGCGCCGGGGAAGGCGATGGGTGAGAGCCTGAAGGCGCTCGAAAAGGAGTGGATGGACAGCGGCTTTCGCATGGAACGCGACGCGCTGCTTGCGCGCGCCGCAGAATTGATCGCCGCGTCCTAGGCTACCGTGTTTTCCGGCACGATCCGCGAGCGGATCGCCTCGATCATGGTTTCGCGGATCACGGTTTCGCCGTGGGTTTCGCGCATGTGCTCGACTGCCCGGCGCATCACTTCCGCTTCTTCTTCATGCCTGGTGTGCCATTCGCAACCGGGGACGAGCGAACCGCAATGAAATTCCTTCATTGGTCTTCTCCCTGTGTTGTGCCGATACAGAAGGACTGGATGGCGAAGGTCGCCATCCGGGCATCGGCTCCGGTCCGCTTAATATAGCGCCTTGGGCACCGATGAGTAGGCTGGAAGAAGCTTTGTGATCGTCAGGGCAGGGGACGCGGCGCCTCGCGCACGGGAGTCGCCCCGAGCCATTCCGCAACGATGCGAACGTCCTCATCGCCAAGGTTGTGCCCGGTGCCGATCACCCTTGCATCCACCTTCGCCCCGCAGGATGCGAGCATCTTTTGCAAGCGATCCGCGAAGGGGTAGTAGAGCTTGTCGTTCTCGCCGGCGATGGTCAGGAACTTCGAGTTGCTGAGGTCGACCTTCGGGGCATCAGCCAGCACCGGCATCGGCCGCAGCAGCACGGCCTTCGTGACGATGCCAGGATAGAGCTGCGTCATCGCCGCGATCAGGTTGGCGCCGTTGGAGTAGCCGAGGAAGGTTGCCGATGACAGGTCCAGCTTCAGCTCCTGCGCCTTGCTGCGCATGAACTCGACGAAGGCCGTGGCTTCCGCGCGCACGTCCTGCTGGTCGAACTCGGTCGGGGTCAACCGCTTGTACCAACGCTTCACGCCGTTCTGCACGACGCGGCCCCGCACGCCGATCAGCGTGGCATCCGGCGCGATGCGCGAGGCGAGGTCGACCAAGGTCGACTCGTCGCCGCCCGAGCCGTGCATGAGGATCATGACGCGGCCGCTCGCGTTCTGCGGCTTGATGAGCTTGTAAGCGAAGGTAGCTTCGCGAGTAACGGATTCAGCCGGGGCCGACACCTTCTTCGTCTCCGTGACGAGATCGTTTGCCGCGAACGTAGGAAGCGTTGCGGTCAGAAGAAGGGCGGTGCTGAAAAAGAGTGAGGGTAGGGACGGCATGATCGCGATCCTGATGCTCAATTCTTTACCATCCGGTTACCAAACCAAAACGTGATCGGGCACCGACTGAGGGCATGGACGCGAAGGAACGGCCGCCCTCAATCGGCCGTCTTCCCAAGCCCGAAAAACGCTCTATTCCTGATGTTTCAGTTTGTCACGCGGCGTGAATGGCACGCAAAGCGCCGGCAAAAGAAAAAGGCCCGTCGCCGGGCCTATTCTTCAGCATATTTTTGTTTGGTTTCCGCAGCATAGCAGATGGTGTTGCTTGCCGGCATCACCCGGAAACTTTGATGTTGGTGCCGTTACGGCCACTTCACCTCTGGCGGGAGGCTCGACAGGATCGAGTTGACATTGCCGCCGGTTTTCAGCCCGAAAATCGTGCCGCGGTCGTAGAGCAGGTTGAACTCTACATAGCGGCCGCGGCGGACCAGCTGCTCCTCGCGGTCGGCCTCAGTCCAGTTCTCGTTGAAGTTCTTGCGGACGAGGTGGTTGTAGACGATCTGGAAGGTGCGGCCGACGTCCTGCGTGAAGCGGAAATCGGCTTCCCAGCCGCCCTTTTCCTCGGGCGTCTTCAGCCAGTCATAAAAGATGCCGCCAATGCCGCGGGGCTCGTTGCGGTGCGGCAGGAAGAAGTACTCGTCGCACCACTGCTTGAAGCGCGGGTAGTCGGCGACGTTCGGGTGCTTGTCGCAGACGAACTTCATCGCCTTGTGGAAGGCAACGGTGTCCGGATCCTCCTGCGTACGCCGGCGGTCGAGCACCGGCGTCAGGTCCGCGCCGCCGCCGAACCACTGACGTGTGGTCACCACCATGCGCGTGTTCATGTGCACCGCAGGCACGTTCGGATTCTGCGGATGGGCGATCAGCGAGATGCCCGAAGCCCAGAAACGCGGGTCTTCCTCGGCACCGGGGATCTGCTTGCGGAACTCTGGCGAGAACTCACCCCAGACAGTCGAGCAGTGGACGCCAACTTTTTCGAAGACGCGGCCGTACATCATCGACATGACGCCGCCGCCGCCCTTGCCGCCATCGCGCTCCCAAGGGGTGCGCTCGAAACGGCCAGGCGCCCAGCTCGAAAGCGGGCCTGTCAGGTCGTCCTCGATCTTCTCGAAGCAATCGCAAATGCGGTCACGCAACTCCTCGAACCACGCCTTGGCGATTGCCTTCTTTTCCTCGATCCCCTCGGGCAGCCCTGGCGGCAACTCTGGACGCTGCATCAACGCTCTCCTGCGCCATTGCCGGTCATGCCGGTTGGCGAATTTGACTCGCAAAACTCAAGCCCGATCCCTAATCTGTTGTCGGAAAGGGTCAAGGTAATTTCGGGAGATACCAGTGAGAGTACCTCCAAGACCTCCACTTGACGGCCTCAGACGCAGCCTTGAACGAGGCCGCGGCGAGACAGGCCGACGGCCCAAGGACGGCTTCGTCCGCGAGACCTTCACTCTTCCGCGACTGGCGGCACGCGAAAAGGCGCGCGAGTGGTTCAACCGCTGGCCGAAACAGGCCTACTGGACCGAGATCGAGAGCTGGTGCGAGCGTCCCGACGACGTCATCCAGTTCACGATCCGCCGATTGCCCACTGCGGACTGACCTGGCGCAGCGCTTCGCCGGCCGCCATCGCGGTGCAGATGGCGAGGTTCAGGCTGCGCGCGCCAGGCCGCATGGTGATGTTGAGTTGGGCGTCGACGACCTGATGCACGATGTCCGGCACGCCAGCCGACTCGCGGCCGAACAGAAGGATGTCACCCTCGCGGAAGGCAAAGCTCGTGTAGGGCGTGCTGGACTTCGTCGTGAACAGCAGCAGCCGGCGGCCTTCAGCCATCTGCCACTCCCGAAACGCGTCCCACGAGACGTGCCGCGTCAGCGCCGCCATTTCCAGATAGTCCATGCCGGCGCGCTTCAATGCCCGGTCCGACATGTCGAAGCCGGCCGGCTCGATGATGTCGACGGCAAGGCCAAGGCATGCGGCCATGCGCAGGATCGTGCCGGTGTTGCCGGGAATGTCGGGCTGGTAGAGCGCGATGCGAAGCGGCGGTGTGGTCATCTGAACATTCTGGTCCAAAACAGGCTGTCCGAATGGCAGCGGCAAAGCTTTGCCGCAAGTCCTGGCTGCCAAAACCTTGTAAATCCAGTCATTGCGGCAGTGACGAGCGGACGTTACGTCATCCGGCATGGCCATCTGGTCAAAATGGGTGTATATGAGGCGCCTTCTGAACTCGAACCGCATGGAGGCGGGGATGGACTACGGTTTCAGCTTCGTCATCGCTGGGCGCCTGCGCAGCGCGCGCATCGCCTGACGGCGGTATCGGTTCGACCTCTCCCCAGCTTCTGAGCACAGGCACGGTCGCGATTCCGCCGGACGTTTCATCCCGTTCGATCAAGGAATCTGACCATGCCATCCGGTATCAAGAAGCACGGGCTCAATGCGCCGTCCGCCCTTTCCGCCGCAATTCCGCCCGCTCCCGTTGCGGACAATGCTGCTGACACCAGTCTGTCACCAGCCTTCCGCAACGTCCTTGGCTCCAGAGGCCGCAATGCTCATCTTCCTGCTCCGGCATTGACGACGGCGCAAGAGATCGCGAAGCGGGCGAAGACAGAAAAACCTTCTGCGGATCCGAAAGGCGCGCCACGCAGCACGCATGTCGGCCCTCGCAGCGGGCACAAGTAGACGAGATTTTTCGATGTATCGCTGGTTCGAAAACCTGCTCAATCCATTCCCGCCGGAAGAACCGGTGGAGCCGCCGCGCACGCTGGTCGCCTTCTGCCTGCACTACACGAAAGGGGCGTGGCCGATCATCATCGTCTCGGCGATCATGACGGCGGCGATCGCGCTTGCCGAGGTGTGGCTTTTCGGCTTCCTCGGCAACATCGTCGACTGGCTGTCGGTGCAGAGCCGGGAAACATTCTTGCAGAACGAGGGCTGGAAGCTCGCCGGCATGGCGTTCATCGTGCTGGTGGTGCTTCCGGGCCTCACCCTGTTCAACTCGCTGACCGAGCACCAGGCGCTGTTCGGCAATTTTCCAATGCGCATCCGCTGGCAGGTGCACCGTTACCTGCTCAAGCAGTCGATGACGTACTACCAGGACGAGTTCGCCGGGCGCATCTCGACCAAGCTGATGCAGACGGCACTCGCGGTGCGCGAATGCGTGGTCAAGCTGATCGACGTCCTCAACTACGTGCTGGTCTACTTCCTCGGCATGCTGTGGCTGGTGGCCTCCGCAGACTGGCGGCTGGCTGCGCCGCTCTGCCTCTGGCTCGCGTGCTACGTACTGCTGCTGCGCTACTACGTGCCGCGCCTTGGCAAGGTCTCGCAGGAGCAGGCCGATGCACGGTCGATGATGACCGGGCGCGTGGTCGACAGCTACGCCAACATCCAGACGGTTAAGCTGTTTAGCCACGCGAAGCGCGAGGCCTCCTATGCCCGCGAGGGCATGGAAGACTTCCTCGTCACCGTGCATCAGATGATGCGGCTGGTGACCAACCTCTACACCCTGCTGATCCTGTCAAACTCGATCCTGCTGTTCGTCGTCGGGGCGATCTCGATCCAGTTGTGGCTGGCGGGGGTGGTGTCGGTGGGTGGCGTCGCGATCGCCATCAGCCTCGTGCTGCGCCTGTGGGGCATGTCGCAATGGATCATGTGGGAGGTCTCGGCCCTGTTCGAGAATGTAGGCACGGTCCAGGACGGCATCCGGTCGATTTCTCTGCCGCGCCTGGTCGATGACAAGCCTAACGCGAAGGAGCTTGTCGTCACGCGAGGCGAGATCGTGTTCGACGACGTCCGCTTCCAATACGGCAAGAAGAAAAGCGTGCTCAACGGCCTGTCGCTCACCATCAAGCCCGGCGAGAAGGTCGGCATCGTCGGGCGCTCCGGCGCCGGGAAGTCGACGCTGGTCAACATCCTGCTGCGCTTCTACGACATCGAGGGCGGCCGGGTGACGCTCGACGGCCAGGACATCACGGAGGTGACGCAGGACTCTCTGCGTGCGCATATCGGTGTGGTGACGCAGGACACCTCGCTGCTGCACCGATCGGTGCGCGACAACATCCGCTACGGCCGGCCCGATGCCACCGACGAGATGGTGCTGGAGGCCGCCCGCAAGGCGGAGGCGATCGACTTCATTGCCGGCCTGTCTGACCCGAACAACCGCAAAGGTCTCGACGCGCATGTCGGCGAGCGCGGCGTGAAGCTCTCGGGCGGCCAGCGGCAGCGCATCGCCATTGCCCGGGTCATGCTGAAGGACGCACCGATCCTGATCCTCGACGAGGCCACCTCGGCGCTCGACTCCGAGGTCGAGGAGGCGATCCAGCAGAATCTCTATCGCCTGATGGAGGGCAAAACGGTGATTGCGATCGCGCACCGGCTGTCGACCATCGCGGCGATGGACCGCCTGATCATCCTGGACAAGGGCGAGGTGATCGAGGAGGGGACCCACGATCAGCTCATTGCCAAGGGCGGTCTCTATGCCCAGTTATGGCAGAGACAGTCCGGCGGCTTCCTGCTGCATGAAGAGGCGCCTGAAGAGACCGAGCAGAAGGAGATCGCTGCCGAGTGAGTCAGCCCCAGACCGACGATCGCAAGGACGACGGCTTCGCCGAGCGCATATGGCGCCGGGCGGAGGGCATCATCGAGCCCTTCGTGGATACTGAGCGGGATGTGCTGCCGCGCGATGCGTGGCAGTTCATCCTGTCCTTCGCCCGCCAGGCGAAGGGGCCGTTCATCCTGCTGCTGATCGTCGGCGGCCTGAACGGCGCCGTCGAGGCGTCAATGTACTGGGCGATCGGCTGGATCATCGACCTGCTCGAGCATTCGTCGCCTGCCCAGCTGCTCGCAGACCACTGGCTGCCGCTGGCAGGCTTCCTGCTGCTGGTGCTGATCGTGCGTGCGTTGGTGATGATCGCCAACACCGTGGTCGAGCAGCAGATCATTGTCCCGTCCTTCTACCAGCTGGTGCGCTGGCAGTCGTTCCGGCGTGTGATCGAGCAGCCATACTCCTTTTATCAGAATGACTTCGCCGGAAGAATTGCGACGAAGATTCTACAAGGTGGCGAAGCGACGGGCGACTTCATCGTCTCGTCGCTGCAGTCGCTGTGGAGCTTCCTGTCCTTCGTCGTCCTGACGACGACGATCCTGATGCTGCTCGATCCGCTGCTGGGGCTGGTGCTGCTCGTGTGGGCGGTTGCCTACGGCTTCACCGCATGGAAGCTGCTGCCGCCGCTGCGCGCCGCGGGCCGCCGCAGCGCCGACGAGCGGTCGATCATGAACGGGCGCCTGGTCGACGCCTTCACCAACATCATGGCGGTAAAACTGTTCGACAGCGGAAGGCGTGAGAACGATTTCGTTCGCGACAGCATGGAAGGCTACCTCGGCGCAGTCCGCGATCTGACGCGGGCGATCACTCGTGTGCGCTCTGCCGTTGCGATCCTCAACGGCATCATGATGGCCGCTGTCTTCCTGTTCGCCCTGCGCGGCTGGATGGGCGGTAGCGCGACCACCGGCGAGATAGCCGCGGCGATGGGGCTGGTGTTCCGGCTCAACCAAATGTCGGGCCATATGATGTTCAATCTCAATGGCTTGATCAGGTCTTTTGCCACGGTGCAAGATGCCACCGGCACTATCTCCGTCAAGCCGACGATCACCGACAAGCCCACTGCGATCGAGATGCCGCGCTCGAAGGGCGAGCTGATCTTCGAGAACGTCTCGTTCCACTACGGCAAGGGCGGCGGCGTCATCGAGAACCTCAACCTGCATATCCGGCCCGGCGAGCGCGTGGCGCTGGTGGGGCCGTCAGGTGCCGGCAAGACGACGCTGGTCAATCTTGCGCTGCGGCTGTTCGATGTCGAAGGCGGGCGCATCCTGCTCGACGGCATCGACATCCGCGATGTCACGCAGGTGTCGCTCAGGGCGCAATTCGGCGTGGTGGCGCAGGATCCGATGCTGATGCATCGCTCGATCCGCGACAACATCGCCTACGGCAAGCCGGGTGCAACGGACGAGGAGGTCATCGAAGCGGCGAAAAGGGCCGCCGCGCATCACTTTATCGTCGGCGTCAGCGATCCGAAGGGCCGCACCGGCTACGACGCCCATGTGGGGGAGCGTGGCGTCAAGCTGTCGGGCGGACAGCGGCAGCGCATCGCCATTGCCCGCATGATGTTGAAGAACGCGCCGATCCTGATCCTCGATGAGGCTACGTCAGCGCTCGATTCCGAGATCGAGGCGGCGATCCAGGAGAACCTCTATCATCTGATGGAGGGGAAGACCGTGATCGCTGTCGCCCACCGGCTCTCCACCATCGCCGCGCTCGACCGGCTGGTCGTCATCGATGAGGGACATATTGTCGAAGAGGGCACCCACGAGGCATTGATCCAGCGAGACGGGCTCTACGCCCAGCTGTGGAAGCGCCAGTCGGGCGGCTTCCTCGCCTCAAGCCTTGCCGCCGAATAAGGATCGTACATGGCACTTAGACCGCCATCACAATACCAGATGAACGCGCTCGGAACTTCCGGCACCGGAGGCGCGGTTCAGTCGCTGGATCACGAGATCCTCGGCGAGAAGGCGGCGACGCTCGGCCGGGCAGGGGATCGGGTCGAGAAGGCGCTGAAGCGGCTTGCTGCCGAGGCGCCCGACTCACCGCAAAGACCCGTCTTGCTCAAGGAGGCGGCTGAAGCGGTCTATGCCTATTTTATCCAAAGGGAATTGTGCGGCATGCGTCGTCATCAGGATGTCATCCGAGAGTATGGAATTCCCGCGGAAGTGCTGGTCCGGCTGGGCGCGTCGTAACCACCTGCATACAGCCGCGACAATCTGCCCATTGAGGGCGCTGATACTGGACAATTGCCCGGCAGGCGCATAGAAACCTTCGCCAAATGCAAGGGGGAATCCGCCAGCCACTGCCAGCTACCCAAGCAAGGGGTATCTGGAGATGGCGGGCAAAACGTGCGTCAGGGTGGCGCATGGGGTTCCTTCTGGCAGGAATAAGGCGAAAGGACCCTGTGCCCGTGAGCGCGAACGAAGCGACCGATCATAACCGCCGCGATTTTCTCTACATCGCTACCGGCATGGCTGGCGTGGTGGCCGTCGGCGGCGCCGCCTGGCCGTTTATCGACCAGATGCGCCCCGATGCTTCTACTCTGGCTTTGGCTACCATCGACGTCGATGTGTCGGGCATTGAGCCAGGCATGTCGGTGACCGCCAAGTGGCGTGGTAAGCCGATCTTCATCCGCAATCGTACGCCGGAGGAGATCGAGGCTGCCCGTGCCGTGCCGCTGGCGGAACTCAAGGATCCGGTTGCTCGCAACGCGAATCTTGACCCGAGCGCCGAGGCAACCGACCAGGCCCGCTCCGCAGGCGAGGGCAAGGAAAACTGGCTCGTCATGATCGGCTCGTGCACCCATCTGGGCTGCGTGCCGCTCGGCCAGTCTGGCGATTTCGGCGGCTGGTTCTGCCCGTGCCACGGCTCGCACTATGACACCGCTGGTCGTATCCGCGTCGGGCCGGCTCCGCAGAACCTGGCGGTTCCGACCTTCCAATTCATTTCCGACACGGTCATCCGGATCGGTTGAGTTTTTAAGAGAGCAATAGACCATGAGCGGTGGACACTCGACCTATTCGCCCAAGACCGGTATCGAACGCTGGATCGACGCCCGTATGCCGCTGCCGCGGCTCATCCACGATTCCTTCGTTTCCTATCCGGTTCCGCGCAATCTGAACTACGCCTACACCTTCGGCGGCATTCTCTCGCTGATGCTGGCGGTCCAGATCGTCACCGGTATCGTCCTGGCGATGCACTATGCCGCCTACACGGGCCAGGCCTTCAACTCCGTCGAGCAGATCATGCGCGACGTGAACTCGGGCTGGCTGCTGCGCTACCTGCACGCCAACGGCGCGTCGATGTTCTTCATCGCCGTCTACATCCACATCTTCCGTGGTCTCTACTACGGTTCCTATAAGGCTCCGCGTGAGCTGCTGTGGATCCTCGGCGTCATCATCTACCTCCTCATGATGGCAACGGCGTTCATGGGCTACGTGCTGCCCTGGGGCCAGATGTCGTTCTGGGGTGCAACCGTTATCACCGGCTTCTTCACCGCCATTCCGCTGGTCGGTGAGTGGATCCAGCAGCTGCTGCTGGGCGGCTTCGCCGTCGACAACCCGACGCTGAACCGCTTCTTCTCGCTGCACTACCTGCTGCCGTTCATGATTGCAGGCGTTGTGATCCTGCACGTCTGGGCGCTGCACGTTACCGGCCAGACCAACCCGACCGGCATCGAGGTCAAGTCGAAGACTGACACCCTGCCGTTCACGCCCTATGCGACCATCAAGGACGCATTCGGCATGGTCCTGTTCCTGATCCTGTTCGCCTACTTCGTCTTCTACATCCCGAACTACCTCGGTCACCCGGACAACTACATCCCGGCTGATCCGCTGAAGACGCCTGCGCACATTGTTCCGGAGTGGTACTTCCTGCCGTTCTACGCGATCCTGCGTGCGATCACCTTCAACATCGGGCCGATCGACTCGAAGCTGGGCGGCGTCCTAGCAATGTTCGGCGCGATCGCGGTGCTGTTCTTCGTGCCGTGGCTCGACACCTCGAAGGTCCGCTCGGCTGTCTACCGTCCGTGGTACAAGCTGTTCTTCTGGCTCTTTGCCATCAACGCCGTGTTCCTCGGCTGGCTGGGCTCGAAGCCGGCGGAAGGCATCTACATTCCGCTGATGCAGGCCGCGACGGTGTTCTACTTCGCATTCTTCCTCATCATCATGCCGGTGCTTGGCCTGCTTGAGAAGCCGCGCCGCCTGCCGAACTCGATCACCGAAGCCGTGCTCGAGAAGAACAAGTCGGCTGCGTCGCATCCCACGGTTTCCACTGAGGCCACGAGCTGATCGATCCGGTGCAGACAGGAACATCAACCATGAAAACTTTCCTTAAGGCACTGACGGTAGCTGGCATTGCGTTCGGGGCGGCAGGCGCCGCCCAGGCTGCCGATTATCCGCTCAAGAAGCCGGTCGAACAGGAATGGTCCTTCGCAGGCCCGTTCGGCACCTATGACAAGGGCCAGCTGCAGCGCGGCCTGAAGATCTACCGCGAGGTCTGCGCGTCCTGCCACGGCCTTGAGCGCGTCGCCTTCCGCAACCTGGCTGACCTCGGCTATTCGGAAGAGCAGGTCCGCGCGATTGCCGCGGAGTACGAGATCACTGACGGTCCGGACTCCTCGGGTGAGATGTTCACCCGCCCGGGTATCCCGTCCGACACGTTCCCGAACCCGTTCGCGAACGCCGAGGCCGCCGCTGCCGCTAACAACGGTGCTGCTCCTCCGGACCTGTCGCTGATCGCCAAGGCGCGCGCAGTGACCCGTGGCTTCCCGACCTTCGTCTTCGACATCTTCACCCAGTATGCCGAGGGCGGTCCGGACTACATCTACGCACTGCTGACGGGTTACGAGGATGCTCCGGAAGACCATCCGGTCCAGCCGGGCACCTATTACAACCCGCACTTCATCGCGAGCTCGGCGCTTGCGATGCCGCAGCCGATTACCGAGGGTCAGGTCACCTACGACGACGGCTCGCCGGAGACGCTGGATCAGTACTCTCGCGATATCTCTGCGTTCCTGATGTGGGCGGCCGAGCCGCACCTCGAGGCCCGCAAGAAGACCGGCTTCAACGTGATGGTGTTCCTGCTGATGTTCGCAGGCCTGATCTACCTCACGAAGCGTAAGGTCTGGTCGAACGTCGAGCACTAAGCCGTTCGAAACATTCGGAAGAACAGGGCGGCACCTGCCGCCCTTTTCTTTTGCCGCCGATCAGGGCAATCATGTCCGGCAATCAGGGAAGCGCCGATGTCCAACTCCGTCGAGGAAACTCTCCTTTCCGCCATTCGCACGATCTCCGACTATCCGAAGCCGGGAGTTCAGTTCCGCGATATTACGACCCTGCTGGGTGATCCGGCCGCGTTCCGGCTGGCAGTTGATGAGCTCGTAAAGCCCTATTCCGGGGCAGATATCGAAAAGATTGCGGGCATTGAGGCGCGCGGTTTCATCCTCGGCGGCGCGATGGCTCACCAGCTATCATGCGGCTTCGTGCCGATCCGCAAGAAGGGCAAGCTGCCGTTCGAGACCGTGCGCGTGGCCTACAGCCTGGAGTACGGCATCGACGAGATGGAGATGCACCGCGACGCGCTCGAGCCCGGCGAGAAGGTGATCATCGTCGACGATCTGATCGCCACCGGCGGCACCGCGGAGGCCGCCGTGAAACTGCTGCGCCAGATCGGGGCGGATATCGTTGCCGCTTGCTTCGTGATCGACCTGCCGGACCTTGGTGGGCGCAAGAAGCTCGAGGCGCTGGGCGTTCCGGTGCGAACGTTGATTGCCTTCGACGGCGACTGACGAAAAAGGCGGCCTTGAGCCGCCTTTCTTATTCCTGGACCAGGACGACGTTCTCGAAGCTGAGAACCTTGGTGCCGTCCTCGTTGTAGGCTTCGCCTTCAAGTGTCAGCAGGCGCCAGCCGGGCCGGGAGGCAAGTGACCGATGCGAGACGGCCTTGCGGGTAAAGGTGATCGTCTCGCCGGCGTAGACGGGCCGCAGCCACTTCAGGTTCTCGAAGCCGGGGGAGGGGCCGAATACCGGCCAGTCAGCCGTCCATAGGCCGTTCCGTCGCTCTTCTTCCTGTTGCAGGAGATTGTACTTCATCCAGTTTGCGCAGGTGTGCCAGCCCGAGGCGCACAGCGAGCCGAATACCGTGCCACGCGCCGCGTCCTCGTCGCTGTGGAATGGCTGCGGGTCAAATTTCTTGGCGAAAGCCTTGATCTCCTCGGCGGTGAAGGTGTGCGTGCCGAGAGTGACGGCCTCACCGATGCGGAGGCGCTCGTCGAAAGTCATGCTGCTGCCTCCCGCTTGAGGAACATTCCGGTATGCTTGCACTGCATGACCACGTCGCCGTTCTGGTTCGTCAGGTCATGGCGCACGGTGACGAAGCCGAGGTCAGGGCGCGAATTCGAAAGCCGTGTCGCCAGCACCGTCATCGTGCCGCGGAGGGTGTCACCGGCTAGCACCGGGCGCATCCAGCGCACATAGTCGATGCCGGGTGCGCCCTGGGAGGTCGAGTCGAGCAGGAAAGCGTCGCACATCAGGCGCATCAGCATCGCGCAGCTGTGCCAGCCGGAGGCGGCGAGGCCGCCCAGGATGGAGGCCTTGCCGGCTTGCTCGTCGAGATGCATCGGCTGGGCGTCGAACTCGGAGGCGAATTCGATGATCTCCTCCGCGGTGACGTGCTTCTCGCCGAGGTCGAGGGTCATGCCCTCCTGAAAATTCTCGAACGCCCACTTCTTCGTGGTCATCTGCAAATCCTGTTCAAGCTTGAACAATCAGTTTGCCGGATGCGGTAATGCATTGCAACCGGCGAAGGCCGTGCACTCTATCTGGCAGGGCGTGTGACAGGAAGGGGCAGGGAAGGTCCGCGGCCAGGCGCTGGAGCTACGGAGCGTTCTTGCTTGGGCTTTGGTCCCTAAACGGAAAAGGCGGCCCGCAGGCCGCCTTGGTTCGCCGTCAGACGTTGAACTTGAAGAGCAGGACGTCGCCGTCCTGCACGACATATTCCTTGCCTTCGTCCCGGGCCTTGCCGGCCTCCTTGGCGCCGGCTTCGCCGCCAAGGGTGACATAGTCGTTGTAGGCGATCGTCTGGGCGCGGATGAAACCGCGCTCGAAATCGGTGTGGATCACGCCGGCAGCCTGCGGCGCCTTGGTACCCTTCACGATCGTCCAGGCGCGCGTCTCCTTGGGGCCTGCCGTGAAGTAGGTGATGAGGTCGAGCAGTTCGTAGCCAGCGCGGATCAGGCGGTCGAGGCCCGGTTCCTCGAGACCCATTTCGGTCAGGAATTCCTTCGCTTCCTCGTCCGGCAGCTGGGCAACCTCGGCCTCGATCGCGGCCGAGATGATGACGGTGCGTGCGCCCTGCTCGGCGGCCATTTCGGCAACCTTCCTGGTGTGCTCGTTGCCGGTAGCGGCTTCCGCCTCTGCGACGTTGCAGACATAGAGGACCGGCTTGGAGGTGAGGAGGTTCAGGGTCTTGAGGATCGCAAGCTCCTCCGACGAGATGCCTTTGAGCATCATGCGGACCGGCTTGCCGTTCTGCAGCAACTCCAGCGCCTGTTCCATGACCGGCAGGATGGTCAGCGCTTCCTTGTCCTTGCCGGTTGCGCGCTTGCGGATCTGGACGATGCGGCGCTCGAGGCTGTCGAGGTCGGCGAGCATCAGCTCGGTCTCGACGGTCTCGGCGTCCGCGACCGGATCGATGCGGCCCTCGACGTGGGTGATGTCGTCGTCCTCGAAGCAGCGCAGCACGTGGACGATGGCGTCCACCTCGCGGATGTTGGCGAGGAACTGGTTGCCGAGGCCTTCGCCCTTCGATGCTCCGCGCACGAGGCCGGCGATGTCGACGAAGGAGATGCGGGTTGGAATGATTTCCTTGGAGCCGGCGACCTTGGCGATCTGCTGCATGCGCAGATCGGGAACCGCAACCTCACCGGTGTTCGGCTCAATGGTGCAGAAGGGATAGTTCGCCGCCTGCGCTGCCGCCGTGCGTGTCAGCGCGTTGAACAGCGTCGACTTGCCGACATTGGGCAGCCCGACGATGCCGCATTTGAAGCCCATGATCTGGTCCTGTCAGGTGATGGAAAATTGAGACAGGCTATGGGCGATAGGGGGGCGGATCGTCAACCCCTCGTCAGGTCGCAAGGCTCCAGAGCAGCCAAATCGCGCCGCCCAGAACGACGAGTCCCAGCAAGGCGAGCAGCCCGTCACGTGCCAGCATCGCCAGTGCAAACAGGGCAATGGCAGCGGCGATGATCGTCGCCGACATCGGCACCAGCTCAAGCGCCGGGACCATCAAAGCAAGGGTAAAGCACAGCAGCGCCCAGAGGCGATCGAACGGCGCGACGACCAGAGCCGAGAGGCGGCGGTCGATGACGCCATCGACAACCCTCGCGGGGCGGTTGAGCCAGGAAACAATCTGATCGATCCGGCTGCTGGGCAGGGTGGCGCGCAGGATGAAGTCGGGCAGCCACAGTTTCTCACGCGCAATCATCATCTGGACGGCGGTGAGGGCAATCGCGACCGCACAGATGGTCGCCACGCCGAAGATTGCCGTCAGCGGCGAGATCATGATGAGGGCAGGCAGGAGGATCAGCGGCGGGAACGCGCCATCGCCGATGCGGTCGACCACATCGGCGAGGGAAACCCGGTCGGCGCCTTTTGCCGCGTCTTCGACGCAGTCGAGCACCTCGACGACCGATTCAGGACTGCTGTTGTTCTCCATGCCGCAGAAAGGCTCCGAGGCGCACAAGGTTCCAGCGGTCAGGCGTCTCGCTTGACCCTGTAGCGCGAATGGATTGCCCCGTTTGCAAGCGGCTTGGCGAAGTCGAGGTCGAGCCAGACGTCGCGCCCTGGATGTCCGAAGGCCGGAAGGCCCTTGCCGAGGATCACCGGGATGGTGCCGATCTCGATCGTGTCGAGGAGACCGTCGCGCAGGAACTGTTGGACGAGGTCGCCGCCGCCAAACAGCCAGATGCGCCCAGCCGCTCCGCGTTCACGAAGGTTCGCGAGCAGATCGGCAGGCGAGCCGGATAACGCCTGGACGCCCTCCGGCGCATCCTCAATTGCACGGCTGGTGGCGACGGTGACGGGCCAGCGGCCGTAGTCCCATCTGCCGCCGCCGCGCGCAGCCTCGTAGGAGCCGCGGCCCATGACGATACCGCTTAGCGAGTCGAGAAAGCTGTCGAAGTCGTAGTCCGCGTCGGCCGGATAATTATCAAGCCAGTCAAACGCCCCGTCGGGTCTCGCGATGAAGCCATCGAGGCTCATTGCGAACATGTAGATGACATCGTTGCTCATGGCAGGAATCACTCCTTGTTGCCAAAGAGCTTCCTTAGCATCTCGGCCATCGGGCCTTTGTCAGGAATGTTCATCGCCGGCTTTTGCGGGCGTGCCTGGCGGATGTGGCTCTGTCCCTTCGGCTCAGGCTTTTTCTCCGGCTTTGCCGGTGATGGCTCCGAGCCGCGCAGGGCGATGGCCAGCTTGCTCATGAAGCCGTTGTCGTCACCGGCGACCAGCTTGTCGATCTCGGCGGCGATCGCCTCGAGCAGGGGATCCAGCCATTCGTGGTCGGCCTTGGCGAAGTCTCCGAGGACATGGTGCGTCACCATTTCCTTGATGCCCGGATGGCCGATGCCGATGCGAACGCGGCGGTATTCCTTGCCGCAATGCGCGTCGATGGAGCGGATGCCGTTATGGCCGCCTGCGCCGCCGCCCGTCTTCACGCGGACCTTGCCGGGCGGCAGGTCGAGTTCGTCGTAAAGGACGATCAGCTGCGACGGTTCGATCTTGTGGAAGCGCATGGCTTCGCCGACCGACTGGCCGGACAGGTTCATGAAAGTCTGCGGCTTGAGCAGCAACACCTTCTCGCCGCCGATGCGCCCTTCGGCGACAAGCCCCTGGAACTTCTTCGACCAGGGAGAAAACGAATGGCGGTGGGCAATCGCGTCCACCGCCATGAAGCCGACATTGTGCCGGTTGTTCTCGTATTTCGAGCCGGGATTGCCGAGGCCTGCAATGAGCAGCATGACGGTTCTCCCAGCCCGGGAGCCTTACTCTTCGCCTTCGGCGGCAGCAGCTTCCTCGCCTTCCTCAGACTTGAGGCCGGCCGGGGCTGCAATCGTCGCGATGGTGAAGTCGCGGTCGGTGATGGTCGGCTGAACGCCTTCCGGAAGCTTGACCGCGGAGATGTGGATCGAGTCGCCGAGATCGGTACCGGCCAGATCAACCTCGATGAAGTCCGGGATCTTGTTGGCGGGGACGTGAGCTTCGATCTCGTGACGGACGATGTTCAGCACGCCGCCGCGCTTGATGCCGGCCGACTGCTCTTCATTGATGAAGCGCACCGGGATCTGCACCGTGACGGTGGTGTTCTTGCTGACGCGCAGGAAGTCGACGTGGATCGGGAAGTCGCGAACCGGATCAAGCTGGTAGGCCTTGGGGAGGACCTGAATCTTCTGACCGTCGACGTCGATCGTGGCGATCGTGGTCATGAACCCGCCGCCGTGAATCTTGTAGTAGACGTCCTTGTAGCTCAGCGCGATCGAGAGCGGAGCCTGCTTGTCGCCGTAGATGACGGCGGGGACTTTGCCGTTGCGACGCAGTGCACGGGCGGACCCCTTACCGACCGTATCGCGCGTCTCGGCCTTGAGCTCGTAGGTCTGGCTCATGGCATTTCCTTTCGTTTCAAAACTGGAGTGTTCCCGGGCTGGCCCGAAAACGCCAAACCGGCCGTGTTGGGCACAGCCGATCCGCCCCGTGCTGCCTCCAAGGGTGTCTGCACGGGTGGCGGTGCTATAACCGAAGCGGCTCGCCGGTGCAACCTGAGTCAGGCATCAACCCGGCCGGAACGCAGTTCCTTCATCGACGGCAGGAATACCGTTAGCAGGCCGATCATCGGCAGGAACGAGCAGACCGAATAAACCCACTCGATGCCCCTGACGTCCGCCAGGACGCCGAGCGCGGCTGCGCCCAAGCCACCCATGCCGAAGGACAGGCCGAAGAAGATGCCGCCGACAAGGCCGACTCGGCCCGGCAGCAATTCCTGCGCAAAGACCACGATCGCCGGGAAGGCGGATGCCAGCACCAGGCCGACGATCATCGTCAGCACGCCGCTCCAGAACAGGTCAGCATAGGGCAGGGCAAGCGTGAAGGGCAGCACGCCAAGGATCGAGACCCAGATGACGTTCTTGGCGCCGATGCGGTCGCCGATCGGGCCGCCGAGGATGGTGCCGACCGCAACCGCGCCGAGGAACAGGAACAGCATCATCTGCGCCTGCTGCACATCGAGCGAAAACTTCTCTATCAGGAAGAAGGTGTAATAGCTGCTGATGCTCGCGAGATAGACGTTCTTGCTGAAGACGAGCAGCGTCAGGATCACCAGCGTCTGGACCACGCGCTTCTTCGACACCGGCAGTGTTTTGCTCGCCGCGGCCTTCTTGCCGTTGGCCTTCTGGTAGCGTCCGTACCAGTTGCCGACCTGGCGCAGAACGACCATCGAGATCAGCGCAAGGACAATGAACCAGGCAACACTGGTCTGCCCGCGCGGCACGACAATGAAGGCCGCGAGGAGCGGGCCCAGCGCCGTACCAGTATTGCCGCCGACCTGGAACACCGACTGCGCGAGGCCGTAGCGTCCGCCGGACGCCATACGCGCAACGCGCGAAGCCTCGGGATGGAAGATCGCGGAGCCGATGCCAATGAGGCCGGCGCCGAGGATCAGCATCGGATAGGTCGTCGAAAAGGCGAGCAGCAGCAAGCCGCAGCAGGTCGAGGCACTGCTGACAGGCAGCGACTGAGGCATCGGCTTCTTGTCGGTGTAGAGGCCGATCATCGGCTGCAGAAGCGATGCGGTGAACTGGAAGGTGAAGGTGAGCAGGCCGATCTGCCAGAAGTCGAGGCCGTAGTCTGCCTTGAGCATCGGATAGATGGCCGACAGCAGCGACTGCATCACGTCGTTGATGAAGTGGCAGAGGCAGACCGCTAGCAGAACGGGATAGACGGTACTCTCGGCGCGGGGCGCGCGGGCGCCAGCGGCAATGTCGGTCAAGATCGGAGCTCCTCGCAGCTTCTTGCCCTAACGTCTACGAGCATTGCATGCGTACGTCCTTCGTGGTTTGGTCGATTTCTTACGCAAGTGGGCCACCGCAGCATGACCACCAGTCAGGACGAGGCAGTGACACAAGCGGCCGCGAGAACGCGACTGCAGAACCATCTCGACTGGATCGACACGGCCGAGGGCGCGGTGCTGGCGATTGCCAGCGACTATCCCGACGGATTCAGGGTCAAGAGCCACAAGCACGGCCGCGCGCAGCTCCTGCACGCGCTGACGGGTGTCGTGATGGTCTCGACGGCGCAGGGGCGATGGATGGTTCCGCCCGACCATGCGATGTGGATCCCCGCAGGGATCGAGCATTCCGTCGAGACTCTCGGGTTCGTTCGCATGCGCTCGGCCTATGTCGCACCTGGCACGCTCGATGGCCTGCCTGACAGCGTATGCGTCCTTGCGATGACGGACTTGATGCGCAGCCTCATCATCGAGGCGGTCGAGATCGGCAAGGCGGAGCCCGACGACCGGCGCGGCAGTGCGGTCATGGAGCTGATCCTGCACGAAATCCCGCGGTTTCCGAAGAGGCCATTTGGATTGCCGTTTCCGGCAGATCCTAGGCTTGCAAAGCTGTGCCGCGCGTTCATCGCGTCGCCATCGCCACGCGCGACGATCGATGACTGGGCGCGGCAGGCCGGTATGAGCCGCCGCAGCTTTACGCGCGCATTTGTGACGGAGACGGGGCTAAGCCTTTCCGTCTGGAGGCAGCAGGCAACGCTGTTTGCGGCCTTGCCGCGGCTCGCGGAGGGAGTTTCGGTTACCGAGCTGGCGCTGGATCTTGGGTATGACAGCGCGCCGGCATTCACGACGATGTTTCGCCGGATGCTAGGGGCGTCCCCGCGCGACTATCTGCGTCGCCAGAGCGGGGACGGCCGGAATACGCAGCCTTAGTCGAACAGGCTGGAGACGGACTGCTCGCTGGCAGTACGCGAGATCGCCTCGCCGATCAGGTCGGCAATCGTGACGATGCGGATGTTGTGCGCTGCCTCGACAGCCGAAGTCGGCTGGATCGAGTCGGTGATGACCAGCTCCTTGAGCGCGGAGGAGGTGATGCGGGCAACCGCGCCGCCCGACAGCACGCCGTGGGTGATGTAGGCCGTAACGCTGGTTGCGCCGTTGGCCAGCAGCGCGTCAGCCGCGTTGCAGAGCGTGCCGCCGGAGTCGACGATGTCGTCGATCAGGAGGCAGTCCTTGCCGCGGACGTCGCCGATGATGTTCATGACCTCGGACTCGCCCGGCTTCTCGCGGCGCTTGTCGACGATGGCGAGCAGGGCATCGAGGCGCTTGGCCAGCGAGCGGGCGCGGACCACGCCGCCGACGTCCGGCGAGACGACCATGACGTTCGGCAGCTCGTAGTTGCGCTTCACGTCGCGGGCGAGGACCGGCACGGCGAAGAGGTTGTCGGTCGGGATGTCGAAGAAACCCTGGATCTGGCCGGCATGAAGGTCGAGGGTGAGAACGCGGTCAGCGCCGGCCTGCGTGATGAGGTTGGCGACGAGCTTTGCGGAGATCGGGGTTCGGCCCGAAGCGCGGCGATCCTGACGGGCATAGCCGAAGTAGGGGATCACGGCGGTGATGCGGCGGGCGGAAGACCGGCGGAACGCATCGATCATGATGAGCAATTCCATCAGGTGATCGTTTGCCGGATACGAGGTTGACTGAAGAACGAAGACGTCTTCGCCGCGCACGTTTTCCTGGATCTCGACGAAGATCTCCTGATCGGCGAACCGGCGGACGCTCGCCTTGCCCATAGGTATGTTGAGATAACGGGCGACGGCTTCAGCCAGGACCCGATTTGAGTTGCCAGCGAAGAGTTTCATAGATTTTCCCCGGGGAAGGATATGGGGCGGCTTTTAACGCCGCGGGCGGGTAATGCAAGAGTTGAGGGTGATCTTCTTCCGCTTTTGATCAGATTCCCGGGGGAACCGTTGCGTAAGCGCGTCAGTGTGCCGCTGCCGCATGCGGCATCAGCTCGGGCGCGCGGCGAGCCACGCAGCGAGCTCGTCGAGGGTCTGGTCGGCGATTGCCTCCATCGTCGGCACCTGTACCGAGGCCCAGCCTTCGCCGCCCTGCGCCACGTTCTTGCTCTTGCCCTGGATGCGGTGGACGCGCGTGCCGCTCGGGTCGACCACGTCCCACACGTAGATGACCGTCGTCTCGCCGTTCTCGGTGATGGCCGAAAAGTAGCCCTTGAGGATGTGCGTTGCCGAGGAGTCGCTGACGAGCTTCAGGCCGCGGGTACTGGCCTGGCTGGACAGACGGGATGCGAGTGGCCTCGAGGCGGCTTCCGTCGCGCCGATGATTGGCTCGATCTGGATACGCGCATTCGAAGCCACCGCCGCAGTCTGCGGCGCTGCCTGCTGTTGGGTCTGGTCGTTGATCGGGAACTGCGCCGGGCTCTCAGCCGAGCCGCCGCCCGTGCCGAGCAGCGCGGAAGGCTCGAGAACGTCCTTCGAACTGGTGCACGCGGAAAGCAGCGCTGCGGCGCAAATCACGATCGAAAGGGGCGGTATCCTTGCCACCTGCTTCCTCCGGAGACTGTCGCCTCGTTGCGAGGCCTCGGCCCTTCGTGAGCCGAGTATTATGAAATTATTGAACGATCAAGTCGAGGCCATGCCGCGAGAGTGCCCGGGGCTCGCCCTCGGTGGTGAGATAGGTACGCCCGAGCGTCATGGCAGTCTCTGTGTCCGAATCCATGATGATCATGTGCGCGAAAAGCGTCATGCCCGGCATGATCGGCTCGGGATTGCCCGCATAGAACATCGGCATGTCCATCCAGGACGGCGTAAAGCGCGCGCCGACCGAATAGCCGCAAGCATTTAGCCGGTGGCGGGTGAGGCCAGCTGCTTCCATGACCTTTGCATGCGCGTCGAAGACGTCGCCGAACGTCTTGCCGGGGGTCATCACCTTCTCGACTGCGAGCAGGGCGGCATGGGCCGCCTCGTAGAGCTCCTGATGCCGTTTGGACGCTTTGCCGGTCAGGATCGTGCGCATCATCGGCGCATGATAGTGGTGGTAGACGCCCGCCCACTCCAGCGTCAGCTGGTCGTTCTTGTTGAGCTTGCGGCGGCCGGCCTTGTAGCGGCACAGCAGCGCGTCGGCGCCCGAGCCGATGATGAACTCATTGGCCGGATAGTCGCCACCACCAGCAAAGATCGCGCCCTGCATGGCAGCGAGGATCGCACCTTCGTCGCCACCTTGCCGGATCAGCGGAAGTGCCGCATCGAGGGCGTCGTCGGCGAGTGCCGCGGCCTTCTCCACCTTCGCGATCTCGGCCTCGCTCTTGTAGAGGCGCAGGCGCGGGATGATCGAGGAGGCATCCTCAGTCGTCGCGAAGGTCTTCATCTCCTCATCGAGCAGGCGACCGTTCTTCGCGGTCAGGCCGTGCGTGTCGTACTCGATGCCGATGCGGCAGCCGAGGAGGTCGAGGTCGTTGAGGAGGTTGCGCAGGTCCGCGGCGGGGTTGGCGCCGTCGCGGTCCGTCCACACGACGATGTTGTCGAGCGTGGAAGTGTGACGCGCCTGGCGCAGGTCCGCCGAGCGCGTCATCAGGATCATGGAGCCATCGGCCTTCACGACGAGGCACTGGAAGAAGCAGAAGCCGAAGGTGTCGTAGCCTGTCAGCCAGTACATGCTCTCCTGCGCGAAGATGAGCATGGCATCGAGCTTGCGATCCGCCATCTCGATGACCAGCCGGTCGCGTCGCGCGTCAAATTCAGTCCTGTCGAAATGCAGCGCCATCAGCTGGCCTCCAGTGCAATTGCCGAAATCTGGCGTCCGTAATCGGGCTCCCCGCGGTGCGTGGTGCGCCGGTAGGAGAAAAACAGCTCTTCTTCCGCGTAAGTGCAGCGGCTGAGCATGCTGGCAATGACGCCAGCCTTCGAAAGTCGATCGACCGTATAGCCGTTGAGGTCGAACATGGAATGGCCATCCTTCGCCGACGGCTTGAACCAGACCGCGTTGGCCGGGTCCGCATCGACGAAGCGGGCGACGAATTCGGGGCCGACCTCGTAGTTCGCGACGCTGATCGATGGGCCGAGCACAGCCGTGATGTTCTCCCGGTTAGCGCCCAGCTTCTCCATCGCCTCAATGGTTGCCTCGAGAACGCCAGTGAACGCGCCCTTCCAGCCGGCATGAGCCGCGCCGATCACCTGTGCCTGCGGATCGGCGAACAGCACCGGGCCGCAATCGGCGGTCAGGACACCAAGCGCAATGCCGGGGGTGTCGGTGACCATTGCATCCGCTTTGGGGCGATCGCCCGAAAACGGTTCCCGCACGACGAGCGCGTCGGCCGAGTGGACCTGATAGAGGGTGACGAGGTGCGTCGGTGGCACGCCCATCCAGTTTGCGATGCGGGCGCGGTTTTCCGCGACCTTTTCCGGCGCGTCATTCGAGCCGACGCCGGCGTTCAGCCCGCGATAGATTCCTTCGGAGACGCCCCCGACCCGGGTGAAGAAGCCGTGCCTGATCCCATTCGAGGCAAACCGTTCGAGTTCGGGAGACCGGAGCGGATCCGGTCGAACAGCTTCCAGCATGTGCCGTCCTTATCGTTTCAAGTCGCCGTGGCGCCTGGTTTCGTTTCTTGCCGGCTGCGTTTTGCGGCGCGGATCGTGGGGCAGGGGGCGGGTGAAAGTCAATCCGCCGGATCGAAGCCCGGCAGCGCGACGTTTTCGGGCGACACTGCCAGCACCTTGAACAGGCTGCCCATCTGGACCGGGCCGGCAAGGCGTTCGACTTCGCCGCGCAGCCGCTCGCGAACGTCTTCGCCAGCCTTGCTGCCGAGAGCGCCGGCGCGTTCGAGCAGACCCATGCGCAGGAGGAAATCGCCTTGCGTGCAGAGCCGTGGCCTGAGCCCACTGGCTTGAGCCACCGCGGCCAGTGCGGCGAAGTCTACATGGGTCGTCAGGTCCGCCTCGCCGGGATGGGCGAAGACGTCGTCATAAGCATGAGCCTTCATCGCCTGCAGCGTGTCGGCGAAGCCGGGCTCGAGGTGGCCGTAGTCGATGAACAGCCCGGCGCCGCCGTTCGTCGCAATGCGCGTCGAAAGCTCCGCCATCAGCGCCGAGCGGGCAGGCGCGGCCTCGAAGATCGCGCCGATCTCCGCCTCCTTGCCGGTAGGTAGCAGCGCCAGATCGATGCTGGCCAGACCCGCGGAGAAGCAGAGTTCGCCAGCCTCGTCGAGCGCGACCATGCGTTCGCGCCAGCCCTGTTCGGTATTTACGAACTGGCGCACCGGCATTGCGTCGAACAGCTCATTCGCGATGACGAAGAGCGGACCATCAGGCAGGTCGGAAACCTGCGTGTACCAGCTCGGCTTGGCGCGGCCAGCAGTCGCGAACCTTTCGCGCTGGATTTCAGTGAGCCGCGGGCTCGCCTCGATCAGCGCAATGCGCGCCGTGGCGATGAAGCCGGGATCGAGCCGGTCGATCGTGCGCAGCATGTCGATCATCAGCGTGCCGCGGCCGGGGCCGATCTCGGCGAAGGTGAAGGGCACCGGCTTTCCAGCGGCGATCCATGCGGAATAGGCCCAGACGCCGACTAGCTCGCCGAACATCTGGCTGATCTCCGGCGAGGTGATGAAGTCGCCGGAGACGCCGAACGGCTCGCGCGTCGTGTAGTAGCCGTCTGTCGGGTCGAACAGGCACATTGCCATGTATTCCGAGACCGAAATCGGCCCGGTGGTGGCAATCAGCTGCTTCAGTCGTTCCTTCAGCGCCGTCATGCGGGCACCGACCGTGCGCGCAGCATCGCCCAGATGCCGATTAGCACCATCGGGGTCGACAGGATCATGCCCATCGTCAGCCAGTTGCCGGCGAGATAGCCGATATGCGCGTCCGGCTGGCGGAAGAACTCGACAAAGATGCGGGCGCAGCCATAGCCCGCGATCATCGCGCCGGCGACGAAGCCGGGCTGCTTCAGCTTGAGCGCAGAATGGGTGAGGAGGCGCAACAGGAAGAACAGCACGAAGCCTTCGAGGAAGGCCTCGTAGAGCTGGCTCGGATGGCGCGGTTCCGGCCCGCCGTTCGGGAAGACGATGCCCCACGGCACGTCGGTCGGGCGGCCCCAGAGCTCGGAATTGATGAAATTGGTAATGCGGACCAGCCCAAAGCCGACGGGAGCGCTTGCGGCAATCACGTCGAACAGGCTCCAGGGGCTAAAACCGCGCTTCAGCGCGAAGGCGATCATGGCGACGGTGACGCCGGTGAGGCCGCCGTGGAACGACATGCCGCCTTCCCAGACCGCGAAAATGCTGGCCGGGTTCTCGGCGTATTTGGCAAAGTCGTAGAACAGGATGTAGCCGAGGCGCCCGCCAAGAACCACGCCGGCCGCGGCCCACAGCAGGAAGTCATCGATGTCCGTTGCCGTGATTGGCGAGCCCTTTGGACCCCAAAGCTTCGGATTGGTGACGATGCGCTTGGCGTACCACCAGCCGAACAGCAACCCGACCACATAACCCAACCCGTACCAGTGGATCGCGAGCGGACCGAGCTGGAGGATGACCGGGTCAATCTGGGGGAAGGGCAGGGCAGCGAGAGGCAGGAGAAGGTAGTCGCTCAAGTCTGGATTCCCGGCCGGTTGCGCTCGTTCCCATATGATCGCGCGATCGGATCAGGTCAAGGCGCGGGCCTTTCCATTCGCCTTGCATTCGCTGGCACAGGGCACTACTTCCGTCCTGTATTCTCTAGCGAGGCTTTTGCCATGACGACCGGACCGAACCGCATTCTCGATGAATTTGCCAAGCTGATGACGGATGCTGCGGGTGCAGCTCAGGGCGTGCGCCGGGAAGTCGAGACGGCGTTCCGCAGTCAGGCCGAGCGCATCCTGAACTCCATGGACGTGGTCCAGCGCGAGGAGTTCGAGGTGGTTCGCGACATGGTCCTGAAGCTGCGCGCCGACAACGAAAAGCTTGCAAATCGAGTCTCTGAACTCGAGGCACAACTGGGTGCGGCGGCGTCAGGTACTGCCGAAACTGCCAAGTCGGGCTCGCGGACGAAAAAATCTTCCTGATCCGGGCAGTTTCTTTTCCACATCCCGTAAGGTGAAAAAAGCGTTACGGCAGAGTCGGTTAGACTCTGCCTTTGAATCAGGTTCTGAATCTCTATCCACACCCGGTTCGCCAGTTCCCCAAAAAAGGGGCTGTTCACGCGACTCTGCATCAATAGACTGAATTTGTTGCATGATTCGAGACGCTGATTTGACGCCTCGAAGGCAACGGGTGGCTTGGCCCGGACGAGCATTGTGTGCGTAGCTCGCCTCCGGCCTTCCTTCTGTACCGGTGTTTCATAGCGGATGCGCTCCATGTGAACGCATACGGTGCCCTTATTATTGCCTGTGGGAAGAGACTCTTCATGAGCCTGCTTGAACTGGACCTTGCTCGAGATCTGCATCCGGTGGACGTCATCGAGCATGTGGCCAACATGAACGACTGGTCCTTCGAACGCACCGGGGACGATGAGATCTCGATTTCCGTGATCGGAAACTGGACCGACTATCACGTGTCCTTTTCCTGGATGGAGGATTTCGAGGCTCTCCATCTGGCATGTGCCTTCGATCTCAAGGTGCCCGAGAACCGGACCCTCGAGGTGATGCGCCTGCTGTCGCTCATCAACGAACAGATGCTGTTCGGCCACTTCGACCTGTGGGAACAGGCAGGCGCGATCATGTTCCGCCAGTCGCTGCTGCTCGCAGGCGGCGCGGAGCCCACCAGCCAGCAGGTCGAGGTGCTGCTGTCGTCGGCGCTCGAGGCGTGCGAGTGCTACTTCCAGGCGTTCCAGTTCGTCGTCTGGTCCGGCTCGACCGCGCGCGACGCGCTCTCCAACGTCCTGTTCGAGACCAAGGGTTCCTGCTGACACCATGAGCGGGGGGAGTGAGCTTCGTCCGCCGATCGAATATGCGGACTTTGACCGGGTCGACATTCGCGCCGGTACCATCATCGAGGTCGAGACTTTTCCGGAGGCCCGCAAGCCTGCCTACAAGATGAAGATCGACTTCGGGCCGCAGATCGGCGTGAAGAAGACGTCGGCCCAGATCACCAGGCACTACACGCCCGAGACGCTTGTCGGCCGTCAGGTGATGGCGGTGGTGAATTTCCCGCCGCGCCAGATCGGCAGGTTCATGTCGGAAGTGCTGACGCTCGGCTTTTCGGACGAGAACGGCGACGTGGTGCTGGCCGCCATCGACAAGAAGGTGCCGAACGGCGGCAAGCTGTACTAGCAGCCTGCCTCCACGACACTTTGATCAAGCCGGAATGCGGATGATCGCCCTGAGGCCGCCCAGAGGGCTGTCCTCGAGCGTGATGTCGCCGCCGTGGCTGCGGGCGATGTCGCGCGCGATCGAAAGCCCGAGGCCGGTGCCGCTGGCGTCCAGGTTGCGCGCCGTGTCGAGGCGTAGGAACGGCTTGAAGACATCCTCGCGCTTCTCTGGCGGGATGCCCGGGCCGTCGTCATCGATGACGATGAGCAACGAGCCGCGCGCATGCGAGGCCTTCACCTCGATGTTCCTGGCATAGCGCATCGCGTTGCCGACGATGTTGGACAACAGGCGCGAGAAGGCGTTCGGACGTACGTGGATTTCCGGGCTGCCGGATAGTGACGTCGTCAGCGTGCGCTTGCGCAGCCGTGCCTCCTCGACGAGCTTTTCGAGGAATGCCGCAAGATCGAAAGGCCCAGGATCCTCGCCGCCTTCGCCGCGCGCGAAGGCAAGGTAGCCCTCCAGCATCGACTGCATGTCGTTGATGTCCTGGTCCAGCGCCTCGCGGTCTGGCCTGTTGCCGCCAAGCGCAAGTTGCAGCTTGAACCGGGTCAGGATGGTGCGCAGGTCGTGGCTGACGCCGGTGAGCATCGCCGTGCGCTGCTCGATCTGGCGCTCGATACGTTCGCGCATCTGGATGAAGGCGGCGCCGGCGCGCCGGACCTCCTCCGCGCCACGCGGGCGGAAATCGGCGGGCATCGGCCGGCCCTTGCCGAAGCTTTCGGCGGCCTCCGCGAGCTGCAGGATCGGGCGGATCTGGTTTCGCAGAAACGCCACCGCGATGGCGAGCAGCACCACCGACGTGCCAGCCATCCAGAGCAGGAAGATGTGCGTGTTCGACGCGTAGGTATGGCTGCGGCGGGCAAATACGCGCAGCACCTTGTCCTCAAGGCGGATGCGGATCTCGACGATGCTGGAGTTGCCGACGGTATCCAGCCAGAATGGCCGGTTGATCTGCTGGGTGATTTGCTCGCTGAGCGTCTGGTCGAGGATCGAGAAAAACGGCTTTGGCCCCGGCGACGGCAGCGGGTCGGGTGGCAGGATGTCGATGCGCATCTGCAGCCGCTCCTGGGCGATGCGGACGATTTCCGTCTGGTCCTCGGTGGTTGGCCAGGTCTCGATCATGTCGATGACCGCCGCGATGTCGCGCACGACCGCGGTCGACAGGCGTACCGTCACCGTCTGCCAGTGGCGCTCCATGAAGACGAAGGCCACCAGCGACTGGAACAGGATCATCGGCGCGATGACGATGATCAGCGAGCGCGCATAGAGGCGCTTAGGCAGATACCGCTGGAAATTCGGCAGCAGCCGCCGCAGGCCACGGAGGAGGGGATAGATTCGGGAGCGGACCCGCTCGGCACGCAATCCGGCACCGCGGGAATCCGTGGTTTCGGAACGTGCCATGCTGCCCTTTCTGTCGCTTCGTTGCCTGCGTCGCTACTCGACGCTGAGGCGATATCCTACACCGCGCACGGTCTGGAGCCACACCGGATTGGACGGATCACGCTCGATCTTGCGCCTGAGGCGATTGATCTGGACGTCTATGGTGCGTTCGCCGACCTCGGCATCCGAGCCGACCAACTCGTGGCGCGGGATCGTCTCGCCGGCGCGCTGGGCGAAGATTGCAAGGATTTCCTGCTCACGATCGGTGAGTTTCAGCGGCTGGCCGCCTTTCTTCAGCTCGCGCTTGGCGATCTGGAATGTGTAAGGCCCGAACACGATCTGCTCGAGCTTCGGCACCGGCTGCGGCCCGCCACGGCGCAGGATGTTGCTGATGCGCAGCAGCAGCTCGCGCGGGTCGAAGGGCTTGGAGAGATAGTCGTCGGCGCCGGCCTCAAGCCCCTCGACGCGGTTGTCGGTCTCCGACAGCGCGGTGAGCATGAGGATCGGCACGCTCTTTTCCTGGCGGAGCGCCTGCGTCAGCTCGACGCCGGTTTCACCAGGCATCATCACGTCGAGGACAATCAGGTCGAAGTCGAGGCCGACCAGCTTGCGGCGCGCCTCGTCGGCGCTGCTCGCAATGGTCACGCGATAGCCGTTTTCGGTAAGAAACTGCTTCAGCAGGGTCCTGATGCGGGTGTCGTCGTCAACCACCAGGAGGTGAGGGGCATCGTCGCCCGGAATCTGAGTATCTTGCGTCATCGCAGGTACATCCTCGCCCTTACTCATACTCACCGAATGCGCTTGCGCCTGATGGTCTACTCCTGACCCGTCCGAGATACCCTGTCTTTCGGAGCTGCCGCGATCTGGGCGCGCGAATCCGGGTTCATCATATCCAACAGAAACCGCTCGATCACCGCGCGGTCACGCGGGGACGTTTCAGCAAGTGCCCGTGCAATGCGGCGTGACTGCGGCATCGCCAGGTCCATTGCCAGCTTGCGGCCTTTTTCCGTCGGGTGCAATTCACGCTGCCTGCGATCGCGCGGTCCCGGCACCTGGACAATATAACCGCCGTCGATCAGCTGCTTGAGAACGCGCGCAAGACTCTGCTTCGTGATCTTCAAGAGTTCCAGAAGCTCCGCCACTGTGAGGCCGGGCCGGCGATTGACGAAGTGGACGATCCGGTGATGGGCGCGTCCGAAGCCATATTGCGCAAGCTGTTTGTCAGGGTCCGACGTGAAGTCGCGATAGGCGAAGAAGAGCTGCTCGATGATCGCGAAGTCGATGTCGGCCGCCGTTTTCTCCGTCTCGGATTCGGCAAAGGCCGCCGTGGCTTGCTCGCTGGTCATGTCACCTCAGTCATCTTGCCGTCCGAATATGTCAGTGATGTTGACATATTTTTGTCCGGGTGGTAATTTTTGTCAATGTTCGACGCCCGCGGCGAATGAATTTGAAAGCGGGGCACCCGCTTTCGGAACTTCCTTCAATGCGCTGCACGGTCAGGCATACTACTAGAATTTTTCAAGCTTCGGGTTAGCGAACCGCGCAGCCCGCGTCTAACAAAAACAGGCCTCAAAGGCCCCTAGGGAGAACATTATGGCATCCGTTCCTTTCGACCAGCTTGACGGTCACATCTGGATGAACGGCGAGTTCGTCAAATGGGCTGACGCAAAAATCCACGTCCTGACCCACGGCCTCCACTACGCCAGCGCCGTTTTCGAAGGTGAGCGCGCCTATGGCGGCGAGATCTTCAAGCTCAACGAGCACACCGAGCGCCTTATCGAATCCGGCCGTATCCTTGGCTTTGAGATTCCCTATACCGCAGAACAGATCAACCAGGCCTGCCGTGATCTTCTGGTGAAACAGGGCTTTACGGACGCCTATGTTCGCCCGATCGCCTGGCGCGGTTCTGAATCGATGGGCGTTTCGGCCCAGAACAACCGCATCAATGTCGCGATCGCGATCTGGCAGTGGCCGAGCTACTTCGACCCGGCGACCAAGATGAAGGGCATCCGCCTCGACATCGCCGAGTACCGCCGCCCCGACCCACGTACGGCGCCGTCGCGGGCGAAGGCCGCCGGCCTCTACATGATCTGCACGATGTCCAAGCACGCCGCCGAGGCAAAGGGCTACGCTGATGCGGTGATGCTCGACTGGCGCGGCCAGGTCGCTGAGGCGACTGGCGCGAACATCTTCTTCGTCAAGGACGGCAAGCTGCACACGCCGACCCCGGACTGCTTCCTCGACGGCATCACCCGCCGAACCGTCATCGGACTCGCCAAGGGCCTTTGCATCGATGTCATCGAGCGGGCGATCATGCCGGAAGAGATGGCGGACTTCGAGGAGTGCTTCCTTTGCGGCACTGCAGCTGAAGTCACCCCGGTTTCCGAGGTCGGACCGTACAGCTTCACGCCGGGCGCACTGACCAAGAGGCTGATCGACGCCTATGAGGCCGAGGTCCAGCCGAAGCGTGCGCAGGCCGCGGAATAAGTCTTTCGCCCGATTTTGGAGTCGAGAAGGTAGTAATCCCCGGCTTTTTGCGGGGGATTTTCTTTGTGCGCTTTGACAAGCAGGCACAAGAAGAATTCACATCGTTGATGGGGGGCACAAGAGCCGGTCTTTCAGGGAGGGAACGAAAGTGGAAGCTCTTCTACCTATCATTGTGCAGGTCATTGCCGGTGTCGTCGGAGGTCAGGCCGTCGGCGCTGCGATGAAGCAGGCAGCGATGAGCCAGCTGCCGAAGCTGCTAAGCGGCGCCATCGGCGGCGTGGCTGGCGGCCAGATCCTTGGCGCGCTGCTTGGGGGCGGTGCCGACGCAGCGACTGGTGGCGCGCTGGGCGGTCTCCTCGGTGACCTGGTCGGCGGTGCGGGCGGTGGCGCGATCCTTACGGCGATTGTCGGCGCGATCATGAAGAAGTCCTGAGGCAACCGATTGACAGAAGAGGGGCGGCCACGGCTGCCCCTTCCTGCCTACGCATGCTGCCGAAGGTTGCGCCTTTCCCGACCGTCGCGGGGTTCCCAGCAAAACGGCTTCGACTTACTGCCGAATTGCTCTAAGGACGGGGCAGAAAAGAGGAGACAGTCATGGGCCAACTTCGCGCCGGGATCATCCCTGTCACGCCGTTCCAGCAGAACTGCACCATCATGTTCGACGACGAGACGAAGCGGGGAGTGGTTGTCGATCCGGGCGGCGACGTCGAGCACATCGTCGCGGCTATCCGCGAGAACGGCATCACCATCGAGGCCATCTGGATCACCCATGGCCACCTAGACCATGCCGGCGGGGCTATGGAGCTCAAGGAAGAGTTGGGCGTCGACATCATCGGCCCGCATGAGGCCGACAAGATCCTCCTCGACAACATCGAACTTTCCGCCAAGAACTACGGCATCGGCGGCATGCGCAACTGCACGCCGGACCGCTTCCTCTCGGAAGGCGAGGTGGTCTCCTTTTCGGGCCATGAGTTCGAGGTGCTGCACTGCCCGGGCCATGCGCCGGGCCACGTCGTGTTTTACAATCGCGCCGCGAAATTCGCCCATGTCGGTGACGTGCTGTTCCAGGGGTCTGTTGGCCGAACCGACCTGCCAGGCGGCGACCACGAGGCGCTGATCCGCTCGATCAATGAGAAGCTTCTGCCGCTCGGTGACGAGATCGGCTTCATCTGCGGCCACGGTCCCGGCAGCCGCTTCGGCGATGAGCGCCGGACCAACCCGTTCCTGCGATAGTTGTTTGATAGGGAAGGTCGGCCGGAGGCTTGCCTGAAAATAAGAAACACGCGCCAGATACAGTAGCGCGTGTTTCAATCAATGCCCGTCCGCGGCGTGTGCTCGCAGTCTTAGAGGACCGTGAGGTTCACCGCCTTCGGACCCTTGCCGCGCTTGTCCGGCTCGGTCTCGAAGGTGACCTTCTGTCCGTCCTCAAGGCCCGGCAGCCCCGACGCCTGGACGGCAGAGATGTGCACGAACACATCCTTGTCGCCGCCTTCAGGCGTGATAAAGCCGAAGCCCTTGGCGTGATTGAAAAACTTTACTGTTCCACTCTGAGGCATAGGGATGCTCCTTATCTCCCGCTACTTAGTCCCTGCGGGCGACACCCGCGGCGTTCTGGGCATTCCTGGGGGAGAAGAAGAGGCATTCGCGCGCCGGGGTCTAGCCGAAACCCTCTCATTTCGCGGTCACTGGTGAAGCTCTGCAAATTTTGCGTGTCCTGCAATGGTGGCTGCACCAGTGTTTCCTATTCCAGTCTCCGGGCCGGCAAATGCCCGAACGGAAGAATTTGTCCTCGATTTTGCAGTTACGGGCAAGCAAAAGATTTGCCGGAAATCATAGTATAACAAAAACAACAATATAGCTGCGGCAGCCCTGCGGAAAACTCCCAGCCGTCCAACCCGGAATGGTGAATTGTTATGGAGAATGCCGATCCAGTGGGGGCGTGCGGGGTCAAATTTTTCTTGGTGCGGCGCAAGAATTGCGTGCCGCAAGGGCGGCTTTCCGTGCTTGCGGCGCTCCCCAAATCATGCCATGCTGATGACGTTCGGGCATTTGCTACCCGGAGACTGGACCGTTTTGGACGACCTTTCCCCGACTTCGTGAACTCTCGACACCCGCGACCCTGCACACGTCGTGCAGACGCAGCTTACCAAAGGGAACAGGAGCTTTCCCCTATGGCCCAGACCGGCACCGTTAAATTCTTCAATGCAACCAAAGGCTTCGGCTTCATCACGCCTGATGGTGGCGCGAAGGACGTTTTCGTCCACATTTCCGCTGTCGAGGCTTCGGGTCTGCGCACCCTCGTTGATGGCCAGAAGGTCACCTTCGACACGGAGCCGGATCGTATGGGTAAGGGCCCGAAGGCCGTTAACCTGTCGGCTGCATAAGAATCCGACCGAGTTTTGAAGGGCGGCGCGAGCGATCGCGCCGCCTTTCGCATGCGTAGCGCTGCCTTCCTGACAACCTGCTGTCAGGATCACGTGAATTGACCGATGGCGCGACCCGGCGCCTCTTTCCATTTCCGCTGCCGCCGCCCATATTCCCGCCATGGCTAAGTCTCCCGACAAGAAGTCCGCTGCGACCCGCCCCGGCTCGCGCGAGCGCAAAGGTCCACTGACAGATTTTCTGGATGCCTCGGAGCAGATGAACCCCGAAGGGTTCGGGGAGGCGCCGCAGGCCGACCTTGAGGGAACGCCGCTGTCGGGATCTATCTCCGACTGGGCGCGGCAGATCTCCGAAGAAGCGGAGAAGAAGACCAGCAAACCGCGCAAGAAAGTGCCCGAACGGTCGAGTGCACCCACGCGCTCGGCGCGCGGCACGTCGATGGGTGGCGCTGCTTCCCCGCGCGAACGTGCGGCTGCCGGTCTCAATCCCGTTGCCGGACTCGACATCGCGCTTGAGGATGCGGAGTCGATCTCCTCTTCCGGCGTGACCGCGACCGTTGCGGCGCTGACGAAGCTGATCGAGGGCGGTGACCCGAACCTGCGCAAGGAGGCGTGGGTGCCGCATCGCCCGGCTCGGCCGGTGAAGTCCGAGGGCGGCATTCGCCTGAAGATGGAGACGCCGTTCCAGCCGTCAGGCGACCAGCCGACGGCGATCCGCGATCTCGTCGAAGGCGTAAACAGCAGCGAACGGACACAGGTCCTGCTCGGCGTCACCGGCTCGGGCAAGACCTTCACCATGGCGAAGGTGATCGAGGAGACGCAGCGCCCGGCGCTGATCCTTGCACCCAACAAGACGCTGGCGGCGCAGCTCTACGGCGAGTTCAAGAGCTTCTTCCCGAACAATGCCGTGGAGTACTTCGTCTCGTACTACGATTACTACCAACCGGAAGCCTACGTTCCGCGCACCGATACCTACATCGAGAAGGAATCCTCGATCAACGAGCAGATCGACCGGATGCGCCACTCGGCGACGCGATCGCTACTTGAGCGAGACGACGTCATCATCGTTGCTTCCGTGTCGTGCATTTACGGTATCGGTTCAGTCGAGACCTATACGGCGATGACCTTTCAGATGGAGGTTGGCGACCGGCTCGACCAGCGCCAGCTGCTCGCCGACCTCGTCGCGCAGCAGTACAAGCGCCAGGACATCAACTTCACGCGCGGTTCGTTCCGCGTGCGCGGCGATACGATCGAACTGTTCCCGGCCCACCTTGAGGACCGCGCCTGGCGCATCTCGCTCTGGGGTGACGAGATCGAGGCGATCACCGAGTTCGATCCGCTCACCGGTCAGAAGACCGGCGACCTCAAGAGCGTCAAGATCTACGCGAACTCGCACTATGTGACCCCGCGGCCGACGCTGACGCAGGCGATCAAGTCGATCAAGGAAGAGCTGAAGCACCGGCTTGCCGAGCTCGAGCGGGCAGGGCGCCTGCTCGAGGCGCAGCGGCTTGAGCAGCGCACCCGCTTCGACCTGGAGATGCTCGAGGCGACCGGCTCGTGCGCGGGCATCGAAAATTATTCGCGCTACCTCACGGGGCGCGCGCCAGGCGATCCGCCGCCGACGCTGTTCGAATATGTGCCGGACAACGCCATCGTCTTCATCGACGAGAGCCACGTCACGGTCCCGCAGATCGGCGCAATGTATCGTGGCGACTTCAGGCGCAAGGCGACGCTTGCCGAATATGGCTTCCGCTTGCCGTCGTGCATGGACAACCGTCCGCTCCGCTTCGAGGAGTGGGATGCAATGCGCCCCCAGACCATCTGCGTGTCCGCAACCCCGGGGAACTGGGAGATGGAGCAGGCAGGCGGCGTGTTCGCCGAGCAGGTGATCCGCCCGACTGGCCTGATCGACCCGCCGGTCGAGGTGCGTCCGGCAAAGAGCCAGGTCGACGATGTGCTCGGCGAGATCCGCGAGACGACCGCCAAGGGCTATCGCACGCTGTGCACGGTGCTCACCAAGCGCATGGCCGAAGACCTCACCGAGTACCTGCACGAGCAGGGAGTTCGCGTGCGCTACATGCACTCGGACATCGACACGCTGGAGCGCATCGAGATCCTGCGCGACCTGCGGCTCGGCGCGTTCGACGTGCTCGTTGGCATCAACCTGCTGCGCGAGGGCCTCGATATTCCGGAGTGCGGCCTCGTCGCCATCCTTGATGCGGACAAGGAAGGTTTCCTGCGTTCGGAGACCTCGCTTATCCAGACCATCGGCCGTGCTGCGCGTAACGTCGACGGCAAGGTTGTCCTTTATGCCGACCAGATCACCGGCTCGATGGAACGCGCGATGGCGGAGACCAACCGCCGCCGCGAAAAGCAGCTCGCCTACAACGCCGAGCACGGCATTACGCCGGAGAGCGTGAAGCGGAACATCGGCGACATCCTCGACTCGGTCTACGAGCGCGACCACGTCCGCGCCGACATTTCTGCATTCACCAAGGGCGGCAAGGACAACCTGGTCGGGAACAACCTCAAGGCCCATCTCGAATATCTCGAGAAAGAGATGCGCGACGCGGCCGCCGACCTCGACTTCGAGAAGGCGGCGCGGCTGCGCGACGAGATCAAGCGCCTGCGCGAGACAGAGCTGGCGATCTCCGACGATCCGCTGGCGCGCGAGGCCGATCTCGTCAGCCCGGTTTCCGGCCAGCAGAAGGGCCGGCACAACAAGGGCGTCGCGAAGCACCGCACTGCCGAGGAACAGGAGCGCATCCAGCAACGCCGCGAGGCGAGGGAGGCCGGCGAGGCTGCGAAGGCTGCCCGCTCGAACCTTTTCCGCAAGCCCGATCTCGACGAGATGGGTACCTCCGGCGACCACGCGGTTCCGGCGAGCCGCGGCAGCCTGTTCCGCAAGAACTCGCTCGATGAAATGACCGTCGGTCGCACGGAAAAGCCCGTGCCGGGCAAGCTGCCGGTGAAGCCCGAGGATCCAAAGCCGATCAAGCGCGAGCGTACCGGCATTGGATCCTATGAGGACCCGGCTGACGTGCGCAAGGAAAGCCGGCGTTCACGCAAGACCGGACGTCCCGGCCGCTGATCCTGGTGCGCCCCGGCGATCTCGCTGATGGGCGCATCAAATTTTTTCATTTCCTGCTGTCGGCTCGTTCCTCCATCATTCGTCCTGTGGCGCATAAAGCCAACTGGAGGAAGTTGAATGTCCGACCAGCAGTTCCCGCCTATGCCGCCTGCCAAGAGCGGCCTTGTTCCCTATCTCGAAGTCGAAGGCGCCCTGAAGGCCGCTGAGTTCTACAAGAAGGCCTTCGGTGCCGAGCAGGCATTCGCCGTTCCCCCAGACGAAAACGGGAGGACGCTGCATGTCCATCTTTACGTCAACAATTCCTCGCTGATGCTTTCGGACGCTTACCCTGAGCATGGCCATCCGCATGAGCCGGCGGCGGGCTACACGCTGCAGCTGATCCTCAAACCCGACGAGATCGACAGCTGGTGGCAGCGGGCGGTCGATGCCGGATGCGAGGTGGTGGTGCCGCTGGACGTGATGTTCTGGGGCGACCGCTGGGGCAACTTGCGCGACCCCTTTGGCGTTTCGTGGGCGATGAACGCGCCGGTCAGCTAAGCAAATTCCTGGGAGGAAACAGATGTATGTCGACGGTTTCGTGATCGCGGTGCCGAAAGCCAATATCGAGCGCTACAAGGAGATGGCGACACTGGGAAAGAACGTATGGATTGAACATGGCGCGCTTTCCTACGTTGAAGCCATCGCCGACGACGTACCGTATGGCGAGATCACTTCTTTCCCCCGTGCGGTTCAGGCTAGCGAGGATGAGACAGTTGTCTTTGCGTGGATCACTTACCCGTCACGGGAGAAGCGCGATGAAATCAATGCGCAGGTGATGCAGGACCCGCGCATGAAAATGGACGACTGGAAAGGTATCTTCGACACCCAGAGAATGATTTACGGCGGCTTTGAGGTCATCGTCGGGAGCTGACGGTTAACGCAGCTCCTGTAAACCTGCAGTGACCATGTTCAGCGGCAGACGGCCGGAGCGGAATGCGGCATAGACGCGTTCTGAAACGGCTCTTCTGCGCGCAATCTCCCGGGCTGTTATGCCGAGTTCCCAGCATACGGCGTCGATAACTGGCTGCGTCAGGGCCAGTTCATCCGGCGACAGTTTTTGGCCGAGTAAAGTTACGTTCTCCGAGTGGTGCCTGGCGGGCATCTGATCCTCCCTGGTGGAGCGATGTTCGGGCGTCGCTCGCCTTGTTATCCCCGCCACAAAATGAGTGTATCGCGGTTTTGCACATCATCAAGAAGCATTTTCAGATGCCGCTTTCGGTGTAACCCGTTGCGCCTTCCATGCCGCTTGTTAATCCTTTCGCTCACGGCTACCTCTGGTTGCCCAGCAAAAGGAGAGCATCTGCATGAATCGCCATGACGTCAAACCGGTCGGCGAGCTAACCCTGCGCACCCTCGCGATGCCGGCTGACGCGAACGCGGCCGGGGACATCTTCGGCGGCTGGGTGATGGCGCAGATGGACCTTGCCTGCGGTATCCGCGCCGCCGAGCGGGCGAAGGGCCGGGTGGTTACCGCCGCGGTAAAGGAAATGTCTTTTGCTAAGCCGATGAAGGTCGGCGACACGCTCTGCATCTACATCGACATCACCAGGGTCGGCCGCACCTCGATGACGCTTCGCGTCGAGGCCTGGGCGCAGCGCTATCTGTCGGACCTGATGGAGCGGGTGACGCATGCCGACTTCGTCATGGTTGCCGTCGACAAGGACGGCGTGCCGACGCCGGTGCCTCAGGAAGACTGATCCTCACTACGCTTCGTCGTCGAACTTCCGCCGCGCCTCATTGATGTGGCCGATGTTTTGCCGCGCCCAGTCGCCCAAGGCCTTGACCGGCTCGCGCAGGCCGCGGCCAAGTTCGGTGAGTTCATAATCGACGCGCGGCGGGATGGTCGGATAGACAGTGCGCGTCACCAGCCCATCCCGCTCCAGCCCGCGCAGCGTGGTCGTCAGCATCTTCTGCGAGATGTTGCCGATCAGGCGCCGTAACTCGCTGAAACGCATCGGCCCGTCGCTCAGCAACTCGACCACGAGGACCGTCCATTTGTCGCCCACCCGGGAGAGCACGTCGCTGACGGCGCGGCAGGCGGTTTCGTCACGGTGACTCAGTGTCAACAAAGTGCCTCCTTGTCCGCTGCGTCAATAGTTTCATATCTAGTGTCAGTATCATTTAGATACCAACTTGGCGCGAGAAGGACTTTACCATGGCCAAACCCAAAATCGGAGTGATCATCGGTTCAACCCGCGAGGGGCGTTTCGGCGATAAACCTGCAGAGTGGATTGCGGAGCTGGCCAGGGAGACGGGCGAGTTCGATGTCGAGATCGTGGATCTTCGCGATTTCCCGCTGCCGTTCTTCGAGGATCCGGCATCGCCGGCATGGGCTCCGTCCAAGTCGGACGTGGCGCGGTCATGGCAGCAGAAGGTCGCCAGCTTTGACGGCTACATCATGACCGCCGCCGAGTACAACCACAGCCCCAGCGGCGTTCTCAAGAACGCGCTCGACTATGCCTACAACGAGTGGAAGAACAAGCCGGTCGCCTTCGTTGGTTACGGCGGCGTTGGCGGCGCGCGCGCTGTCGAGCAGCTGCGCCTGATCGCGATCGAGCTGCAGATGGCGCCCATCCGCACCGGCGTTCATATCGTCTGGGCCGACTACGCGCAGATCGCCTCCGGGGAGAAGAAGTTCTCCGACATGCCGCACCTCGTCCAGAGCGGCAAGGACATGCTTAACCAGTTCGCCTGGTGGGTGAACGCGCTGAAGAACGCCCGCGAGGCGAGCGCCCAGCATCAGGAAGCGGCGGAATAATCGCCGCACGTGTCACCAAGAGAAAAAGGCCGGCATTGCTCCGGCCTTTTTTGTTCTTAGAGATTGCAAGGACTGCTCAAGCGACCACGCCCCGGTGCGTTTTGATGAGGCGGGTTGCAAGGATCTTGTCGATGCGGCGGCCGTCAAGGTCGACCACTTCAAAGCGCCAACCGAGGGCATCAACATACTCGCCGACTTCCGGCAGCTTGTGCATGTAGGACAGCACGAAGCCCGCCAGAGTCTCGTAGTCCCGCTTCTCAGGCAGTTCGATGTGCAGAATGTCGGCCATCTCGTCGGTCGGCAAGTAGCCGGCCAGCAGCCATGACCCGTCCGGACGTTCGACGGCTGCGGGCTCTTCCTCTTCGTCGAGGTCCGACTTGAAGACGCCGACAATCGTCTCGAGAATGTCGGCAGGCGTCACGACGCCTTCGAAATTGCCATACTCGTCATGGACCAGTGCCATCGGCGTGGCGGCTTCCTTGAGCGTCGTCAGCACGTCGAGCGCGTCGGCTGTGTCGTGCACGATCGGCGCCGGGTGGATCAATTCGGACAGTTCGAACGGCTTGCGCTCGACCAGCATCGCCAGCACCTCGCGCGCTTTCACGACGCCGACCATCTCGTCGACGCTGCCGTTGCCGACAGGCAGCAGCGAGCGCGGGGTCTCGACCAGCTTCTTGCGCAGGGTCGACTTGCTGTCGGTGAGGTCGATCCAGTCGACTTCGGTACGCGGCGTCATCAGCGCGCGCACGCTGCGATCCGCGAGGCGCATGACACCGGCGATCATCTTGCGCTCGTCGCTCTCGACGACGCCGTGGCTCTCTGCCTCGGCGATCAGGTTGACGATTTCCTCGTCCGTGACCTTTGAGCCGCCTTCCTCATTCTGGCCCAGGAGGCGAAGGACCGTTTTGCCGGAAATGTCGAGCAGCCAGACGAGCGGCGCTGCAACGATCGACAGAAGGCGCATGCCGCCGGCAACGCGCGAGGCGACAGCCTCCGGATTGCGGAGGGCTATCTGCTTCGGAACCAGTTCGCCGATGATCAGCGAGCCATAGGTGATAAGCGCGACGACGAGACCAACGCCAAGGGTGCCGGCAACGCTGGCCGGCACGCCAACCGAAAGCATCCATTCGGACATGCGCTGACCGAGCGTTGCGCCCGAAAAGGCACCCGACAGGACGCCAACGAGGGTGATGCCGATCTGAACGGTCGACAGGAAGCGACCCGGATCGGCCGCGAGTTTGCTGGCGACGGCAGCGCCGGTATCTCCCTTCTCGGCCATCGCACTAAGGCGGGATGGACGGGAGGAGACGACGGCCAGCTCCGACATGGCCAGAAGTCCGTTGACGCAGATGAGAACTACGACGACAGCGATTTCAAGGTATAGCATTTGCGTGAGATAACATCCGTCGCAGCGTTAAGCGACAGGGATTTTGGGCGAGGCCCGCCTGTCAGCGGCAGGCGGGCGCCCGAGAGACAGGGAAGCGGCCAGACCTTCACCGAATGGATGACGCGGCAGGCGTAAGTGAAAGCTCGGCGACAAGCTCCGCAGGGCAGGCGGCTATTTGCAATAGGTGCCGCCGTTGCGCCGCTCCGCGAGATCGAAGTGGAGGTGGTCGGCGTGATCGGCATCGCTTCCGGGCCCCAGCACCGTCTTGAACGGCCCGCAGGCCTTGTCCCGCAAGTGCTTCAGCAGCCGGGCGTGATTGGGCCTCGACTTGCCGTAGTCACGGATCTCGTATGTGTCGCCGTCCTTCAGGACCAGCGCCGAGAGATCGAGCGCATTGCCGAACGCATGTTCAGACAGCTTCTTCGTGCCGTTGCGGGGACGGCAGACATACCCGGATGCCTGGTTGATCGCGACCAGGTCGCTGCCAAGTTCCTTTCGCACGGCCGGACGCACCGTGTCGCGGACGTAGCGGGCGGCCGCGAGTGCCATCGGGCAGGAGAGCGTCGGGGCAGGGCGAATGTCCACGCCGCCGCCGAGCGAGGAAACCTCGAGCGGACTCGATACCCGGCAGCCGCCCGATCGGATGGCCGGCAAGCTTTTGAACTCGACGCCCAGCTTCCGCAATTCGGCGTGGCACTGCTGCTCCGATCTGGAGACGCCGCTGTCAGCCTTTGCTTCGGGCTTCGCGATGGCTTTCGGGCGGGGAGGTGGCGGTGACATCGTCTCCGGCAGCTCATCGCCGGAGGCGGGAAGGGCCGACAGGATGATCAATAGGGTGAACGCGCGCCGGTTGAAGATCCTCATGACTCCGGAAGGTGGCGCAGGAATCGATCGCGACCAGCGCCGGCGCGATCACATGGCGTGACGGCATGTTGCGATTCTGTTTGGGCGGCAGCGGCCGAGCCGCGCACGGCACCTGATTTCAGATGACAATTTGCCCTGAACCTGCGCAAAGACGGATCGTCAAAGCCCTTGTTCGGGAATCGTCATGTCGCTGCTTCTCTCACCCAAGGTATTACCGGTACTTCTTCTTCTGGCATCCAACGTCTTCATGACGTTTGCATGGTACGGACACCTGAAATTCAAGACGGCACCGCTTTATGCCGCCGTGATGTTCAGCTGGATGATTGCGCTGGTCGAGTACTGGCTGGCGGTGCCTGCGAACCGAATCGGCCATGGCGTGTATTCTGCCGCCGAGCTCAAGACGATCCAGGAGGTCATTACTCTGTGCGTCTTCGTAGTTTTCTCTGTCTTCTACCTGAAGGAGGCGATCACGTGGAACCATGTGCTGGGGTTTGCGCTGATTGCGGCGGGGGCGGCCGTCATCTTCCGCGCCTGACGCTTTTGTGGAAGCGGTGGGTTGGCGGCGGCGCCCCGCGAAATTGTTCGTGAAAACTCACTCAAACTTGCTATATTTAGCCCTGAACATGCGTTGAACGGTTCGTTGGCCAAGGCTGCCGAGCCGTTTTATTTTTGTCTCAACCCCGGAGAGAAAGGGGGTTGGTGGATGTGCAGGAAAGGTCGACTGAGATGAACAAGGTCCCGATGACGGTCCGCGGATTCGAGGCGCTGAAGGAAGAACTGCGCTGGCGTCAGCAGGAGGAGCGTCCTCGCATTATCGAGGCCATCTCCGAAGCCCGGGCTCATGGCGACCTGTCCGAGAATGCGGAATACCACTCCGCGAAGGAGGCGCAGAGCCTGAACGAGGGTCGAATCAACGAGCTTGAAGACCTGATCGCGCGCGCCGATGTCATCGACGTGTCGAAGCTGTCCGGCGACACCATCAAGTTCGGCGCCACGGTCGTCCTCGTCGACGAGGAGACCGAGGAAGAGAAGACCTACCAGATCGTCGGCGACCAGGAAGCCGATGTGAAGGCCGGCCGCATCTCCATTTCCTCGCCCATCGCGCGCGCGCTGATTGGCAAGGGTGTCGGCGACGAGATCGAAGTGAACGCACCCGGCGGCGCCCGCGGCTACGAGATCGTCGAGCTGCGCTGGGTCTAGACCCCGGTGACCTCCGAAAAAACGCATGAGGCCACCCGCGTCGACCCGGCGCGGGTGCGTGTCATTGTGCCCAACTTCAAGCGGCGCCTGTCCGGCGTGACGAGCACGATCATCCAGCTCGTTCCGCTGCAGGTGAAGATGATTGGGCTTGCGGCGCTGGGGCCTGGCCTGCCTGCGCATCTGCCCAAGCTGCGCTGGTGGCAGGTGCCGGCTCTGCTGCGCCGCCCCGTTGGCGGCGGCGTGCGTGTCTGGCATGCGCGGCGCAATGTCGAGATGATCGGCGGGCTGATCCTGCGCGACATCTTTCGCGCGCCGATGAAGATCGTCTTCACCTCGGCCTCGCAGCGCCACCACAAGCGCCTTACCCGCTTCCTGATCGACCGGATGGATGCGGTCATCGCGACCAGCAACAAGACGGCGGCGTACCTGGAAGTGCCGAATACCGTGATCATGCACGGCATCGACACTGAGCGGTTCCACGTGCCCGCGAACAGGGCGGAAGCGGCGAAGGAAGTAGGGCTCGATCCGACCCGGCTCTATGCCGGCTGCTTCGGTCGTGTGCGCCACCAGAAGGGCACGGACCTCTTCGTCGACACGATGATTGCACTGTTGCCCCGTTATCCGGAATGGTCGGCGATCGTTGCAGGCCGGGCGACTGCGCAGCACCAGGAATTCGAGGATGGCCTCAAGCGCCGCGTAGCTGAAGCTGGCCTTTCCGACCGCATCCTCTTCGTCGGCGAACATACCGACATCGACCGCTGGTACCGCGCGCTGTCGCTCTATGTCGCGCCGCAGCGCTGGGAAGGTTTTGGACTGACGCCGCTGGAAGCAATGGCGAGCGGTGTGCCGGTCGTGGCAGCTGATGTCGGCGCGTTTTCCGAGCTGGTGCCTTCAGAGGCCGGCGTCATCATTCCGCCTGGGGACGGCGAGGCGATGGTCCGAGAAGTCGAGCGCTACCTGGCCGACAACGAGCTGCGAGAGCGGCAGGGCGTCGCCGCGCGGGCGCATGTCGAACGGGATTTCCAGCTGATCGGCGAAGCGAAGAAGCTCATCGCCATCTATGAAGGGTTGATGGGGCAGGGGCGCTAGGCGCCGGTCCCGTCAGCCGATTGCGACCGCGCCTTCGTCCTTGACCGGCCTGATGGTCAGCGCGGTACGCACGGTGCCGACATTCGGCGCCGAGGTAAGTTCCTCGATCACGAAGTTCTGGAACGTCGCGAGATCGCTGGCCACGCAGTACAGCATGAAGTCGGATTCGCCCGATACCATCCAGGCCTGCCGTACGATCGGCCAGGCGCGGGTGAGCTCAGCGAATTTCTTCAGTTCGGTTTCGGACTGATTGTTGAGGCCGATGGAGCAGAAGGCTACGACATCGAACCCGAGCTGCGACGTGTCGAGGATGGCGCGGTAGCGGCGTATGATGCCGGCGTCTTCCAGTCGCTTTACCCGTCGAAGGCATGGCGGCGCCGATATCCCCACCCGGCGCGACAGTTCGACATTTGTCATCCGGCCGTCTTCCTGAAGCTCTTTCAGGATTTTCCAGTCGATGTTGTCGAGGTCGGCCTTGATGGGCATGTCGTGTTCCGAGGTGGCTGAGGGGTGTGCAGACGAGTGAGGTTGACGCTAGCCAGAATCGCCGCACGCCTTGGGGATTTGAAGGCATTGTGCACCGCCGCTGGCAGACAGGCAAACCTATCCCCAGAGATTGCGGCACGCAACAAATCGCCGCCTTGCAAGCAGTGCATACCAACACCTAGATTAGGCATCATCCAGCATACCAATTTGTAGCCGCGCCGAGCATGCGAAGGCGGGGAGTAGGGTAACGACATGACCGCGACACACGCGCCCGTTCTGATCATCGGTTCCGGCCCGGCCGGCTATACAGCCGCCATTTATGCAGCACGCGCAATGCTCGAGCCGGTGCTGATCGCAGGGCTGCAGCAGGGCGGCCAGCTCACCATCACCACCGACGTCGAGAACTATCCGGGTTTTGCCGAGCCGATCCAGGGCCCCTGGCTCATGGAGCAGATGCGCGCGCAGGCCGAGCATGTCGGCGCCAAGATCGTTTCCGACCTCGTCACCGACGTGAATCTCGACGTGCGTCCGTTCGTCGTTTCGACCGATTCCGGCACGACCTACACCTGCGACGCGCTGATCATTGCCACCGGTGCGCAGGCGAAGTGGCTGGGCCTGCCGTCTGAGCAGACCTTCATGGGCTTCGGCGTCTCGGCCTGCGCGACCTGCGACGGCTTCTTCTATCGCGGCAAGGATGTGGTTGTCGTCGGCGGCGGCAACACGGCCGTCGAGGAGGCGCTGTACCTTGCCAACATCGCAAAGAGCGTCACCGTCGTGCACCGCCGCAACGAGTTCCGCGCCGAGCGGATCCTGCGCGAGCGCCTGGCGATGAAGGAAAACGTCAAGGTCATCTGGGACCACGAGGTCGACGAGATCCTCGGAGAGGTGCGTAAGGCGCCGCTGCCGCCGTCAGTCACGGGGCTCAGGTTGCGCAACGTTCAGACCGGCGAACTCACCGAGATGTCCACCGATGGCCTGTTCGTGGCGATCGGCCATGCGCCGGCAGTCGAACTCTTCAAGGGCAAGCTGAAGCTGAAGCCGAACGGCTATCTCTGGACCGCGCCGGACTCCACGGCAACGGATGTCCCTGGCGTCTTTGCGGCGGGCGACGTGACGGATGACGTGTACCGTCAGGCGATCACGGCGGCGGGCATGGGCTGCATGGCAGCACTCGAGGCCGAACGCTATGTCGCTGAACTCGAAATGCACCGCGAGGCTGCAGAGTAAGCCTCAGAGGGTTTTGGAAGGGAACAGCGGATATGGCACTCGACTGGGACAAGCTGCGCGTATTCCACGCGGCCGCCGAAGCCGGGTCATTCACACATGCTGCCGAGGCTCTGCGCCTGTCGCAGTCCGCAATCTCGCGCCAGGTTAGCGCGCTGGAGCAGGATGTCGGCGTTCCGCTGTTCCACCGCCATGCGCGTGGTCTCGTCCTGACCGAGCAGGGCGAGATCCTCTACCAGACGGCGCATGAAGTGCTAATGAAGCTGGAAACCGTCAGGATGCGCCTGACGGAGGCCAAGGACCGACCGTCCGGCCCGCTGCGCGTGACCACGACTGTGGGCCTCGGTTCGGGGTGGCTTACCGAGCGCGTTCAGGAGTTCCTCGACCTCTATCCCGAGATTCAGCTGCAGCTAATTCTTGCCAACGAGGAACTCGATCTGACCATGCGCCAGGCCGACTGCGCCATTCGCCTGCGTCAGCCGCAGCAGCCGGACCTGATCCAGCGCAAGCTGTTCACCGTGCACTTCCACGTCTACGCGGCGCCCTCGTACGTCAATAAGTTCGGCAAGCCGCGTTCGATGGAGGAGCTCGATCAGCACCGAATCGTTACCTTCGGCGAGCCGGTGCCGACTCACCTGGCAGACATGAACTGGCTGGAGACCGCTGGCCTGCCTGAAGGGCAGAAGCGAACGGCGGCGCTGCAGATCAACAACATCATGTCGCTGAAGATCGCGGTTCAGCGCGGTGCGGGCGTTGCCATCCTGCCGGACTACATGGTCGACAAGGATTCGGGCCTGCTGCAGCTGATGCCGGAGACGGAGGTGCCGTCGTTCGACACCTACTTCTGCTACCCCGACGCGATGAAGAATCAGGTGAAACTGCATGTCTTCCGCGATTTCCTGCTCGCGAAGGCGCGTAGCTGGAATTTCTGAGACGTCCTTGGGCGTTTTGCTGCGAAACCGGGCATCTTTCGGAAAAAGCCTGCCGCGACGGCAGGCTTTTTTGTTCCAGGTCAGCTATGCTGCATCCGCATAGGTGCATTGCGAAAGAGATTGCTTGCAATTTGAGCAGGAAGCGCCCATATCAACGCCATCTCCCGGGCGCGTTCCTCCTCCCATTAGCGCCCGCGAGTGTTCCCCTCTGGAGGTTTAGCCTAACGGCACTTCCAATAACTCAGCCGGGTCTTTCCAGATCCGGCTTTTTTTCTGTCTTAAATCAGCCTGTTGGAGCCGGCGGCTAGGCAGCAACCTTCTTTGCCTGGCTTTGAATCACCTCGTCTGCCAATCTCCCGGTCAGTTCAGCAAGGTGATCAAATTTTGCGCAGTATGACGCCGCGCCAAAGGTCGCCGAGCGCAGCTCAATGATGAGGTCGCCGATTTCCGACTGCGGGATCGTCGCCTCGACGATGTCCCAGCCTTCCCACCCAGGCCGTGCGTCGTAGCCAAGAATCTGCCCGCGCCGCTGCGGGACGATGCCGGTGATCTTCGCGGTAGCTTCCGACGGGGTGTAGATCTCGACCTTCAGGATCGGCTCCAGAAGGACCGGCGAGCAGTTTCCCATGCCCTCGCGCATCGCGAGCCGCGCCGCTTGCTGGAATGCCATGTCCGACGAGTCGACGGTATGGTAGGAGCCGTCTGCGAGGTTGACCGCGATGTCGACGACCGGAAAGCCAAGCGGTCCGCATTTGAGGTAGTCGCGAATGCCGGCCTCTACTGAGGGAATGTACTGCTTGGGCACCACGCCGCCGGTGATCGTGTCGGTGAACTCGAAACCCGAGCCACGTGGCAGCGGCTTGATGTCGAGGAGGACGTCGCCGAACTGGCCATGCCCGCCTGACTGCTTCTTGTGGCGGCCGCGTTGAGTCGTGCCCGTGCGGATCGTCTCGCGGTAGGGGATGCGCGGCGGCTGGGTGTCGACCGCGATCTGATATTTTCCTTCGAGCCGCTCGACCGTGACGCGCAGGTGCATCTCGCCGTGGCCGGAGACGATGGTCTCGCTGCTGTCCTGGTTCTGCTCGAGGGTGAGTGACGGGTCTTCCTGAAGCATGCGCTGCAGGGCTGCAGTCAGGCGCACGTCGTCCTTGCGTTCCTTAGGCCGCATGGCGAGCGCATAGACCGGTGCGGGAATGTCCAGCGTCACAAGCTGCGGCACGTTCTTGTCGAGCGACAGCGTGTCGCCGGTGGCGATTTCGTCGAGCTTGCCGAACGCAACCGTCTCGCCTTCCTCGGCAGCGGCGAGCTTCTTCTGTTCCTTGCCGAGGAGGCGATAGATGCCGGAGATCTTGCCGCTCGTGCTGCGCGAGGAATAGACCTCCGCGCCGTCAGGAAAGCGGCCGGCGAGCACGCGGGCGATCGACAGCTTGCCGCCATGCGGCGTGTGGCAGGTCTTGAGCACTTGGACGGCCGGCTTGCCGGCCTCGAGGCCGAGCCTTTCGCGTGTGGCGGTCACGTCCGGTGCGTCGTGCCGTATCGCCTTGAGCAGGCGCAGGACGCCGTTTCCCTTTTCCGCGCTGCCGATCAGAACCGGGGTGATGACGCCTTCCCGAAGGTCAGCGGACAGGTCATCGAAGATGGCATCCTTCGGGGGCTCGATCTCATCGAGCAGCTGCTCCATCAGCGCGTCGTCATGGTCGGCAAGCCGTTCGAGCATCGAGAAGCGTGCCTCGACCTCGCGCGCCTTCTCGTCGTCGGGAATGGAAGCGATCTCGCTCGGCGCGTATTCGCGGTAGATGTAAGCGCGCTCCAGGGCGAGGTCGATCGAGCCGATGATGACGCCTTCCTTGCGCAGCGGGATCTGGCGCAGCAAGAGCGGCGTCGAGCTGATCGGCTGCAGCAGTTTGAGGAGGTCGCGCACCCCGACCGTTGCCTTGTCGATCTTGTTGAGGAACAGCATGCGCGGGAGGCCCATGTCGTCCAGCTGGCGCATGATCAGCTGCAGCGCGGGGATCTTCTTCTCGTCGGGCTCGGCGACGACGACCGCGAGGTCGCAGCCGGCGAGAATGGGCTGGGACTCGAAGGAAAATTCGATAGAGCCCGGGCTATCGATGAATGTGATGCTCTCGTCCATGAACTCGGTGGTGGCGACGGTCGCCTCCACGCTCATCATGTGACTGCGGGCCTCGGGTGAATTGTCTCCGACCGTGCTGCCGGAGCCGATCGGGTTCTGGCGGGGAATGGTCCCCGTTCGCGCCAGTAGAGCTTCAAGAAGCGTTGTCTTGCCGCTGCTGAAGGGCCCGACAATGGCTATGCATTTGGGGCCCTTGCAACGTTCTCCGGCTCTGGTGCCCATGATGACCAACCTCCATCCCACTTGTTCCTCATGAGCGGCGGCCGGTCTTCGACCGTCGCGTGGCAGCGACGGCGCGGCGGCCGTGGCTGGCCATCACGCATGCAAACACGAGTAGGGAGGGAGAGCAAGGGCGTTCCGGATTTGGCCGGACGCACAGAGGAGGAGAGGGCACGCGACCCAAAGGTCGCGTGCCGGAAGTTCTTATCGCAGCGAAGCGGTGAAGCGCTGGATACGCGAGCAGGCGTCCTCGAGGATCGACTCCGAGGTCGCATAGGAAATGCGGAAGTTCGGGCCAAGGCCGAAGGCCGTGCCGTGAACGACCGCAACGCCCTCAGCCTCGAGCAGCTCGAGCGCGAAGTCCTCGTCGGTCTCGATGACCTTGCCCGAAGGCGCGGTCTTGCCGAGCAGGCCGGCAACCGACGGATAGACGTAGAACGCGCCTTCCGGCGTCGGGCAGGTGATGCCGTTGGCCTGGTTGAGCATGCTGACGACGAGGTCGCGGCGGCCCTGGAAGATCGCCTTGTTCTTCGCAATGAAGTCCTGCGGACCGTTGAGCGCCTCGACCGAAGCCCACTGGGCGATCGAGCAGGCGCCCGAGGTCTGCTGGCCCTGGATCATATCCATCGCCTTGATGAGCTGGACCGGGCCTGCGGCGTAGCCGATACGCCAGCCGGTCATCGCATAGGCCTTGGACACGCCGTTCATGGTCAGCGTGCGCTCATAGAGGTTCGGCTCGACCTCGGCGATCGTCTTGAAGACGAAGTCGCCATAGGTGAGGTGCTCGTACATGTCGTCCGTGAGGATCCAGACATGCGGGTGCTTGAGCAGGACGTCGGCGATCTCGCGAAGCTCAGCCTCGGTGTAGGCAGCGCCCGACGGGTTCGACGGCGAGTTCATGACCAGCCACTTGGTCTTCGGCGTGATCACCTTCTCGAGCGCCGCGCCGGTCAGCTTGAAGCCGTTGTCGATCGAGGTCTCGGCGAAAACCGAAGTGCCGCCGCAGATCGCGACCATCTCCGGGTAGCTGACCCAGTACGGACGCGGGATGATGACCTCATCGCCCGGGTTCAGCGTCGCCATGAACGCGTTGAACAGGATCTGCTTGCCGCCGGTGCCGACGATGGTCTGCTCCGGCTTGTAGTCGAGATTGTTCTCGCGCTTGAACTTAACGGCGATCGCCTCGCGCAGCGGCTGGATACCGGAGACCGGAGTGTACTTGGTCTCGCCACGGCGGATCGCTTCGATCGCGGCGTTCTTGATGTTGTCCGGGGTGTCGAAGTCAGGCTCGCCGGCAGCCAGGGAGATCACGTCCCGGCCTTTCGCCTTCAGGTCCCGCGCTTTCTGCGTGAACGCGATGGTCGCGGACGGCTTAACGCGTGAGAGAATATCGGCGAGGAAGGCCATGAGACAAATCTCCAATGGGGTAAAAAACGCCGCTTCCATGCGGCGCCTGCTTCATGTCCGATCCAGGCAAAAATCTCAAGTGAAATGCAGTCACAGATGCGCCCGATGGCAGGTTGTTTAACCAAATGCTAAGCTAACCGCGGCATCGTCCGGCAGGAACGTCGCGGCGGGGCGGCATGGAGTAGGGTGCTTGTCGCGCAGCACGATATTCGCAAACATCAAACGCCATGACACTGGTGTAGCAACCGGGTCGTGGGCGGATTTTGAGTTGCAGACGGCGTTCCAGCCAATTTTTGCCTTTCACGACCAGAAGCTGGTGATGAAAGCCTTCGAAGGCCTCGTTCGTCCCTTTCGTGACGAGGAGGAGATTTCCCCCATGCAGTTCTTCGCGCTCATCCCGCCGCAGGAGCGGCTGGCGATCGAGGCGCTGACGCGAACCATCCACCTGCTCAACGCCGGGCGGTTCCTGGATCCTGCCACCCTCATCTTCGTCAATTTCGACCCGTCGGTGTTCAGCGATCGCCGCGTCATCGCGTCTCTGCTGCGCGGGATGCGGCTGGTGCTGCATGAGGCGGGGATCGAGCCCGCCCGCGTCGTCTGCGAGGTGACGGAGAAGAAGGCGACGTCGAAGCTCGCGCTCGCCACCTTCGTGTCCGCGATGCGCGACGACGGCTTCACGATCGCCGTCGACGATTATGGCGCGGAAGAGTCGGACCTTGCCCGCGTGCGCGCGCTCAAGCCGGATATCGTCAAGTTCGACGCGAAGTGGATCATGCGGCTGATGGACACGCCGCACGGCGTCGCGCTGCTTGCCGCGATGGTCGAGGAGTTTGCCGCAAGCGGCATCAGGATCGTTTTCGAGGGCATCGAGGAGCCCTGGCAGCTCGAGATCGCCGAGCAGGCCGGCGCTCATATGGTCCAGGGCTATGCGCTGGCGCGGCCCGAGCTTGCACCGTCGAGCTTTGCCGTGGCGCTCGGCCGGCCGGTTCTTCCGCCGGGCTCGGTTCCGGCAGACGCCGCCGGCGCACGCAGGTCCGCTGCCCGCACGCAATCAGTTTCGAAAATATTTGGCAAACGTCCACAACCATGAATTTGAGAAAAAGAATCGAAGACGCGATCTCGCTGGACGAGATTGGCATTGCCTCCGCACGCTGCGGCAGCGTCATCCTGCACAGCGCGTTCCAGATGATTTACGCGAAGGATGGTGACACGCTGCGCGCCGTCACCACGCAGGGTTTCGTGCGGCCGCATTTCCGCGGCCGCGAGGTCGATGCCGGCACGTTCTTTAGCGGGCTTTCGCAGCGCGAGCGCTGCTTTGCCGAGCAACTGGCAATTGCGCTGCATCTCTACAATCACCCGCATGTCGAGGTGACCGGCCTCGACCATTTTGTCGCGCTGGGCGCTGCCGCTTGCGCCGACGCCACGACACCGGACTTCTTCGCCGACCAGCTCGGCGAGGTGGCTGGTCTGTCGTTCGAGGAAGTCCGCATCGTTCTCGGCGTAACCGAACCTGTCGGCCACCGCGAGATGTCGGTGGTGACCAAGTTCCGCGACCAGGGCTACAGCCTCGCCATCGGCCCGGCCAAGGGCGAGCAGCCGCCGCTGGACGCGCTCAAGCATTTCAGCCCGGCGATCGCACGGATCGACGGCCGCTGGTTCCAGCGCATTTCGGGCGACGAAGGCGCGCTTCGCCTTCTCTCTCACCTCGTCAGCGATCTGCAGTCCAGGGGAACGGCGGTCATGATCGACATGATCGAGACGGCGGACCAATTGTTCGCCGCCGTCTCGCTTGGCGCGGACTATTTCCAGGGTTTTCTCCTGTCGCGCCCGCAGCTCGCCGGCATGCCGGTGACGGATGAGGCCGAGCTACCCCTCGACAAGTTCCGCGAGAAGAGCGCGGACATCATTCCCCTGTTTCGAGGCGGATGAGGATCCGCCGCTGACGGACTAGGCGGCGCGCCACCACTGCGTCGGCATCGGCGCAGGCGGTGCCGCGAGTGCCACGACCACCTCGTTCAGCATGTCGATGTCGACGTAAAAGTGCCGCGATAACTCCACGGCGATCTCGTCTCTTTCGTACCCGCGCTCCATCAGGAATCGGGCTGCAACCGCGAGATGGTCGGGCTCCGTCAGCCGGCGTTTCAGGCTTTCCTCTGTGAACGGAGACATGTTCGACTCCCCCCCCCTGCGTTCAACTTATGTGTCGTTGTTACGAGACGCGTGAACACGGACCGGGCACTCGAAAGGCGTTTTAAGGCTAGCGTCATCTTCGACTCAGCTCGTTTAGTATGGGCGGATTCGCGCGGGAGACAAGAATTGCGCAGCGCGAGCCAAGCTTCGTGCAAGCTTCGAAACGTGTTGTCTTCACAATAACTTCGCGTTTCCGCCGCATTTGAGCTGCGTGCCCGCGGGACCCCGCAACCCTTTTTGGAGAAAATACTTTTCCGCGACTGGCGCCCGCCTCTGATTCACCCACTGCCACGAAATCGCCCTGATGCTGAAGTCTCCCGCGCCGGGGCGAGCGGGGACCCGCGCGGGTTGCAGCACCGGATTTGCTCCTGTACTTCATCGTCCAGAGGGACTGCTGATTGACCATGAAGAGGGCCATGCCTCGTTTCCTTCCCGAAGTCGCGATTTGCGCGCTGCTCTCGACCGGCTTGCTCTCGGCCTGCTCCACCTCGGGCGGCCTTGACGCCATCGCACCGACGACTGCCTCGGTGATCGAGGAGGGGGATCCGATACTGCCGGATGCGGTTGCGCTGGTGCCGACGGCGACCGGTCAGGACGTCGATGAAGCCGCTGCGGCGCTCGCAGCAGCCGCCGCGACGACCGACGCTGCCCAACCCGTAGCCGCCGGGCCTCAGAAGGGGCTTGATCCCACCATCGTTGCGTCCGCCTATGTCGGCCCGACCGTCGAGAACGCCGCAGCAGCAGCCATCCGCACCAACAATGTCCGCGCGCGCAGCCCGGAGCTCGATGCCCTCATCGAGCGCTACGCCGCTCATCACGAAATTCCGGTCGAGTTGCTGCGCCGCGTCGTCAAGCGCGAGAGCACCTTCAATCCGGCCGCCCGCAACGGGCCGTACTGGGGCCTGATGCAGATCCTGCCGGCCACGGCCCGCGCCATGGGCTACAGCGGCTCGCCTGACGGGCTGCTCGATGCCGAGACCAACCTGAAATACGCGGGCAAGTATCTGCGCGGCGCCTATCTGGTCGCCGGCGGCGACCATGACCTCGCGGTCCGCTACTACTCGCGCGGCTACTACTACGACGCCAAGCGCAAGGGCATGCTCGGCATCACCGGCCTCGGGGTCGACCGCAGCCGGATGCCGAAGCCGCAGCCCAAGCCACAGGCGCAGACCCAGGCAGACGCCCGGCAGCAGATCCAGTAGGGCTGCTTCTGAAATTTTTCACCTTTTTCATTGGCGGTCGGGCAGCGGTTACCCGTCCTTAATGGACGGGTCCTAGCTTGCCCGGGCCATGACCAAAGAATCTTCCAAGCCTGCATCCGCCAAAAAGTCCGTGTCCAAGCCGGTCCGCTCCGGCAAGAAGGTCGCGCTGTTCGCGATCCTGCCGGTGATCGCGCTCGCTGGCAGCGGTTATGCAAGCTGGATGTATTACCAGAGCGCGGCGAACGCGGCCCATCATGACGGGCCGGACCCGATCGCCGTCTCGACCGTGCCGACCGAACTGGCGGCCGAGACGTCCTTCACCCACGCCTATGCGCTGTCGCAGATCATCGCCAACCAGTGCGGCCGCATGGACATCCGCGCGCTGAAGGAAGCGAGCGACGCCGAAGCGCGCGGCGACGGCGTGCTGGTCAATATGTCCTGGACGAAGGCAGCCCGCCGCGTCTTCTTGCTCGACGAGCGCCAGTGCCGCCTCTTCCTGCGCGAAATCCGCGCCGCCAACACCAAGGCGGTCGAGCAGCTCAAGGATAAGAAGAAGACGAGCTGAGGGGCTTTGAAGTGTCTCGTTGCCTTTTACAACCTACTATACCATCCTTCTCAATTTCAGAACCAATCGCCTTTCCGGTTTAACAATAAAGTCCGTCTCAAAAATATCTTCCATACAGATATCAGTAATTTCCCAATTCGTCCAAATCTGATCGATAATCCTGGCGATATTTCCTCATACATTTCTTATATTGTGCGTCACGACGGGTATTATCTCCTCGGGCGTTAACCTGCCTCGAGTATATTCCTTTGGTGCTACTTCATCTGCATAGCCAGTAAGAAGGGGCACGCAAAGCTCTTCGCGTGCATTCTGTCTATATAAGAAATAATCGCGGCCCAAATCTTTGGCGGAAATCATTCGAAGTGAATCATCGTAGTCTTTTCGAAGTGGCAGCCATAAACTATCGCTTGTGGATAGGTAAGACTTAAACTTTTCATATGTGACATATCCGCCGGATAGGTATATAAAAGGGAGTTCTCTTGGGTGGCCGCCAAGGCTAACTATTTCTGCCGCAAGTCTCATTCCATGGTCGATATTGATTTTACTTAGATCGCATAACTTGACTTGCTCGTTTAACCATTTGAGGATTTCTTCCGTATTTGCAATGACAGTCGATCTATCCCGAGCGAGCGCGTCGGGAGTGCCAATAAATACGCCTACATAAGAGGGAAGCGGTCGTGGCGTTTTGGCGGTGTAGGTGGGGGATGATCGAAAGAGATATTCTTCGATATTCTCTACTACAAACCCCCCGACTGCCATCGCACCATTTCCACGCCGGATCATGCTGGGGCTGGGGACCCTGCGTGGCGTAAAATCAAAAGCTGCCCTCCCAATGGTCTCGCCCTTTTCGTTCTTTATGAGCCGAACGTATGGTGCGCTGATCTCGATGGTCTGCTCTTTGAATTCGGAGTCGGGTAGTAGTTCATCCAGGAACGTCGTTGCAGAACAACTTTCCCAGTCCGGGAGGTGGGTAAATGTTGTGGCAGTTACATGGTCATTAAAGTTTATCTTGACATCGACGCAGCTAACAAGGCGACGTAGATCCTTTCCAAGCTGTTCCAAGTATGAGAGCTCGCCGGAGGTCTTAAAGCGACTATGAGGGACTATAACGCGGATCCGTGTGCTGACGCCGCTCGGTCGTTCTTTCGGACTTGCCTTTCGAAACAGAGGTCGGTTACTTATCCCGTCAAATTCCAATACATTTGGCCGTTCATCTGCGTCAAAGCGACTTGATATTATTCTAACATCTTTCCCGAGAGAAAAGACAGAGAAGAAACCGATGCCAAAACGGCCGATTGACTTGAAGCCGCTGTTCAACAGCTTCGGAAATTCCTTTCTTATGAATTCGGATCTCCAAAGTGACGAGCCGAAGTCCAGCAGAGTTCCGGTCATTACTGCTTCTGACATGCCCACTCCATTGTCATCGATGACTAGCTGTATGGACTCGGCGTGATAGGGCTCGATTGAGATTGTGATTTCTCCCCATTGAGGAGGGAAAGCCTCGAGTAGTCTCCGGGCCCGCACGGCATCAACGGAGTTCTGAAGCAGTTCTCTGATTGGGGGGAGTGGGCTAGTTCCATACAATTTATCCCCGCCGAACATCTCTGCGAGATATGTCGGACTGGAAACATGTACCTCGGCCTGGATCGGTTCCCAACCCTCGGTTGGAACGTGTTCCTTCAAGATCTTGGGGTTGTTCGCTCCAAGTACACGTTTTACCGCAAACCCAGACTGCTTAGTTAAGTCCCGAAGAATTGCATCGGCGGTCATCAGTTCGCTGTTGACCATCGCCAACGTGTCGTAGAGAAGCCACCAAGCGTCCTTTTCCTCCGGTGAAAATGCAGATCCTGAGCTATAAACTAGGGCATCGTCATGCACCGCTGGACGGTTCAGCTTATTTTGGAACCGCCAATGAGGTGACGTCCCCGGACGTGGTGTAGCTGGGTAGCGCGGCGGTCATCGGCGCTTTCCGGTAGGGTCTGGTTGCGAGACCAACCCCTTTCCGGAAGGAACACCGATGACCGACGACATGATGAACCTGCGCGCGCTGGTGGAGAAGACCCCCGACGCCGATCTCCTGCGCGAGATGATCGGCTTTGCCGCCGAGCGGTTGATGGAGATGGAGGTGGGTGCGGCCACCGGCGCCGCTTATGGCGAGAAGAACCCGCTTCGTCTGGCCCAGCGCAACGGCTATCGCGACCGGGACTGGGAGAC